>NZ_JBHJYK010000002.1:0-494041 GCF_042269865.1 Streptomyces sp. NPDC055966
CTGGTTTTCTGACATGCTTTTGTCCCCTTCGCCTTTCGGATCCAGGTAAGTCATCGGGCCCAGGAACCTCCTTCCGAGTTCCTCCCGGCTGAACCGGGGATACAAACAGAGCGCCTCGTGGCGCACATGGTCCGCTCGACGACCCCGCGGAAGGTGCCCAGGCCCGTGCCGTGCTGTCGGCCGCGTTCGGCGATGACGGGACGGATACCCCGCTGCCAGCGCGGTCGTCGGTACTTGTCGTGGTCGTAGCCGCGGGCTGCGAACAGCATGTCAGGCCAGCCTCTGGGCCGGCCGACGACACCGGCACGGCCGGCACCTTGTCCAGCGGCGGCAGCAGCTGGGTGACGTCGTTGCGGTTGCTGCCTGTCAGCGACACCGCGAGCGGGATGCCCTGTCCGTCGGTGAGGATGTGGTGCTTGCTGCCCGACCGTGCGCGGTCGACCGGGCTGGGACCGCTTTTGAGCCCCGCCCGGCGCCCGCACCGAAGTGCGCGAGCAAGCCTGGCAGTTGGCCGGTGAAGCGCCAGACACCAGCCGTGCGCCCGCTTCCTGGGAACGAGGCTGCGCCTGGTTGCGGGTGAGGTTCAAGCGTCCGGCCAAGGGTTGATGCCGAGCCCACGCAGACGGGCCTCTTCCCTGCGATGTACGAATCTGGGACGGGTGACACCGCCTAAGCTGTCCCGCAAATGATCTCTGGAAGCCCCGTCTCACTCACGCCCTGCACGGTCTCACATCTGACCATTTCCTACGCGCCTGGGTCCGAGCCCCGTACACGGCGTCCCCGGTTGTGAGGACTGCGCGAAGATCCTCCACCTGCGCAGACGGGAGGGCCGGGCGGGCGACCTCGTCGGTCGCACGGCCGGCCCTCCCGCTGTGCGTGGCCGTCGGCCGCTACCGGGCCTCGTCCTGGTGGGACAGCTCCAGGTCGAAGTCGGTCACACCGCTGCCGTCCAGGCGTACGGACGTGGCGACCGGGGCGTAGCCGCTGGCGACGACGGTGTACTCGCCGCCGTCCAGGTCGGTGAACCCGTAGGCCCCGTCGGTGCCGGTGACCGCGGTGCCGACCACGTTCCCGGCCGAGTCCAGCAGGGTGACCTTGGCGTCGTCGAGCGGCGTTCCGGCGGGGGTGCTGACGACGCCGCCCAGCCGGGCGCTCGCCTCCAGGCGGATCTCGTGGACCTCCCCGGCGCCCGCGGTGACCTCGACGGGAAGCGCGGCCGGGCGGTGTCCGGGCGCGTTCACGACCAGCGTGTAGCTGCCGGGGACCAGTTCGGCGAGCGTGAAGGAGCCGTCCTCGGCCGTGGTCCCGGAGGACACGACCTCGCCGCGTACGTCGGTGGCGACCAGCAGCGCCGAGGGCACCGGGCGGGCGTCGACGGCGTCGCGGACGACCCCGGACAGGGCGACGGTGCCGCTGAGCGCGAGGTCGCAGACGACCGGCTCGTCGCCGACGAGCACGGTGACGGCCTGCGGCTGGCGGGAACCGGCGGCGGCGATCAGCACATAGGTGCCGGGGCCGGTGACGGACACCGCGTAGCCGCCGTCGGGACCGGTGACGGCACGGCCGAGCTGCCGTCCGTCGACGTCGATCACGGTGATCACGGCCTGCGCCACCGGCGCGTTGGCGCCGTCGAGCACATGGCCGCGGACGGCGTACGACGGGCCGCCCGGCACGGGCGCGAACCGGTCGGCGGGCGACGCGGCGGCGGTCTCGTCGGCGACGGGCTCGGCGGCGACCGGCGCGGCGGTCTGCTCGACAGCCTGCTCGGCGGCCGGGGCACCGTTCTCCTCGGCGGCCTGCGCCTCCAGTCCGGAGACCTTGCGCAGCGGGACCTCCTTGGTCCACACGGCGACCAGGAAGCCCAGGACCATCACGCCGGCGGCGATGAGGAACACGAGCTGCATCGAGCTGGTGAAGCCGACCTTGAACGGCTCGGCCAGGCGCGGGTCGAGCCGCTGGATGAACGAGGAGTCGTTCAGCACGCCCGAACCGCTGCTGCCGCTCGCCGCGGGGTGCTTGAGCATGTCCAGCACGGGCGCGTTGGCCGGGTTGGCGCGGACGGCCGGGTCGTGCAGCGCGGCCTGGAACGCGGGCGTCCGCGCGGCGGACCGGAAGGCGGATCCGATCTTGTCGCCGACGGTGCTGAACAGCACGGAGAGGAAGATCGCGGTACCGGCGGTGCCGCCCATCTGCCGGAAGAAGGTGGCCGACGCGGTCGCCACGCCCATGTCCTTGGGCTCGACGGCGTTCTGCACGGCCAGGGTCAGGATCTGCATGCAGCCGGCGAGACCGATGCCGAACAGCGCCATGTAGGCCATGGTCTCGGGCAGGGCGGTGTTCCACTCCACCCGGTAGTGGAACAGCAGCAGCGCGGCGATGATCAGCAGGGTGCCGATCACGGGGAAGATCTTGTACTTGCCGGTCTGCTGGATGATGCGGCCGACCACGATGGTGCCGGCGATCATGCCGACCATCAGCGGCAGCATCAGCAGGCCGGACTTGGTGGGGCTGACCCCCTTCACGATCTGGAGGTAGAGCGGGACCATCATCATGCCGCCGAACATGCCCATGCCGACGAGCACGGACAGCAGGCTCATCTTGCTGAACACGGCACTGCGGAACAGCCGCATCGGGATCAGGGCCTCCTCGCCCATCGCCCGTTCGACCAGGACCCACACGATCAGGCCGACCGCGCCGACGCCGTAGCAGACGAGGGACTTGGTGGAGCCCCAGCCCCAGTCCTGGCCCTGCTCGGCGACGAGCAGCAGCGGTACGACACCGATGGCGATGGTGAGCGCGCCCCACCAGTCGATGCGGTGCTCGCGGCGGGTGTGCGGGAGGTTCAGCACCTTGGCGACGACGAACAGCGCGATGATGCCGACCGGCACGTTGACCAGGAAGACCCAGCGCCAGCCCGTGATGGCGAGGATGCTGCCGCGGCCCGCGAGGAATCCGCCGATCAGCGGGCCGAGCACACTGGAGGAGCCGAACACCGCGAGCATGTAGCCCTGGTAGCGGGCCCGCTCGCGGGGCGGGACGATGTCACCGATGATCGCCAGCGCCAGCGCCATCAGGCCGCCCGCGCCGATGCCCTGGAAGGCCCGGAAGGCCGCCAGCTCCGTCATCGAGGTGGCGAACGAACAGGCCGCCGAGCCGACGATGAAGATCGAGATGGCCGCGAGGAAGAACGGTTTGCGGCCGTAGATGTCGGACAGCTTGCCGTACAGCGGCGTACTGATGGTGGAGGTGATCAGATACGCGGTCGTGACCCACGCCTGCGAGCTGAGCCCGTGCAGATCGTCGGCGATCGTGCGGATCGAGGTGCTGACGATGGTCTGGTCGAGCGCCGCGAGGAACATCCCCAGCATCAGGCCGCTGAGGATCGTCATGATCTGCCGGTGCGTCATTCTGCCGGCCGGTGGTGACGCGGATATCTCTGCGGTTCCCCCGCGGGCCGGGGACGCTGACATGGTCATGCGTACGAATCTCCTTGCCTCGCCTCGCCCCCCGGGCTCTTCCCGGCTCCGAGGCTCGTGTTCCTGTGGTCCGCCGGGTCGCCGTGGGGGCGCTGCACCGATCCCCGATCGACGTGCGAGCGCTCGGCTCACTCACGGCCTTCCGACGGCCCGTGCCGATCATCACTCACGTACCGTTGCTTGCGGCTACCAACTGAGTGTAGATCCTGGCCGGGCCAGGCTCTATCACATAGGTCCGATCACCCGTATGTGCGATCAACGACCGTCCGGTCATCGGATGTCCGCGCGTCAGGGCATGGCCAGCCATCCGATCACGCCGACCACGCCGAAGAGGGCGAAACCGATGCCGCATGCCCGCATCAGCCCTCTCAGCAGCCGGCCGGCCCCGGGGGACCACAACGCCGCGCCGATCCGCCCGCCCAGCCGGGGCATCGCGGTGGAGAACGCGCCGCACAGCAGGGTCAGGCCGCCGACGCCTGCCACCACGGCGACACAGATCCCGGCCAGCCGCCCGGCCGTCGGGGCGACTCCGACAAGGTAGCAATGGCCGCTCGCGTCCCGCTGGACCGGAAGGACCGTCTCCCCCTTGAACGACTCGCCGATGGAGGCGTACGGGTCCGTGACCCGATGATCGTCGGAGCGGAAGACGCCGTAGCAGTCGGTGTGCCGCTGCTTGCCGGTGCCGGAGGTCTCGCAGTATTCGATCCGCAGCAGCCCCGGCGTGCCGGACATCCGCGTGGAGTACTTCATGCCGTCGGCGAGACCCACGGCGCCGCCGATACCGAGGCCGCTGAACAGCACCCCGGCGAACACCCCGAACAGCACCATCCCGATCCGGCCCAGCCTGGTCCTCGGCTCGCTCCGGGTCCCCGCCCGAACTCTTCCCGCCCTCACCGGTGTCACGTCTCCCCCGCCTGCCCGATGCCGATCCGGCCGGTCATGATGCCACCGGCCCTGTGGTCCCCCACGCACCACCCCGGCCCACCACACCGGACCCCCACAGTTCCTGCGGCGCTCTGCACACGTGCCGCGGGCGATGCGGGCGGGCGGGGGCGCCGAGCCGGCCCTGTGCGGCCTCGGACTACAGGTCGTCCGGGGTGCCGAGGCCGGTCAGGGCGCCCACCGGGTCGAGGTCCGGGGTGCCGCGGGGCCACCAGTCGTCGCGGCCGGGCTCGGACTCGTAGGCGTACCACAGGCCGTCGCGGCCGAGGCGGAGCTGGGCGTGGCCGTGCGGGTGGGTGAGGCGGTTGCGCCAGGGGCGGAACGCCGGGAGGTCGGCGGCGAGCAGCAGCGGGCGGGCCCGGTCGAAGCGGCCGGCCGGCGGATCCCACGGCTCCTCCAGGGCGGCCAGCCCGGCGGACGCGCCCTGCCGCCAGGCGGCGACGGCCCGCGCGAGGTCGGACGGGGTGCGGCCGACGGCCGTGGCGAGCGTGGCGTACAGCGTGCGGGTGGCGGCGGTGAGGCCGGAGCCCGGGCGGGCGGCGGCGAGGCGCACCGCGTCCTGCCACAGGGTCAGCTCCCCCACCGGGTCGCGGCCGGTGTCGAGCAGCGCGTGCGCGCGGGCGGCGGCGTCGGTCGCAAGCTGGTCCAGGGCGAAGGGGTCCGGGCCGCCGGGGGCCGCGGGATAGACCGGTGGCTGCCCGGAATGCGGCGGCACCGGCAACGGCGGGGGCAGCGGCGGCAGTCGGCGGGGCGCGAGGGCGTCGGTGGCGCGCACGCCGGGCAGGGAGTCGGCCTGCCGCTCCTGGGCGGCGCGGGCCGCGCGGGCCGCGCTGCGCCGGGACAGCGCGTCGAGCAGGTCCTTCTCGCCCCGGCCGCGCAGCAGGAGCAGCACGAACGGGTCGGCGTCGAGGAGCCGGGCCGTCTGGTAGCAGAGCGCGGCGGCGTGCTTGCAGGGGTGGCCGGAGTCGGGACAGCTGCACTGCGGGGCGAGGTCGCCGGGCCCGGGCAGCAGCGGCACACCGCAGTCGGCGAGGGACTGGGGCAGCTCCTTGTCGAGCAGCGCGGCGATGTGCCCGGGCCGGTCGGCGGCCGCGTCCAGGAAGCGCTCCCAGTCCTGGTCCTCCAGCGTGCGGAGCCGCACCTGCACGCGGTACGGCCGCGGCCGGCTCCCGCGTACGTACGCCAGCACGAGCCCCGGTGTCACGGTGATCGCGTCGACGTGCCCCTGGTCGGCATAACCCCGCCCCCGCGCCAGCCGCTTGGCGTCCAGCGCCCCCTGCTCCAGCGCGTCGGCCCACGCGTTGCCCCACCAGGTCCCGGCGAACCGCACACCCTCCTCGGCCGCCGCGCGCACCGCGAACGCCGGGAACGTGCGCCGCAGTTCGGTGTCCCGGTGGGGGGTGGCCATGGTGGCGGGCAGGTACGGGTGCGCGGGGGCAGCATCGGGGGGTGACTGGTGGGAATCGTCGGCCGTGGGCACGGGGGCGGTCGGCGAGCGGTCCGGGCGGGACTCGGCGGTGGGCGTGGAGGCAGTGGACGGTGGCTCCGGGTGGGCGGGGTGTCCGGCGTCGGCGCTGGGGTCCGAGGGCCGGGGCTCCTCGTCCGGGGTGTCGGACCAGGTCGGCATCCGGAAGGCGTTGGCCGGGTAGTGCCGCATGTCCTGGGTGGCCTTGATCCGGGTCGCCCGGGAATCCGGCCCGGACGCGGCGCGGGACGCCGACGCGACGGAGCGGCCGGGCGCGGGCGCCCCGCGTCGGGTACGGGGCTGCGCCGTCCGCCCGCCCCGCGCGGCACGTCGTTCCGCCGCCTCCGCGTCCGCCTCGGCCTCGGCCCGGACTGCCTCCCGCCGGGCGGCTCGCAGCGCTTCCCTGGCAATGTCGCCGGGCCGAGCTCCGGCGGGGGTGACGGGACGGGCCCGGGACACGGGGCTCTCGTCCCGGACCGGGGTGATGGCGTCGGCCGGAGCCGTGGCCGGGCGAGGGGCGGCCGCATCCTCCGGCCACGGTTCACCGCCGCCCTGTCCCACCGGTGCCCCGGCTCGCAGCGCTTCCCTGGCGATGTCGGCGGGCCGACCTCCGGCGGGGGAGACAGGACGGGCCCGGGACACGGGGCTCTCGTCCCGGACCGAAGTAGTGGCGTCGGCCGGAGCCGTGGCCGGGCGAGGGGCGGCCGCATCCTCCGGCCACGACTCACCGCCGTCCTGCCCCACCGGTGCCCCCGTGACGCCGGCGGAGTCCTCCCCCGCCGTCGCGGACTGTGGCGCCCGCCCTGCCTGCGACCGTTTCCGTGCCTCCTTGAGCACGCGGTGGGCCAGGCCGGCAGGAGTCTCCTCGTCCCCCTCCCGTACCTGCTCGCACCCGGCCCCGGCCCCCTGCCGAGCCGGCCCCGGCTCACGAACGGCCGCGCCGGCGGGGGTCGGCTCCTCCCCGTCCCGTGCCTGCCCGCGCTCGGCGTCGGCCCGTTGCCGGGCTGCCCGCAGGGCCTGGCGGGCCGCGTCGGCGGGGCGGGGGGCGGGGGAGGTGGTGGGGTCCTCCGGGGGGAGGCTCATGGGGTCCTCCGGAGGGAGACGAGGTCGGACAGTTCGCGGTCGGTCAGCTCGGTCAGGGCCGCCTCGCCGGAGCCCAGGACGGCGTCGGCGAGGGCACGCTTGGCGCTGAGCATCTCGGCGATGCGGTCCTCGACCGTGCCCTCGGTGACCAGGCGGTGGACCTGGACGGGCTGGGTCTGGCCGATCCGGTAGGCGCGGTCGGTGGCCTGCTCCTCCACCGCCGGGTTCCACCAGCGGTCGAAGTGGACGACATGGCCCGCGCGGGTGAGGTTCAGGCCGGTGCCCGCCGCCTTCAGGGACAGCACCAGGACCGGGGTCTCGCCGGCTTGGAAGCGGTCGACCATGCGCTCGCGTTCCGGGACCGGGGTGCCGCCGTGCAGCAGGTCCACCGGGATCGCGCGGGCGGACAGGTGCGCGGTGATGAGGCGGGCCATGCCGACGTACTGGGTGAAGACCAGCGCCGAGCCGTCCTCGGCGAGCAGGGTGTCCAACAGCTCGTCCAGCAGGGCGAGTTTGCCGGAGCGGTGCGCCAGGCGACCCCCGCCCGCCTCCTCTTTCAGGTAGAGCGCGGGGTGGTCGCAGATCTGCTTCAGGGCGCCCAGCAGCTTCAGGACCAGGCCCCTGCGGGCGATGCCCTCGGCGGTCTCGATGGCGAGCAGCGACTCGCGCACCACCGCCTCGTAGAGCGCGGCCTGCTCGCGGGTGAGGGGCACCGGGTGGTCCGTCTCGGTCTTGGGCGGCAGCTCGGGGACGATGCCCGGGTCGGACTTCTTGCGGCGCAGCAGGAAGGGGCGGACCAGACGGGCGAGGCGGTCCACGGCCTCCTGGTCCTCGCCGTTCTCCACCGCGCGGGCGTGGCGGGCGCGGAAGGACTTCAGGGGGCCGAGGAGGCCGGGGGTGGTCCAGTCGAGCAGGGCCCACAGTTCGGAGAGGTTGTTCTCCACCGGGGTGCCGGTGAGGGCCACGCGCGCGGGGGCCGGGATCGTGCGCAGCGCCTTGGCCGTGGCCGAGTAGGGGTTCTTCACGTGCTGGGCCTCGTCGGCGACGACCATGCCCCAGGGGTGGTCGGCGAGCTGCTCGGCCGCCGAGCGCATCGTGCCGTACGTGGTGAGGAGGAAGCCGCCCGTCAGGCCGTCCAGGGTGCGGTCCTGGCCGTGGAAGCGGCGGACGGGCACGCCGGGGGCGAACCGGGTGATCTCCCGCTGCCAGTTGCCGAGCAGGGAGGCCGGGCAGACGACGAGGGTCGGCTCGGTGCGGGCCCGCTTCAGGTGCAGGGCGATGAGGGTGACGGTCTTGCCGAGGCCCATGTCGTCGGCGAGGCAGCCGCCGAGGCCGAGGGAGGTCATGAGGTCGAGCCAGGCCAGGCCGCGCAGTTGGTAGTCGCGGAGGGTGGCGGCGAGCCCCGGAGGGGGGTCGGCGGGGTGGAGGCCCGCCGTGAGACGGTCGCGGAGGGCCGCCAGGGCGCCGGTCGGCACGGCTTCGACGGTCTCGCCGTCGACCTCGGCGGTTCCGGTGAGCGCCACGGACAGGGCGTCGACCGGGTCGAGCAGGCCCAGTTCGCGCTTGCGGGCCTTGCGGACCAGTGCCGGGTCGACCAGGACCCAGCGGTCGCGCAGGCGCACGACGGGGCGGTGGGCCTCGGCGAGGGCGTCCATCTCGGCCTCGCTGAGCGGGTCGCCGCCGAGCGCCAGCTGCCAGCGGAACCGGAGGAGGTCCTCGCTCTCGAAGAAGCCGGTGCCGTCGGTCGCCGAGCCGGGTGCCGGGCGGACCTCGGCGGCGGCCGTGAGGTCGCGGGCGAGGTCCCGGGGCCAGTGCACGGCGACCCCGGCGGCGGCCAGCCGGGAGGCGGCGACGCCCAGCAGCTCGCCCAGTTCCTCCTCGGACAGGGCGAGCACGTCGGGCACGTCCTGCTCGGCGAACCGGTCCAGGGGCGCCCACACGCGGGCCGCGCGCCGCAGCGCGAGGGCGGCGTCCACGCGCGCGCGGGGGCCGAAGGCCGCGTCGGCCTCCCCCGCCCACAGGGCCGCCGCGTCGGCCACCAGGGTGGGGTCGGCGAGGCTGTGGACCTGCACGATCGCCGCTCCGGCGGCCCGCGCGCCGGTACTGGCGCCGGCGTCGAAGACGTCGTACGCGGACAGGTCCAGGCGCAGCGAGATCCGTACCCCCGCGTCCATGCCGGCGGCGACCTCGGCCGCCCAGGCGTGAGCGTGGGGCAGGGCCACGGGTTCGCGGGCGGCGAAGGGCCGGCCGGCGGTGTGCGGGGCGGCCGGGGTGCGCGGCAGGGTGTCGGCGACCGCGTCCAGGAAGGAGCGGACGAGGGCCTCGGGCTCGGGCAGCCGCAGCGGGCCGGTGCCGGTGAGCGGCACGGCGTGGCCCTCCGGGGGCAGGGCCGCGGCCACCGCGCGCAGATGGGCGATGTCGTCGGGCTCCAGCGGGCCGGCCCGCCAGGCGTCGTGGCCGCCGGCGGTCAGGCCCGGCAGCAGCCGGCCGCGGGCGACCAGCCGCAGCGCGTGCAGCGCGGCGGCGCCCCAGCAGGCCGTCGCCGGGTGGGCGGCCGGGTCCCGGCGGGCCCGTACCAGCAGCGGCAGGGCCTCGGCGAGCGGGAGGGTCAGCGCGGGGACCTGCCGGCGGCGCACACCGGCACCGTGCCGTCGTACGACGGTGAGCTCCTCGACGTCGCCCGGGCCGGGCAGGGGGTCGCCGTCGGGGTCCCAGAAGGCGATGCGGCCCTGGCGCGGCAGGGGCGCGGGCAGATAGACCGACGCCAGGCGCACCGGGACCAGGTCCTCGGCCCGCCCGGAACCGTCCGTGCGTCCCGCCTCCACAGCCGTACCCGTGCCCGTGCTCATATGTCCTGCCACCTCCCGCCCGCGTACCGGATCAGACGTCGTCGGACGTCATCGGACGTCGTCGGACGCCTTCGACTCTACGGGCGGGCTCTGACAACGGGCCCCGGACACCGGTCGGCACCGGCCGGGGCCCGGCGCTACGGCACCGTGCGCGAGACGACGTACACCACCGGGTTCTTCGGGTCGTACATGTTCACGACCACGTCCTGGGTGGGGGCCGGGTTCTTCTGCGCGTGGGTGAGGCCCCACCAGGGGCCGGTGCCGGTGAAGCGCCAGCCGCTGACCTTCTGGTCGCGGGCACCGATGGCGATGTCGCCCTTCCTCAGCTCGGCCCGGCGCGTGCCCATGGACTCCAGGAAGGCGTCGAGGCCGGCGTCGTTGGTGCGGAACTGCACGTAGAGGCGGCTGGTCTTCCAGTTGTTCGTCTCGTAGGAGGCGGGGGAGTCGGCCGGGTGCGGAGCCGTCACCTGGTAGAGGCGGCTCTGCACCCTCGACGGCAGGCCGGGGGTGAGGCCGGTCGCCGCGTACTTCGCCTCCTTGTCCTTGCCGCTGTTGCGGCTCTGGTTGGCGGAGATCACCAGATAGCCGGCCGGGATGCCGATCAGCAGGCCGATGATGAGCAGGGTGAGTGCGCGCCGTCTGGCCTTGTGCCCGGGGTTCTCGGCGGGGCGGCGCGGCTCGTCCGGCGGGACCGCCTGTCGGGGCAGTGCCGCGGTCATGCGGTGTCCCGGTCGCGACGGGCCTGGGTATAGCGCTCGTACCGCTCGTAGCGCTCCACGCGGCGGCGCTTGGCGCGGCGGAACCGGCGGGCGACGAGCCGGGCGAGGTCGGCTGCTCCGACCATGCCGGCCTCGGGGCCGAGCTGGGCGCGGGTGATGCGGGCCTCGGGGCGGTAGCCGCGGCCGGTGAGGTGGCGCTTGAAGGCGTCCCGGGCCGGGCCGATGAGCAGGTCGTCGGCGGCCGAGACACCGCCGCCGATCACGAAGCAGGAGGGGTCGAGGGCGGCGGCGAGGTTGGCGATGCCGACGCCGAGCCACTGGCCGATGTCCTGGAGCAGCTCGATGCACATCGCGTCGCCCTCGCGGGCCAGCTCGGTGATCAGCGGGCCGGTGATGTCGCCGATGTTGCCCTTGACGCGCTCGATGATCCCGTACGCCACCGGGGAGTCGGCGGCGGCCAGCTCCCGGGCCTCGCGGACGAGGGCGTTGCCGGAGCTGTACTGCTCCCAGCAGCCGCGGTTGCCGCACGGGCAGCGGTGGCCGCCGGGCACGACCTGCATATGGCCGAACTCGCCCGCGACGCCGAACTTGCCCCGCTTGACCTGGCCGTCCTCCAGGATGGCGCCGCCGATGCCGGTGCCGAGCGTGATCATGACGAGGTGGTCCTCGCCGCGCCCGGCGCCGAAGCGCCACTCCGCCCAGGCGGCGGTGTTGGCGTCGTTGTCGACCAGGACCGGCACGGAGAGCCGGCCGCTCAGGCGGTCGCGCAGGGGCTCGTTGCGCCAGGACAGGTGCGGGGCGAACAGGACGCGGTTGCGGTCGGCGTCGACCCAGCCGGCGGCGCCGATGCCGACCGCGTGCACGTCGTGCCGGTCGGACAGGTCCAGGACCAGTTCGACGATGGTGTCCTCGACGACCTTGGGGCTCTTGGACTTGTCCGGGGTCTCCGTGCGGAGCTTCTCCAGGATGTTGCCGTCGGCGTCCACGACGCCCGCCATGACCTTGGTGCCGCCGATGTCGATGCCGACCGTGGGAACCCGGGGTGCGGTCAGGTGGGAGCGGCGTTCCCTGGTGCCCACGGTGCGCAGGACGGGGGCTCGGCGGGAGCCGATGGGAGCGGTGAGGTCGCGATAGGTGCTCATCGTTCGTCGATTCTGCCTCACCGCAGGTATGGGTGCTGTACGGGAAGGGGGCGGGGGGGTGGCCGGGCGCGGGTGCGTCGTGGCTCGGTGCGCCCGGCCGCGGAGCCGCACATCGATGCGGCCCCGCGCCCCGGTGGGCTCGCTCAGGTTCGCCGCAGTTCGTGGACCAGGGCGTCCAGGTCGGAGCCTCCCGCCATCTGCTGGGTCAGCTCGTCCAGCGATATCCCGTCCCGTGTGTGATTGCCCACCATCGTGCCCCGGCGCAGCAGGACGAACCTGTCCCCCACCAGGTACGCGTGATGCGGGTTGTGGGTGATCAGAACGACGCCCAGGCCCTCGTCACGTGCCGCGGCCACATATTTCAGGACCACACCGGACTGCTTCACGCCCAGTGCCGCCGTCGGTTCGTCCAGGACCAGGACCTTCGCACCGAAGTGGACCGCGCGGGCGATCGCCACGCACTGGCGTTCGCCGCCGGACAGGGTGCCGATGGGCTGGTCGACGTCGCGCAGGTCGATGCCCATGCGGAGCAGGGCCTCGCGGGTGGTGCGGCGCATGAGGGCGGTGTCCAGGCGCTTGAAGGGGCCGGCGCCCTTGCGGGGCTCGGAGCCCAGGAAGAAGTTGCGCCAGACCGGCATCAGCGGGACGACGGCGAGGTCCTGGTAGACCGTGGCGATGCCCCGGTCCAGGGCGTCGCGCGGGGAGGTCAGGCGGGTCTCCTCGCCCTCGATGCGCAGGGTTCCGGCGTCGTGGCCGTGCAGGCCGGCGATCATCTTGATCAGGGTCGACTTGCCGGCGCCGTTGTCGCCGAGGACGCAGGTGATCTCGCCCGCGTGGACCTCCAGCGAGACGCCCTCCAGCGCGCGTACGTTGCCGTACTGCTTGGCCACGTCGGTCAGCTCGACCAGCGGCGTGCGCCCGGTGTCCCCGGCCGTGCCGCCGCTCATGTCGTCCGTCACGTCGTCGGTCATGCCGTCGCCTCCGCGCGCCCTCGGACCCAGTGGTTGAGCAGGGTCGCGAGGAGCAGCATCGCTCCGAGGAAGAACTTGAACCAGTCCGGGTTCCACTCGGCGAAGACGATGCCCTTGCTGGTCATGCCGAAGAGGAGGGCGCCCACGGCCGAGCCGATCGCGCTGCCGTAGCCGCCGGTGATCAGGCAGCCGCCGATGACGGCCGCGATGATGTAGATCAGCTCGTTGCCGACGCCCTCGCCGGACTGGACGGCGTCGAAGGAGAAGAGCAGGTGCTGGCCGGAGATCCAGGCGCCGAACGCGACGCCCATGTACAGGCCGATCTTGGTCGCCGTGACCGGGACGCCGACCGCACGGGCAGCGTCCTGGTTGCCGCCGACGGCGAAGATCCAGTTGCCGGCGCGGGTGCGCAGCAGGATCCAGGAGGCCACGGCCACCAGGGCGAGCCACCACAGGATGGTGACCTTGACGTCGACCCCGCCGATGGTGAGCGTCGAGGCGAAGACGGCGTGGGCGGCGGGGAAGCCCTCCATGTCCCCGATGGTCTTGGTGGACACGGTGCCGTCGATCAGCTTGGTGAAGCCGAGGTTCAGGCCGGTCAGCATCAGGAAGGTGCCCAGCGTGACGATGAAGCTGGGCAGCTTGGTGCGGGTGAGCATGAAGCCGTTGAAGGCGCCGACGGCCAGCGTCACGAGGAGGGACACGCCGACGCCGACCCAGGTGTTGGCCGTCATCTGGTAGCTGAACATCGAGGAGATCAGCGCCGAGGACGTCACCAGGACACCGGCCGACAGGTCGAACTCGCCGCCGATCATCAGCAGCGCCACCGGTACGGCCATGATCCCGATGGTCGAGGAGGCGTACAGGACCGTGCTGAGGCTGCCGGCGTCGAGGAAGCCGTCGGCGGTGACGGCGAAGAAGACGAGGACGGCGAGCGCGCCGACGACCGAGCCCAGTTCCGGCCGGGCGAGGAGCTTCTTCAGCGGAGACGTCCGCAGAATCCTTTCATCGACGGAGGTGCTCATCGGGTGCCCCGCTCGGTGTACGCGGCCAGCGCGGACGCCTGGTCCTTGGTGACGATCTGCGGGCCGGTCAGCACGGGCCTGCCGCCGCCGAGGACGTCGCCGTTGTACTTGTAGGCCCACAGCAGGTCGACCGCCTCGTAGCCCTGGAGGTACGGCTGCTGGTCCACGGCGAAGCCGAGGGTGCCGTTCTTCAGTTCGGCGGCGACCTGGGCGTTGAGGTCGAAGGTGTCGATCTCGGCCTTGCTGCCCGCGTCGCCCTTCGCCTTCACGGCGGTGTCGGCGTACGGCGCGCCGAGGGTGACGACCGAGTCGATGGATGTGTCGGCCTGGAGCTTGGCCTCGATCGCGGACTGCACGTCGGGCATGTTCGTGCCGTTGACGTAGAGCTTCTGGAGCGTGCCGTGGAAGGTCTTGGCCACGCCGTCGCAGCGCTGCTCGTGGCCGACGTTGCCCTGCTCGTGCAGCACGCACAGGGCCTTCTTCTTCCCGCGCGCGTTCAGCTCGTCGCCGACGGCCTCGCCCGCGACGGACTCGTCCTGGCCGATGTGCGTGAGGGCGCCGAAGGCCTTGGACTCCTCGGAGCCGGAGTTCACCGTGATCACCGGGATGCCGGCCTTCTCGGCGCGGGCCACGGCCGCCTTCATCGCGTCCGGCTTGGCGAGGGTGACGATGATCCCGTCGACCTTCTTGTCCACGGCCGCGTCCACCAGCTGCGCCTGCTGCTGGGCCTGGTCGTCGTGGGAGTACAGGAAGTTGATGTTGTCCTTGACGGCGGCCTGCCGGGCGCCGTTCTGCACGATGTCCCAGAAGGTGTCGCCGTCTCCGGAGTGGGTGATCATCGCGAAGGTCCAGCGCGGGGTGTTCACCGCCGCCCTGCCCTGGGCGGCCGCGGCCTTGCGGGCGTCCTCGGCCCGTTTGCCGCCGGTGCTGCTGCACGCCCCCAGGGACAGCGAAACTGCCCCCGTCAGTGCGATGACTGCCCAGGTCCGAAACCGTGCCACGAGGCCGTGCCCTTCTTGCCGTGTTCATACGTGCGGAAGGGGCCGACGATCAGTCCTCAGCGGCCCCAAATAATCCAGTATCGAACACCATGAACACTCGTGACAGGGCAGGGGGTGCGGCCGCGGACCTATTGTCCGGACATTGTGAGGAGTTCGAGGGCTCGGGTCACGGCCGTACGAGCAGCTGGAACTCGAAGGAGTAGCGGCTCGGGCGGTAGGTGTGGTCGCCGAACTCGACCGCCCGGCCGGTGTCGTCGAAGGTGGTGCGCTGCATGGTGAGCAGCGGGGCACCCTCGGCCTCGGCGAGCCGCTCGGCCTCGGCGGCCGTGGCGCCGCGGGCCCCGATGGACTGGCGGGCGCTGTGCAGGGTGATCCCGGCGGCGCGCATCAGCCGGTACAGGCCGGTGGCCTCCAGCTGCCCGGTGTCCAGGTCGAGCAGGCCGGTCGGCAGGTGGTTGACCAGGTACGCCATCGGTTCGCCGTGCGCGAGCCGCAGCCGCTCGATGCGGTGCACGTCGTCGCCCTCGGCGACACCGAGCGCGGCGGCGACCGCGGCGGAGGCCGGTACGACGGTGTTGACCAGCACCTTGGTCGCGGGGCGCTGGCCGGCCGCCTCCAGGTCGTCGTAGAGGCTGCTCAGCTCCAGCGGGCGCTTGACCTGGCTGTGCACGACCTGGGTGCCGACGCCTCTGCGGCGCACGAGCAGTCCCTTGTCGACCAGGGACTGGATCGCCTGCCGGACGGTCGGCCGGGACAGGCCGAGCCGCGCGGCCAGCTCGATCTCGTTGCCCAGCAGACTGCCCGGGGTGAGGCTTCCGTGCTCGATCGCGGCCTCCAGCTGCTGGGAGAGCTGGAAGTACAGGGGCACCGGCGAACTACGGTCCACACGGAGGTCGAGCGCGACGGTCGGGTCCACATCTGGTTTCGGCACGGGGCTGAGCGTAGCCGCGTGATGGGTTGACGGGAAGTTGTGTAGTCCGATTGTCCGGACATATGCATTGACAGCGCGCGGGGTCCGCCCTCACTTTGTTTCCATGCGCATCGGGGTCATCGGTACGGGCCGCATCGGCACCCTTCACGCGAGAACGCTCAGCCGCCACCGCGAGGTCGGCTCGCTGATCCTGACGGACGCGGATCCCGCGCGGGCCCAGGAACTGGCGCACCGGCTGGGCGAGACGGCGGCCCCGGGGGTGGACGAGATCTACACCTGGGGCGTGGACGCGGTGGTGATCACCACGGCGACGGCGGCGCACGCCGCACTGATCGGCCGGGCGGCGCGCTCCGGCCTGCCGGTCTTCTGCGAGAAGCCGATCGCGCTCGACCTGCCCGGCACCCTGCACGCGCTCACCGAGGTGGAGAGCGCCGGAACGATCCTTCAGATGGGGTTCCAGCGGCGCTTCGACGCGGGGTACGCCGGTGCCCGGGAGGCGGTGCGCTCGGGACGGCTCGGACGGCTGCACACCGTACGGGCGCTGACCTGCGACCCGGCCCCTCCCCCGGCCGACTGGCTGCGACTGTCCGGCGGACTGTTCCGGGACACGCTGATCCACGACGCCGACGTGCTGCGCTGGGTGACCGGCCATGAGGTGGTGGACGTGTACGCCGCCGGGTCGGACGCCGGGCCCGCGATGTTCCGCGAGGCCGGTGACGTGGCCACCGGCGCGGCCCTGCTCACCCTGGACGACGGCACGCTGGCCACGGTGAGCGCGACCCGGCTGAACGGCGCCGGCTACGACGTGCGCATGGAACTCGCCGGAGAGCGGGACACGGCCGTGGTGGGCCTGGACGACCGTACGCCGCTCGCCTCGACCGAGCCGACCGGGCCACCGCCCGCGGACAAGCCGTGGACGGGCTTCCTGGAGCGGTTCGGGCCCGCCTACGAGGCCGAGCTGAACGCCTTCGTCGACGTGGTGCGCGGCGAGCGGCCGAACCCCTGCGACGGCCGTGAGGCCCTCCAGGCGCTGCGGATCGCCGAGGCCTGCGAGATCTCCCGGCGCGAGCGGCGCCCGGTGGCCCTCGCGGAGGTCCCGGACCGGGCGCAGCCGTCGTACGGCTGAGGGCGGATCGGCGCGGGGCCGGGGGCCTGTCGTGCGCCTCGCTCGACTCGCTCCCCCAGCCTTCGGCCGTCAGCGGCCGGTCACCAGCGCACCGGGAGGCTGCGCATTCCCCTCATCAGCAGGCCCGGCAGCCACTCGCCCGGGGTGCCGTCGAGCGCGAGGCCCGGGGCGCGACGCAGGAGGGTGCCGATGGCGATGCGGCCCTCCAGGCGGGCCAGGGGTGCGCCGAGGCAGTAGTGGATGCCGTGGCCGAAGGCGAGGTGGCCCCGGGTGTCGCGGCGGATGTCGAAGCGGTCGGGGTCGTCGTAGCGGGCGTCGTCGCGCTGGGCGGCGGTGAGGCCGACCACCACGTGCTCGCCCTTGCCGATCGGTGTGCCGGCGATCTCCAGGGGCTCGGCGGCGAAGCGGTACGTGGCGCTGTGCACCGGGCCCTCGTAGCGCAGCATCTCCTCCACTGCGCCGTCCAGGAGGCTCATGTCGGCCCGCAGGGCGGCGAGTTGGCCGGGGTGGGTGAGGAGGGCGTGGACGCCGTTGCCGATGAGGTTGACGGTGGTCTCGTGGCCGGCGATCAGCAACAGGAAGGCCATGCCGCGCAGTTCCTGTGCGGAGAGCCGGTCGCCGTCCTCGGCGGTGGTGCGGATCAGGTCGCTCAGCAGGTCGTCGGTGGGGGCCGAGCTGCGCTTGTCCTCGATCAGCTCGGTGAGGTACTCGCCGAGGCGGACCACCGCGTCCTGCTCGGCCTCCCCGTCGGCCGGCGCGACCACCGCGGTGGACGTCTTGCGGAACTCCGCGCGGTCCATGTGCGGGACGCCGAGCAGTTCGCAGATGACCGTGATGGGCAGCGGGTAGGCGAGGGAGCCGATGAGGTCGGCGCGGCCCGCCGGGAGCATCTCGTCCAGCAGCTCGTCGGTGATCTGCTGGATCCGCGGGCGCAGTTGCTCCACCCGGCGCATCGTGAACGCACGCGTGACGAGAGCGCGCAGCCGGGTGTGCTGGGGCGGATCGGTGGCCAGCAGGTGATCGCCGACCATCTCCCGCTCCATGACGGTCACGCCGATCTTGCTGGTGTCCTTGGCCAGCCGGGGGTCGGCGAGGGCCGCCCGCGCCTCCTCGTACCCGACGACCAGCCAGGCGTCCTCGCCCCAGCCGGGCAGCCGGACACGGTGCACGGGGCCCTGCCCGCGCAGCCGGGCGTACACCGGGTGCGGGTCCTCGTGCAGCGCTTGCTCGAACTCCCCCAGATCGACCGTCTGTTGCCTGTCCACAGCTCCCCTTCCGGACTCCCCCGAGGCCCACCGGACGTCCGCCGGTACCGGGACAACGCACGGCACACGACGTAAGTGCCCGTCCCCGGCGCCCGTCTTCAGTGCCCGTCCTCGTCGAGCAGTCCCGCGTCGTAGGCGAGCAGGGCGATCTGGACCCGGTTGTTGAGGCCGAGCTTGGCGAGGATGCGCGAGACGTGGGTCTTGACGGTGGCCACGCTCATGAAGAGCTCGGCGGCGATCTGGGCGTTGGCCAGGCCCCCGCCGACGAAGACGGCGACCTCCCGCTCACGGTCGTTGAGTGCGGCGAGCCGCTCACGCGCGCGTGTCCGGCGGGAGTCGGCGGCGGTGCCCGCCGCGTGCCGCATCAGCTGGCGGGTGACGGCGGGCGACAGCACCGGCTCCCCGGCGGCGACCCTGCGCACGGCGTCGACGATCTCGGCGGGCGCGGTGTCCTTCAGGACGAACCCGGCGGCGCCCGCACGCAGGGCGTGCAGCACCTGGTCGTCCGCGTGGAAGGTGGTGAGCACCACGACCTGCGGGGCGTCCGCACGCGCGCGCAGCAGCCGGGTCGCGGTGAGCCCGTCCACCGACGGCATACGGATGTCCATCAGGACGACGTCGGGCCGGGTGCGCCCGACGAGTTCCTCGACCTCGGCGCCGTCGGCGGCCTCCCCGACGATCTCGATGTCCTCGGCCCCGCCCATCATCAGCGCGAGTCCGGCGCGCACCAAGGGGTCGTCGTCCACGAGGAGGAGTCTGATCGGCGTCATGGGCCCAACGTAATCACGGTTCGCGCGGCCCGTGGCCCCGTCCGTTCACCCCCAGGGCAGCCAGGCCCGGATCTCGAAGCCGCCGTCGGGTGTGGTGCCGTGCTGCAGGCGGCCGCCGGCCAGGGTCGCGCGTTCGGTGAGGCCGATCAGGCCCTGGCCGGAGCCGGGGACGGGCGGGGCCTCGGACTCGGGCGGCGGGTTGGTGACGGTGATCGCGAGGCCGTCGCCGCCGGCGCCGGTGAGACGGAGGGTGACCTCGGCGCCGGGGGCGTGCTTGCGGGCGTTGGTCAGGGCCTCCTGCGCGATGCGGTACGCGGTGCGGCCGACGGAGGCGGGTACGGCGCCGGGGTCGGCGACGCGATGGTCGAGCGTGATCTTCATACCGGCCTCGCGGCACTCGGCGACGAGCGGTTCGAGCGCGGCGAGCGTGGGCTGCGGGCGGCCGCCCGCCGTGTCGTCCGAGCCGCCGGTGCGCAGCACCCCGATGATCTCCCGCAGGTCCTGGAGGGCCTCGTGGGAGCTCTCCCGGATGACACCGGCGGCCCGCACGAT
Organism: Streptomyces sp. NPDC055966; assembly: GCF_042269865.1. Classification (NCBI taxonomy): domain Bacteria; kingdom Bacillati; phylum Actinomycetota; class Actinomycetes; order Kitasatosporales; family Streptomycetaceae; genus Streptomyces; species Streptomyces sp. NPDC055966. Next base: position 19,318 of record NZ_JBHJYK010000002.1, read on the forward strand.
CTCCTCCCGCGGCGCGTCCGGCCGGAACTCCAGGGCTCCGGCGTGCACGCTCAGCAGGGTCAGCCGGTGGGCGAGCACGTCGTGCATCTCGCGGGCGATGTCCTCGCGGGCGAGGCGCTGCGCCTGCTCGGCGCGCAGCCGCGCCTCGGTCTCCGCCCGGTGGGCCCGGTCCCGGAGGCTCAGCATCAGCAGCCGCTTGGAGCGCACGAACATGCCCCAGCCGACGACGCAGACGGTGAGCAGCAGCGCGAAGACCAGGGAGGCGAGGTACGGCAGCCCGCTCTCGGGGCGCAGCCAGTAGTAGAGGGGGGCGAGGGCGAGGGTGGCGCCGGCGGTCCAGGCGACGTACCGGAAGGGCCGGTGCACGGCGACGGTGAACAGGGAGGCCAGTTCGGCCCAGCCCGCGGTCGAGGAGACGAAGCCGACGGCGATCATCGCGACGGCGAGCCCGACCGGCCAGCGGCGGCGCACCCAGACCGCGAGGCAGGCGAGGCCGCCCAGCACCACGTCGGCGGCGACGAGCCCCCTGGGCACGTCGGGGTGCTGCACCAGGGACAGCGCGGTCACCAGGTACAGCAGGACGACCATCAGGAAGCAGCAGGTGTCGACGGCCCAGTCCCGGGCCGTGCGCCGTGGCCGGCGGCCCTCGGGGACCGCGTCCGGGTCCAGTTCCCGCACCACGGCCGACGGGAGCATCCAGCGGCGCAGCCCGTTCCCGGGGACGGGCACCGGCTGGGGTCGGTCTTCAGTCACGGTCGACAAATCTACGCAGAGCCCACCCCTGCCCGCCGCCCCGCGCGCGGGATCGGCTACCAAAGTCGCGAGATCGCCGACTTTCGTACGGCTCCGCGCCGCGGGCATCGGCCCGGACGCCGCTCGCCCCGCGGCCCATCGTGGGGGGAGCCGCGGGGCGAGACGTACGGTTCAGCTATGTCGCGTTGTTCTTCCGGGTTCCGTCGGCCGGCTCAGCAGCCGAAGTCGACCAGGTTGAACGTCGCGTAGTGGTCGGAGGTGCAGTAGTCCTCCTGGGACTGCTCACCGGTGACGATGCGCCGGGCGCCGCGCGTGGGCGAACCGGGCGTGATCACGGTGTACTCGTGGTAATTGGCCGTGGCAGTCACAGGCGGCGACCTCAACGGCTCTCTGTTTCGGCCTGGGTCATTCGTGACGGGGACGCCTGCCTCCACCGGAGCCAGGCATACGAAAGCCTCCAGGACGGCAATCCTGGAGGCTTCGCCGGCACCGATTGGAGGTCGGTTCCGGACACCACCCGTGGTTTTGGCGGGCCAGGGTGGCGTCACTACCCGCAGAAGCCTGCGCGGTCGGCAAATTCCCAACCAGAGACAGTCACAGACACCCAAACCTCACCGCAGGGCCTTGCTCGCCTGCCCTGGACCGCCACTGATCTGGTCCTTCTCGGAGACCTCAGCGGCCGCTCCGCGGTAGGCAGCTACACCGAGCTCGACCGCCGGGGGCAAGTCGTCCGGCGCGACGATCGGCAAGGGGTTGCCGAGCATGGCCACCGGGTCACTGCGGCCATCGCCTGTCACGTTGCCCGTGCCGGCGGCACCGTTGATCAGTTGATCGCGCTGCGCAGCGGGCAGGCACGCGCCATCGGGTACGTCCGCCGGGTCTGGGACAGCGCTCGTACAACCGTCAGCAACACCGCGCCCGTTGAGTCCCGGCAGGATGCTCACGAGGACCTCGCCGCTCTTCGCGATCGCATCGGACCTTGCCCCGGGCAGGGGCGCGGTCCGACGGTGCGGCGACCCGAGGTGCTGTCAGCTCCCGGCAGTCGACGGGGCTCGGTAGAGCGCGCGCATTTCCGCTTCCAGCGCCTTCACCTCGTCCGGGCGCGGCCGGCTCTTCGGCGCGAAGAGACCGTCCTGTTCCCAGCGCTCCGGGTTCAGACTCAGCGCCGTGACGTTGAGCCAGCCTCGGGCCCGTACGGCGTCGAGGTGCTCCGGAAGTGCGTCTTCCAGCGCCAGGTAGAAGATGACGTGGGCCAGTTCCTCGATGCGGTCGAGTCCGTCGCGGATGCTGGTGAGCACGGAGCCGAAATCGGGCGCATCGGCAGTGGGGAGGTTCTGGACGAACAGACGGGCGAGCGTCGGCACGTCGTCGTAGTAGTCGATGTAGTCGAACTCGAATGCTCCCCGGTAGGAGCGCGCCCACTCCTTGAACAGGTTCATGATGGTGCCCTGGGTGGCCACCGCATGTGCCCCCAGCGCACTGATCGTGGTGCTGGTGGGCTCGTCCAGATACGTGTTGTTGTAGAACTGCGGGTCGGAGAACGACCAACCCACGTAGTAGTCCCAGATGGTCTTCAAAGACATGATGACCGCGTTGTCATGGAACGCGTAGGACCCCTGGATGTTCTGGGTCAGGCCCTCGGCCAGCGAGAGGAACCAGCGGTTGGCGTACCGCACAAATTGCTCGTCGAAGGTGTCTTGCTTGTCGCGGCCGATCATCTCGGTCACAAATCCGTTGGCATAGCCGATCAGGTTGGAACCGACCGAGTAATAGGGGTCGGCAAAAACCGCGGCGTCGCCGACGCACGCCCAGCGGTCCTGCGAGAACACCTGGTGCGAGGAGTGGCTGTAGTTCTTCAGGACGCGGAAGTCCAGGACCGGGAATTCACGGATGGCGGGGGCGAAGCCGGGGACGCGGTCGACCACGAAGTCGATGGCCTTCTCCAGCCGGTTGAACTTCGTCACGGGGTGCAACTCGTCGGACACCACGATGCCGACGCTGGTGTGGTCGGGCGCCAGCGGTATCGCCCATACCCAACCGCCCTCGAACATGAAGTGGTTGGTCGAGTTCCAGCGGGACTCCTGTGCCCGGTCGTGCCAGACCGTCTGCTCGGCATCCACCGCGTTGTCGGTGTCGAGGCGCCCTTCGAGGCGGAACCAGACCGAGTTGTGCGGCTTGGGGTAGCGCTTGGTCAGCTCGAGCTTGCGCTGGAGCAGTCGGTGGCGACCGGTCGCGTCGACCACCCAGCGACACGTGACAGCGACGGGCTCCTGCTCGCCGTCGCCGTCGGGCTGATAGGTCACCCGGTGCGGCGCCTCCTGCTCACCGATCTCGATGTCCAGAACCCGGACGCCTTGTTCGAGAAGGGCACCCGCCTCGACCGCGACCACGCGCAGATGTTCCTCGAAGGAGCCACGGTTGAGCTGGTAGGACTTCGCCGGCAGGAACCTGTTGACCCCGAACTCGGACTCCTGGTGCAGCCCTTCACCGTTTCCGTAGAAGTAGCGGAGCCCGAGCTTCTCGAGCTGGTGCTCCTCCAGGTAGTCCCGCACTCCGACCACCGAGGCGAAGTAGTGGGCACCCACTTCGACCGACGACTCGCCCACCTTGAAGGCGGACAGCGGGATCGGTGAACGCTCGCGTTCGGCGACAAGCACGCTGAGTTCGGGGTGCGCGTCCCTCAACTGCTTGGCGAGACAGAGACCGGCCAGTCCCCCACCTGCGATGACCACGTCGTAGTCGACATCCGTGAACATGGATTGAGTACCGCCTTGCCTGCTCAAGATATTTCCGTCTCGGTGTTCTGAAGGTTCTCGATGATGCGGGCCAGGCTCTGGATGGTCCGGCCCAGGTACGGGTCGGAGTTGTCCAGTTGGACCCCCATCCGCTTCTCCACCTCGGCCACCAGGTCCATCACGCTGAGTGAGTCGCCCCCGAGGTCGAAGAAGTCCTCGTCCAGCCCCACGACCAGCGGAGCGAAGATCTTCCGCCAGATGTCCAGCAGTACGGCTTCGGCATGAGTGGCCGGCTCGGGAGCTGCGCCGGGCCTCCCGAGGGACTCCTCGTAGCGCGCGGCCAGGGCCGCCGCGTCGACCTTGCCGTGCCGGGTGAGCGGCACGGCGTCGAGGGGAACGACCGCCGAAGGCACCATGTACTCCGGCAGGTTGTCCCGCGCCGCAGCAGTCAGCCGCTCGATGTCCTGCGCCGTGGGGCCCACGACGAAGGCCACCAGGCGCGGCGTCACGGTGTCGGCGCCGCTCCAGTGCAGAGCGACGTGTTCCACGGTGCGGTCCCGCGCCAGGACCTCGGCCACGCTGCCCAGTTCGACCCGCCGACCGCGGACCTTCACCTGCTGATCCCGGCGCTCCACGAACTCCAGAGCGCCGTCCTCGTGCACCCGGACGATGTCCCCCGACTTGTAGGCGCGCCGTCCGGCGAACGGGCCCGACGACGGGGTGACGAAGCGCTCTGCGGTCAGTGCGGCATCTCCCACGTAACCTCGGGCAAGTCCCGCACCGGCCAGGTGGAGTTCGCCGAGGCCACCTGGCTGCACCGCGTTTCCGGACGCATCGAGGACATACGCGTCGGTGCGGTCGATCGGTTTTCCGATCAGCACCGTGGAGTCCGTCGGCGCCAGCCGGTGCACCGTGGAGCAGACAGAATTCTCTGAAGGCCCGTACTCATTCACGAGAGCAACGTCGGGTAGGCGCGCATAGTGCTCTCTGACCAGATCGGTTGTAAACCATTCTCCCGCGACGGTGACGCTTCGTAGCGCCTTTACCGAACCAGCTTCCATGCCGACGAGGAGGCGCTGATAAAGGCCGGGTGTAATCAGAAAATGAGACACGTCCCGGCGCGTCATGATATCGAGCAGATACTGCCGGTCGGCAATTCTGTCGGGCTGCGGCAGGATCAGCTGCGCACCGGATGCGAGAGCGCAGAAAATGTCCTCGACGGAGCTGTCGAAAGAGGGACGCGGTATCGCTAGCGTCACATCATCCGGCGTGAATCCGTAATAGGAATTCCGCCAGGTGATCGTATTCACGATGGATCGGTGCTCGACGGCTATGCCCTTGGGCGTCCCGGTCGTCCCCGAGGTGTAGATCACATACGCCAGGTCAGCGGGGCCCGAGATCGGCTCGGGATCCGAGTCCGGGGTGCCGAGGAGTCCGCTCATGACGTCGATGACGAACAACTCACCGCTGAAGAACGTCGCGCCGACGGCGGTCGAGGACTCGACCACCATCACCCGGGGCCCGACGTGCTCCACGATCCGGTGGGTCACCGCCGGCGGATTGTCCGGATCGAGCGGCACATAGGCACCACCCGCCTTCAACGTCGCGAGTACGGCGACGATCACACTCGGGGGATGCCGTACCAGGATCGCCACCGTGTCATCGGGGCGGACTCCGCACACATGACGGAAATGGTGGGCGAGCTTGTTGGCCCTGCGGTTCAGCTCACCATAGCTGAGGAATTCACCCTCATACTCCAGAGCGATACTGTCGGGGGCATTCCGGACACTCTCTTCGAAAAGTTGTTGCACAGTCCACGAGTTGCCCGTATCGGCCACCTGAAAATCCCCCTGCAGCATGCCTTCAGCTTTCTTCCTGCCGTACCGTATCCTCTTCTGATCGAGTGATCAAGAGGAAATTTCCACACCCTTGAGAGCGTGCATATGGAATCCGAATCGGATCACATCGCCGCGATGTCGAGGTGGCGGACGAGCGCATCGATTGTGTCCGGAACGCGGGTCTGCGGAAAGAAATGCCCACCTGCTATCTCCACCGTCCGGAAAGGTCCGGAGCACAGGTGCCGCCAGGTCGAGACGGCCTGCGCCGTGGCGACCGGGTCCTCGTTCCCGTACACCGCGGTGACCGGAACGGTCAGCGCCGGCCTGTCGGCCGGCGGCAGGAAGGCGGCGTGCGCCCTCAGGTCCGCGCGCAGAGCCGGGAAGAAGCTCGCACGGAACTCAGGGCGTTCGAGTCCGGCGGGGTTCGCGCCGAGGAGACGCCACAACCGCTCGATCTCCTCGTCGTTCCCGACGGGCTGCAGCGGTGTCAGGCCAGGGGCCCCGGCCCCGAGCACGAAGAGATGTTCCGGCGGCCGGCCCGCCTGGGCGAGCCGGTGCGCCGTCTCATGAGCCAGAAACGCACCGAAACTGTGCCCGACGAGGACCAGAGGCCCGGGGACCGCCAGAACGTCCGGCAGCACGTCGTCGACCAGCTCGTCCACCGAACCCAGCGAGGGTTCCCTGCCTCGCTCCTCCCGACCGGGCGGAACATGGGCGTGCAGCGTCAGCGCTTCCGGCAGTCGGCGACGCCACGCGGTGTACGCCGTGGCACCACCTCCCGCATAGGTGAAGCAGACGAGCGAGACACGGCCTTCCTCCCGGGAGGAGGCGGCCGGTGGGCCGAGACGTCGAAGGGCTCCGGTCCCGTGCGGTCGTGCGCCCAGCGCGACCGCGGGTGCCATGGCATGGCCGTCTCGCGCAGCATCGCGTGTACCGGACGTGGTCATCCCTCTCCCTGGTTGGTGTTCCTGAGCCCCGTCAATGCGCGTCCGCGGTCTCCGGCAGACCCGTCGCTTCGGCTTCACCGGCGCCCTTCGCCTTGTCGCGGCGGGTGAGTACCAGCAGCGGCTGGGTGAGCAGTGTGGTGATGATCGCCATCAGTACGAGGACGGTGTACAGGGACTGGCTCAACAGGCCTGCCTGGAAACCCGCGTTGAGCGCGATCAACTCGGTGAGTCCGCGCGTGCTCAGCAACACCCCGATCGTCACCGACGTGCGCCCGTCGAGCCCACTGACTCGGGCCGCCAGTGCGCCGGATCCCACCTTGGCCACGACCGCCAGCACCGTGACACCGATCAGGACGGCGACCGCGGTGCCGTCCATCGAGCTGACGGAGACACTGCGGCCCGACACCACGAAGAAGAACGGCAGGAACAAGGAGCCGATCGCGTCCAGGCTGCGGACGAGATCCGGATCGAGCGTGCCGTCCGGTTCCCTCGGGGTGACCACTCCGGCCAGGAGCGCACCGAAGATGACGTGCAGGCCAAGGGCGCTGGTCACCCATGCGGCGGCGAAGGCGAACCCGATGAGCACCGCGAGACGTGCATGCGTGGACACGGCGGGGCGTCGCATCACCCGACGCAACAGCAGGCGCACCGGCCAGGCCATCACGGCCACCGCGAGGAGGAGCAGTGCGATCCGCACCGGGATGGGCAGACCGGGCTTGCCACCGCTGCCCATCAGGGTGGCGACCAGGACCATCCAGCCCGCGACGTCGATCAGCCCGGCCGCCGAGACGGCCACCACTCCGGACACCGTGCCGGCGAGTCCGCTCTCCCGGACCACGACGATCAGCACCGGGACCGCCGTGATCGACAGCGCCACGGCCAGGAAGAGGATCGAGCTGGCCGACATATCGCGCGGCAGGCCCAGCTTCTCCAGCGTTCCGTGGAAGAGCATCGCGGCGCCCGCGCCCACCAGCATGGGGACCACAAGGGCGGCGACGGCGACGGACAACGTGACCCGTGACCGCCCGCGCAGCACGTTCAGATCGAGCTCATAGCCGATGAAGTAGAGGAACAGCACCAGGGAGACCTGGCTCAGCCCGGTCATCATCGGCGTGATCTCTGCGGGGAAGAGTGTCTTCCCCACGGAGGGGGGAAGCTGACCGAGCAGGCTCGGGCCGAGGGCGATTCCCGCGATCAACTGGCCGACGATGGACGGCTGTCCGAGCTTGCGCGCCAGAACACCCGCTCCGTTGGCGATCAGCAGGATGACCGCCGTCGCACCTATGAGATGTGTGATGGCCAGATCCGTGCTCACAGTTCTCCTTCACTGGCTGGTACCGCACTCGCGGCGGGGCGTGGAGCAGCCGCCTTGTGCAGCAGTTCCTGCAAGGCGGATCCGGCGTCGGGGCGTTCGAACAGGTAGAAGTGACCGCCGGGGAAACCTCGCACGACGACCGGGTCCGGACCACAGTCCGCCCAGTCGCTCAGGGCGTCCGTCGCCGACGTCTCGTCCTCGGTGCCGTACCAGACTTGGTAGGGAACGCCCCGGTGGTCACCCCCACCCGGCGTGTAGGTGTCGGCGAGGTGGAGGTCGTGGCCGAGTACGTCGACGAAGTGCGCGACGAGCTCGGGATCCTCGAACAGTTCGGGCGGACAGCCGCCGAAACGGCGCAGGTCCTCCAGAACCGACGCACGGGTGCGGCTGACGAACGGGGCCGCGGGCATGGTGGCGGCGGCCGCGGCGTGGCGCGGTGACGCGGAGGCCGACACCACGACGGTGCGCACCAGCGCTCGCCGGTCGTCGGGAAGTGTGCCGACCAACCGGTGCGCGAGAAGGCCGCCGAGGCTGTGGCCGAAGACCACGCACGGCCGGTCCACCGCGGCGCGGAAGTCCGGGGCGAGACGGTCCACCGCGTCCTCGAAGTCCGTGGGCCTGAGGGCCTCCTCGCCCTCGTCGCGGCCGGGGAGTCCGAAGAGCAGCGACTCGGTCTCGGCCCGCAGGCCCCGGACGAACGGCAGATAGGCGGTTGCCGAGCCGCCGGCGTGGTGGAAGGCGAGCAGCCGGGTAAGGGCCTCCGTCGGCCCGACGCGCAGGAATGCGGCGGTCATTCCGGTCGTCCCCCCGTTCCGTTTCGGTCGTGGAAGGTGACCGGCAGGCTGGTGGTCCCGTTGATGAAGTTCGACCGGAGCCGCTGGACCGGCCCCGACAGGGCGGCCGTCACCGGAAGGTCGGCGATCGCGCGGAAGACCACCGAGAGTTCGGTCTGCGCGAGCATCGCCCCGATGCACCGATGCAGGCCGGCGCCGTAGGAGAGGTGGCGGTTGGGGGTACGGGCGAGATCGAAGGTCTCGGGGTCGGTGAACTGCTTGGCGTCACGGTTCGCCGATGCGTTCCACAGAGTGACGACATCGCCGCTACGGATCGTTCGCCCGCCGACCTCCACGTCCCGCAGTGCACCGCGCCGAACATAGAGATTGGTGGAGCTCCAGCGGAGTATTTCATTGACGGCGCTGTCCAACAGGCCGGGCTTGTGCCGCAGTTCCGCGTACTGCTCCGGGTGGCCGATGAGTGCCTCAAGTCCGGAACACGCCGTGTACGACGAGGTCTCGTTACCGCCGACGGCGATGTTCATGCAGTTGTAGAGGATCTCGTCCTCGGTCCAGGCGCGGCCGTTCATCTCCGCCTTGAGCAGGCGGCTGATCAGATCAGGGCCCGGGTTCTTGCGGCGTGCGCGCAGGACCTCCGCGAAGAACTCGAAGATGTCGGCCTGCGTCATGGCAAGGACCAGGCGCTCGTCCTCCGCCGGGTCCGCGAAGTGCGGGTCCCGGAAGCCGATCATGCGGCGCGTCATACCGATCAGTTCGTGGGCGTCCTCGTACGAGACCCCGGTGATGGCCATCACCGCGCCTGCGGGAAGCTCGGGCGCGACGTCCGTGGCGAAGTCACAGCCACCGTCGGCCAGCGCACGCTCCAGGGCCGCCGTGACCAGCCGGGTGACCTGCTCCATGACCTTGCGGAGCATGTCCTGGCCGAACGCCCAGTGCAGTTGCTGGCGAATCATCCGGTGCCGGGGCAGATCCGTGGCGACCATCATGAGCCCGGCAGAGGGGTCCTTCTCGCTGCGGAACGAGCCGCCGAGCATGGGCCCGCTCTCGGAGCTGAAGTCGGTGTGATCGAGATACACCTGAGAGATGTCTTCGTACCCGGTCAGCGCCCAGAAGCCACCGTCCTGACCGGTCTCGTGCCAGTGGACCGGGTCGTTCTCACGCAGCCACGCCAGCATCGCGTGGTGTTCCTGACGGACGAACCGATCGGGATCGGTCAGGTCCACGACGGGCCGAGTCACGGGCGCACCGCCTCCTTCCGGTCACGAATGAGAGCGGCGAGAGACTCCAGCCTGCTGGTGGTCAGTACCTCCCGGGAGCTGAGCGTGACCCCCAGTTCCTTGGAGACCCGCCGCAGGAGCCTGAAGGACAGCAGCGAGTTGCCACCCAGCTCGAAGAAGTCGTCGGTGGCACCGGCCCGTTCGACCGCCAGGAGCTCCTGCCAGATGCCGGCCAGGTAGCGCTCCTCCTCATCACGCGGGGTGATGTACGCGGCATCGCGCCTCTGGTGCTCCGCGACGACGTGCCGCAGCTGGTCCAGATCACGTTTGCCGTGGGCGGTGGCGGGGATCTCCGGGACCCTGATCAGGGCGCTGGGAACCATGAAGTCGGGCAGTGCCGCCTCGGCGTACTCGCGCAGTGCGCTCAGCGAGACAGGACCGTCGGCGACGACCAGTCCCACCAGGTGGCGGTCCTCCCCGTCTCCCACGGGGAGGACCGCCACCTCGCGTACGTCACCGTGCCGGGCCAGCGTCCGCTCGACCTCACGGGGTTCGACCCGGTATCCCCGGATCTTGACCTGGTCGTCGGTCCGCCCCAGATAGTGCAGTTGGCCTTGCGCGTCGAGGCGGACGAGATCGCCGGTCGCGTACATCCGGCTGCCGTCGGCGGCGAACGGGTCGCGCGGGAACCGCTCGTCGGTGAGCTCGGGCTGGTCGAGGTAGCCGAGCGCGACGCCGGAGCCGGCCACGTACAGTTCACCGGATTCTCCCGGTCCCACCTCGGCGCGGGAGGAGGGGTCGAGCACCCGGACGGTGGCACCGCTCAGTGGCCTGCCGATCGGGACGGAACCCGCGTCCGGTGCCAACTCCCGTACCTCGTACGCCGCGCATGCCGTGGTCGCCTCGGTGGGGCCGTACAGGTTGAACAGGCGTCCGGAGAACGAGCCGGCCAGCAGATCACGACAGGCCTGCGGCAGGATGACGTCCCCGCCCGTGCACAGGATGCGCAGGGGCGAGAACGCGTCCCGGTCCTCGCGCACCACGTGGTTGAAGGCCATGGTGGGCACCAGCATCGCGCTGATGCGGTGACGCCGGAGTTCCCGCTGGATGTCGCGACCCACCAGGTCGGGCATGGTCGGCAGGACCACGATCTCGGCACCGCCCGCGAAAGCGCACCAGGTCTCGTAGTGGAAGGCGTCGAAGGAAAGGCTCGACACATGGCCCACCCGGTCCTCCGGACCGAGCCGGGGCAAGCTGTCGTCGTGCGCGAACTGGTGCAGATTCCCGTGGGTCAGGACCACGGCCTTCGGGGTACCGGACGAGCCCGATGTGAAGAGCAGCGCGGCCGGGTGGGCTGCGCCGACGGGCTCCTGCGGGCCCGACGACGGTTCCGTTCCCGCCGCGACGTCCGGGAGACCTTCGAGGTGGATCGACTTGACGCCGAGTCCGGCCAGGTGTCCGCTGTCGGGCGCGTCGGTCACCACGAGTGCCGGCCTGCTCCGGGTGATCATCACGTCACGACGGGCATCGGGGTACCGGGTGTCGACGGGCACGTAGGCCGCGCCGGCCTTGAGGATCGCGAGCAGGGTGACGAACACCTGGACACCGCGCTCGAGGTGGTAGGCCACGCGATCGCCGCGCTGCACACCGGCACCGCGCAGTCGCGCAGCGAGCGCGTCGGAGGCCCGGTCGAGCTCCCGGTAGCTCAGGTTCGTCCGGTCGTCCCGGACAGCGGGCCGGTCGCCGTGTCGCAGAACGGTTTCCCGGAACAGTCCGTTCAAGGTCGCCCCGGACACCGGCTCGCCGGGGAGGGAAGTGTTGTGTTCCACTGCTCCTGAATTTCTGACTCGAGGGCACCGAGGTGACGGTGCGGCATGGTGGGCGGAGGATTCAGAAGTCGTAGTGCGTCGCGCCCAAGCCCGGTTCCTCACTGGCTCGTTCGCTGGAGACGGGAGTCGCCGGACTCGTGGTCACCTCACCCAGCAACTGGACCAGCTGGTCGGCGAAATCCTCCGCCTCTTCAGCCGTCACCAGACTGTCGTCGTAGGTGAGGTCCAAGCGCAGAAGGTCACCGCGGCGGCTCGCATACAGCCACAGGTCACTGTTTGCGGGCAACTGGTCGGGCAGTACGTCCTCGACCACATAGGTCTCGGCACGGATGCTCGCGTTCTCCCAGCTGACACCCAGGTCCAGCAGCAGACTGCGACCCGGGCCGCCAGGGAGCGGAATGCGCTCGGCAAGGACGTCGAACGGCAGCCGCGACTGCTCGTACGCCTCGAAGACACGGTCCTGGACGTGCTCCAGCAGACCGGCCAGATCGGTCCCCGGCCCGAACTCAAGGCGCAGCGGCACGGCGTTGGCCAGATAGCCGATCAGCGGATCGGCGTCCGCATGCTGACGCAGGCTGGCCGGGAATCCGACGACCAGGTCGCGGCATCCGGTGGCCCGGTGGACAAGCGTCGTGAACGCGGTGACGGCCACGGCGAACGCGGTACCCATGGCCCCGTCCAGGACAGTGGCGGGTACGGTGCGCCGGGCCACGCCGGCCTGTCCGCGCCGGGTGCCACGCCGGGTGGCGTCCACCAGATCGCCGTACTGCTCCACACCGGCCAGCCGCTTGCGCCAGAATTCCTCCTGCTCGCGGGCCTCTTCGCTGTCGAGCCAGGCGTGTTCCTCCGCGATCCAGTCCCGGTAGTCGTACGAGAGCGGCGGAAGTTCCGCCGACTCCCCCGCGACCACTTGGTCGTAGGCGGTGAACAGATCGGTGAGAAGCACCTCGACACTGGCACCGTCGTACACCAGGTGGTGCGCCGTGACGGTCAGCAGGTCGCCGCCACGCGTGCCCTGGAACAGCCGGATCTCCAGGAGCGCGGGCCGGCCCAGGTCGAAGGAGACCTGCCGGGCCTCGCGGAGCGCGTCCATCACCTCGGTCCCACCGGGGTCCGCGTCGGGCAGGGCGACGACCGACAGCGGTGGGCCGTCCGGAAGGTGGTCCAGCACGACCAGCTCGCCCGACGCCCCTTGGGAGCGGACGCAGGCACGCAGCATCGACTGCCTGGCCACGACGGCGTCCAGGGCCGTGCGCAGCGCGTCCGCGTCGATGCCGCGGCCGGTGTGGATCAGGTCGGAGATGATGAACGCGCCCGGCGTCTGCCGGCGCGAGGTCAGCCAGACCCGGCGCTGCGCACGCGACAGCGGGCCCGCCGCGGCGACTGCGGGTCCGGCGACTGCGGGACCGCCCCCCTCCCCCGCAGGACCGGCCGGCTCGGACGGCCGCCGCGGGGTGCGCATCGCATCGTCCGTGACTGCCCGGGCCACGGCCCGGACAGTCGGCCGGGCGAAGACCGTCTTCACGGCCACCCCGAGTTCCTGAGCGATCCGGGCAGCGACCAGGCTGTGTCCCCCCAGGGAGAACAGGTCGGCGTCGAGATCGGTGACCGGCGTCCCCAGCAGCTCGGACCAGAGCCGCGCCACACGCTGTTCCGTCTCGGTCCAGGTCGCATCCGCGGCCGGGGCATCGGACACCGGGGCGTCGGGCAGGGCGCGCCGGTCCAGCTTGCCGCTCGGCGAGAGCGGCAGCGCGTCCACCGTGACGAAGGCCTCGGGCACCATGAACGCGGGCAGCCGCTCGGCCAGGAACGCGCGCAGATCGGAGTGCGCCGCGCCGCCCACCACGTAGGCCACCAACCGCAGTTCGCCCGACGCGCCGGGAGCCGCGACGACGGCGCAAGAGCGGACCTCGGGGGCGAGTTCCAGGACGGCGGCGGTCTCGCCCGGCTCGACCCGGTTGCCACGGATCTTGACCTGGTCGTCGATCCGGCCCAGGTAGCAGAGTGTGCCCTCGGGCAGCCAGCGTGCGAGGTCACCCGTGCGATACATGCGTTCGCCGTCCCGTTCGGGGTGCACGACGAACCGCTGGGCGGTCAGTTCCGGGGATCCGAGGTAACCGCGGGCCAGGCCCACGCCGCCGACGCACAGTTCGCCGGGTGCGCCGAAGGGGACGAGACGGCCGTTCTCGTCGAGAACGTCGGTCCACCGGTCCGGCAGCGGTCGTCCGATGGGGACCACCTCCTCGCCGGGGACGAGCCGGTGCAGGGTCGACAGGACGCTGTCCTCGCTGGGCCCGTACTCGTTGAAGAGATCGGAACCGGGCAGCAGCCGGGCATGTCGGGCCGCCAGCGCCTCGGTGATCCGTTCTCCGCCGAGCACGACCTGTCGTACGGAGTGCAGAGCGGATCCGGAGTAGTCGAGCAGGAGTTGATAGAGGCTCGGCACCATCTGGGCATGCGTGATCCCCTCCCGCTGGATGACCGCCGCGACCTCATCGGGGTCGAGCAACTGGTCACGGGTGATGACGACGAGCGGGGCCCCGGACGCCAGAGCGGTGAAGACGTCGGAGATACCGGCATCGGCATGGACGGGATCGACCTGGAGTACGCGGGAGTCGGGCCCCAGTCCGTAGTAACCGATCCTGAACAGAACGGTGTTGAGGATCCCACGGTGTTCCACCATGACGCCCTTGGGGGTGCCGGTGGAGCCCGAGGTGTAGACCACGTAGGCGAGGTCGTCCGGGCCGGCCGCGGGGAAGACCGGCGCGTCGCCACGGGCGGCGGCCGAGGAGGTCCGGGCCGCGACCACGGGGACGCCGCACCCGGCCGTCGCTCCGCCCGATATGCCGTCCGTCACCACGGCGACGGCACCGCTGTCCCGGATCAGACCGGCCAGCCGGTGTGCGGGCTGCTCGGGGTCCAGGGGCAGGAAGGCGGATCCGGTCTTCAGGATGGCGAGGAGGGTCACCACCATCAGTTCGGAGCGGACGCACGCGAAGGCCACCACGCGGTCCGGGCCGATGGGTCCGGCCGCTGCGATACGGCGGGCCAGTTCCTCGGCTCCGGCGTCGAGTTCGGTGAAGGTCAAGGTCCGTTCGCCGCAGCGCACCGCGGGCGCCTGCGGGTGCCGGGCGACCTGGGCCTCGACCAGTGCGAGCAGATTCCCGTCGACGACGAAGCCGCTGTCCCCGCCGGAGCCGAGTGCGAGCAGTTCCGCGTGCTGTTCCGGCGGCAGGGACCAGCACTCCCGTACCGGCTGGTCCGGGTCTGCCGTCAGGCATCCGAGCAGCAGGCAGAGGTGATCGAGGATGCGCCGGACGGCCCGCTCCTCCAGCACGTCGCCACGGGAGGAGGCCGAGATCTCCAGGGTCCCGTCGGGCCGGGGCCGCCCCACGGCGATGGCCAGGTCCCCCACCGGGGCGGCACGGACACCGGCGGGATCCTGCCGCACCGCGACGTCCAGGACGAAGTGGTGGTCGGCGCCCTGGCCCGCGGCCGGACCGTCGGCGGCGGCGAGGGCGGACCACTCGGCGTGCACCAGTTCGCGCAGGGTCCGGTCGCCGTCGACCGTACTGCGCAGCACCAGGAGGGAGGCCGGTTCCCCGGCCATCAGGCCGAGCGTCACGTCCGCCTGTCCGCTCAGCCGTGCGAGCAGGACACGCACGACTGCGGATGTCACGGCGAGCGTCGAGCCGCCGGACTCTCCGCCGAGCGCGCCGAGCCGCTCGGCGACCGCCCGCTCCACGGTGACCCGCAGGTCCGCGGAGGCGTCGACGCCGGTCAGCTGCTCCTCGTCCACATCAGAACCTTTCACAGTCGGAGGTCGGACAGTTGCTCGGTCAGGTCACCGAGGAGGGCAGGGAGTCCGTCGATCAGATAGAAGTGCCCACCGGGGTATCGGTGGGCGCTGAAGCCGGCGGTGGTCTCCTTGGACCACCCGCTGAGCACGTCACCCGGAACCCGCGGGTCCGTCTCGCCGGCGAACGCCGACACAGGACAGTCGAGCGCCTGTCGCACTGCGGGGCGGTACGCCTCCAACCAGGAGAGATCGCACCGAACTGCGGGGATCACCAACTCCAGCAGGTCCGGCAGGGCCAGCAACTGCTCGGATATCCCGCCCTGTTCGACCATCCACTCCAACAGGCCGGCGTCGTCGAACCGTGACACCGCTCTGCTCGGGGTGGCGAGCGCGGGCGGCGGCGAGCCCGAGACCGACAGGTGCACCGGCCCTGCTCCGGTGGCACCGAGCCTGTGCGCCAGTTCGAAGGCGAGAAGCGCGCCGTTGCTGTGACCGAACAGGGCGTACGGCAGGCCCTGATGGTCGGCGTCGACAGCCTCCGCCATCGCGTCGAGATCGATGCCCAGCTGCTCCCGGATCCGGTTCTCACGACCGGGGAGCTGCACTGCGATCACATCGATCCAGGCGGGCAGGTTGCGTGCCCAGTCCCGGTAGGCCGAGGCACCGCCGCCCGCGTGGGGCAGGCAGTAGAGGGCAAGGCGTGCGTCCGGGCGCTGCTCGCCTCGCATCAGCCAGGGGCTTCCCGGCCTCGCGGATTCCTGCATGCTCATGGTGTCAGCCACTTCATCTGTGCGGTTGCCGGGCCGAGGCACTGGTGAGTGCCCAGCCCCGGGGGTGCCGGTACCGGAGGTCCTCCGGGATACGGCCGGTACGGGTACGACGGCGGTCGGAGCGGTGTCAGGCCGCAGGCCAGATCCGCTCGGCCTGGCGGTACAGAAGCTCGGAGGTCACTCCGCGCCGGGCCGTCAGCTCGGCGAGCACCGCCGCCTGCTGCACGGGTTCGGCGTCTGCCTCGTACTCGGATCCGGTGAGGTGCTTGAGCCAGGGCTCAAGACCCATCGCGTACGCGTACACATGCTCGGCGCCGAGTTGCTCGGCCAGCCGGTCGGCCATCGCGGCATCGCTTCCCTTGAGCCGGCGTTCCGCGTTGTGCTGGCGTGACAACGGCTCGTCGAGCAGCGGCCCGTACAGCCACTTGAGCGGGGCGCCGACGCACTCGAGTCCGATGAAGAGCGCGTCGACCCGGCCGACGACGTCGGAGATGTTGTCGTACAGCGCCGGCTCCACCGGGGTGATGTCGGTGGCGAACATGAAGGAGCGGCCGAGTGCCCGGACCATCGGCACGACCTTGGTGCGGATGTCCAGGTCGGCGTGTTCCCCGATGAAGGGCAGCGCCGTCACCTCGACATGCTCCGCGACGCGATGGCTCTCCAACTCGCCCAGCTCCTGCACCCGTTCGAACCCGAGGGCCTGGAGCATCGTCTTCAGGCTCGGGTCGGGCAGCGAACCGCCGGAGGCCCTCGGCACGAGAATGACGCCCACCCGCGACCGCAGTTGGAGCAGCGTCTCCAGGGAGAAGTGGTCGGAGTGGAAGTGACTGATGACGACCGCGTCGATGAAGGGGGGCAGATCGGCGATGGTGAAGTGCTCGTGACCGTCGCCGTCGTAGCCGATCAGCGGATCCAGCAGCACCGCCGTGTTCTCGGTCTCGATGAGCACGGTCGCGTGGTTGAAGTAGCGGACCCGGACCGTGTCGGGTGCGGTCTTCTCGTACGGCTGCGGCGCGGCCTCCTGGAAGAGTGCGGTGAACGCGTCCAGGTCGGTGACGCCGAGGCGCTCGGCGACCGCGTCGACGTCCACCGGGGTCAGGCGGGCCGCGAAGAGCTCGTCCCACAGCGGGGAGTCGAAGGGCACCGGCACGTCGAGGCGGTGCGGGCTGGGAAGGACCGGGCTCCCGTACACGAAGGGCTGGGCGGTGGGCGCCGCGCTCAGCGACACGGTCTGGGCCTCCCGCTCGAACGCGGGCGAGCGGTACATCAGCGATTCGAAGAAGCGGAAGGAGGGGCGGTGCGCGGTGTCGTACACCAGCTCCACGCGGCCGCGGAGCGACTCGGGTACCTGGGCGTACAGCGGCTCCATCGAACCGCCGACCGCCTTCTCCTTGAGGAGCGCCCGCAGTTGGTCGATGTCCTCCGCCAACCGCAGCTTCGCGCTGACTCCGCTGAGCATGGCATCGAGGAGTTCCTGAACCTGCTCGACACCGGAGCCTTCCGGATTCAGGAAGGGACCTCCGTACCGCGAAGGGTCGGACAGGACAGACTCATGCATGTGAGGAGCCTTCAGATATGTCTGAACAATCGGCAGAAGACGATCCCTCAGGTTCAGTGCGCCTGTGTGCGGCGCCAGCAGATACGGCCAGGCGTACCAGCGGTGAAGGAGCGGCTGAGCCACGACAGACGGACGGAGATACATTCTCCGGTTGGCCGACACGATTCCCCCATGAAGTCTGGATCGATGCGGGCACGCCAGTTGGCGGCATTGCGCATGCTCAACATGAACTTGGACAGACAGCAAGAAAGCGGGACCACGCCTTCCGGATCGATGGCCCCGAGAGAGGCGTCACACCACCTCTCCAGCTGCAAGAAATCCCATGTCTACCACATGGTGAGTCCGCTGGTCTCGACGAATTTTTGAATCGATGCCGCGATCGCCCCACCGACACGAAGCGCTTCCATCTCCGCCCCATGTCAAGGGAGTTGAGTTGCGACGTGAATCACATGGAATGCCGAAGCGGCGTCGTGCTTGACTGCCGCGTGGGCGTATGCAGCTGGAGCTCTGTCGCCAGCGACTCCGTTCGCTGCTGCACACAGTTGGCACGAAATCCCTGCTTCCGATGGCATCGAAGCTCCGGTTCCGAAGAGCGACTTGAGATGTCACCCTCGTCAACCGGGGATTCCTTGCGTTTCGTGACGCTCCAGCGGGTCACACCACAATGCGACCCGCGGCGGAATCCCGCACATCCCGCGACTTCCGGAGATCACGGGTGATTACCGTCTTCTGCAGCCAACGGTCGGTGCCGTCGTAGCGTGCTGTGAAAGCGCGACGCCCATGGACTGCAAGGTAGTTGTCGACGACCAGCAGCGCGCCCGCGTCGACCACCACATCCTGTTGCACCCGTTCCAGTTCCGTCACCAGTTCCTTGAGCGCCAGCTCCGCCTCGGCATCGTCATCGACGCAGCGCATGAAGAAGGGGTCTATGCGCAGATACGGTGAGTCCGTGGCACCGAAGAGCACTGCGACCGGTTCGGGGTCCTCCCTCATCGCACGCATCCGCAGCAATCCGGGGTCATTGGGCCGCTCAACGGTGAGCTGACGCAGGTGCTCGTCGTCGGGCAGAATATAGAAGCGCGGCTCGGACAGCACCCGGCGGGCGAGTGCCGACAAGTGCACGTCACGGACGGATGCCAGGGTCGTCGGCACCCGGTCGTGATTGCGAATACCGAACAGGGCGAGGTAGTCGCAGCGATAGGGATGGAAAGCATCCTCGGTATGCCATTCCAGCAGCACTTCACTGCCGTGGCCACTCTGCTGTCCCTCTTCGCCGGCGATGGGCAGCACGTTCTGGATCATGCGGCCGGATTGCAGTGTCGGCCAGCTGAAAACTTCGCCGAGACACTTGCTGATCAGTGAGAGAAACAGCTCTTCGCGGCGGGTACGTCCGGCGGCCGCAGCCTCGGCCCAGTCGCGGGGCGTCGGGCCGACAGAGCTGTCGTCGACGTCGAAACCGTGCAAGAGGAAGGCGGCAGCCGAGTCATTGCATCGAAATTCTTCCAAGAATCTACGCAATCTTATCGGCACACGCGGCACCAGCTCCCAGACGTTGTCATGGAACGCCGGCTCCCCGGGATCGCTGTACTCAACATCCGGGTCGGTCAGCAGCTGCTCCAAGGAGCTAACTTCTTCGGCCGAGAGCTCATAGTTCAGGGTTCCGTGATAGTGACTCACTGATATCTTCATTTCTCGTTGAGGGGATAGCGGGATCGCTGATCAGACCCAGCGGGGAACCAATAGAGAAATCGGACCGGAGACTTTGCGATGTCTACCGCTACCAGTGCCCGTCTGGCTATCGGGAACCAAGATTCAGGTCGAGCGTCATACAGCGGATGCCGCCGCCCGCCTTCAGGAACTCGTTGATCGCACTCACCACCACCGTGTAACCACGGTCGTTCAGTGCGGCGGCCAGGCCGTCGGAGCAGGCGGACATCACGACGGTCTTCCCGATGACAACGGAGTTGGCGCTGAAGCTCATGGCCTCCTCCTCGCTCACGATCACCGGCTCCGGGACCAGGTCGAGCACCCGCTTCCTGCTCTCCTCGTCCCATGCCGAAGGAGCCATGATCGCGGTGCGGGAGTCGAGAGGGCAGAACGACATGTCCAGGTGGTACAGCCTCGGGTCCCGCAGCTGGACACTCACGACCTCGCTCCGGAAGACCGCGGCCATGTGCTCGTGAGCGGATCGCGTGGTCCGGAAGCCATGGCCCGCCACAAGGGCATCGGCGAAGGCAAGCACATCACCGCCCTCAAGGAATGTCTCGTCGTCCGCCAGCGGTTCGAGCTCGGTGAACCCGTTCGCGGTCAACCAAGCGGCGCCGTATGCCGCCTCGGCGCGCCGTTCCTCATGACGGAACTTCGCCCGCAGGAACTGGCCGCCCCTGACCACGGCGATGTCCGCCGGGAACACCATGTCGCTCAGGCCCTCGACCGAATCCACCGCAAAAGTCTCGGCGCCGCAGCCTTCCAAGGCCTGGCGAAGGCCTTCCCACTCCGTAAAGCTGCGCTCGCGGTCCGGCCGGTTCTCCCGGTTCATCCATGGATTGATTTCGAAGGTCACATCGAAGTGCACGGGTCGGCAGAGCAAGAACCTTCGCCCGGACCCGGCCCGCGCCGGCACGGAATCCGCTGCGACGGAGGTACTTTTTTCGGCGTTCTGCATCAGGACTGAGCTGCTTTCTCTCGTTGAGTGTGCGTCTTGGTTGTGGCGTGCCGCCGCCGCACGGCGGCATCGGCCCGGCCGACGATCACGGCGCGGCGGTCAACGGCGCGGCCGGGGCAGCCAGAAGCTCGGTCAGCAGCGCCCGCAGCTGCTCACCTAGCTGCGTGGCGCGTTCCCAGGTGAACAGGTCCCGGCGGTGGCCGACCCACACCTCGGCACACTCGGACGAACCCAGCTCCGGGATCAGGAAGCTGAACGACAGGTCGAAGTCCGAGACCTGGTCCTCCGCCCGGAGATGGTGCACGGTCTCTCCGCCGTCGGAAGGCGCCATCCCGGCAGTCCCCGAGACGACGCTCTCCACGAGTACGTCGAAGAGCGGGTTGCGGCCCTGGTCCCGCGGCAGGCCAAGGTCCCGGACCAGTCGGTCGAAGGGGTACTCCTCGTGTTCCTGGGCGTCCAGTGACGTGCGCACGCAGTCCTCGACGAGCCGGCCGAAGCCGGCGGACGCGTCGAGCACGGTACGCAGCACGACGGTATTGACGAACAGGCCCGCCTCGTACGCGAGATCGGGCGTCGGGCGCCCGGCGGAGACGGTACCCAGCACCATGTCGGCGGTACCGGTGAGCCGGTACAGCAAAGCCCTGACGGCAGCGGTGCAGACCACGAACGGGGTGGCGCCGCTGCGCACCGCCAAGGCCCGGACGCCGTCGGTCGTCCGCTCGTCCAGGACCACGCGGGCGAAGCCGCCCGCGTTGGTGCGGCGCGGGCCCGGGACCAGGTCGCCGGGGAGCGCAGGCGCCGAAGGCGGGTCGGCCAGCACCGCCCGCCAGTACCGGGCATGCTCCTCGCCCTGGACACCGGAAAGCCGGGCGTCCAGCGCAGCGGCATGGGCCAGGTAACCGGCCACCTCCGGCAGACGCGGCCGCTCGCCGCGCTCGAAGGCCCGGGCCGCGGCCAGGAGGTCGTGCATCAGGACGCCGTACGACCAGGCGTCGTTGACCGCGTGGTGGACGTTGAGGAGCAGCACCGGCGGCCGGCCGGTGGTGGTGAGGCAGCGCAGCCGGAACAGTGGGCCCGCAGCCAGGTCGAAGCGCCACCGTGCCTCCTCCGCCCGGGCCTTGGCCAGGGCCTCGTCGAAGGCGTCCGGCGAGACACGCTGGAGTCGTGGCCGGACTCTGAGCCGACCGGCGGGCCGGACCACCTGCCAGAGCTCGCTCGACCCCTGCTCGGCGGACATCTGGAACACGGTGCGCAGCGCCTCGTGCCGGTCCATCAGGTATCCGACAGCGGCCTCCAGCGCGGCCGGATCCAGTGCCCGGGTCAGCTGGTAGGCCTCGACCATGTTGTAGGTGCGGACTTCCTCGTCGTCGAGGGACTCCAGCAGCCAGAGGCGGGCCTGGGCGTTGGTCGCGGGCAGCCGGGACGGCCTGCCGGTCACCGAGGCCGGTGTGCCGGTGGCGTCGGCCTCGGGGGGGCGGGCGGGCATCTCGCGCAGCGCCTCGGCGAGGGCGCGGGGAGAACGGGAGGTGAACACCTGGCGGATCGACAGGCCTTGGGCCGCCGGGCCGGTGCAGAGTGCACCGACCAGCTGGGCAGCGGAAAGACTGTGTCCGCCGGCCTCGAAGAAGTCCTCGTCCGCCGACTGCGGTGGGTGGCCGAACACCTTCTCCCAGGCGGCGGCCACCGCGTGGTCGGCCTCGTCGACGGGGGTCCACGTGCCATCCCCCTGGGGCACGGCCTCGGTCGCCAGCGCGAGCCGGTCGATCTTGCCGTGCACGGTCCTCGGCAGCTCGGCCACTTGCTGCAGCAGCCCGGGCACCATGTGCGCCGGAAGCAGTTCGGCCAGGGCGGCGCGGACGATCTCGGGCTCGATGACGCCGTCGGCGGTGTACCAGGCGCCCAGGACCACACTGTTCGCACCGGTCGGCCGGGGCAGGACGACCGCCTCGCGGACGCCGTCGATTCCGATCAGCGTCTGTTCGACTTCACCGGGCTCGACTCGGTTGCCGTGCACCTTGACCTGGTTGTCGTTGCGACCGAGAAAGTCCAGCGTCCCGTCCGCGTTCCAGCGTGCCAGGTCGCCGGTGCGGAAGGCCCGGCCGACGCCCGGTAGCGGGCAGTCGACGAAACGCGCGGCGGTGGCCTCCGGCGCGCAGAGGTAGCCCCCGGCGGCCACCGCAGGGCCTACGACGTATATCTCGCCCGGTACACCCACTGGCGCGAGGTCGCCGCCCGGCGTCAGTACCAGCACCCCGAAGCCGGGGTTCGGACGGCCGATGGGGACCGCTGACAGGGAGACCGCGTCGCTGCCCGAGCAGTGGAACGTCGTGCAGGACATGGTGGTCTCGGTCGGCCCGTAGACATTGGCGAAGGTGCCGATCCTCAGCCGCCCCCGGGTGCGGGCGAGCAGGCCACGGGGAATCGTGTCGCTGCCCATCACGACATAGGGCAGTTCGACCCCGGCGTCCGGCGGGAGCACCTCCAGCATGGTGGAGAGCAGACTGGGCACGCAGTTCACCATGGTGACCTCGTACTCGCGTATCAGGTCCCAGAAGGCCACCGGATCCAGCTCGTCCGGCGCGCCGACCGCGACCACAGCGCCGCCCGCGGCGACGGCGACGAAGATCTGGAAGGCGGTGGGGTCGGCGGAGATCGCGGACAGCAGCGCACAGCGCAGGCTCTCGTCAACGCCGAGCAGATCGACCGACATGACCACGTGGTGGGCGATCTGGTCATGCCTCAACACAACGGGCTTGGGCAGGCCGGTCGAGCCCGAGGTGAAGAAGACGACCGCGTCGTCCTGCGGCCGGGGCCCGGGCAAGGGCGACGCGTCGGCGGGCTCCCCGGCGGCCTCGGAAGCGGCGCGCAGTTCACCGGCCGACAGCACCGGCAGACCGCCGTCACCCACGATGACGTCGCCGATGGCCAGGCATGCGGCGCTGCGGTCGATGAGGTGCTGAACACGCGCGGCCGGGTGCCGCGGGTCGATCGGGACGTACACGGCGCCGGCCCGGAGCACGGCAAGGATGGCCAGGATGAGATCGCCACCGCGTGGCACGACGACCGCGACCCGGTCACCGGGCCGGATGCCGTACTTGTCGGTCAAGTATCCGGCCGCGCGTCGGGAGCGTGCGGCGAGCTCCCCGTGCGTCCAGGAGAGGCCGGATTCGACGACTGCTGTCCTGTCAGGGAAGCGGTCGGCCGAGGCGTCGGCGAGGTCCGTCAGTGTCCGGGGCGAGAAAGCTGCGGGCAGCGGCAGGCCGCTCCACGCCTCCAGCTCGGCGCGGTGCTCGGGGCTCAGCGGGTCGACATCGGAGGCGGTCCGATACGGATCGGCGGCTATCGCGTCGAGAGTGGCGGCGAGGCAGCGCGGCAGGTCCGCTCCGACGGCGGGAACCTTGCCGTCGGATCCGACCGCCTCCAGCCGGATACCGCCGTCGGCCGTCAGTCGGCCGCGCACGAGCATGTCGGCGGGGGCGGTGAGCTGTGACTCGCCCCAGACGACGGCGAGTTGGGCGACAGCGGAGCCGTCGGCCTCACCCACCGCTTCGAGCCGAGCGACCAGCGCGGCCCGGTCCTGCCATGGTGACGCGGACGCCTCGGCCAGATCCTGGTGCAGCTCCTGGAGGAAGTCGCTCACCTTGGTGTCCGGACCGAGCGCGGTGCGCAGCAACACCTCGCCGCTGCTCATGCCGGGCGCCACGCAGAGGACCGCGAGGTCCTCGGCGGCCCCGAACCGGGCCATGACGAGGCGGGCGGCAGCGACGAGCAGCAGATGGAGACCGGTCGGATCGTCACCGGCGAGGTGCCGCAGCACAGCCGCACGCGCCGGCGGAACCACCACAGCACCAGGGGCGGTCACGGTGGCGCCACCCGCCGGAAGGAGATCTTCCCTGCTCATGCCCCGAAGTGCGGTGGCCCAGTGCGCTCGGATAGCTGCGGCTTCCAACAACGATTTCTCCCTGGAAAAGCTCTGGGTGGCGAGAGATCAGTTGTATACGAGTTATTCGTTTCCGGCCACACAATATTTCCGAGGGCGCTTTCCCGTTCGCATTGGACGGTCGAAAACGGGATCCAACCAGGAGGGTCACTCATCGTCAATGTGACGTACATCACAGCATTTTAGGAATGATTCCAGCGTTCGGCCAGTGGTAATAGCCACGCCTCATGCGCTTCCGCAGTCGAGCCGCCGAGGCGTATCAGACACTTCGTCAGCATCGGTTCACTTGGCGCGACTTGCCCCCACATGGGCCACCAGGAGTCAACGTGATCTGCATCACAAATAATTCGTTTGGGGGGCGTGATCACGAGCGGCTAAGTTGTGGTCGTTTCTTGCGACCGACTTACGGTCGAGGCTCTTGCCAAAGATACTTCGGGGGATCAACAATCAGCGCCGGCCGGCGGCACAAGCCCACGCCTTGATGCACTCCTCCCTGAAAAAAGGAACCGTGTGAGTTCATTCCGCATCTTCCGTGCGAACCCGGCGTTCAGGCGGTACTGGTCCGCCAGATCGGTTTCCTTGGTGGGAGACGGCATCGCCACCGTCGCGCTGTTGCTTCTCATTACCGGCAGCGGGGCGAGCCCCACCGGTGTCGCGGCGCTGTTGCTGGCTCAGGCGGTACCCAGATTCTTCGGCCCCATTGCGGGCGCGCTCCCCGACCGTTTCGAAGTGAAGCGCCTTCTTCTGTTGGCAGAAGTCGGGCAGGGCGTCGTCTTCATCGCCATCGCCCTGGTGCCGTCGCACACGATTCTCCTGGTTCCCCTCGTCGCCCTCGCGTCGTCGCTGTCCACGATCTTCAATGCCGCCGGCCGTACGGTCATGCCCCGGCTGGTCGACACCGACCAACTGATGCCTGCCAACGCCTGGATGGGTACCGCGTTCAATCTCCAGGCGGCACTCGGCCCGGTCCTGGGCGGCACGGCCGCCGCGCTGATCGAACCCAGCGGCGCACTGCTGGTCAATGCGGTCACCTTCTTCATCGGTGCCGCTCTGCTGCTCGGCCTGCCCCGCATGGAGCCCGTCGCCGGCTCCTCGGACACCAAGTCGCCCGGATTCCTCGCGGGGGTCGGCGCAGGTATTGCCTTCACCTGGCGGCACCGGACGGCTCGGGCCATTTTCCTCCTGCTGCTCTTCGGCATCATGTTCGCCTCGTTGGACAATGTCGTCCTGGTCTTCCTTGCCCGCGACGTCCTCGACTCCGGTTCGTTCGGCTTCGGTCTGCTCGGAACCGGTTCAGGGGCGGCGATGGTCCTCGCGTCACTCTGGCTGACCCGGTCCACGACCAAGCTCTCGGCCGTGACCCTGCTGGCCGGAGGATGGCTCGTCGCCGGTCTGGGCATCGCGCTCACCGGTGTGGCCCCGGTCCTGGCGGTGGCCATTGCGACCCAGGCCCTGATGGGTGTGGGCAACAGCGTCGCGATGATCGGCGAAGACACCCTGCTGCAGAAGGGCGTACCGGCCGACATGCTGGGGCGCGTGGGTGGCGCGCTCTCCTCCGCCGCCTTCGCGGGCAGCGCTCTGGCCTACGCCGTCGGCGGATTCGTCGCCAGCGCGCTGGCGCCCCGGACCTCCCTCACCGTCGCCGGTGTCGGTCTGATGGCTGTGACGTTGCTCTGTCTGCCCGGTCTGCGCCACCGCGACGCCGATCAAGGCAAGGAGCCGGCCGAGGGCGACGACCTGGAGCAGGACGCGGCTCCTTCGTCCCCCGTATGACGGCCGCCGTGTGCCCGGCCGGTCCGTCCGCTGGGAAGTGCCTCCGTTGACCGGTGACGCCGGCGGGCTGATCGCCTGGGACCCACCCCGGACTGCACGCGTCCACCTCGTGTGTGTGCCGCATGCAGGCTCCGGCGCCTACCAGTTCCGTACCTGGCAGCGGTTGCTCGGCCCTGAAGTATCCCTGATCGCCGTACAGTTGCCCGGGCGGGAGAACAGGTGGCGCGAGCCGCCGGCCACCCACATGGCAGACGTACTGCACGCACTGATACCGGAGTTGCTCAGCCGCCTCGAACTGCCCTACGTCGTCGTCGGACACAGCATGGGTGCACTCCTGGGCTATCAGCTGGCCCAGGCCCTCGGAACCCGGCACGACCGCTGGCCCGAGCACTTCATCGCCTCGGCCGCGCTGCCGCCCGACGAACCGTTGCCGTTCAGCGGCATCGACAGCCTGGACGATGCAGCACTGGTCGCCGAACTGATCGAGCAGGGCGCGGTACCGGCCGACATCGCCCGCAACGACCGTCTGGTCCGGCTCGTGACCAGGCCGCTGCGCGGCGACCTCGCCATGTGCGACGCCTACGTCCCCCACGCCGGGAGTCCCCTTCCCTGCCCGCTCGACGTCTGGCGCGGGGCGGACGACCCCGGGGTGTCCCAGGACGGCGTCCAGCGGTGGAGCCGCCACTCCTCCGCGGGCACGACGTTCCGCACATTCCCCGGCGGTCACCTCTACCACCTGACCGATCCGCGTTCCGTCGTCGACGAGCTCCACCGCATCGTCACCGGGACACGGCCACCAGGCGGGCCCGCCCAGGGACCTCACTCCACAGACAGTTGCCCGGTCGACGCGGAGGCACCGTGACCACCACGCACGTCCCGACGCGAACCGGGCTCGTCCTGACACCCGACGAGGCGTGCCGTTCCGCCGAAGCGGCTCTGGAGGTGGCCGGTTGGTACCCGACCCAGGACGACCGGGAACTGCTCCAGGAGGCACCGCTGTTCAGCGTGCGGCTGTCCGAACGCGTCCGGTGCTGCACGCGGGCCCGGCACGGACAGCAGGAAGGCCCTCACCCTGCACATCGAGGACGTCTTCCACCCCGACCGGGCCGACTGCCTCGTGCTCGCTGCGCTGCGGAACCCGTACGCCGTACGCGAGTCTGCCGACCTGCGCCGCCCCCGCGACTGCACCTCTGATCGGCTGAGGCCCACACGCAGCGGGTCCCCCAGCAGCCACCGGTTCCGGCAGCCCATCGCACCACCAGCACACCGAAAGGACCCCGCCATGACGTCTGCCGAGCCGACGACACACGCTCCAACACTCCGCCCCGTTCCGGGGCCCGACGTCCTGCTCGCCGCGACCGTCGCCGTACTGGGCCACTTCGACGGCGACGCGGACCAGACGCTGACGGTGTGGCAGAACAACTCCGCGCGTACGGTCCGTGTGTCCACCGACGCCACCGCCGTGTCCGCCACTCTGCTCGACGCCACGAGGTCGGGACTGCTGGACGCCGAGTCGGCCTCGTCCGTCGACGCCGGACGGCTCGTCGACCTCACCGGGAACTGTCCCGCGTCGGCCGACCTCGACCTGTTCGTCCGCCTCGACGCCGCCCAGCGGACCGTGCACGTGGCCACCGGCCCGGCCTGGGCACGCACCGCGACTGCCGAGCGGCTCAGCGGGCTCATCCAGCGCGTCGCCGACCATCTCGCCGATCCGGCCACCGCCGATGCTTCGTTGTCCCGGCTGCCGTTCCTGACCACCGACGAGCGCAGCCGCCTGGTGGTCGAACTCAACGACACCACCGCCGAAGTCCCGCCGCGTACGGTCGCCGAGGCCATCGCCGATCTCGCCGCCGAGGACCCGGACGCCCCTGCGGTCATCACCCGTGACCGCACGCTGAGCCGCCAGGAACTACAGGATCTGGCGCGTACGGTGGCGGAGCAGCTGGCGCAGGCAGGGATCCGGCGGGGCGACTCGGTCTACGTCTGTCTCCCCCGCTCCGCCGAACTCGTGGTCGCCTGGACGGCGGCCCTGAGCGCCGGCATCGTATGCATCCCGGTCGACCCCGCCTACCCACAGGCCCGGATCCAGCAGATCGTCCAGGGCGAGTCCCCGACCGTCCTGACGGTGCCCTCGACCAACGAACTGATCCCCCACGCACGGCGCATCCCCGTGGTGCTGGATCTGCCGACCGACGCTCCCTCCCCGGACCACGAGTGGCCGGTGGCGGCCGCGCCGGAGTCGGTGGTCTACGTCATGCACACCTCCGGTTCGACCGGTGTCCCGAAGGGCGTCGCGATCCGTGAGATCGGTTTGCGCAACCTCATGCACGCCTCCGCCAGGCAGTTCGGTCTCGGCCCGGGACGGCGCTCGTTGAGCCTGGCGAGCCCCGGCTTCGACGCCAACGTGTGGGAACTGCTCGCCCCGCTGTACGCCGGTGCCGCGGTAGTGCCCTTCGACGACGAGCTGATCTCGGCGAAGGGCCTGGCCGAATGTGTCCGGGCGAACGAAGCCGACACGTTCTTCCCGTTCTCACCGCTGCTCATCAGGCTCGATCCCGCGGACTTCCCCGGCATCCGGACCGTCATCACCGCCGGCGAGCTGTTCAGCCAGGACCTCGTCGACCGCTGGCAGCCGGGCCGCGACATGATCTACGCCTTCGGTCCCACCGAGGCCACCGCCCTGCAGTCCTGGCACTACTGTCACGCAGGCTCCCCCGAGCCGGCTCCCTCCATCGGGCGGCCGATGACCAATCTGCGTATGTGGCTGGTGGATCCCTGGGGCGGACTTGCCGCGCCCGGCGCCGTGGGCGAGCTGTACATCGGTGGCCTGGGAGTCGGGGCAGGCTACGCAGGACTGCCGGAGGCCACGGCGGCCAAGTTCGTCGTACGCCCCGAACTCGACGGCGACAGCACGCTGTACCGCACCGGCGACCTCGCGAGCTTCCGCCCCGACGGGGCCATCGACTTCCGTGGCCGCAAGGACAACCAGGTCAAGCTCCGCGGTTTCCGGGTCGAACTCGGCGAGGTGGAGACGGTGCTCGCCGCCCTGCCGGGCATCGACACGGCGATCTCCGTGGTCCATGAGACCGATGCGGAGCGGCTTCTGGTCGCCCACCTGATCCCGGCTCCGGGCACCGAGCTGCCGTCCCCCGCACACCTGCGGGAGCAACTGGCCGATCTGCTGCCGTACTACATGATTCCCAGCGCCTTCGTGGCGCTCACCGATGTCCCGTACACCCCCAACGGCAAGATCGACCGTACGGTACTGGCCGGCAGGCCGCTGTCGGAGCCCTCCGAGCCCGGGACCGGCTCCGCCCCCAACGCGAACCCTGAGATCCTCGCCGAGGTCAGCGCCGCCTTCGCCCTCGTTCTCGGCGTCCCCGAAATCGCCCCCGACCAGGACTTCTTCGCCGCTGGAGGCCACAGCCTCGGCGTCGCCGAGATCGCCGCACGCCTCAACGACCGCTACCAGACGGACATCCGCGCACGCGACCTCTTCGAACACCCCACCCCCGCAGCCCTCACCGACCGCATCGCCCAACTCCTCACCACCGCCGAGGGAGCGACCGCGGAACCGGCCTCCGACGAGGGCGGACTCGGCCTGCTGCCGGTGCAGTCCTGGCAGTGGCTGATGCGGCAGGCGCGGCCGGAGGACGACGCCGCCTACAACGTGCCGACGCTCTTCGTCTGTGGCGGCGCGGTCGACACCGAGCGTCTGCAAGCGGCACTGAAGGCTCTCCGTCTGCGGCATCCGATGCTGCAAGCGACCGTGCGCGAGGTCAATGGTGCTCCTCAGGTCTCGTTGGACAGCCCTGAGCCGGCACTTGAGGTGGTCGACCTGAGTGCGGCGGCCGACCCGGAGGCGGAATGTGCCGAGGCCGTCCGCCGGCGCGCCAACCTGCCGTTCGACCTGGCCGCCGGTCCCGCTCTGCGCGCCACTCTGTTCCGCCTGCCGGGCGGCCACCACCGCCTGCTCACGGTCTGTCACCACATCGTCAGCGACGGCCCGGGCATCGACATCCTCGCCCGTGACCTGGTAGCCGCCTACGAGGGCGCGGCGGACGCCCTGCCGCCCCTGACACGTGATCCGCTGGCGGTCGGCCGAGCCGAGTCCCAGCTGCTGGCGAAGGGGGCCTTCGACGAGCAGCTCGACCACTGGCGTGAGGTGCTCACACCCCCGCCGGCCGCGCTCCCGCTGCCCGTGGACAACCCCCGCGTCCGCCCCGCCGGCGCGCGGACGACGGCCGTCGAGGTCGAGCTCGGCGCCGAGCTGACCGACTCTCTGCGCGAGGTCGCCCGGCAGGCTCGTACCGGCCTCGCCGCTCCGCTCGCGGCCGCCGTCGCCGTCGTACTCAGCCGCTCCACCGGCCGCCAGGACATCTGTCTCGGCACGCCGGTCAATCTGCGGGGTCAGCTCGGCCTGTCCGAGCACCTCACCAACGGAGCCAACTCCACGGTCCTGCGCCTGCGGATGGGGACCGCCTCCCTCGCGGGGCTGCTCGCCGACGTCGCGGAGCAGATGCACACGGCGATCGACTACGCGCGGGTCCCCTTCCCCCACGTGGTGGACCGTCTGGCGATGCCGATCAGCCCCTTGCGCAACGCACTGTTCGACGTGTTCGTGACGTGCTACCGCCGGAGCGAGGCGGGTACGGCCCCGGGACTCACCCTCTCGGGACAGGTGGTCCCGCTGGATTCCGGCCTGTGCGATCTGTCGTTCCAGGGCTGCGAGCACCGTGACGGGCTCACCCTGATCCTTCAGTACGACAGTGGCCTCTACCACGAGGACACCGCTCTGCTGTTCCTGGACCGGTGGCGACTCGCCCTCACCACCCTGGCCACCGAACCCGATGCGCCTTGGTCCCGACCTGGCCTCGGTACGCCGAGCGCTCCGCAGGGCCCCGCGGTGGCGGGCTTCGGCGGCTTCCGGTTCGACACCGCGACCGGTGAGGGCGGCAACGGATGAGCGCCCCGCACACCACCGCACAGCAGCGTCCCCGGCCGGCCGAGTGGACGGACGTGAACCTGGCCGACCCCTCGGTGCATGCGGAGTTCGATCTCACCGAATGGTGGCGCCGCAGGCGCGAGGAGAACCCCGTCGCCCGCCACGACCACGTCCCGGGCCAGGGCGGGTTCTGGGTGGTCTCCCGGCACTCCGACGTGATGGACGCCTACCGGCGGCCCCAGGACTTCGGATCGGCGTCCGGGAATGTCATGGACACCCTGCTGCATGGTGGAGACTCGTCGTCCGGGCGGATGCTCGCGGTCTCGGACGGCGAGCAGCATCGCGGAGTGCGCCGACTGGTGCAGCGCGGGTTCTCCCCCGAACTCCTGGACCGGCTCGGGGCATCGACCCGCGCGGCGACGCACAAGCTCGTGGTTCGGGCGGTGGAGCGTGGCCGCTGCGACTTCATGAAGGACGTCGCGGCCCACATCCCGATCGCCGCGATCTGCGAGCTGCTCGGCGTGGCCGACTCCGACAGTGAATACATCATGAAGCTGGCCAACTCGGCCCTGGGCTCGGACGTCCCCGGACAGACCGCGCGCGAAGCGCAGTTGGCCCAGAGCGAGATCCTCGTCTACTTCTCGCAGCACGTCCGCAGACTGCGGGCCGATCCCCGCGACGACCTGCTGAGCATGCTGACGACCAGCGAACTGGACGGCAGCCCGCTACGCGACGACGTGATCGTCTTCAACTGCTACAGCCTGGTCCTCGGCGGCGACGAGACCACCCGTCTGGCCATGGTCGGCGGGCTGCTGGCTCTGATGGAACACCCGGAGCAGTGGGCCAGGTTCAAGAGCGGTGAGATCGCGGTCGAGTCGCTGGTGGAGGAGGTCATGCGGTGGACCACTCCGGCCATCCACGTGGGCCGGACGGCACTGCGCGACACCGAGCTCGGCGGGCAGCAGATCGCGAAGGGGGACGTGGTCACCCTGTGGAACACCTCTGCCAACTGGGACGAGCGCGTCTTCACCGACCCGGAGATCTTCGACGGCGGCCGCCGGCCGAACCGCCATGTCAGCTTCGGTTTCGGCCCTCACTTCTGCGTGGGCGCCCAGCTGGGGCGGATCGAACTGAGTGCCTTGTTCGAGGCGCTGCGGGACTCGGTCGCAAGGGCGGAGCTCACCGGCCCGGTGGGGCGCTTCTACTCCAACTTCCTCAGCGGCGTCAGCAGTCTCCCGGTGGAGCTGCATCGCTGATCCCGTGACGGGTCGCACGCCGAAGGGGCCGACGGGATCTCTCCCGTCGGCCCCTTCCGTACGGTGTCCCTACGCGACGCTGTCCATCGCCCGGCACACACCGGCCACGGTGGGCTCGTCGAAGAAGTCGTCCAGGTCCACCTGCATCCCTGTCCGGCTCTCCAGCTCTGTCAGGAGCATCACGGCCATCAGGCTGTGCCCACCGAGGTCGAAGAAGTCGTCGTCGAGACCGACCTCGGCGAGCGCGAGGACCTCGGCGAAGACCAGCGACACCGTGTTCTGCAGGCTCTCCACGGCGGCTCCCTGCGCCGCGGCCGGTTCCTGCGCCGCGGCGCGTGCGGGCTGCCGACGGGCCGGCGCGGACAGTTCCTCCGCCGCCCGGTCCGCGAGCGCGGCCCGGTCCACCTTTCCGTTACGCGTGAGGGGCAGCCCGTCGAGGACCTCCATGCGCCCCGGGACCATGGAGCTCGGCAGCACGGACCGTGCGGCCGCGCGCACCGTGCCCGCGTCCACGGTGCCCGTGAGGAATCCGACCAGGGTCAGGGCGCCGTCCGGCCCGGTGACGGGCAGCACGACGGCGCTGTGCACACCCGGCAGGGCGCAGAGCCCTGCCTCGACATCACCGATCTCGACGCGATTGCCGTGGATCTTGACCTGGGAGTCGCCGCGGCCGAGGAACTCCAGGCCGTTCGGCGTCCACCATCCGCGGTCCCCGGTCCGGTACCTGCGTCCGCCGGGCTCCTGGGCCGCCGTGACGAAGACCTCGGCGGTCAACTCCGGCCGGTTGAGATAGCCGGCGGCCAGGCCGTGCCCCGCCAGCTGGATCTCGCCCGGGAAGCCGGGCGGCAGTATGCGTCCCTTCTCGTCCAGCACGTACACCGCGGTGTTGTCGATCGGCCGGCCGATGGGGAACCCGTGCTGCGGACGGTCGTCGTAGTCGAAGGCGGTGGCCCCGACCGAGTTCTCGGTCGGCCCGTACTCGTTGACGAGGCGCGTACCGGGCAGCAGCCGGTGGTGCCGCTCGACAAGTTCGGCCGGCGTGGCCTCGCCGGCCACCGTGACCAGCCGCAGAGACCCGGGCGCGGCCAACGCGTCGATCAGCACCGCGTAGAGGGACGGGACCAGGGTGATGTGCGTCGCCCGGGTCCGCTCCACCAACGCACGCACCCGTTGCGTCTGGAGCCGGTCCGCTTCGCTCAGCAGGATCAGCCGTCCGCCGCTTCCCAGGACCGAGAACAGATCGGAGACGGAACTGTCGAAGGCGAACGACGGGACCTGAAGGAGTCGAGTGTCGGGGCCCAGGTCGTGATAGCGCCGCTTCCAGGCCAGATAGCTGTCGATCGCTCCGTGCCGGATCAGCACGCCCTTGGGCCGGCCGGTCGATCCGGAGGTGTAGATGACGTACGCGAGGTCGTCGGTGGCGGGCTCGTCCACGGCTGCCGGCACCGTGCCCGGGGCAGTGAGTTCGGTGGGCGGCACGGCCGGGACACTCGTGCCGTCCAGGACGGTGGGGTCCTCGGTCACCGCCAGGACGCACTCCGCGTCCGTCAGGATGAAGGCGATCCGGTCCTTCGGCAGATCAGCGGGCAGCGGAACGTACGCCGCTCCCGCCCGCAGGATGCCGAGGATCACGGCCACCGCGTCCGCGCTCTTGCCCAGCACGGTGGCGACCCGGGCGCCGCGGGCTATGCCCCGCTCTCGCAGCCGCCCCGCGACGAGATCCATCCGCTGCGCCAGCATGCCGTAGCTGATCTCGTGGTCACCGTCGACCACGGCGACGGCGTCGGGGTTCTCGGCCACTTGTCGCAGGAAGGGGCTCAGCAGTGTGCCTGCCGCGTGCGCGTCCTGGATGTGACCACAGCCCTGGTCGTGGACGGCCGCCCTGTCCTGAAGGGCCATCAGTTCGATGTTCGCCAGGCTCCGGCCAGGCTCGTTGAAGCCCTCAAGGACGGTGCTCAGAGAGCGCAACACGACCTCGGCCCACCATTGCTCCAGCAACGAGGTGGAGAAGCCTGCGGTCAGCGTGCGCGGCCCGCCCGGAGCGCCGGTCAGGGTCAGCTGGAGCGCGGCGCTCGCGACGTCCTTCGCCGGCCGTCGTTCCGTACCGACGGACAGGGCGAAGGCGGCTTCGGACGGTGCCGAATCCGCGGCACGTGCCGCCCGCAGTTCCGTGTCGATCGCCAGCACGAGATCGCGCGGGGACTGCGCGGCCGCGACGTCCACGGTGCAGACGAACGGTCCGCGCGGGTCGAGCACGTTGACGCTGACCTGGTCCTGCGCCTCCGCCGCGGCCAGTACGACCGCAGCCGCGGCCACCACGACCACCAGTTCCTCCACGGCCCGGCCGCCCGCGATCCGGTCGAGTGCGCGGCACGCGGCATCGGTGAGAGGCAGGGACTCCTTCGCCCACCCGGTGATTCCGGGCCCGGTCAGGCGAGCCCGGAGCGGAGTCGGCTCCCGCGCCGCCCCGGCGTCCGTGGGGAGTACGTCTTCGCGAATCATGTGATGCTCCTCCAGAGCTGACAATGCGTCAAAGCAGCAACACCGCCCGCTTCAGCTCAATGGAGGCGTACGGCCGAGGACCGGTCGGCGGCCGATTTTGACAGCAAATTCCCTATCGCACCGCAGAAAAAGCATGGGCAATAGCAGGAACACAGTGGGCAGAGCCATCTGGCACTCGCCATTCGCACGATAGCTCAAAGATGATCACGTATGTCAAGAGCTTATCGGGGTCCCCACTGAACCTTTCTCCCTGTTTCCGGACTGCCCAATTTCTTTTCTGTACTGTCTTGCTGATCAATCGCCACTCTGGCACCATGTAACGACAGTTGGGCCGACGGGCGGGGTGAGAGAACCGATATCCGTCGACATGCCCACACGGGGCTTGCGGTATGGGTTGCGAACATCGCGCACCGCGCGGAACCCACTCCGAATACTCGCCATCCAGCAGATCGTGGTCGCAGTACCCGCTCGCGTCCGCTCCATCCGATTCCGGCTGAACGCACCCTCGAAGGGCAGGTCACATCATCGTGCTCCCCCAGAGTGTTCGTGCGCTCCCCGGACGATACGTGATCACCCTCCGCCCGGAGAACGAACAGCCCACCGGAGACTGGCTCTTCGCGGTCCACAGCCCAGAGGGCCTGACCGTGGTGCATCCGGCAGACCCGCACCGAGCCGCCGACACGACAGGGTCCGCCCAGGAGACATGGGTGCCGCTCTACAGCGGTGGCACCGCGCACGGCCAGGACGTACCAGGCATGCTCGCCGCTCTCCTCACTCCGCTGGCGGCGGGCGGCGTACCCGTCTTCGTCGCCTCCACCCACGACGCCGACCTGATTCTGGTCCCGGACAGCCGGCTGGACCAGGCCGTCCGGCTGCTACGCGCCGCCGGACACCAGGTCACCGAGGCTGGGGCGCAGCATCGATCACCCACCCGAAGCAACTAGGAGAGCACTTCGATGGACCTCTCGACCCCCCGAGTCGCCGGCGAGCTTCCGCTGCGCCCGCTGGACGGCACGCCGTGTCTGGAGCTGACCGCCGAGGAGCACTCAGCGATCAAGGAGCTCGCGGACAGCCTGCTCGACCACCCTGGGGACGTTCCGCTCGAGAAGAGACTCGACCAGATAGCACTCGCCGCTCATGAGGTGCCGGTGGGGATCCGGGCCCAGTTGATCGACTTCCGGTTGACCGGACGGCCCTACGGCGGGCTGGTGCTGTCCAATCTGCCGATCGACGAGTCCCTCGTCGGCCCCACCCCGACCAGCTACGGCAGCGAGCCGAAGAGCCGAGAGGCGGACCGGGCCACGGCACTGTTGCTGCTGCTCGGTTCACTGCTGGGCGATCCTGTCTCCTACCTCACCCAGCAGCGCGGGCGCATGGCCCTGGACGTCTTTCCGATCAAGGGCCACGAGCACCAGCAGCTCGGCTCCAGCTCCACTGTTGATCTGGAGTGGCACAACGAGGACGCGTTCCACCCGCTGCGCGCCGACTGGATCATGCTTGCCGGACTCCGCAACCACGATCAGGTTCCCACGACGTTCGCCCCGCTCCAGGACCTTGAACTGGACGACAGGACACGGGAGTTGCTGTTCGAGGAGCGCTTCGTCATCCTGCCGGACGAGTCGCACACGGCAGCCTTCAACAACGACACCACCGGCATGGACAAGGCCGCCTGGATCGATGACGCCTTCCAGAAGATCGCCGAGATGAACGAGAGCCCGCGGCGCACGGCGATCCTGTACGGCGACAAGGACGCCCCATTCCTCCGGATCGATCCGGCCTTCATGCCCAGGGATCTGGACGACGAGGCGGCGGCGGCGCTCAAGACGGTGATCGCCGCCTTCGACGCGAAGATCCGCAATGTGATCCTCTGCCCCGGGGATCTGCTCATCGTGGACAACATGCGTGCGGTGCACGGCCGTCGGCCCTTCACCGCACGGTACGACGGCACCGACCGCTGGCTGCGGCGGATCAACGTCCTCGCGGACCTGCGCCGGGCAGAGGGCCGTCGGTACACCGACCACGGTCGCGCCCTGGTGTGACCACCCGTTCCCTCCTCAGCAGGTCCGTCGATCCCTGAACGGACCTGCTGAGAGGTTGTCTCCCACCACATAGGTATGGAGTCGGCGCGGCAGTTGCCGTGTGAGGCCGTACCACGCGGCGACGCACGTGTACTCGACCATCGGCACTGCGCGCAGGACAGACTGACGTCGAGCCTCGGCCACGTACTCCTTGACCAGCCGTACGTGGCCGAGCACAGAGTGATGGCGGCTCATGAGCTTGAGCGGCATTGCTCGCTGAGGAGTTCTCCCACAGCCTTCGCCGCCGGAGGCATCGGCGAGCGGCGCGCACCCGGGTCGGGCCCAGATACGCGCTCCGCTGCCTGCATTCCGATCGGTCAGCCGCCGCGCTTGGCCATCATGTTCGCCATGCCCTCCTGGCCTTGCGCCTTCAGCTTCTTCACTTGCTCCTGGCGCAGCCTGGCATCACTGCGGGCGGCGATGTGTTCATTCTCCCGGAGCAGCTTGCGGTAGCTGTCCAGGCGCCGCTGAGGCAGCACGCCGTCCTCGATGGCCTCCTGCACCGCGCAGCCCGGCTCCGCTTCATGGCCACAGTCACGGAACCGGCAGGCATCGGCCAGCGCCTCGATCTCCGAGAACACCTGCTGCAGACCGTCGGACGCGTCGTACATGCCGACACCGCGCAGCCCCGGAGTGTCGATGAGCACTCCCCCGCCGGGCAGTGCGAGCAGTTCACGCGTCGTGGTCGTGTGTCGTCCCTTGCCGTCGCCCCTGGTCTGCTGCACTTCCATGACGCTCTGGCCCAACAGGGCGTTCGC
The DNA here is from genome assembly GCF_042269865.1 of Streptomyces sp. NPDC055966. Lineage (NCBI taxonomy): Bacteria > Bacillati > Actinomycetota > Actinomycetes > Kitasatosporales > Streptomycetaceae > Streptomyces > Streptomyces sp. NPDC055966. The sequence continues at coordinate 56,790 of NZ_JBHJYK010000002.1, forward strand.
GAGAGTGGACTTGCCCGCGCCCGACTGGCCGAGCAGCACGGTCGTCCCAGACAGGTAGGAGGTGAGGATGTCCATCCCCTCGCCGGTCACGGAACTGACGACGAGCACGTCGACGCCTGGCGTGACGTTCTCGACGGACAAGCGCACCTGGTCCGCGTCCGAAGCGAGATCACCCTTGGTCAGCACTACGAGTGGCTGCGCGCCGCTCTCCCACGCCAGAGCAAGGAAGCGCTCGATGCGCCCGAAGTCCGGTTCCGTGGTGAGGGACACGGCAATCACGACCGTGTCGACATTCGTCGCAAGCACCTGGCCCTCGGAGCGCTGCGATGCGCTGGAGCGGACGACCGCAGTGCGGCGCGGCAGCAGGGCCTGAACATACGTACCGGCGGCGCCGTGGGAGATCACGGCCCAGTCCCCGGTACATGGCTGCCCGGCATCCTCGTCGGCCGACGCACCAAAGTCAGCGTGCACGGTGACGACGGACTCGCCCTCGGCCACCACGACGTCGCAGCGGCCACGGTCGACGCGGACAACCCGGCCGGGGACGTGCCCCGCACCCGCCAACGCCTCGAAACTGTCGTGGAGTTCAGCGGACCAGCCGTAGGCGTACAGGGGCCGATGAGCAGTCGGGTCGATCGGCCGTGACGATGCAGGTGGCAAAGCGATGAGCCCTTCAGAGGTTTCCAGCCGCCACCGTTACCTCTGCACGTGTCGAGGAGGCCGACCGCTGGTACGGACAAGGAGAGCCACGCGTCCCTGCCGGGTCGCGGCAACTGCTGAGACGCGACGAACGCAAGATCACACTCTTGCCACGACACTCTCCACGCGAAATGACACTATGTCTGTCGCTCCTTGATCCGCAACAGGTTTTTTCCGGTCGGTCGACCAGCGGAATCTCGTCCCGAGGGTGAGTGGTGCAGCGATCAGACCTGCATGGCGTCATCAGCGATCACATCGCCGAAAGTGTGACCAACGGGGGCTTGCACGAACAGGGTTGTGGCCATCAAGACGACTGATCCGGCCGGTGCCGCGCAGCCGCCCGGTGTCGAGGAGCGCGGTGGTCAGTTCGGTGAGCGGGGCCCGCAGACCGGGCCTGGCCCGCAGCAGGACGCCTGCCGAGCCGACGAGCGCGGAGGCGAGATTGCCGTCGAGGGGGCGCGGGGCGACCTTGGCGGGCAGGGCGCGTTCCACGGCGGCCAGCGGCCCGGTGAGCTGTGCGTACACCGCGCCGACGGTCGACGGGAGGTCGGCGACGGGGCGGCCCGAAAGGTGGGCGAGGCGTACCGCGGGGCCGCCGTCGGCCCAGGTCACGGTGGTGAGGTCGGGCACGACGCCGTGCAGCAGGGTGCAGGCGAGGACCGGGGAGCACAGTCGGGCGGCGACCGAGATCGGACGGCCATGAGCACGGGCAAGAGCGGCGAGCTTGTCCTTCAGGGCCTTGTCCGCCGTATTCACAGCGGGAGTCAGCAAGGGCGGGCGGGGCAGGAGACAGTGGTCGACTGCCCACTCCTCACCGTCGATGGCGAACAGCGCGTCCACTGTGAGTGGGTGCTGAGGATCCGCGTCCGGACGGGTGATGATCGTCGCTTCGTGGCCCCGCGCAGAGAGTTCAGCGCACAGTGCCCGAAGAGCGGCACCCTCGTGATCCGACTCCTCCGGCGAAGGCCATGTGTCACACGGGACCGAGCAGGGACAGGCCCACCGTGGCCGTTGGCGACGGCACGCCCAGGGCATGGAGGGAGGGCACGCCATGACGCTACCGATGGAGCACTCGCGCAGACGCTGAACAAGGACACCATTGCGTATCCCTGGTCTACCGCGGGTGCTTCCGGATGACGATGGAGGGCAACACGCCGGCGTGAAGGGACTCTCGGGCGTCGGGGTCAGCGCGGGACTGGACGCAGCTCGCCCCGCGACCCATCGTGGGGGGAGCCGCGGGGCGAGACGTACGGTTCAGCTATGTCGCGTTGTTCTTCCGGGTTCCGTCGGCCGGCTCAGCAGCCGAAGTCGACCAGGTTGAACGTCGCGTAGTGGTCGGAGGTGTAGTAGTCCTCCTGGGACTGCTCACCGGTGACGATGCGCCGGGCGCCGCGCGTGGGCGAACCGGGCGTGATCACGGTGTACTCGTGGTAGTACCCGGACGACTGGCTGGGCAGGACGCCTTCGCGGTTGGAGAAGACGACGCCGTCCTGCGAGTACGGGTACGGGCCGCCCTGGGCGATCAGGTCCAGGGTGTCGTGAGCCTGCGACGGCAGGGCGCTGTAGCAGATGCTGCCGACCGAGTCGGCCGCGGCGTTCGCCGAGGTGGCGGAGACGGTGCCGCCGACGACGAGGGCGGACAGGAGCGCGGCGGCGGCGCCGATGCGAGTGGCACGTGGGGGGAATCTCATGCCCCCATGATGACGCGCGTAGACGTTGGCATGTCAACGACAAGGTTGAAGATTTTCCCTTCAAGTCCGCCGAGTTTTCAGAAAGTTAACCTGCCGCCCTGCGCCCCCACGCGGTCCCCGCGAGCACCAGCGCGCCCCCTGCCAGACCGAGCGCGCCGAGCCGTTCGCCGCCGAGCGCGATGCCGGTCGCGGCCGCCCACAGCGGTTCGGTGCCGAGCAGCAGCCCGACCCGCGAGGGGGACGTACGGCGCACCGCCCACATCTGCACGAAGAACGCGAACACCGTGCACAGCACGGCCAGGAACAGCAGCCCGGCCCAGTCCCGGGCGCCGAGGTCCGCCGCGACCGTCCAGGGCGCCGGGGTGCCGGAGAGGGCCGACAGCAGGGCGAAGACGGCCACGGACGCGCCGAGTTGGACCGTGGTGAGCGGCAGCGCGTCCGCTCCCTGTACGGCCCTGATGCGGGACATCGCGAGGACGTGCACGGTGCGGGCGAGCGCGGCGAGCAGCATCAGCAGGTCGCCGGACGAGGGCCGGGTGAAGCCGCCGCCCTGGGTGAGCAGGACGACGCCGAGGACCGACAGCAGCGCCGCGCCGAGGAAGGCCGGGGTGGGCCGGGTGCGGGTGACGGCGGCCTCGGCGAGCGGGGTGAAGATCATGGTGAGGCTGATGATCAGGCCGGCGTTGGTCGCCGAGGTGTGGACGACGCCGTAGGTCTCCAGCAGGAAGATCCCGCTGAGGATCAGCCCGAGCAGGGCCGCGCCGCGCCACTGGGCGCCGGTGAGCGAGCGCAGGGCACGGCGGCCGGCGACGGCCAGGGCGGGCACGGCGAGCGCGAAGCGCAGGACGAGGACGGCGAGCACCGTACGGGCGGTGACGATGTCCTTCGCGGCGAGATAGCTGGCGCCCCAGCAGACCGCGACGAGCAGGACGGGCAGATCGGTGTGCCAGGCACGGCGGGGCGCGGCGGCGGCGCCCGGTACGGCGATCGAGGACATGCGGGCGGCTCTCCCGGTCTCCGGTGGGGTGCGGAGACATCGGCGGCTCGCACGGGGCGGGCTCACCGTACCGGCGGCGACGATCTTCGGCCAGGGATTTGCCGGCCGGGGGTCGGGGCCGGCCTCAGGCGTCCTCGGGGAGGTCGTACGAGCCGTACTCCGGGTCGCCCGCCAGGTCGTACGTCTGGAGGGAGACGCCCGATCCGGTGACGCGGCCGCCGGTGTGCCGGAAGCGGGTGGGGGCCGTGCCGTCCGGGAACAGCCGGCGGCCGGAGCCGAGGACGACCGGGAAGGTCAGCAGGTGCAGGGTGTCGAGGAGGCGCAGGCCGATCAGGGAGCGGACGAGGGCGCCGCTGCCGTGCACCTGGAGTTCGCCGTCGGTGCGCTCCTTGAGGGCCTGGACCTCCTTGGCGAGGTCGCCGCCGAGCACCGTGGTGCCGGACCACCCGGGATCCTGGAGGGTGGTGGAGACGACGTACTTGGGCAGGGTGTTGAGACGGGAGGCGAAGGGGTTGGCCGGGTCGGTCACCCGCGGCCAGTAGGCGGCGAAGATGTCGTACGTACGGCGGCCGAGCAGGAAGGCGCCGGCGCGCTCGAAGACCTCGGTGACGAAGCGGCCGGAGTCGTCGTCGGCGAGCGGGAAGCTCCAGCCGCCTTGCGTGAAGCCGTCCCGGGTGTCCTCGCGGGGGCCGCCCGGCCCCTGGTAGACGCCGTCGAGGGTGACGAAGAGGGTGGAGACGAGCTTGCCCATGAGGGGTGCCTTCTTCCGGGTGCGGGGTCTGCTGTCACCACATCGGACCCCGCCGGCCCCCGGAACTCATCGGTTCAGCCCGCGTGCGTGGAGAACAGTCCGCCGGTCGGGCCCTGCTTGTCGCCGCCCTGGGCCTTCTTCAGGGCGTTGGCGAGGCTCTCGATGGTGAGGGACTGCAGGATCACCCGGCCGTTGCCCTCCAGGGTGGCCAGGGACAGGCCCTCGCCGCCGAAGACGGCGTTCATGAGTCCCTGGCGGTTGAGGCCGCCGATGCGCTGGACGCCGTACTGGATGCCCTCCTCGAAGGCGACCACGCAGCCGGTGTCGACCTCGATGCGGCCGCCGAAGTCGGCCGGGTTGAGGTCGATGAAGTTGCCCGCGCCGGCGATGATCACCGTGCCGTACCCGGTGAACTTCTCCAGGACGAAGCCCTCGCCGCCGCTCATGCCGGTGCGGCCGCCGGCGAAGGCGATGCCGAAGTCGACGGTGGACTCGGCGGCCACGAAGGCGTCCTTCTCGGCGAACCACGCGCGCGTGCCGTCGAGTTCCAGCGCGCGCATCTCGCCCGGGAGGACGCCCGCGAAGCCGACCGTGCCCTCGCCGCCCTGGGAGGTGAAGTACTGGAACGCCAGCGACTCGCCCGCGAGCACGCGCTGGCCCACCTGCATGGCGGTGCCCATGGCCTGGCGCAGCAGGCCGCCCATCCCGCCGCCCGCGCCGCCCTGTCCCTGCTGGCCGCCGCCGCCGTTTCCGGACGGACCGGACAGCCGCGTCTCCATGGTCACGTTCGTCGTCTTGAAGAGGAACTTCCCGGCCTCGCAGTACACGGTCTGGCCGGGTTGCAGGCTGACGACCGCCATCTGCATGGCGTTGCCGACGATCTCTTGCTGAAGGGTCACGTGGGGAAGAACGCCGGACACGGGCCCGTAAGTTCCGGGCGGCCGCAATCGGGTCCGTACGGGTGACACGCGGGGCGCCCGGTGCTGTCCAGGCCGGGGCGCCCCACGCGCGCGGGGTGGGTCAGCCGCCCAGTTCCTGGTGGCGGGCGGCGAGCCGGGCCGCGCCGTCCTCGGTCAGGGAGCCGAACAGCCGCAGGCGGGAGATGCCGCCGTCGGGGAAGATGTCCACGCGCGCGTGCGTGCCGACGGCCGGGGCGGGCAGCACGAAGCGGTGGTTGGTGTCGGGCTGGAGGCGGGTGCGGGGGACGATCTCCGTCCAGTCGCCGTCCTCGCCGTCCCGCACGGAGACCGACGCCCAGCCGGCGCTGTTGCCCTTCAGATAGGCGGTGTCGATCTCGATCGCGCGGATCCGGGACTGGGCGACCAGTTGGTAGCGGATCCAGTCGTTGCCCTGGTCACGGCGGCGGCGGGTCTCCCAGCCGTCGTCCATCTTGCGGGAGCGGCCCGGCTGGATGGTGTTGGTGGCCGGGGAGTAGAAGAGGTTGGAGGCGTCCTCGACCCGGCCGCCGTTCTCCAGCGCGACCACGTCGAAGGTGCCCAGCACCGACAGCCACGCGGGGTCGGGGACGACCTCGCCGTACACGCGCAGCCGCGCGATGCCGCCGTCGGGGTGCTGGTTGACGCGCAGGTGTGTGAAGCGCTGTTCGACGGATACGGCGAAGCCGTTCGCCGCGTGGCCGCCGACCGCGGTGCGCGGGACGATCGTCGTCCACTTCACGTCGTCGCCGAGCAGTTCCTCGGCAGAGGGCGAGCCGGGGACGGACGCGGCCTCGACGGAGACGGCCTGCGGGTAGTTGCCGCGGAAGTGGGCGGTGTCGACGACGATGCCGCGGATCACGCCGGGCGCGCCGAGGCGGACCAGCGCCCAGTCGTGGTCCTCGGCGGTCGGCCACGGGTGCTCCGCGGAGACTCCGCGCCGGCGGCGGGTCTCCCAGCCGTCCATGACCTTGCCCTTGTGGCCGAAGTGCTCGGGGTCGAACTCGGCCCGCTCGGGCACCAGCAGGTTCTCGCGCTGGGCGAAGAACTCGTCGTTGGCGGCGACCACGCCCGCGCCGAGCTGCCGGTCGGCGAGGTTGGCGTACTGGGTGAAGGGGAAGTCGGCGGTGCGGTAGTCGGCGTACGGGTCGCCGCCCGCGTAGGGGTTCGCGTCGCCGGTGAAGCTGGAGGTCGCCGTCACGGTGATCAGGGGTTCCTTTCCGGGAGTGGGCGGGGGCGGGGTGCGTTACTGGGGGCGGGCGAGCAGCGTGCCCTTCGGTTCGGTGAACTCGCCGTCGTGGGCGATGCGTTCGCCGCGCAGCCAGGTGGACTTCACGACGCCGTACAGGGTCTTGCCGGCGTACGCGGTGACGCGGTTGCGGTGCTGGAGGGCGGCCGGGTCAACGGTGAAGGTCTCGTCCGGGGCGAGGACGGCGAAGTCGGCGTCGCGGCCGGCCTCGATGGCACCCTTCTGGCCGAGGCCCGCCAGTGCGGCGGTCCGCGTGGACATCCAGCGCACGACGTCCTCCAGGCCGTGTCCCCGCGCGCGTGCCGCCGTCCACACGGCGGACAGGCTGAGCTGGAGGCCGGAGATGCCGCCCCAGGCGGTGGCGAAGTCGGCGGTCTTGAGGTCGGCGGTGGAGGGCGAGTGGTCGGTGACGACGCAGTCGATGGTGCCGTCGGCCAGCGCCTCCCAGAGCAGGTCCTGGTTGGCGGCCTCGCGGATGGGCGGGCAGCACTTGAACTCGCTGGCGCCGTCCGGGACTTCCTCGGCCGTGAGGGTGAGGTAGTGCGGACAGGTCTCCACGGTGATGCGGACGCCCTCGGCGCGGGCGGCGCGGATCAGCGGCAGCGCGTCGCTGGAGGACAGGTGCAGGACGTGCACGCGCGCGTGGAGCCGTTTCGCCTGCGCGACGAGGGTCGCGATGGCGGTGTCCTCGGCGTCGCGCGGGCGGGAGGCGAGGAAGTCGGTGTACTTCGGGCCGCCGTGCTGCGGGGCGGCGGCGAGGTGGTGGGGGTCCTCGGCGTGCACGATCAGCAGCCCGTCGAAGCCGGCGATCTCCGCCAGGGACCGGGCCAGCCGGTCCTGGTCGAGGTGCGGGAACTCGTCCACGCCGGACGGGGACAGGAACGCCTTGAAGCCGAAGACGCCGGCGTCGTGCAGCGGGCGCAGGTCCTTGACGTTGTCGGGCAGGGCGCCGCCCCAGAAGCCGACGTCGATGTGCGCCTTGTCGCGGGCCACGTCCTGTTTCACCCGCAGGTGGTCCACGGTCGTGGTGGGCGGGAGGGAGTTGAGGGGCATGTCGATCAGCGTGGTGATGCCGCCGGCCGCCGCCGCGCGCGTGGCGGTCCAGAAGCCCTCCCACTCGGTGCGGCCCGGGTCGTTGACGTGCACGTGGGTGTCGACCAGGCCGGGCAGCAGGACGTGGTCGCCGACGTCCTCCAGCCGGGCGCCGGCGGGGACCTCGGCGTCGTACGGCAGGACGGCCGTGATCCTCCCGGCGGACACGGTGACCGTGGCGGCCCGCGTCCCCTCCGGAGTGATGACGCGCGTCGAGCGCAGGACCAGTTCAGCGTCGGACACCCGAACCCCTCTCTGTACCGCCGTTTTACGCCCAGGAAACGGGATGTACACCTACGTAACGGAATTCAACGTTCTGTTGAAGGAGTCTTCACTCCCGCTTCCGCGCCGTCAAGGGGGCACACTTCTGGGCAGCACACCACACGCACCCACTCTGGACGTTTCCACAAAGCGGAATTAGAATTCCAGCAAGCAGAACGTAGCTACGTACAAGCGGGGAGTCAACCGACTGCCGGGTAGGCTTCTTCCCTCCCGCCAGTCCCGAAAGGAACGCGCCGTGCCGACGTCCAGCGCCAGCACCACCGACTCCGCCAAGTCCTCCGCCGGCGGCGGTGTCCAGTCCCTTGAGCGCGCCTTCGATCTGCTGGAGCGGATGGCGGACGCGGGCGGCGAGGTGGGCCTCAGCGAGCTGTCCGCGACCAGCGGGCTGCCGCTGCCGACCATCCACCGGCTGATGCGCACCCTGGTCGCCTGCGGCTACGTCCGCCAGCAGCCGAACCGGCGCTACGCCCTCGGCCCCCGCCTGATCCGGCTCGGCGAGTCGGCGTCCCGGCTGCTCGGCACCTGGGCGCGGCCGTATCTGGCGCGGCTGGTGGAGGAGACCGGCGAGACGGCGAACATGGCGCTGCTGGACGGCGACGAGATCGTGTACGTGGCGCAGGTGCCGTCGAAGCACTCGATGCGGATGTTCACCGAGGTGGGCCGGCGGGTGCTCCCCCACTCCACCGGCGTCGGCAAGGCGCTGCTCGCCGGGGTGGCGGACGACGAGGTGCGGGCGCTGCTCGCCCGGACCGGGATGCCGGCCGCGACCGAGAAGACGATCACCACGCCCGACGGGTTCCTGGCGGCGCTGGACGAGGTACGGCAGCTGGGGTACGCGGTCGACGACAACGAGCAGGAGATCGGCGTGCGCTGCCTCGCGGTGTCCGTGCCGGAGTCTCCGACGGCCGCGGCGATCTCCATCTCGGGCCCGGCCGGCCGGGTGACCGAGGCCGCGACCGAGAAGATCGTGCCGGTGCTGCAGGGGATCGCGCTGGAGCTGTCCCAGGCGCTGGCGAGTTCGGGCGCGTAGCGGATACGGCCCCGCCCCCGGGGGAACCCCGACTAGCCCCGCTGCGTCGGCTCCCCGAACAGATCGACCGCCTCCCGTACGCCCCTGAGGCCCCTCGCCAGGGCGCTCACCGAGCCGATCGCGCCCGCGATCAGTAACAGGGAACTGCGCAGGCGCGGGATCTCCGGTGTGCCGCCGGAGGCCATCGCCGCCAGGGCCGCCAGTTCGTCCTCCGCTATGGCCCGGTCGGGGAACTCGGAGGGCAGTATGGCGAGTTCGCGCCGCAACCGGGACACCGCGGTCCGCAGTTCCGTCACTCTCGGGTCCTCGTCGCTGCCGATCACTGGCCTCTGCCCCAAGCTCCGCAACACAGCCCTCCCCCTCGCACGCCGTCGTGCGCGGGTCAGTAAACGCCACCCCGTCCGGGAGCGCCACCGCGCCGACCGAAATTCAGCCCAAGGAAACGCGCCGTCGCCGCCCGCGTCAGGTATGCAGGACGCATGACGGACACGCATCACGAGGAGCACGCGGAGGTCGCCGGGCTGGTGCTCGCCGCAGGCGGCGGGCGACGGCTCGGCGGGCGGCCGAAGGCGCTGCTGGAGCACCGGGGGCGGCCGCTGGTCGAGCACGCGGTGGGGGTGCTGCGTGCCGCCGGATGCCGGCGGATCCACGTGGTCCTGGGCGCCCGGGCCGACGAGGTGCGGGCGCGGGCCGAGCTGAGCGGCTGCGTCCTCGTGGACAACCCCGGCTGGGCCGAGGGCATGGGCTCCTCGCTGCGGGCCGGGCTGGACTCGCTCGGCGGCACGGGGGCGCGCGCGGCGCTGGTGAGCCTCGTCGACCAGCCGGGCATCGGGGCGGCCGCGGCGGCCCGGGTGCTCGACGCCCACGAGGACGAGAAATCGCTGGTCTCGGCCGCCTACGCGGGGGTGCGCGGGCATCCCGTGCTGTTCGGGTCGGCCCACTGGGCGGGCATCGCGCGGACCGCCACCGGCGACCGCGGGGCCCGCGCCTATCTGAAGGAACACGAGAGCGAGCTCCGGCTGGTGGAGTGCGCGGACGTGGCCGAGCCGTACGACATCGACACGGAGGCCGACCTGCGCCACCTTGAGTGAGCACGGTGGCACCGAGCGCCACCTTTCCTCGACCCGGAGAATCTCGACGTCAACAAACCATTGAAGTTCCACGATGAGGAAACTAGTATCCACTGCTCAGAAGCGCCTGACCGCACAGCGGGCGCTGTTCGCCCTATTCGTGCCACTAGGCACCCGGTGCCACCGCTGAAGGAAGTGACAGCTCATGTCCGCACCAGCGCCGTCCCCGCTGGCCATCGTCGACGCCGAGCCCCTGCCCCGGCAGGAAGAGGTCCTCACGGACGCGGCGCTCGCCTTCGTGGCGGAGCTGCACCGGCGGTTCACCCCGCGCCGTGACGAACTCCTGGCCCGCCGGGCCGAGCGCCGCGCCGAGATCGCCCGCACCTGCACGCTCGACTTCCTCCCGGAGACGGCCGCGATCCGCGCGGACGACTCCTGGAGGGTCGCCCCGGCCCCGGCCGCGCTGAACGACCGGCGCGTCGAGATCACCGGCCCGACCGACCGCAAGATGACCATCAACGCCCTCAACTCGGGCGCACGGGTCTGGCTCGCCGACTTCGAGGACGCCTCCGCGCCCACCTGGGAGAACGTCGTCCTCGGTCAGCTCAACCTGTCCGACGCCTACACCCGGAACATCGACTTCACCGACCCGGCGTCGGGCAAGTCGTACGCGCTGCGCCCGGCCGAGGAACTGGCGACCGTCGTCATGCGCCCGCGCGGCTGGCACCTGAACGAGCGTCATCTGACCGACGCCGACGGCACGCCGGTCCCGGGCGCCCTCGTCGACTTCGGCCTGTACTTCTTCCACAACGCCCAGCGCCTGCTGGACCTCGGCAGGGGCCCGTACTTCTACCTGCCGAAGACCGAGTCGCACCTGGAGGCCCGCCTCTGGAACGACGTCTTCGTCTTCGCCCAGGACTACGTCGGCATCCCGCAGGGCACCGTCCGCGCGACCGTCCTGATCGAGACCATCACGGCCGCGTACGAGATGGAGGAGATCCTCTACGAACTGCGCGACCACGCCTCGGGGCTGAACGCCGGCCGCTGGGACTACCTGTTCTCCATCGTCAAGAACTTCCGTGACGGCGGCGCGAAGTTCGTCCTGCCGGACCGCAACGCCGTGACGATGACGGCCCCGTTCATGCGCGCGTACACCGAACTCCTGGTGCGCACCTGCCACAAGCGCGGCGCGCACGCGATCGGCGGCATGGCCGCGTTCATCCCGTCCCGGCGCGACGCCGAGGTCAACAAGGTGGCCTTCGAGAAGGTCCGCGCCGACAAGGACCGCGAGGCGAACGACGGTTTCGACGGCTCCTGGGTCGCCCACCCCGACCTCGTGCCGATCGCCATGGAGTCCTTCGACAAGGTGCTCGGTGACAGGCCGAACCAGAAGGACCGGCTGCGCGAGGACGTCCACGTCGAGGCGGCCGACCTGATCGCGATCGACTCGCTGGCCGCGAAGCCGACGTACGCCGGTCTGGTCAACGCCGTCCAGGTGGGCATCCGTTACATCGAGGCCTGGCTGCGCGGCCTCGGCGCGGTCGCCATCTTCAACCTGATGGAGGACGCGGCCACCGCCGAGATCTCCCGCTCGCAGATCTGGCAGTGGATCAACGCGGGCGTCGAGTTCGAGAACGGCGACACGGCCACGCCGGAGCTGGCCCGCAAGGTCGCCGCCGAGGAACTGTCCGCCATCCGCCAGGAGATCGGCGAGGAGGCCTTCGCCGCCGGGCACTGGCAGGAGGCCCACGACCTGCTGCTCAAGGTCTCCCTGGACGAGGACTACGCCGACTTCCTCACCCTGCCGGCGTACGAGCAGCTCCGGGGCTGAGCATCGCGGACGGCCGAGCGGTCCCGGGAGCCTTCCCGGGGCCGCTCGCGCGTGTTCACCCCAGGTGGACCGACCAGTCCTGTGCCGCGGCCGGCTTGCCGTGCAGGTCGGGGACCTGCTTGAGCCAGGCGGGCCGTCCGGCCTGGCTCTTCGCCGCGCGCAGCGCCTCCTCGGCGGCGAGCTGCTCCCGGCTCGGGAAGTCGGTGGGCAGCCACGTGCCCGACAGCCGCACCCGGGCCAGGAGGTAGTCGACATAGGCGGCACGGACGTCGTCGGGGGTCGCGAAGCCCGCGTCCTCGGCCAGCCAGGCGTCCGGGACCTCGGCCACGATGCCGCGCAGCAGTTCCCCGGTCACCCTCGGGGCCAGTTCGGCGTCGGCGGCCCGGACGTCGGGACCGTAGTGGCCGAGCGCGTGATGGCGGAAGTCGTACGTCCTGCCCGGGTCCGTGGTGTCCCAGCGGTGGTGGAAGACGAGGGCGGCGCCGTGGTCGATCAGCCACAGGTGCGGCGCCGCGGTGCCGAGCGTGGGCCAGACCATCAGGTTGGAGCTGTGCACCGTACGGTCCACGTTGACCGTGAGCGCGTCCAGCCAGACGATCCGGCCCGCCTCCAGCGGGTCCACCGGGAAGACCTCCGCGATCTCGGGGGTGAAGTCGACGGCGCCCGGCAGATGGTCCATGCCGAGGTTCACCCCCGCGCTCGCGCCGTGCAGCTCCCGGACCTCCTGGTGGGGCTCGTCCGCGGCGATCGCCGGATCGAAGTGGACGAGCACCAGCTCCGGGAAGCGCAGGCCCAGCGCGCGGGCGAGTTCACCGACGATCACCTCGGCGACCAGCGCCTTGTGCCCCTGCGCGGAGCCGGTGAACTTGACGACGTACGTGCCGAGGTCGTCGGCCTCGACGACGGCGGGCACGGAGCCGCCGGACCGGAGGGGGGTCACGTATCGAACAGCAGTCACGTCGCGCAGCACACCGCCCAGCGTAAGCGCTCCGCCGCTGCGGCCTTCGGGCGTACGCGGCCGGGGGGACGGCCAGGTCAGTAGTGGCTGTTCATCGCGGCGCGCACCTCGGCGAGCGTGGCGTCGGCCACCGCGCGGGCGCGTTCGTTGCCCTCGCGCAGTGTCCGCCGCAGGAAGGCGCGGTCCTGCGCGTACTCGCTGCGGCGGGCCCGGATCGGCGCCAGGTACTCGTTGACCGCCTCGGTCACGGTCCTCTTCAGCGCGGCGGCGCCCGCCGTGCCGATCTCCTCGGCCACCTCCTCGGGCGTCCGGTGCCGGCACAGGGCCGCCAGCAGCAGCAGGGAGGACACCTCGGGGCGGTTCACCGGGTCGTAGGCGATGTGCCGCTCGGAGTCCGTCCTCGCCCCCTTGAGCAGGCGCGCGGTCTCGTCGGCGCCGGCTGCCAGCGTGATGGCGTTACGGCGGCTCTTGCTCATCTTGGTGCCGTCGGTGCCGAGCAGCAGCGGGGCGCCGGAGAGCAGGGCGTCGGGCTGCGGGAAGACCGGAGTGCCGTTGCCGTAGCGGTCGTTGAAGCGGCGGGCGATGGTGCGGGTGACCTCCAGGTGCGGGAGCTGGTCCTGGCCGACCGGCACCAGGTTGCCCTTGCAGAAGAGGATGTCGGCGGCCTGGTGGACGGGGTAGGTGAACATCAGGCCGCTGACGGCGGACTGGCGCGAGTGGGCGATCTCGTCCTTGACCGTGGGGTTGCGGTTCAGCTCGGCGACGGACACGAGGCTGAGGAAGGGCAGCATCAGCTGGTTGAGGGCGGGGATCGCGCTGTGCGTGAAGATCGTGCTGCGCTGCGGGTCCACGCCGATGGCGAGGTAGTCCAGAACGAGGTCCTCGACGTGCTCGGTCAGGCTGTCGGCGACGTCGCGGTCGGTCAGGACCTGGTAGTCCGCGATGATCACGTACGTCTCCACGCCGAGGTCCTGGAGGCGGACGCGGTTGTGCAGCGTGCCGAAGTAGTGCCCCAGGTGCAGCCGGCCGGTGGGGCGGTCGCCGGTCAGCATGCGGAACCGCCCTGGGTCCTCGGCGATCAGTCTCTCCAGCTCGGCGCTGCGGGCCTGCGCGGCGGACATGCCGAGGGAGTCGGCGGGGGCTACGGCGGTCTGGGGCGTGGCGTTCACAGCGTCTCCTGGGGGTCGGGGGCGCCGTCGAAAGCAAACCGGCCCGGGTCCAGGGGACAGGAAAAAGGGCCGTTCTTCCGAACGGCCCGGTCATGCGTACGAGGTGGCCGCTCCTACGAGGAGCGCCACCAGCTCAGGCATGACGACAGATGCATGCGCACAGCATAGCCCTCCCGTGCCGGGATCAGCGGGCCAGCGGGTTCGGCAGGGGACGGTAGCGGGCGTCGGCGCCGTCGGCGCCGGTCCAGCGCAGCAGCAGGTTGGTCTTGCCGGGCAGGGTGGGCGAGGCGAGCAGGGCGGGGATCTCCGGCAGGCCGTGCCGGGCGAGCTCGCGGCGGACGGCGGGCCAGGGGTCGAGGCCCCGGTGGTGCTCGGCGAGGGCCGCGGCGATCTCGGTGAGGTGGTTCACCACCAGGCAGTACACCAGCCGTTCCCAGCCCGCGGCCCGGGTCACGTCGGGCAGCAGCTTGACGCCCTCGGCGTCCCGGAACAGCGCGGCCACGGGGAGCCCGGCCGCGTCCACGGCGACGAGGGTGTTCTGGAGGTGGGCCTCGACGACGACGCCGTGCGCGTCGAAGGCGGTGAGGACGGGCGGCACGACCTGGCGCAGATACGCCTCCCACCAGGCGGCCGGGTCGGCCGCGGCGGCCAGCGGGCTGCCGTCGAAGCCCTCCGCGAGCCCGGCCGCGAGCAACGGGGTGGCGCCGTGCGGAAGGTGGCCGCGCAGCCCGTCGCGGACGAGGACCGCCAGCTCCTCGAAGGCGAAGGCGGCGGTGCGGTAGCCGCGGTCGCTCAGCCAGGCCGCGGGCCGGCCCACGGCCGCGAACGCGCGCCGGGCGGCCGTGTCCGTTCGGCACGTCCTGCGCAGGTCGTGGCGCCACAGCCGGCGTATGTCGTTGGTGATGCGGACGTCCAGGGAGAACTTCAGGAACAGATCGCGGTGGGGCTCGTAGAGCGTGCGGACCGCCGCCGTCGGCCAGGCGTCGAAGGCGGTGGTGCCGAGCCGGAGCAGGCGGCCGTCGGCGAAGGCCGGGGCGAGGTCGCGGGCGACGAGGTCGAGCTGCCAGGGATGGGCGGGCAGCAGCCGGTAGCCGGGCGGGGCGGCGGCGAGGGCGTCCAGGGCGCGGGTGTCGCCCTCCTCGGCCACCTGGTCCTCGCGGACGCCGAGCAGCACGAGCGGGAAGCGGGCGTGCGCCTCGGGGGCGTACGGCAGCCAGGACGTGACCGGGCCGCCGCCGCGTGCCTTGGGGGCCGGGTGGTAGGGGTGGCCGGTGATCAGGGACTGCTCGGAGCGCAGATAGAGGTCGGCGGGCGGGGTCGCGAGGGCGCGGGCGGCGAGGATCGCGGCGACCGCGTCCCGGCTGTCGACCATCTCGGCGGGCAGGTCACCGCCGGTCAGCCCGGTGTGCCGGCGCAGCTCCTCGGCGACCAGCTTGACCAGCTCGGTGTGCCCGACGGAACGCCAGCCGCCGTCGGTCCGCACCTCGGGCCCGGCGGGGCGCCGCCCGGCGCGCACGCGCAACAGCCGACCGCTCGGCAGCCGGTACACCCGCCGCGCACCGGGATCCGGGGGCGGGAGCGGCTCGGCGACCTCGCGCAGCAGGCAGTTGAGCAGGGGCGCGGCCGCGTACGCGTCGGCGAGGGGGCCGACGGCACCGGAGGGGGGTGTGAGGTCCACGCGATCCATTCGTTCCATGTCCGAGGGGGCGGTCGATTCCCGGTCCGGGGGCCGGAAGACCGGGACCGGACACCGCGACCGTCCGTCCATTGTCCGGCGGGCGGCGGGACCGGTACGCCATGTCCGTCCCGTCGTCCCGCACAATCGTGCCCCGAGCCCGAGCCCGCGACGCGCGTCCCGCGTTCCCGTCTCCCCGAGGAGCCGACCGTGCACCGAACCCCCGCCGCCGAGGCCGAGATCGCCGAGGAGCTGGCCGCCGTACGGCCCGCCCTGCTGCCCCGGTACCGGGCGGAACTGCCGGGTGCCCGCGCCGCCGTGCTGACCCGGCTGTGGCGGGCGCTGGCCCATGAGCCGCTGCCGTGGATCACGGGCCGGGTGCGCGGGGCGCACAGCCTCGCCCTGCGGCTCGCCGACGGCCGGACGCTGCATGGGCCGCACGCGGATCCGTACGCCACGAGCGCCTACGTCGGCGAGGTCCGCCTCGGCCAGGACCGGCACGCCGGTCCGGCGGGCCTGATGACCGCGCTCGGGGTGCCGCACGCCGACGCCTTCGCGGCCGAACTGGCGTACAGCACCGCCTCGTTGGCGCTGTCCCGGGCCGACGCGGATCACCCGGAGGAGTGGCCGGAACACGACTGGGAGTGGGAGCAGCGGGTGACCGACGGGCATCCGTACCACCCCAACTGCCGTTCCCGGCCGGGGTTCTCGGTCGCGGAGCAGCTGGCGTACGGACCGGAGCACCGGCCGGTGGTGGAGCTGGGCACGGTGGCGGTGCCGGCGGACGCGTGCGAGCAGAGCGGCGCGTGGCCGCAGGAGCTCCGGGACGGCGAGCGGCTGCTGCTGCCCGTGCACCCCTGGCAGTCGGAACACGTCCTCGGCCGTGCGCACGTGCCCTGGCGGCCGGCCCGTCCCCTGCTCTCCCTGCGCACCCTCGCCCTGCCCGGCGGCGGTCCGCACGTGAAGACCGCGCTCAGCGCCCGGCTCACCTCCTCGGTGCGGGACATCTCGGCCTACTCGGTCCGCTGCGCCGCGCCGCTGGGCGACCTCGCCGACCAGCTGACGGCGCACACCGGTGGCCTGCTGCACATCACCCGCACGCTGGGCGCGGTCACGGCCGGCTCCCCCGACCTCGCGGCACTGCTGCGGGAGTCGCCCGAGGCGTACGCGGGCCCCGGTGAGCGGGTCGTCCCGGTGGCCGCCCTGCCCGCGACCGGTCTGCCGGACTCCCCCGGCTGGCTGGCCGCGTTCGCCCGCCTGGCGCTCACGGTGGGCCTGCGCGTGCTCGGCCTCGGGGTGGCCCTGGAGGCGCACGGCCAGAACCTGCTGGTGGTCCTCGGGCCCGACGCCACCCCCCGGCGGCTGGTCTACCGCGACCTGGCCGACATCCGGATCAGCCCCGCCCGCCTCACCGCCCACGGCCTCACCCCGCCCCCGCTCACCGGACGCCTCGTCACGGACGACGAAACCGCCCTGCGCCGCAAGCTGTTCGGCTCCCTGGTGGCGGGCG
Source organism: Streptomyces sp. NPDC055966 (assembly GCF_042269865.1). Classification (NCBI taxonomy): domain Bacteria; kingdom Bacillati; phylum Actinomycetota; class Actinomycetes; order Kitasatosporales; family Streptomycetaceae; genus Streptomyces; species Streptomyces sp. NPDC055966. Next base: position 73,729 of record NZ_JBHJYK010000002.1, read on the forward strand.
CGCTGGCCGCCACGGCGGGCTCGGCCGCGCCTCTGGCGGCGGCCCTGACCACCGCGCTGCCCTCCCTCCCCGCCGGTGACGACCTGTCCGCGCTGCGCGAAGGCCCCGTACCCGCCAAGGCGTTGACGCTGATGCGGCTGTCCCCGCGGACCCCGGGCGACCAGTGGACGGCGCTGCCCAACCCGCTCGTTTTGGAGCCCGGCACGTCCGCTCCATAGGATCCTGCGATGATCAGAAGACAACGGCTGGCGGCGGGAGTCTGCGCTCTCCTCGCCGCCCTGGCGGCCGGGATCGCGTTTCCCGGCGGGGCTGTCGCCGACGGGACACAGGCGAGTGCGCCGAAGGTCGAACTCGTGCTGGACGTCAGCGGTTCGATGCGGACGCGGGACATCGACGGCGGCTCCCGGATGGCCGCCGCGAAGCAGGCGTTCGACGAGGTGCTGGACGCCACCCCGCAGGAGGTCCAGCTCGGCATCCGCACCCTGGGCGCCAACTACCGCGGCAACGACCGCCAGGAGGGCTGCAAGGACACCGCGCAGCTCTACCCGGTCGGGACGCTGAACCGGACCGACGCGAAGACCGCGGTGGCCACGCTCCAGCCGACCGGCTGGACGCCGATCGGGCCCGCGCTGCTGAAGGCGGCGGACGACCTGAACGGCGGCAGCGGAACGCGCCGCATCGTCCTGATCACCGACGGCGAGGACACCTGCCAGCCGCTCGACCCGTGCGAGGTGGCCCGCGAGATAGCGGCCAAGGGCGTCGGCATGACCATCGACACCCTCGGCCTGGTGCCGGACGCCAGGACCCGCGACCAGCTCAGCTGCATCGCGGACGCGACCGGCGGCACCTACACCGACGTACGGCACAAGGAGGAACTGAGCAGCCGGGTCGGGCAGTTGGTCCACCGGGCGGCCGATCCGGTGGTGACACCGGTGGCCACCGAGGGCGCCGCACAGTGCACGGACGCGCCGCAGCTGAAGTCCGGGCTGTACACGGACCGCGCCGGGTTCGGGCAGCAGCGCTGGTACAAGGTCTCCGTCGAGCCCGGCCAGGAGCTGCGCGCCTCGGTCAGCGTGGCCGACGACCGCGCCGTGAACCCCGGTTACGGGGTGCTGCTGCGGGCGGTGACACAGAGCGGCCGGGAGATCGTGCGCGGCGAGGCCGCAGGGACCGGCCGTACGGACGCCGTCTCCACCGGGCTGCGCTATCCGAAGCCGGCGAGCGACGACGACAACGCGCCCGCGGAGACCGTGTGTCTCCAGGTCAGCCACTCCTTCTCGGCCGCCGCGGGCGTCAGGACGACCCCCGGTCTGCCGCTGGAGCTGACCGTCGACGTCGTGGACGGGCCGTCCGGCCATCACGACGTGGCCTCCTTCGGCCTCGGGCGCGGCTGGTGGCTGCTCGGCACGCTCGTGGTGATCGGCTTCGTGGCCGGTCTGCTGTGGGGCTGGCTGTCGCGCTGGCGGGTCGCGGTCTGGAGGACGAACTGATGCGTGCTACACGTGTGTTGAGCGCCGCGCTGCTGGCGCTGGGGCTGGCCGCCGGACCGGCCGCCGCCGACTCCTCGCCGAGCCCCTCGCCGAGCGCGTCGTCCGACGGCTCGGCCCCCACGCAGGCGGGCACCTCGTTCCGTACGGCGACGGAGATGAAGCAGGGCCAGCCGGCCACCGCGTCCGGTTCGACCGGTGACTACCTGTACTGGTCGTTCCCGGCGGACGTCGGCCAACGGCCCACCGTGAAGGCGACCGTGAAGCTGCCGCAGGCGCACGGTGCGCAGACCTGGCAGCTCGACGTGTACGACGGGCTGCGGCGCCGGCAGGCGTGCCAGTACGGCGCCGACCCCCGCACCGTCGCGCAGGACGCCTCCCAGGTCGAACTGGCCTGCGTGCTGCGCACGGTGCGCGGCTGGGCCGAGCCGTCGGCGAACGACCCGCTGCCGGGCACGTACTACGTCCGGCTGACCGTGGTGGACCTGGGCGCCTCCGACCTCGGCCAGCCGGTGAGCGCCGAGGTGCGCGTCGACTCCAAGGACATCGGCGGCGCCGGGGCCGTGGACGGCTCGCTGGGCAAGCCGCTGGTGCCGGGGATCGCCGTCACGTCCGGGGAGAAGACGGCCGGTGCGAAGACCGCGGTGCTCTCCAGCTTCGGGAGGACCGACGGCTGGTCCTCCGGCTGGTGGTCCGACCGCTGGGTGTGGACCGGGATCGGGGCCGTGCTCGCGGCTCTGGCCGGCATCGGCGGCTACGCCCTGACCCGGGGTTCGGGCCGGCCCTCCCGGGTGCCGCCGGGCGTCTGAGCCGCAGCGTCCGAATCCCCCTGGGAGGCCTGCCGGTCCGGCAGGCCTCCCCCGCGTCTCACCCCTCCCGCAGCGCCTTCGCGAGCGTGCCCTCGCCCGTCACCGTCACCCGCCCCGCCCGCACCGCGTCCGGCAGGGTCGACTCCCCGCGCGCCACGGCCTCGCAGGTCGCCGCGTCCATCACCAGGCGCGCGTCCGCCCCGGCGGGGGCGGGACCGTCGCCGTACACCGGCCCCTCCTGCGCACCCACCCGCAGATGGAACTCGCCCTCCTCCAGGCCGACTTCGACGATCGCCTCACCGGCGCTCCCCTCCCGGAGGGCTCGCAGCAGCGGCAGGGCGAACCAGTGCGCGCGCACCGCGTCCGTCGGGCGCCGCTCCCCCAGCTCGGCCGCGCCCCACGTACTCAACGCCTGGAGCACCGGCAGCAACTCCCGCCCCCGCTCGGTGAGTTCGTACACCGAGGCCGCGCCGGGCGGGGGCAGCCGGCGGCGGGTGGCGAGGCCGCCCTGCTCCATGTCCTTCAGCCGGGAGGCGAGGACGTCCGTGCTCACGCCGGGCAGGTCCGCGTGCAGGTCCGTGTAGCGGCGGGGGCCGGCCAGCAGCTCCCGGACGATCAGCAGGGTCCAGCGGTCGCCGACGAGGTCGAGCGCACGGGCTGCGGAACAGTACTGGTCGTAGCTTCGGCGAGGTGACATGCGGCGCAGTCTAGACAAGATGTTGGACTTTCCAAGCTCCTACTTGGTAAAACCAAGCATCACGAGTTTCCGGAGGGGCGCATGGAGTTCCGGCAGTCGAACAAGCTCAGCGAGGTCTGTTACGAGATCCGCGGCCCGGTGATCGAACACGCCAACGCGCTGGAGGAGGCGGGCCACAGCGTGCTGCGCCTGAACACCGGCAACCCCGCGGCCTTCGGGTTCGAGGCGCCCGAGGAGATCGTCCAGGACATGATCCGGATGCTGCCGCAGGCGCACGGCTACACCGACTCGCGCGGCGTCCTCTCCGCCCGCCGCGCGGTCGCCCAGCGCTACCAGAACCTGGGCCTGGATGTGGGCGTCGACGACGTCTTCCTCGGCAACGGCGTCTCGGAGCTGGTCTCCATGGCCGTGACCGCACTGGTCGAGGACGGGGACGAGATCCTCATCCCCGCCCCGGACTTCCCGCTGTGGACGGCCGTCACGACCCTGGCCGGCGGCAAGGCGGTCCACTACCTGTGCGACGAACAGGCCGACTGGAACCCGGACCTGGCCGACATGGCCGCCAAGATCACGGACCGCACCAAGGCCGTCGTGATCATCAACCCGAACAACCCGACCGGCGCGGTCTACCCCAAGGAGGTCGTCGAGGGCATCCTCGACCTCGCCCGCCGGCACGGCCTGATGGTGTTCGCCGACGAGATCTACGACCAGATCCTGTACGACGACGCCGTCCACCACTCGGCCGCGGCCCTCGCCCCCGACCTGGTCGTCCTCACCTTCTGCGGCCTGTCCAAGACCTACCGGGTGGCGGGCTTCCGCTCGGGCTGGCTGGTCGTCACCGGCCCCCGGCAGCACGCGAAGGACTACCTGGAGGGCCTGACGATGCTGGCCTCCATGCGGCTGTGCGCCAACGCGCCCGCGCAGTACGCCATCCAGGCCGCGCTCGGCGGCCGCCAGTCCGTCCACGAACTGACCCGGCCCGGCGGGCGGCTGTACGAGCAGCGGAACGTGGCCTGGGAGAAGCTCAACGAGATCCCCGGCGTGTCCTGCGTGAAGCCGAAGGGCGCGCTGTACGCCTTCGCCCGCCTCGACCCCGCGGTGCACAAGATCCACGACGACGAGAAGTTCGTCCTCGACCTGCTGCTGCGCGAGAAGATCCAGGTGGTCCAGGGCACCGGCTTCAACTGGCCCTCCCCCGACCACTTCCGCATCCTCACCCTGCCCCACGCGGAGGACCTGGAGGCGGCGATCGGACGCATCGGGCGGTTCCTCGGCGGGTACCGGCAGTAGCCGCGGCGCGTACCGGCGCCGGCACCGGCGCGACGGGCGCCGCGACGCGGCCGTGCCGTACGTCCGTGCGAGACCAGGGGGCTCCATGGGAAGATCACCCGGCATGACCCGGGGGGTTCCCGCGCGCCCGACCAGCGCCGCACCGCGCTCTCCCCGGTCCGGACCGAACAGGCCGTAGGGCCGAGGGGAAGCACCGTTGTTCTCGTACCGCGCACGCCGGGCGGCCGTCGCCGTCGTATGCCTCGCGGCCGTCTGGGGCCCGGCCCCCGCGGCGCAGGCCGACAGCGCCACACCACCGCCGCCCGCGCCCGCACCCTCCGCCGGGCGCGAGGCCCGGGACGCCGCCCGGTTCTGGACCGCGCGGCGCATGGCCGACGCCCCGCCGCTGGACGACGCGCGCACGGCCCCGACCGGGCCGGGGGCGGCGGCCGCGGCGGCGGGCCGGCCGCAGGGCACCCTGTTCCCGGGATCGCCCCTGGTCGGGACGTTCTTCGGGTCCGACGGGCCCAGCGGTACCACCTGGCACTGCACCGGCAGCGTGATGGACACCGCGGCGCGCAGCATCGTCCTCACCGCGGCCCACTGCGGACTGAGCATGCGCGGCGACTACCTCTTCGTCCCGAAGTTCGTGAAGGGCGCGGGCCCCGACCAGCAGCCGTACGGCATCTTCCACATCCAGCACCTGTTCACCGACCCGCGGTACGTGCCCGACCAGGGGTCGACGACCACCAAGAAGCCCGTCTCCGACCTGGACACCGCGTTCGCCCGGGTCTCGGCCAACCAGCGCGGCCAGAGCCTCCAGGACGCCGTCGGCGGCGGACTGACCTTCACCCCGGCGCCCGGGTACACCAACCGGAACGTGACCGTGGTCGGCTACCCCTCCTACGGACACAACAGCGCCGGACAGGCCGTCAAGTGCACCGTGCCGACCACCCAGTTGCCCGGCTACCGGCAGATGTCGATGACCTGCGGCGGCTACTACGGCGGGGTGTCCGGCAGCCCGTGGATCACCGACTACGACGACAACGCGCGCACCGGGCACGTCATCGGCGACCTCGGCGGCTACAACGGCGGCGGCAACGACGCGAACGTCGACTACATCAGCTACGCCCCGGCGTTCGGCGACGACGCCGCCCGCCTGCTCGGCGCCGCGGTCGCGAACCAGGACCTGCGCACCGACCTGCCGCCGTACCAGGGGCTCCAGGACCCGCTGCCGGGCGGCGGCGCGCGCTGGCGCAGGGCCACGCTGCTGGCCTCCGCCGACTACACCGGCGACCGCCGGGGCGATCTGCTCACCGTGTGGTCCGACGGCGGGATCACCCTGCATCCCGGGGACGGCAAGGGCGGGTTCGGGTCCGAGCAGCGGCTGCTGAAGGCCAACTCCACCTGGACGCACGCCCGCACCGTCACGGGCGGGGACTTCACCGGCGACGGCCGCGCCGACCTCCTGGTGCGCTGGTCCGACGGCGAGGCCACGCTCTATCCGGCCGTGGGCGGCGCCGGCCTGGGCCGGGAGGTGCGGATGGCGGCGCCCCGCTCCGCCTGGCAGAACGCCGTACAGATCACGTCCGGGCAGTTCGACGGCGGCAAGGGCGCCAGCGACCTGCTGGTGCGCTGGTCCGACGGCCGGCTGACCCTCTACACCGGGGTCGCCGCCGGCACCTTCGGCCCCGCCCGGCAACTGCTCAAGGCGAACGGCACCTGGACCAGGGCCGCCCTGCTGACCGGCGGGAGCTTCGGCGACAGCGGCGGCTTCCTGGTGCGCTGGACGGACGGCTCGCTGGACGCCTACACGGGCACCTCGGCCGCCGGGCCCGGCACCCGGTCCCGGGTGCTCGGCGCGAACGGCACCTGGACCCACGCACAGGTCATGACCACCGGGGACGTCACGGCCGACCACAGGGCCGACGACCTGCTCGTGCGCTGGTCCGACGGCGAGACCACGCTGTACGCCGACACCACCGCCAAGGCCCTCGGCAAGGAGAACACCCTGGTCCGCTCCGGCGGCTGACACGGGGACCGGCCGTCTGGCGCAGTCCGTCCTGCGCGCGGCGGGCTTCCTGTGCCACCGTGCTGGCAGGAGAGCGGGAAGGGCGCGCGCGTGGGTGACCTCTTTCTCGTCCGGCACGGCGAGACCGAGTGGTCGCGCTCCGGACGGCACACCGGCTGGACCGACGTACCCCTCACCGAGCACGGCCGGGAGGAGGCACGCCGGCTGGTTCCGCTGGTCCGCTCGCACCGGATCGGCGCGGCCTTCGTCAGCCCCCTCCAACGGGCCCGGGAGACCGCCGAACTCATCGGCGTCCCCGACGCCCGGGTGGACACCGACCTGCGCGAGTGGGACTACGGCGGCTACGAGGGCGTGACCACCGTGGAGATCCAGCGGACCCGGCCCGGCTGGTTCCTGTTCACGGACGGGGTCGCGCCGGGACCGCCGGAGCACCCGGGCGAGACCCCGGAACAGGTGGGCGAGCGCGCCGACCGGATGCTGGCCAAGGCCGACGCCGCGCTCTGCAACACCGAGGGGGTCGTCGTCCTCATCGCCCACGGCCACTTCCTGCGCGTCCTCACCGCCCGCCGCCTGGGCCTGCCGCCCCAGCAGGGCGCCCTCTTCCAGCTGGCGACGGGCGCGCTGTGCCGGCTGGGCACGGAGCACGGCCGGCCGGTGGTGGCGGGGTGGAACATCCGGCCGCGGGAGTAGCGGGCGGCCGGGCGGGGCCCGTTGTCAGAGCCGCGCCGTACGCTGCACAGGCAGGGAAGGAGTACGGCTGTGACCCGAGCGCCGAGTGCCGCGCAGCGGCGGGTGATCGACGGGGCCGACCCGGTCACCGGGCGGGTGCGGGGGACGGAGGCACAGCTCGCGGCGCTGCTGAGGCGCGGGCTGGTGTTCCGCCATCCGCGGCCGCCGCACGCGTACTTCCTGACCCCGGCGGGGCATCGGATACGCGAGGCGGCGGACGCCGCACCGGCAGACGCCGCACCGGCGGACGGGCCGGTGGCGGATCCGGCGGCCGGGGCGGGGGTGTTCGCGGCGCGGGCCGGCGGCGCGGACGAGGCCGCCGGGGCGGGGCCGGCGCGGGCGCGGGAGGTGCACAGCGCGTGGCAGGGGCTGCTGGAGCTGCGCCGGATGACCAACGCCGACGGCGCGGCGGACCGCCCGTGCGGCTGGGAGCGGGCACATCTCGTGCGGGCCGCGGCGCTCGCGCTGGAGGCGGCCGGGCACCGTCCGGCGGACGGGCGGGCGGACGGCTACCGGGTGCGGGCGACCCCGCAGCCGGAGGCCGTCGCCGTGTACGCGCCGGACGCCCAGGCCCTGGCGGACTGCGCGGCCACGCTGGAGCGCGCGGGCTGGCAGCCGGGCGAGTACACCGAGCCGCGGACCGGGACCCGGTATCTGCTGGCCTCGCCGCGCCGGGTGTGAGCTGCGTGCCAGGATCGACCGACCGCAACTGTGAACGCGAGGAAGGGCAGGCAGTGGCCGAACCGTTTTCCGTCCGTGTGACCGTCCGTGGCTACGAGACCGACACACAGGGGCATCTCAACCAGTCCGTGTACCTCAACTACGCGGAGCACGCCCGCTGGTCGCTGCTCCAGGCGGCCGGAATAAGCCAGGCCCGGCTCGTGGGCCGGGGGGTGGGCCCGGTGGCGCTGGAGACGACCATCCGCTTCCGGCGCGAGCTGCTCGCCGGCGACGAGGTCGACGTGACCTGCGCGTTCGAGTGGAGCGGCGGCAAGACGTTCCGGATCGTGCAGGAGGTCCGCAAGACCGACGGCACCCTGGCGGCCGAGGTCAGCGCGGTCGGCGGGCTGCTGGATCTCCAGGAGCGCAAGCTGGTCGCCGACCCGCGCACGGTGTTCGAAGAGCTGACGACGGACCTCGCCCTGTTCGGCCTGTAGCCGCCGGGCCGTACCCGCTCAGGCCGTGCCGAAGGCTGCCCTGTGGTCCTCGGCCCACTCGCGGAAGGTGCGGGCCGGGCGGCCCAGCACCTCGGGCACGTCGTCGGTGACGAGGGCGTTGCGGCCGTCGCGCATATACGCGACACCGGTCAGCACGCCCGCCATCCGCGTCTCGTCGATCCCCCACGTGGTGCGCAGGAATTCGGCCGTCTCGTCGGGCGTCAGGTCGCGGGTGGCGACCGGGCGGCCGAGGACCGCGGTGAGGGCGGCGGCCTGGTCCGGGACGCTGATCGCCGCCGGTCCGGTCAGGGTGTACGTCCGCCCGTCGTGCGCGTCCTCCAGCAGGGCCCGCACCGCCACCTCGGCGATGTCGCGCGGGTCGATCACGCCGGACGCCCCGTCGGCGGTCATGTTCGGCACCGGCTCGCCCCGCCGGGCGGCCTGCGCCCAGGCCAGCGTGTTCGAGGCGAACGACGACGGCCGCAGGACCGTCCATTCGGCACCGCTCTCCCGGACCGCCCGCTCCCCCTCGCCGTGCCAGGCGGCGGAAGGGCCGGCCGCGGAGTCGTCGGTGCCGATGGCGGAGAGCTTCACCAGCCGCCGCACCCCCGCCGCCCGGGCCGCCGCCACCAGCGCCGTGTCGTGGCGTGCACCGGGACCGGGCGGGCACACCAGGTACGCGGCCCGCACCCCAGCCATCGCCGCCGCGAGGGAGCCGGGGTCGGCGTAGTCCCCGCGGACCGTCTCCACCCCGGCGGGCAGCTGGGCCCGTCCCGGGTCGCGGGTCAGGGCGCGGACCTTCTCGCCGCGCGCGGTGAGCTGTCGTACGACCTCGCTGCCGGTGGTGCCCGTGGCACCCGTCACCAGAATCATGCGGTCCACGATGGGCCGCGCGGGGCGCCGTTCTCTTGGAAATTCCGGCACGGTTCGCCCGCCCGGAAGCGGGTGCGGCGCGCGTACGGTGGAGTGATGCCGAACACCGTCGCCGCGCGGGTCCTGACCGTGCCCGAGGTGCTGCGCCCCTGGATCGCCGGGGTGCGCACGCTGTCCCTGTCCGACGCCGAGCACACCGAGGAGCCCTTCGTGCGGCTGCCCACCGCGGTCACCAAGGTGGTGCTGCGGGTGGCCGCGGACGGGCGGCGCGACGTGCTCGCGGTCGGGCCGCGGGTGCGGGCCTCGTACCACGAGGGCAAGGCCCGTCTGCGGTGTGTCGAGCTGCGTCTCACGCCGGGCATGACCCGCCCGCTGCTCGGGGTCGCCGCCGCCGAACTGGCCGGCCGGGCCGTGCCGTTGGAGGCGCTGCCGGGAGCGATGCCCGAGCTGCTCGCGGCCGCGCTGCGCCGGCTGGATCCGGGCGATCCGCTGCCGCGGCTCGCCGGGACGCTGCCCGGACCGCTGTCGGACGCCGTGGACCCCGCCCGTACGGCACTGCTGCGGGCGGGGGTCGACGCGCTGTCGGTCCGGCCGGACCGGACGCCGGCCCAGGTGCGTGAGGCGGCCCGGGAACTCGCGGTCAGCGAACGGCAGTTGCGCAAGCTGTTCGCCGAGGGGGTCGGGGTCTCCCCCAAGCACTACACCCGCATCGACCGCGTGCGCACGCTCGTCACCCGGGCCGGTGACGCCCCGTGGTCCCAACTCGCCGCCGTCACCGGGTACTTCGACCAGGCGCACATGACGTCCGACTTCCGTGCCCTGATGGGCGTTCCGCCGCGCTCGTACCTCACCGGCCGGCTGCCGTCCCTGACGCCCTGCCAGGCGCGGGGGTGAGGACGAGCGCGGCGGCGGTCAGTGCGCGGGGGTGAGTTCCGCTCCCGCCTCCATCGGGTGGGTGACGTCCTCGGCCTCCCGGCCCTTGCCGAGGTGGTTGAAGAGGAGGTTGAGGATCACCGCCGTCACGCACCCGGTGGAGATGCCCGAGTCCAGGACGATCTTCGCGGTCCCGGGGAAGGCGTGGTAGAAGCCGGGCGCGGTGATCGGGATGATCCCGACGGCCAGGGAGACGGCGACGATCAGGACGTTGTTGTCCTTCTCCAGGCCGGCCCGGACCAGGGTCTGGATGCCGCTCGCGGCGACCGAGCCGAACAGGACGACGCCGGCGCCGCCGAGGACGGGGCGGGGTACGACGGCGATCAGCGACGCGGCCATCGGGCACAGGCCCATGAGGACCAGGAAGCCGCCGCCCGCGGCGACCACGAAGCGGCTGCGGATCCGCGTCATCGCGACGAGGCCGATGTTCTGCGCGAACGCGCTGCACATGAAGCCGTTGAAGAACGGGCTGAGCGCGGAGCCGAGGGTGTCGGCACGCAGGCCGGCCGCGATGACCTTCTCGTCCGAGGGGCGCTCGACGATCTCGCCGAGGGCGAGCATGTCGGCGGTGGACTCGGTCATGGAGACGACCATCACCACGCACATCGACAGGATGGCCGCGAGGTGGAAGGTGGGGGCGCCGAAGTGGAACGGGGTCGGGAAGCCGACGACGGCCGCCTTGGTGACGGGGGTGAAGTCGGTGACGCCGAACGGTATCGCGATGAGCGTGCCGAGGACCAGGCCGAGCAGGACGGCGATCTGTTTGACGAAGCCCCGGGTGAAGCGGCGCAGCAGCAGGACGAGCAGCAGGGTGATGCCGGCGAGGGTGAGGTAGGTCGTCGAGCCGTAGTCGTGCGCGGCGGGGTTCGGGCCCTGGGCCCAGCCGAAGGCGACGGGCAGCAGGGAGACGCCGATCAGGGTGATGACCGAGCCGGTGACGACGGGCGGGAAGAAGCGGACGGCCTTGCTGAAGAAGGGGGCGGCGAGGAAGCCGAGGAGACCGGCGACGATGACCGCGCCGAAGATCATCGGCAGGGCGTCGGACTTGTCCTTGGCGGAGGCGACGATGGCGGTCATCGGGGCGACTCCGGCGAAGGTGACGCCGTTGACGAAGGGCAGCCGGGCGCCGATCTTCCAGAAGCCGAGGGTCTGGAGGAAGGTGGCGAGCCCCGCCGTGAACAGGCAGGCCCCGGTGAGGAAGGTGAGGTCGGTGCCGGACAGGCCTACGGCCGCGCCGACGATCAGGGGAGGTGCGACGACCCCCGCGTACATGGCGGCCACATGCTGCAGGCCGCTGGTCGCCATTTTCAGGGCGGGGAGTTTCTCGTCGACGGGATGGGCGACGGGTCGGGCGACAGGCTGGGCGGCCACGGCGGCTCCTCCGGGCGGTTGACACGTCGTCGTCGACGTGGGTTTCAGGGAGGTGGTGCGTGTGGTCGTGCGGGACCGTGACGGGGGTGAACAGTGGGGGGTGGGTGACCGTTCCGGGGCGGGTGCGTGCGCACCTGCCCCGGAACGGCTCCCGTGAACCCCGCTCGGGTTCACGGGCCCGGCCGGGAGCCGTCCCTCTCGGCCGGAGTCCGAAGGGGATCAGCCCTGGGCGGCGATCCGGGCGAGGCGCTGGGCCTCCTCGCGGGTGGAGCGGGCGATGGTGTCCTCGTCGACGGTGAGCAGGCGGCCGTTCTCCACGATCTGCTCGCCGTTGACGAAGGACGCGGTGACCGGGGCCGCCGCGCCGAAGACCAGCGCGGTGACCGGGTCGGCGATGGAGGCGTGGGCGAGGGTGTCCATCTTCCACAGCACCACGTCGGCCAGCTTGCCCGGCTCCAGCGAGCCGATCTGGTCGCCGCGGCCGAGCACCCGGGCGCCGCCGTGGGTGCCGAGCCGCAGCGCCTGGCGGGCGTTCAGCGCGGCCTCGCGGTGGCTGCCGAGGCGGTTGATCAGCAGGGCGTTGCGCAGTTCGGTGTGCAGCTCGCCCGACTCGTTGGACGCCGTGCCGTCGACACCGAGGCCGACCGGGACGCCGGCCGCGAGCATGTCCGGGACCCGTGCGATCCCGGCCGCGAGGCGGGCGTTGGAGGACGGGCAGTGGGCGACGCCGGTCCTCGTGCGGGCGAAGGCGGCGATGTCGGAGTCGTTCATGTGGACGCAGTGCGCCATCCACACGTCCTCGCCGAGCCAGCCGGTGGACTCGAAGTAGTCGGTCGGGCCCATGCCGAACAGCTCGTGGCAGAACTTCTCCTCCTCCACGGTCTCCGAGCCGTGGGTGTGCAGCCGTACGCCGAGGCGGCGGGCCAGCTCGGCGCCCTGCCTGAGGAGTTCGGTGGAGACGGAGAACGGCGAGCAGGGGGCCACGGCCACCTGGGTCATGGCGTCGAAGGAGGAGTCGTGGTGCTTCTTGACGGTCTCCTCGGTCGCCGCGAGCGCGCCCTCCAGGGTCTCGACGGCGAAGTCCGGCGGCAGGCCGCCGTCCTTCTCGCTGCGGTCCATCGAGCCGCGGGCCAGCGTGAAGCGCACGCCCGTCTCGGCGGCGGCCCGGATGATCGACCCGGACAGGTCGCCGGAGCCGTGCGGGAAGACGTAGTGGTGGTCCATGGCGGTGGTGACACCGCCGCGGGCCATCATGGCGAGGGAGCCCTGCGCGGCCGCGTACGTCATCCGCTCGTCGATGCGCGCCCAGGTGGGGTAGAGCGCGACGAGCCAGTTGAACAGGTTGTGGTCGGTGGCCAGGCCCCGGGTGATCCACTGGTAGAAGTGGTGGTGGGTGTTGACCAGACCGGGCGTGGCCAGATGGCCGCTCGCGTCGATCCGGCGCACCACGTTGTCGAGGCCTTCGGGGGCCTGGCCCGCGCCGAGCGACTCGATGCGGTTGCCGGCGAGGACCAGGTACCCGGAGGCGTACTCGGTGTCGCCCGCATCCACGGTCGCGATGGCGCAGTTCTCGATGACGATGCGCTGGGCTGCCGATGGTGCCATGGTGCTTCCTTGTCTTTCAGTGGCGGATCCGCGAACAGGGCGGGGAGGGAGTGTCCGCGGGGAGGGCACGGCAGGACCCTAGGAGGATTTGAGTGCCGGGGCGGGGCCGCCGCTCCGGGTGCCGAGATGGTGGAAGAACAGATTGAGCAGGACGGCGACCACGGCGCCCGCGCTGATGCCGGAGCCGAGCACGGTCTGCGCCCAGGCCGGGAAGTCCGCGTAGAAGGTCGGCGCGGCCAGCGGGATGATGCCCGCGCCGAGCGCGACGGCGACCAGGATGATGTTGGAGCTGTCGTCGAGGCCCGCCTCCGACAGGGTACGGATGCCGCTGACCGCGATCGAGCCGAACAGGACGATGCCCGCGCCGCCGAGGACCGGCATCGGCACCAGGGAGACGACCGCGCCGAGCACCGGGAAGGCGCCGAGGACCAGCAGGGCGCCGCCGGCGACGGCGACGACGTAGCGGCTGCGCACCCGGGTCAGCGAGACCACGCCGACGTTCTGTGCGAAGGCGGAGGTGGGGAAGCCGCCGAAGACGGGGCCGAGCAGGGTGGCGATGCCGTCGGTGCGCAGGCCGCGGGTGATGGTCCGCGCGTCGGTGCGGCGGTCGCAGATCTCGCCGAGGGCCAGCATGCCGGCGCTGGACTCGGTCATCAGGACCAGCATGACGATGCACAGCGACAGGATCGCCGCGGGCTGGAACTCGGGGGCGCCGAAGGCGAACGGTGCCGGCAGCGCGGCGAGGGGCGCGGACTTCAGGGCGCTGAAGTCGGCCATGCCGAACGGGATCGCCGCCAGCGTGCCGATGAGCAGTCCGAGGAGCAGGGCGACCTGCTGGACGAAGCCGCGGCCGAAGCGCTGGATCAGCAGGATGACCGCGAGGGTGAACCCGGCCAGCGCGAGGTGGCTCATGGCGCCGAAGTCGGGGGCGGTCCTGTCGCCGCCCTGCGCCCAGCTCACCGGGACGGGCATCAGGGTGACGCCGATCAGGGTGATGACGACGCCGGTGACGAGCGGCGGGAAGAAGCGCAGCAGCCGTCCGAAGAACGGGCCGACGGCGAGGCAGAAGACACCGGCGACCATCACCGCGCCGTAGACGGCGGGGAGTTGGTGCCCCTTGGCGTTGGTCTCGGCGATCGCGAGGATCGGGGCGATGCCGGCCGAGGAGGCGGCGTTGACGAAGGGCAGCCGGTTGCCGACGAAGCCCTTGACACCGAGGGTCTGCAGGAGGGTCGCGACGCCCGCGACGAGCAGGCTCGCGGCGATCAGCCGGGTGCGGGCCGCGAGGTCGAGCCCGCAGGCCTGGCCGATGATGAGCGGAGGAGTGACCACGCCCGCGTACATGGCGGCGATGTGCTGGAGCGCGGCGGGGGCGAGCCGCGTGGGGTGGAGCTTCTCGTCCACCGGGTGCACGGACGTGACGGCGCCCTCGGTGTGCGCCGGCGGGGTGGAACACGGGGCTGTGTCGGGCCCCTTCGCAGGCTGAGCCATTTCGTTCCCTCCGGTGTGGCGGGCCCCCGGCCGCGCGGGCGGCGGGGCCGGGGGTCCGCGTCCCGCGTCAGAGGTTGGTCATGTCGACCGGGATACGGGCCTCACAGCCGTCCCGCAGGATGGTGGCCTCGATGAGGCCGTAGGGACGGTCGGCGGCGAAGTAGACCTCGTTGTCGTTCTTGAGCCCGAACGGCTCCAGATCGACGAGGAAGTGGTGCTTGTTCGGCAGCGAGAAGCGGACCTCGTCGATCTCGCTGCGGTTGTTGATGATGCGCGAGCCCATCTGGTACAGCGTCTGCTGCAGGGAGAGCGAGTACGTCTCGGCGAAGGCCTGGAGCATGTGCTTCTTGACCTGCTCGTAGGACTTCTCCCAGTGGGGCATCTTCTGCTCGTCGTCGGTCCAGTTGAACCGCCAGCGGCCGGAGACCTGGGTGGCGAGGATCCGGTCGTACGCCTCCTGGAGGGTGGTGTACTTGTCCTTGACGTAGCCCCAGAACTCGGAGTTGGTCGAGTTCATCACGACCAGGTCCTTCAGGCCGGAGATGACCTCCCAGCGCGCACCGTCGTAGGTGATCTGGGTGACGCGGGTCTCCTGGCCCTTGCGGACGAAGGAGTGCTTGACGTCGTCCGCGCCGATGAACTTCGAGTTGGCGTCGGAGGTCTCGATCCGCTCCCAGGCGTACTCCTCGATCCGGATCCGCGCGGTCCTGATCGGCTCCTGCGAGGTGACGAAGTGGCGGGCGAGGTGGATGCCGAACTGCTCGGCGGACTCGATCCCGTACTCCTTGGCGAACGCGTACACCGTGTTCTTGGTGGTGTCGGTCGGCAGGACGTTGGCGTTGGAGCCGGAGTAGTGGACCTCCTCCATGTCGCCGCTCAGCGCGACGGAGACGTTGAGGTCCTTGATGTGATGGGTGGCGCCGTCCCGCGTGATCTTGACGACTCGGTTCTCGGCCTTGCCGTACTGGTTCTGTCCCAGGATGGTGGGCATTCGCTAGCTCCCTCGGTAAACGGAGTAGCCGAACGGGTTGAGCAGCAGCGGCACGTGGTAATGCTCGCCCGGCACGACGGCGAACGTGATCGCCACCTCCGGGAAGAACACGCCGCGTCCGCTGTCCCGATTCGCGGGGGCGTCCTGCTGCGCATCGGCTTGCTGGTTCGCAGTCTTGTCTTCGAAGTACGGTTCGACGGCGAAGTCGAGCCGTACGTGGGTGGTTCCCTCCGGCAGGGCCGGCAGGTCCTTGCACCGCCCGTCCGCGTCGGTCGCGGAGCCGCCGAGCGCCTGCCAGTCCGCGCTCCTGCCGGTGCGGGCGAAGAGCTGGACGGCGACGCCCTCGGCGGGGCGGCCGACCGAGGTGTCCAGGATGTGCGTGGACACGGAGGCGGTGGTGCTGGTGCTCATGGTGTCAGGCGTCCTCTTCGACGAGTCGGGCCAGGCGGATACGGTTGATCTTGCCCAGCTCGGTGCGGACGATCTCCCGTTCCTGCTCCGGCGCGTTCCCGATGCGCTCCTTGACCGCGTCGCGCATCTGCTCGCCGGTCCGGCCGGTGGCGCAGATCAGGAAGACGTGGCCGAACTTCTCCTGGTAGGCCAGGTTGAGGTCGAGCATCTCGGCCTTGAGGTCCTCGGAGGCGCCGGCCATGCCGCGCTGCTCGCGGGCGGAGGTCGGATCGCCCGGCCTGGGGCGCCCGATCGGCGGGTGTCCCGCCATCGCCTCCGCGAGGTCGTCGCCGCTCAGCCCGGCCATGGCGGCGTCGCTGGCGGCGTACAGGTCGTCGGTGGTGGCGTACGGGCGGGCGGCGCTGACGCGCCGGCCCCACTCGGCGGAGGCGCACGCCTCGTGGAGGGCGGCGAGGGCCTCGCGTTCCTCCAGGTCGTTGAACCGGGCCAGACCCGGGGGCGTGGGAGTCGTCGTCACGGGAGCCTCCGTGGCCGGAAACGGCCTTCGTGCTGAACGGGCTGCCGATAGTGAACGCCCCCGGGAACGTCACGTCAACACTTTGTTGAAAATTCCGCGTAACAGGCGCGCCGCTTCAGGGCACTACGCACCTTTGTCCCGGTTGAGGTAGTTGTACACCGTGAACCTGCTGACGCCGAGCGCGCCGGCGACCGTTTCCACCCCGTGCCGGACGGCGAACGCGCCGCGCGCCTCCAGGGTCCGTACGACCTCCTGCTTGGCCTTGCGGTCCAGCTCGGCCAGCGGCCGCCCCCGCCGGCGCTCCATGGCCGCCAGGATGTGGTCGAGGGAGTCGGCGAGCTGGGGCAGGCGTACGGCGACGACGTCGACGCCCTCCCAGGCGAGGACGACGTCCTCCTCCCTCGCCTCGTCCGGCGGCAGGATCTCCCCGCCCATCGCGTCCACCAGCGGCTTCACCGCGGCGATGAAGGGCTCGTCGCCACTCATCTATCGCCCTCCCCGAACCCGTCGTCGATCACGTTGACCTGGAGCGAGACCCGGGTGGCACCGGCCTTCAGGCTCCTGCGCAGCAGCGCGTCCACGGCCGTCAGGACGCGGTCCGCTCCGCCCTCCGCCGTGTTGCCGAACGGGCCGACGTCGACGGCGTCCAGCTCGGCCGTCTCGATGACCTCCCGCGCCGCCAGGGCGTGCGCGGGCGCCTCGTCCAGGTCGAAGGGTTCGGTCGTGAACTCCACTCTCAATCGCACAGTACCCCTAAACACCCTTCTGACCTGCGCTTTTACCGAATCACCCACCGAGTGGGCACATCGGGCGCGCCGAGGGCACAGCGACCGACTGCGCCACGGTCGCGATCCACCGCAGGCCGATCCGTTTCACGCGACGGCGCCGGTCCGTCCGCCACGAGGCGACCCTAGCCGACCGGGGCTGCGGTGCGCCGGGTGCGCGGAGCCGATTCCCGCGGAGCCACGGGCCCGCGGAGCCACAGGAGACGGCCGGGGCCGTCCGTGGACGCCCCGGCTCATCCCTGCGCGGCCGTGCGCACCGCGGCTTCGGTGAGCGTGGTCGCCGTCCGCACCGCGCTCGCGACGGCGTCGTCCGGGGCGAGGCCGCACAGGTCGGTGAGGGTGAAGAGGGCTTCGGCGCTGACGACCACGGCGAGGTCCCGCTTCAGCTGGGCGAAGGCTTCCGGGTCCGTGGTGGCCAGCGTCCCTTCGAGAGGGGCGAGCGCGTGGTCGATCAGCCCGAACCGGATCCCGGGCCGTTCGGCCGCCGCCGCGGGCCGGGCGACGGTGGCCGCGATCATCGCGCGCACCGCCCCCTGGCGGCGGAGTATGCCGCGGAGCAGGAACGCGCAGGCGAAGGCGACCCGTTCGACGGGGTCGGTGGAGTCCGCGACCGGGGCGAGGGCCTCGGCGGGGGGCGGCCAGGCGCCGGCCAGGGCCTCGCCGATCAGCGACGGGAGGTCGGGGAAGTACCGGTAGGCGGTGGGCTCGGAGACCATGGCCGCGCGCGCGACCGCCGGCATGCTCACCTCGCCGCCCGCGGCGATGAGACCGCTCGCGGCCTCGACGATCGCAGCACGCGTGCGCCGCTTCTGATTGCTGCGGCCGGTGTCGATCGGCGTCGGCATCGGTGCCGCCTCCCTCCCTGCTCGTCCGGCGTTCCCGCCCGTCCCGTTCACGGCCACTTTATCACTGCCGACCCTCTTCATGAGAGTCCACTTGCACAAGGAGAGTCGACCCTCTACTCTCCTTCACGAGAGTTGGCTCTCACGAAGGAGACCGCAATGACACAGGCTTCCGTGGTCGGTCCGGACGACGGCGAGACGATCCGCCTGGGACCGGCACAGATCCGCATCCTGGAAGACGGCAGCACCACCGGTCACCGGATCGGGATCGGCGAGATCACCCTCGCCCCGCACACCGAAGGGCCGCCACAACACCGCCACGCCCAGCACGACGAGGGCTTCTACGTCGTCTCCGGCACCGTGCACTTCACCGTCGGCGAGACCACGCACGTCGCGCCGGCCGGGACGCTCGCGATGATCCCGCCCGGCGCGCCGCACACCTTCGCCAACCACGGCGACGAGCCGGCGGTGATGCTCAACACCTTCACGCCCGACCTGTACGTGCAGTACTTCCGCGACCTGCGGGACATGATCGCCGGCGGCCAGGAACTCACCCCGCAGGCCACGGTCGAGGTGATGAGCCGGTACGCCACCGTTCCGGCCACCGACCACGCGTGACGGCCCGCGTCAGTGACCCCCGACAACCCCCGACAGCAAAAACCGACTCGGAGACTCCCATGACCAGCACCGCCCGCACGATCACCCTCACCCTCGACTCCGGCGACGCCGACCTGCGCTTCACCGTCGACGAGCGGGGCAAGGGCCATCCCTTCCTGCTCCTGCACGGCGGCGGCGGCCCGCAGACCGTCGCCGCCTTCGCCGGGCTCCTCGCCGAGCAGCGGCCGGCCCGGGTCATCACCCCGGTCCACCCCGGCTTCGGCGGCACCGCCAGGCCCGAATGGCTGACCGACGTGCCCACCCTCGCCCGGGTCTACGTACGGCTGCTGGACGAGCTCGGCCTGGAGGACGTCACCGTCGTCGGCAACTCCATAGGCGGCTGGATCGCCGCCGAGATGGCCCTGCTCGGCAGCGACCGGATCGGCAGTGTCGTCCTCGTCAACGCCGCCGGCATCCACGTCCCCGGCCACCCGGTCGCCGACCCCTTCACCCTGACGCCCGCCGAGCTGTCCGCTCTCTCCTTCCACGACGTCGAGAAGTTCCGCATCGACCCCGCCACGTTCTCCGACGAGCAGCGCGCGGCGGCCGTCGCCAACCGCGCCGCGCTGCAGGTCTATTCGGGCCCGCACGCCATGGCCGACCCCACCCTGCGCGAGCGCCTGGCCAAGGTCACGCACCCGGTCCTCGTCGCATGGGGCGAGAGCGACCAGGTCGTCGACACCGACTACGGACGGGCGTACGCCGACGCCGTCCCCGGCGCCCGGTTCCAGCTCCTCCTCCGCACCGGCCACATGCCCCAGATCGAAACCCCTGAGCAACTCCTCGCGACGGTATGGGACTTCGCCGACGCCCACGCCACCGACCGGCCCGGCAACTGAGCACGAGGGGAGCCACATGCCCGTCCCCCGACACGGGCGGCGCGTGCCGGTCCTGGCCGTCTGCTGCCTGAGCGTGCTGCTGGTCAGTCTCGACGTCACCGTCCTCAACGTCGCGCTGCCGTCGATACAGCGCGACCTGGACTCCTCGGTCTCCGGCCTGCAGTGGACACTCGACGCCTACACCCTCGTCCTGGCCTCGCTGCTGACCCTGGCCGGTGCCACCGCCGACCGGGTAGGACGCCGACGGGTCTTCCAGCTCGGCCTCGTGCTGTTCACCGCCGGGTCGGCCCTGTGCGGCCTGGCACCCACGACCGGCTGGCTGGTGGCCTTCCGCACGGTGCAGGCGGCGGGCGGCAGCATGCTCACCCCCGTCGCCATGGCCATCCTCACCAACACGTTCACCGAGCCCCGCGAGCGCGCACGGGCCATCGGCGTCTGGGGCGGGATCGTCGGCCTCAGCATGGCGGCCGGACCGGTCCTCGGCGGCGTACTGGTGGAATCGTTCGGGTGGCGATCGGTGTTCTGGCTGAACGTGCCGATCGGGCCGGCCGCGTGCGCGCTGGCCGCGCTGTTCGTGCCGGAGTCCCGCGCACCGCGCACCCGGCGGGCCGACCCGGTGGGGCAGCTCCTGCTGATCGTCCTGCTCGGCACACTGACGTACGCCGTCATCGAGGCGCCCGGCGAGGGCTGGACCGCGCCGCCGATCGTGGCTTGCCTGATCGCCGCGGGGTGCGCGCTCGCCGTCTTCGTACCGTACGAGAACCGGCGCGCCGAACCGCTGATCGAGCCGCGGCTCTTCCGCAGCGCGTCCTTCGGCGGAGCCACCGCGACGGCGGTCCTCGCCTTCGCCGCGCTCGGCGGTTTCCTGTTCACCAACACCCTCTATCTGCAACGGCAGTTGGGGCTGAGCGCCCTGGACGCCGGGCTGCACCTGCTGCCGATGGCCGCGCTGTCCCTGGTGTGCCCGCCGCTGTCCGGGCGGATCGTGGGCAGCCGCGGCCCGCGCACTCCCCTGCTCGTCGCGGGGGCCGGCATCACCGCGAGCGGTGTGCTGGCCGTCGCCGCCACCCGCTCCGCCCGCCCCTCGGACATCCTGCTGTATCTCACGTACACGCTGTTCGGCCTCGGGTTCGGCTTCGTCAACGCGCCGATCACCTACACGGCGGTGTCCGGCCTGCCGCGCGACCGGGCCGGGGTCGCCGCCGCCATCGCGGCGACCAGCCGTCAGATCGGCTCCTCCCTCGGCATCGCGGTGATCGGCGCCGCGGTCGCCGCCGGCTCGGGTCCGGCCGCCTGGTGGATCATCGCCGGCTGCGGTGCGGCCATCCTCGCCCTTGGCACACTCGCATCCGGGCGCTCGGCAGCCGCCGCCGTGCCATAACACCGCGATCGTCGGAACCCCCCGGACCACGAGCCCGGCAGGACGCGCCCTGCCGGGCTTTTCGCATGCCCGGTGACCGGCCCCCCCTTGACAAGCGCCGACACCCGACGGCAATCTTCCATTACGCAGAAACGAACTTCCATAATACGGAATACGGAAGTCGGCGACGTCGATCACGGAAGGGAGCGCGGCCCCCGATGCCAGGTTCTGGATGGAGCACAGCCGCAGACCAGCGCTTCAACGTCAACCTGTCGATCCTCTTCACGGAACTCCCGCTCCTGGAGCGCCCCGCGGCGGCCGCCGCGGCGGGCTTCACGGCGGTCGAGCTGTGGTGGCCCTGGGTCGACTCCCCCACCCCCGAGCAGGCCGAGCTCGACGCCCTGAAGAAGGCGATCGAGGAGGCGGGCGTCCAGCTCACGGGCCTGAACTTCTACGCCGGACAACTGCCGGGCCCGGACCGCGGCGCCCTGTCGATCCCGGGTGCGGAGTCGGACAGGTTCCGCGCCAACATCGACGTGGCCATCGCCTTCGGCCAGTCCCTGGGCTGCACGACGTTCAACGCCCTGTACGGCAACCGCGTCGACGGCGTGGACCCGGCCGAGCAGGACGCGCTCGCCCTGGAGAACCTGGTGCTCGCGGCCCGGGCCGTCGGCCGGGTCGGCGGGACGATCCTGATCGAGGCCCTCAACCGGCCCGAGTCGCCGAAGTGCCCGATCGTGAGCGCGCCCCGGGCGATCGAGATCGTGGACAAGGTCAACGAGGCGACGGGCCTCGGGAACGCGACGTTCCTGATGGACCTGTACCACCTGTCCATGAACGGCGAGGACCTGCCCTCGGTGATCGAGCGGTACGCGGCGAAGACCGGTCACGTCCAGATCGCGGACAACCCCGGCCGCGGCGCCCCCGGCACCGGCTCGCTCCCGCTGGAGGACCTGCTCGACCAGCTGAGGAAGGCCGGTTACGACGGCTGGGTCGGCCTGGAGTACAAGGCCGGCGACCGCCCGAGCGCGGAGTCCTTCGACTGGCTCCCGCGCGAGGCGCGTGCCGCCCGCTGAACCCCCTGACTTTGCAAGGCAGTTGAGAGAGGCACCCCCAATCATGAGCAGCAACCTTACTGATTCCTCCCGCCCGGCCCGCCCTGCGATCGCGTGGATCGGCCTCGGCATCATGGGCTCCCCCATGTCCGAGAACCTGATCAAGGCGGGTTACGACGTCACCGGCTTCACGCTGGAGCAGGACAAGCTGGACCGCCTGGCCGCCGCCGGCGGCACCGTGGCCGGCTCGATCGCCGAGGCCGTGCGCGACGCCGACGTGGTGATCACGATGGTGCCCGCGTCCCCGCAGGTCGAGGCCATCTCCTACGGCCCCGACGGCATCCTGGAGAACGCCAGGCAGGGCGCCCTGCTGATCGACATGTCCTCGATCACCCCGCAGACCTCCGTCGACCTGGCCGCCGCGGCCAAGGACAAGGGCATCCGGGTGCTCGACGCCCCGGTGTCCGGCGGTGAGGCCGGCGCCGTCGAGGCCGTGCTGTCGATCATGGTCGGCGGTGAGCAGGCGGACTTCGACCAGGCCAAGCCGATCTTCGACGCGCTGGGCAGGACCATCGTGCTGTGCGGCCCGCACGGCTCCGGCCAGACCGTGAAGGCGGCCAACCAGCTGATCGTCGCCGTCAACATCCAGGCGTGCGCCGAGGCCGTGGTCTTCCTGGAGAAGTCGGGCGTGGACCTCGCGGCCGCCCTGGACGTCCTCAACGGGGGCCTCGCCGGCTCGACCGTGCTGACGCGCAAGAAGGACAACTTCCTGAACCGCGACTTCAAGCCGGGCTTCCGCATCGACCTGCACCACAAGGACATGGGCATCGTCACCGACGCCGCCCGCAACGTCGGTGCCGCCCTGCCGGTCGGCGCCGTGGTCGCCCAGCTGGTCGCCTCGCTGCGCGCCCAGGGCGACGGCGGGCTGGACCACTCGGCCCTGCTGCGGGCCGTGGAGCGCCTCTCCGGCGCCCAGGTCTGACGCTCCCGAGACTTCCGGGCCGCGGCGGCGCCGACACCTGTCCTGTCGCGCCCAGGCGCCGCCGCGGCCCGGAACACATTCCACAGCCCCAAGCTTCAACAAACTGTTGACGCCCGGAGGGCCCGAACTTAGGCTCCACAAAGCGGAAACAGTTTTCCGCTGCCACTCGTACGGAAGGTCCCCGATGTCGAAGCGCGTGCTCACGGCGCGAACTCTCACCACGGAGTCCGGCGCCCCGGTCGCAGACAACCAGAACTCCACCTCCGCCGGCGTCGGCGGCCCGCTCCTGCTCCAGGACCAGCACCTCCTGGAGAAGCTCGCGCGCTTCAACCGCGAGCGCATCCCGGAGCGCGTGGTGCACGCCCGCGGCTCCGGCGCGTACGGCCACTTCGAGGTGACCGACGACGTCACCGGCTTCACCCACGCCGACTTCCTGAGCGAGATCGGCAAGCGCACCGAGGTGTTCGCGCGCTTCTCGACGGTCGCCGACTCCCTCGGCGGCGCCGACGCCGTCCGTGACCCGCGCGGCTTCGCCCTGAAGTTCTACACCGAAGAGGGCAACTACGACCTCGTCGGCAACAACACCCCGGTGTTCTTCATCAAGGACCCGATCAAGTTCCCCGACTTCATCCACTCGCAGAAGCGCGACCCGTTCACGGGCCGGCAGGAGCCGGACAACGTCTGGGACTTCTGGGCGCACGCCCCGGAGGCCACGCACCAGGTGACCTGGCTGATGGGCGACCGCGGCATCCCGGCGTCGTACCGCCACATGAACGGCTACGGCTCGCACACCTACCAGTGGACGAACGCCCGGGGCGAGGCCTTCTTCGTCAAGTACCACTTCAAGACCAACCAGGGCATCCGCTCGCTCAGCAGCGAGCAGGCCGCGGAGCTCGCGGGCAAGGACGCCACCTCGCACCAGACGGACCTGCTCCAGGCCATCGAGCGCGGGGTGCACCCGTCCTGGACCCTGTACGTCCAGCTCATGCCGGCGGCCGAGGCGGCGGACTACCGCTTCAACCCGTTCGACCTGACCAAGATCTGGCCGCACAAGGACTACCCGCTGCAGCGCGTGGGCCGCCTGGTCCTCGACCGCAACCCGGACAACGTCTTCGCCGAGGTCGAGCAGGCCGCGTTCTCCCCGAACAACTTCGTTCCGGGCATCGGCCCCTCCCCCGACAAGATGCTGCAGGGCCGCCTGTTCGCCTACGCGGACGCGCACCGCTACCGCCTGGGCGTCAACCACACCCAGCTCGCCGTGAACGCCCCGAAGGCGGTCGAGGGCGGCGCGCAGAACTACGGCCGCGACGGCCTCATGGCGGTCAACGGCCAGGGCCGCGGCGCCAGGAACTACGAGCCGAACTCCTACGACGGCCCCGTCGAGACCGGCCGCCCGCTGTCCGCCCCGCTGGCCGTCTCCGGCCACACGGGCACCCACGAGGCGCCCCTGCACACCAAGGACGACGACTTCTTCCAGGCGGGCGAGCTGTACCGCCTCATGTCGGCGGAGGAGAAGTCCCGCCTGGTCGCGAACATCGCCGGCAGCCTGTCGCAGGTCTCGCGCGACGACGTGATCGAGAAGAACCTGGCCCACTTCCACGCCGCCGACCCGGAGTACGGCAAGCGCGTGGAGGAGGCGGTCCGCGCCCTGCGCGAGGACTGAGAGCACGGCAACACCCGAGCGGCGTACGGAGTCTGACGGGAGGTCAGCAACTCCGTACGCGGCCCGCGCAGGACGCCCGGCGGCCCGGATGAGGGGTGGCCGGCGGGCGGCGGGCGCGGGCAGGGCGAGGACCGCGGCGGCGTGCGAGCCAGTGCGGTGGTGAAGGAGTCGTGTCCCCCTTCTCGACCAGAGGGAATGGGGGCCCCGGTTCCGTCGCACCCGCCGCGGTCCCACCCGGACCCCGCTCACGGGGTCCCCACCGGCCCCGTCCGGCGGCGCGAACGACCTGTCGCGCCCAGCCTCGCGCCGTCGGACGGCTATCAGCACACCGAAGCAGCGCCCCCGGACCGGCCGGTCCGGGGGCGCTGCCGTCTCGGCACATGGAGCGAGTGCGCGGGCTCGTCCTCGGACACCTACATACGACTGTCTTTCCGCACCCGCACCCGCTGTCGGGGCACGTCGCGGCCCCGGCGTGCGCGCCGGGCGCATCCGCAGCACGCTGAGGGCATGGGCAATCCGACGCAGCACCCGCACATCGTGGTCCACTCCCCCGCCCTGGACGGCTCCCGGCGGGTCACCGAGGGCGAGGTGACGCTGGGGATCGCCTCCCATCTGGACGATGTCGTGGAGATCCTGCGGCTGGCGGACCTGGACCGCATCGAGGTGGAGGAGAGCGACCTGATCGAGTGGCAGGGCGGCGGCCCGGACGACTGGCCCGGGCTGTCGGAACACGAGGTGTGACAGACGTACCGGACGTACGGGAACACCGAAGGGCGGCCCGTCCTCCCGGACGGGCCGCCCTCGGCGTGTCGGCGTTACTGCGTTTCGGCCGTCAGACCTTCAGCGGCTTGATCGAGGTCGGCGCGTGGCCCGGCTCGGTGGCCAGGTCCTCGAACTCGGAGATGTCGCTGATGTCCATGGTGCGGCTCATCGAGATGTTGGTGATCCGCTCCAGGATCGCCTCGACGACGACCGGCACCCGGTACTCGGCGGCCAGCTTCTTCGCCTGCTCGAAGGCCGCGCCCAGCTGGTCCGGCTCGGTGACCCGGATCGCCTTGCAGCCGAGGCCCTCGGCCACCTTGACGTGGTCCACGCCGTAGACGCCGAGCTCGGGCGCGTTGATGTTCTCGAACTCCAGGTTGACCTGGAAGTTGATGTCCAGGCCGATCTGGGCCTGGCGGATCAGGCCGAGGTAGGCGTTGTTCACCAGGACGTGGACGTACGGGATCCGGTGCTGGGCGGCGACGGCCAGCTCCTCGATCAGGAACTGGAAGTCGTAGTCGCCGGACAGGGCGACGACCGGGGACTCGGGGTCGGCCTTGGCGACGCCGATCGCGGCCGGGATGGTCCAGCCGAGCGGGCCGGCCTGGCCGCAGTTGATCCAGTGCCGCGGCTTGTAGACGTGCAGCATCTGCGCGCCGGCGATCTGGGAGAGGCCGATCGTGGTGACGTAGCGGGTGTCCGGGCCGAAGGCCTTGTTCATCTCCTCGTACACGCGCTGCGGTTTCATCGGCACGTTGTCGAAGTGCGTACGGCGCAGGAGGGTCGCCTTGCGCTCCTGGGTGGAGGCCACCCACGCGGAGCGGTCGGGGAGCCTGCCCTCGGCCTTCAGTTCCTTCGCGACCTCGATGAACAGCTCCAGCGCGGCCTTGGCGTCGGAGACGACCCCGTAGTCCGGCGGGAAGATCTTGCCGATCTGGGTGGGCTCGATGTCGACGTGGACGAACGTACGGTCGCCGCGGTAGACGTCCAGCTTGTAGCCCGTGTGGCGGTTGGCCCAGCGGTTGCCGATGCCGAGGACGGCGTCGGACTCCAGGAAGTTGGCGTTGCCGTAGCGGTGCGAGGTCTGGACGCCGACCATGCCGGCGTTCAGCTCGTGGTCGTCGGGCAGCGCGCCCCAGCCCATCAGGGTCGGGACGACCGGGGTCTGGGTCAGCTCGGCGAACTCGACCAGCAGGTCGGCGGCGTCGGCGCCGAGGACACCGCCGCCGGCGACGATGACCGGGCGCTCGGCGGCGAGCAGGAAGGAGAGGGCCTTCTCGATCTGGGCGCGGGTCGCGGCGGGCTTGTAGACCGGCAGCGGCTCGTACGTGTCCGGGTCGAACTCGATCTCGGTCTGCTGGACGTCGATCGGCAGGTCGATCAGGACCGGGCCGGGGCGGCCGGAGCGCATCAGGTGGAAGGCCTGCTGGAAGACGCCGGGGACCTGGGCGGCCTCCAGGACGGTGACCGCCATTTTCGTGACCGGCTTGGCGATCGAGGCGATGTCGACGGCCTGGAAGTCCTCCTTGTGGATCACGCTGGTGGGCGCCTGGCCCGTGATGCACAGGATCGGGATCGAGTCACCGATGGCGGAGTACAGGCCCGTGATCATGTCGGTGCCGGCCGGGCCGGAGGTACCGATGCAGACGCCGATGTTGCCCGGCCTGGTACGGGTGTAGCCCTCGGCCATGTGCGAGGCGCCCTCGACGTGGCGGGCGAGGGTGTGGTGGATGCCGCCGCCCTCCTTGAGCGCCTTGTAGAAGGGGTTGATCGCCGCTCCCGGCACACCGAAGGCGTCGCTGACGCCCTCGCGCTTGAGGATCTCAACTGCCGCGCGGGCAGCGGTCATACGAGCCATCGAGTACTCCTGCTTCGGCTGTCGGATGCGTACTCCCGTCGCGCCCCGCGGTGAGCACAGCTACGTCCGTGATGTTCGTTGGTTTCCGTATCGCGGAATTTAATTTCTACTATCTGGAAGCAATGTAGGGGGGTGGGCGAAAGCCGTCAAGAGACACCGGAGAGGGCCGCGAATCGGCGAAGACCCGGCAAGCGCCGGACAAGCGGGGCAGGAGAGGAGGACCATGGGCAGCGCTGTCCCGACGCGACGCCTGGGAGTGGGCCATGCCCGAGAGCGTGCCGGTGCGCTGTCCGGCCTGTCGGCGCGAGTACGTCTACACCGCGCCGGTGTATCCGTGCGTGTGCGGCGCCCCCACCGCCCCGCGCCTCGACCCGGCCGCCGAGCCGGTCGTGACGGTCCACCGCGCCTGGGACGACGAGTGGCTCGCGGTGCCGTGCACCGCCTGCGGCCGCCGGAACCACTGGCCCCACCCGGAACTGGGCTGCTCCTGCGGCACGGTCCTGCGCATCCCGGTCCCCGGCCCCTCCGGGCCACGGCCCACGGCGGAGCAGCCGGAGCGGGAAGCCGGGGCGGACACCGGGACCGGGCCACAGCCGGGCGCGGCTCCGGCGCCCGCAGCGGAGCGCGGTACGACACCGCCGACCACGGCCGGACCGACGCCGGCAGCCGGGCCCGCACCGGAACCGGGGGCACGCCCGGAAACAGCACCGGAGGCCGGGACAGAGGCAGCACAACCGGACATGCCATCGCCACTCGCAGCCGACCCGGGCGCGCCATCGGCCTCGGAGACGACACCGGAGGGAGGTTCGGTGCAGAAGGGAGGCTCGGTGGCGGAGGCGGGCCCGACGCCGAAGACAGGCTCGGCACCGGATACAGGCCCGGTACAGGAGGCGGGTCCGGAGCCGCGGAGGGACTCGGCGCCGGAGGCAGGTTCGGTGGCAGAGGCGGGCGAGGCCGCGGCCGGAGGCGAACCGGTGGAAGGCGGGCTGCCCACGGAAGGCGAGGAACCGGCGAAGGGCGAGATGCCGACCGGAGGCGAACCACCGACCGAAGGCAGGCCGCCCGCGAAACGCCAGACCGCAGCCAGAGACGAGGCACCGACGGAAGGCCAGGCACCGGCCGGAAGCAGGACGCCGGCCGAACACGGAACGCCGGCCGGAGACGAGGTGACCGTGGCCGGAAGCGGGGTGCCCGTGGCCGGAAGCGGAGGGGCGCCAGGGGTGATGCCGGGGGCGGGCGGCGTGGGAGGGGAGGACGGTTCCCGGCCTGCCTTTCGGCCGCGTGTCATCCGTACCGCCCGGGACGCCGTGACCACCGCCGCCCTGTATCTGCGCTGGCTCGGCTACCGGGACATCCGGCGGGCCGACCAGCGGCCGCCGAGCGGCATCGGGCTCGCCGCCCACGGGCTCCTCGCCCAGGTGGATCCGACCGTCCGCCCGGCGGCGCCGCGGGACGTGGAGTGCCTGTGGCTGACGGCGATGACGGAGGACGCGGGCTGCGTGTACTTCTCGCTGGCCGGCTACACGGACGACGCCCGGCTGCGCGCGGCCGCCCTGGCCGTCCCCCTGTTCGTGCTGGACCTCGCGGGCGTCCCCCAGCCGATGAACGACGCGGCGCAGGCCCTGCACACCGAGGGCGCACCGGAGCGGGGGACGCGGGCGCGGGACGGACGGACCTGAGGCCGGCCGGCCCCGGCTCAGCCGCCGTAGGTCTCCCGCAGTTCGATCTTGCGCACCTTCCCGGACACCGTCATCGGGAAGGAGTCGAGGAGCCGGAGCCGGCTCGGGACCTTGTAGTGGGCGAGCCGGCCCTCGCAGAAGGCGCGCAGGTCCGCCAGGGTGAGCGGGTCCGCGGGGTCCTGCGGGATGACGCAGGCGAGCACCTCCTCGCCGTACTTCGCGTGCGGCACCCCGACGACCTGGACGTCCTTGATCCGCGGATGGGCGTAAAGGAACTCCTCGATCTCGCGCGGGTAGATGTTCTCGCCGCCCCGGATGATCATGTCCTTGATGCGGCCGACGATCTCGACGTACCCGTCCTCGCGCATCGTCGCCAGGTCCCCGGTGTGCATCCAGCGGCCCGCGTCGACGGCCTCGGCGGTCTTCTCGGGCTCGTTCCAGTAGCCGAGCATCACGCTGTAGCCGCGGGTGCACAGCTCACCGGCCGTGCCCCGGGGTTGAGTGACCCCCGTGGCCGGGTCGACGATCTTCACCTCCAGGTGGGGCAGGACGCGTCCGACGGTGGCGGTGCGGTGTTCGAGGTCGTCCTCGACGCGGGTCTGGAGCGAGACGGGAGAGGTCTCGGTCATGCCGTAGCAGATGGAGACCTCGGCCATGTGCATCTCGGCGACGACCCGCTTCATCACCTCCACCGGGCACGGCGAGCCCGCCATGATGCCGGTGCGGAGGGTGGAGAGGTCGTACGACGCGAAGTTCGGGAGGTTCAGTTCCGCGATGAACATGGTCGGCACGCCGTACAGGGACGTGCAGCGCTCCCGCTGCACCGCCGCCAGCGTGGCCCCCGGTTCGAAGGACGGCGCCGGGATGACGATGCAGGCGCCGTGCGAGGTGGCCGCGAGGTTGCCCATGACCATGCCGAAGCAGTGGTAGAAGGGCACGGGGATGCAGATCCGGTCCTGCTCGGTGTAGGAGATCGACTCGCCCACGAAATAGCCGTTGTTGAGGATGTTGTGGTGGGAGAGGGTGGCGCCCTTCGGGAAGCCGGTCGTGCCCGAGGTGTACTGGATGTTGATGGGGTCGTCGCAGGACAGCTCCGCGTACGGGGCGTCGCCGGTGCCCCGCGCGAGCAGCGCCTCCCAGCTCGGGTCGCCGATGTACACGGTCTCGCGCAGCTCGGGGCACCGGCCCCGGACCTCCTCCACCATCGCCCGGTAGTCGCTGGTCTTGTGGCCGAGGGAGGCGAAGAGCAGGCAGACCCCGGCCTGGCGCAGGACGTACTCGACCTCGTGGGTGCGGTAGGCCGGGTTGATGTTCACCATGACCGCGCCGATGCGGGCGGTGGCGTACTGCACCAGGACCCACTCCGGGCAGTTGACCGCCCAGATGCCCACCCGGTCGCCCTTGACGACCCCGGCGGCCACCAGCGCCTGCGCCAGCTCCTCGACGGCCGCGCCGAACCGGGCGTACGTCCAGCGCCGCCCCGAGGGCACGTCGACCAGCGCCTCGCGGTCCGGCCAGGCGGCCACGGCCCGGTCGAGGTTGGCGCCGACGGTGTCGCCGAGCAGGGCGGTGGTGCCCGTGCCGTGCGTGTACGACTGCGCAGACGGCTGAGGTGGCTGGGACGGCTGGGCGGTCACCGGAAGTCCTCCTCGCGGTACTCGTTCGCGGAGCCCTCGGCCGTCGCCTCGCGCAGCTCGATGCGGCGGATCTTGCCGGAGACCGTCTTGGGCAGGGCGCCGAACTCCAGCCTGCGGATGCGCTTGTAGGGGGCGAGCACCTGGCGGGAGTGCTCGAAGACGACCTTCGCGGTGTCCGGGCCCGCCTCGTAGCCCTCGGCGAGGACGACGTACGCCTTCGGCACGGCGAGCCGCAGCTCGTCCGGGGCGGGCACGACGGCCGCCTCGGCCACCGCCTCGTGCTCCAGCAGCGCGCTCTCCAGCTCGAACGGGCTGATCTTGTAGTCGGAGGCCTTGAAGACGTCGTCCGCGCGGCCGACGTAGGTGAGGTAGCCGTCCGCGTCGCGGGCGGCGATGTCGCCGGTGCGGTAGTAGCCGCCCGCCATCGCCTCGGCCGTACGGTCCGGGTCGCCGTGGTAGCCGGTCATCAGGCCGACGGGGCGCTCGGACAGGTCGAGGGCGATCTCGCCCTCGGCGGCGCCGGGGGCGCCCGAGACCGGGTCGAGCAGTTCGACGCGGTATCCGGGGCTCGGGCGGCCCATGGAGCCGGTCTTGAGGGCCTGTCCGGGGCTGTTGGAGACCTGCACGGCGGTCTCGGTCTGCCCGAAGCCGTCCCGGACGGTGACGCCCCAGGCCCGCCGGACCTGCTCGATCACCTCGGGGTTCAGCGGCTCCCCGGCGGCCACCACCTCGCGGGGCGGGGTACGCAGCCGGCCGAGGTCGGCCTGGATCAGCATCCGCCACACCGTCGGCGGGGCGCAGAAGGAGGTCACCCCGTGCCGGTCCATCTCGGCCATCAGCCGGGTCGCGTCGAAGCGCGTGTAGTTGTGGATGAACACGGTCGCCTCGGCGTTCCACGGCGCGAACAGGTTGGACCAGGCGTGCTTGGCCCAGCCGGGCGAGGAGATGTTCAGGTGCACGTCACCGGGTTTCAGGCCGATCCAGTACATGGTCGCCAGGTGCCCGATCGGGTACGAGGTGTGGGTGTGCTCGACCAGCTTGGGGCGGGCGGTCGTACCGGAGGTGAAGTACAGCATCAGCGGGTCGTCGGCCAGGGTCGGGCCGTCGGGCTCGAACGCGGCGGGCGCGTCGTACGCGTCCTCGTACGCCGCCCAGTCCGCCGCCCGGTCCGCCCCGGCCGTTTCCCCGACGGCTCCGCCGACCGCGATCCGCGTGTAACCGCCGGGCACCTCGGCGAACTTGGCGGCGTCCTCGGCCCGCGCGATCACGTGCCTGACCCGGCCCCGGTCCACGCGGTCACGCAGGTCGGCCGGGCCGAGCAGCGGGGTGGCCGGGATGACGACCGCGCGCAGCTTCATCGCGGCCAGCGCCGTCTCCCACAGCTCGGCCTGGTTGCCGAGCATGACCAGGATGCGGTCCTCGGCGGCGACGCCCCGCGCGCGCAGGTGGTTCGCGACCCGGTTCGAGCGCTCGGCCATCTCGGCGAAGGACAGTTCCGTCTCGCCGCCGTCCTCCTCGACGATGTGCAGCGCGGTCCGGTCGTTGCCGGCGGCGATCACGTCGAACCAGTCCAGCGCCCAGTTGAAGTGCGCGGGCCGCGGCCAGGCGAAGCCCTCGCAGGCGGTGGCATAGTCCTCGCGGTGCGCCAGAAGGAAGTCCCGGGCGTCGCGGAACACCTCAGTCACCGTGCTCATCACATAACTCCTTGCTGTTCCGGACCATTGCCGGGCGGCTCTCTGGCATCGTCTAATCCGTGATGCAGGTCTCACCACCCCCGAACGGGGGTGTGGACGGCCGGAAGGACGGACCAGGTGACGGCGGACGCGGCGGGGGCAGTGGAGATCGGTGGCGCGCTGGCCCGGCTGCGCCGGACGACGGGGCTCCCGGTGGCCTTCGGCGGGCTGCTGGAGTCGGGGCGGCCGCAGATCCGGATCAGCGAGCTGAGCGGTACGCACACGGCGGCCCTGCGCGCGCTCGCGGTGACGTCCGGCAACGGGCTCGGCGGCAAGGCGGTGGCGCTGGCCCGGCCGTGCGCGGTGACGGACTACTCCAGCTCCCGGCAGATCAGCCACGAGTACGACGTCCAGGTCGCCGCCGAGGGCATCCGCTCGGTCGTCGCCGTGCCGGTGGTGGTACGGCGCCGGGTGCGCGGGGTGCTGTACGGCGCGCTGCGCTCGGTCCAGCCGCTCGGTGACCGCACGCTGGGCGCGGCCATGGCCGCCGCCCGGGACGTGGAGCAGGCGCTGGTGGTGCGGGACGAGGCGCGGGAGCTGCTGGCGGCGGCACGCGCGGAGCCGGCCGTGGCCGGCCGGGGCGCGGCCTGGGAGCAGGTGCGCGAGGCGCACGCGGCGCTGCGCGCGCTCGCGCCCCGGATCCCGGACCCCGGGCTGCGGGCGGAACTGCTGGACGCCTGCGGGCTGTTGACGGCATCGCGCCCGGCCGGCGGCGCGACTCTGGCGCCGCGCGAACTCGACGTGCTGTCCTGGGTGGCGGCGGGGGCCACCAACGCGGCCGTGGCCGAGCGGCTGGGGCTGCGTCCGGAGACGGTGAAGGGCTATCTGCGTTCGGCGATGCGGAAGCTCGGCGCCCACACACGAGGGGAGGCGGTGACCGCGGCCCGCAGGGCGGGGCTGCTGCCGTAGCCCGGCACGGGCGGCCGCGACAGCAGTAAACAAACCTTCCTATTCAATGGGAACGGCCTTGATTTTCCCCGAGCTTGCCCTTCTGTTATTTCCCTCACGACGTCTTCCGGCCGAATTTCAGCGATCGTTGCCTAGAATTTGGCCCGGACACGCCACACGAGGGGAGCGGTGACCGTGCGACGGGACTTCCAGGAGCCTGCCAAGTGCCGTCCCGACCTGGTCATCGGCCGCGAGGAGCTGTTCACCGGCGCCCGGGACCAGCTCGCCTCGGGCGGCAGTGTGCTGCTCCACGGTCCCGCGGGAATAGGGAAATCGACCGTCCTGCGGGCATTGGTCGAGGAATACGGCGCCACCGCGCACACGGTCCTGCGCTGCTCGGCCACCGAGTCCGAATCCCATCTTCCCTTCCTGGCCCTGGCCGACCTCCTCGGGCTGGTCCTCGACGACGTCTCGCCGCGGCTGCCGGCCGCCCAGCGCACCGCCCTGGAGTCGGCCCTCACCGGCCGCGGCGAGTCCAGCCTCCAGCGCGACGGCCTCGCCCTGCGCCTCGCCGTGCTCTCCGCGCTGCGCGCGCTCGCCGCACGCGGCGGGGTCCTCGTGGTCGCCGACGACCTGCAGTGGCTGGATCCGGCCAGCGCCGAACTGCTCGGCTTCGCCGCGCGGCGCCTGGAGGGCACCCCGGTCCAACTCCTGTGCGCGGTACGCACCGAGGGCACCGGGAGCCAGGAGTACGACCGGCATCTGCGGGCCTGCCCGCCGGACACCCTCGCCGTCCGGCTGGGCGCGCTGACCCGCGCCCAGGTCGCCCAGCTGCTCGACCACCGGGGCCACGGCCACCTGCCCCGCTCCACCGTCCGCGAGATCCACCGCACCTCCGGCGGCAACCCGCTGTTCGCCCTGGAGCTCGGCCGCGCCCTCGCCGAGAGCCCCACCCCGCCCCGGCCGGGCGAGCCGCTGCCGGTGCCGACCAGCCTGCGCGCCCTGGTCCTCAGCCGCCTGGACATGCTCTCCGTGGAGGCCCGGCGCACCCTGCTGGTGGCCAGCGCCGGTGCGAGACCCACCCCGGCCCTGCTGCACGCGGCGGGCCGGCCCCACGCCGAGGCCGAATGCGCCCAGGCCGCCGAGCTGGGGCTGCTGGCCACCGAACCCGACGCCCCCGCCGTACGGTTCGCACACCCGCTGATCTCCGCCGCGCTGTACGCCGAGGCGCCCGCCCCCGAGCGGCGCGCCGCGCACGCGGCGCTGTCCACGGCCGCCTCCGACCCGATCGAGCGGGCCCGGCACCTGGCGCTGGCCACCGTGGGCGCCGACCCGGAGGTGGCCGCCCGGCTCGCCGAGGCCGCCGCCCTCGCCCGGGACCGGGGCGCCCCCTCGGTCGCGGCCCAGCTGGGACTGCTCGCCGCCCGGCACACCCCGGCGGACGGCGCGCCGCGCCAGGAGGAGCGCCGGCTCCAGGCCGCCGAGGACGCCATCACCGCGGGCGAGATCGACCTGGCCCGGGACATCGCCCGCGAGGTGCTCGCCCGGGCGGCCGTGCCCGCCGACCGGGTGCGGGCCTGGATGATCGTCATCGACAGCGCCGGGCACACCATGGCCGAGGTGGACGCCGTCTTCCCGCAGGCCCTCGCCGACGCCGGCGACGACCCCCGGCTGCTGGCCCTGGTCCACTACCAGCTGGCCTGGCGGGCGCTGATCGTGGCGGGCGACTTCACCGAGGCCCGCGAGGCCGCCGCGCACGCCGCCGAGCTGGCCGCGCGCGGCCGGGAACGGCGCACCGAACTGCTCGCGCTCGCCTTCCAGGCGCAGACCGAGACCCTGATGGGCCATCCGGAGGCCCCCCGCACCATCCAGCGGGCCCTGAAGGAGCCGCAGGACCCCCGGGTGACCTGGCACCACAACGGGGCGCTCAGCGCCCGGTTCCGCTGGCTGGTCATGGGCGACCAGCTGGTGGAGGCGCGAGCGACGGTCACCGCGCTGCTGCGCGAGGTGCGCCGGCGCGGCTCGGTGGAGAGCGAGGTGCACTTCCTGCGCGGCCTCGCCGAGACCGAGCTGCGCGCCGGGCACTGCGGGCGCGCCCTGGAGCTGGCCCGCGACAGCCTGCGCCTGGCCCGGGACTCCGGGATCGGCGAGACCGCCTCGGCGATGCTGACCTCGCTCGCGGAGGCCTCCGGCGGCGACGTGGACCGGGCGCTCGCGCTCGCCCGGGAGGCGGTGCAGCACGCGGAGGAGGACGGCGACCAGATGTATCTCTCCCGGGCGCTGGGCGCCCTCGGGTACGCCCAGTTGGTGGCCGGGGACCCGGCCGGCACGGTGCGCTCGCTGCGCCGGGTGCGCCGGCTGGAGCTGGGGCTCGGCATCACCGACCCGGCGCGCGGCCGCTGGCAGGGCGACCTCGCCGAGGCACTGGTCCGAACCGGTGAGCCGGCGGAGGCGCAGGACGTCATCGACGTGAGCCGCGAGCACGCCCTCAGGCTCGGCCGGGAGAGCGTCCTCGCCGTCCTGGACCGCTCCGAGGCGCTGGTGCGGGCCGCCCGGGGCGACCTGGAGGCGGCGACGGCCCAGCTGACGTCCGCTCAGGACCGGCTCGGCAAGCTCGGCTACGGACTGGAGGAGGCGCGGGCCGCGTTCGCCCTGGCCCGGCTGCGGCCGCGGCGCCCCGCGGGCGGCGCGGCCGCCACAGGAGGCTCAGGAGGCACGGCGCGGGGAGCGGGCGGGGCGGGCGGCCCGGCGGGGACGCGGAGCACGGGCGGCCCAGGGGGCGCCGGCGGCGCGGAGGGGGCCGCGGCGCGGCGCCAGCCGGCGGGCTTCGACGAGGCCACCCGGATGTTCCGCCGCTGCCGGGCGCTGCCCTGGCTGCGTCAGGTGGACGAGGCCATGACCGCCCCCGAGCCGGAACCGGTGCCGGCCGCGGCGGACGCCCTGGACGCGCTCGGCGTGCTGGCCGCGATGGAGCGTCAGGTCGCCGCGCTGGTCATGGAGGGCGCCACCAACCGGGAGATCGCCGCCCGGCTGTTCATCAGCGTCAAGACGGTGGAGGCGACCCTGACCCGGGTCTACCGCAAACTGGGGATCCGATCGCGGGTCGACATCGTCCGATTGGCGGCGGCTCACCGCGCGAAGTGACGGCGTGGCCGGTTAACTGATGCCGACCGAGGGTTTTCCCTCACCCCACCCGCTAGGGGGTTCCCTCATTGGGAGCCGACGGATCCGGGTCCTAGCGTAAAGGGCGTGCCGCTCGCCCGGGCACACGGGGTCCGGTCCCGCGAACCCCGTACACCCCGCCCGTGCGACCCCCCACCGGTGCAACCCCCACTGAGGAGACTCATGTTCGGGCTCAGACGTGCCAGAAAGACCGCCGCGATCACGGTGGCCTGTGCCGCCGCCGCGGCGACCACGCTGCTCGCCTCCCCCACGGCGAGCGCGGCCCCGCAGCCCATCGTCGGCGGTACGACCACCACGACGGCGGCGTACCCGTTCGTCATGCAGATCACGGACGCCTCCGGCAACCAGTTCTGCGGCGGCACCCTGGTGGCCGCCAACAAGGTCGTCACGGCCGCGCACTGCATGGCCGGCGAGTCGGCGAGCAGCGTCCGGGTGGTCGGCGGCCGGACCTTCCTGAACGGCACCGACGGCACGGTCAGCAACGTCAGCAAGATCTGGACCAACCCGAACTACACGGACGCCACGCAGGGCAACGACGTGTCCGTGCTGACCCTGTCGACGTCGATGCCGTACACCGCGGCGAAGTACGTGTCCGCCTCGGACACCGGGGTGTACGGGGCCGGTGCCTCGGCCCGCATCCTCGGCTGGGGCACCACCTCGGAGAACGGCAGCTCCTCCAACCAGCTGCGGACCGCGACCGTCCCGCTCGTGGCCGACTCCAGCTGCAAGAGCTCCTACGGTTCGGACTTCGTCCAGTCCGACATGGTTTGCGCCGGATACGCGTCCGGCGGCACAGACACCTGCCAGGGCGACAGCGGCGGTCCCCTGCTCATCGGGGGCGTCCTGGCAGGGATCACTTCCTGGGGAGAGGGGTGCGCGGAGGCCGGCTACCCGGGTGTCTACACCCGGCTGGCCACCTTCTCGGACCTCGTGACCGCGCAGGTCACCTCGTGACCGGGAAACCGGGCACCTGAGCCTCCCTCAGGTCGATGCCAGGGGGACGTTGCGAGCCACCACGAGCGGCCCGCAACGTCCCCCTCTCCACTGCCGTACGGCGTTGAGCCGCCGGGGGGCTGCTCAGCGCCGTACGACGGCCGTAAACCGAATCCCGGACACATCCCTCGATCGAGTGGTCGCGGCCCGTCTTCAGGGCGTCTCCCGGCCGACAGGTGCACCGGCGTGGTCGCACACCGACTGGAGCCAGGTCAGGCCGTGGGTCAGGCGCAGGGAGTCCAGGTCCTTCAGCAGGGTGCCGAGGTGGCCGGGGTGGGCGAGGTACTCGATCGTCGCCTCGGCGAAGGCGTCGCGCACCGAGGGCGGCATCGCGTCGGAGGCGTCGAAGCAGTGCACCGCACGGTCGTCGAGGAGGGTCGCGGCCAGGGTCCGGTGCCAGTCGGCGCCCCGGGCTGCGGGGGCGGGCTGGGCGTCGGGGCTGACCGAGAAGCCCGACTCCCGGGCGTTCCAGGCGCGTTGGGCGTCGACCGAGGCGAGGTAGCCGATCAGGGTGCGGGCCGGTGAGGTGTCGTGCAGCAGGGCGACCAGGTCGCCGGAGACCTCCCAGGCGTCCTCGGCCCGCGCCCCGGGGATCAGCCGGGCGGAGGGCTCGTACCGCCCGTCGGCCCGGTTCCAGAAGTCCTGGTTGCGGATGAAGGACGCCTGGTGCTCCAGCGTGCAGCCGCGCGGGGTGCGGGTGACCGGCCCGGCCGCGTTCTGGTACGGCGTCTTCAGCGCCCGGCGCACCAGGGCCGGGTCCCCGCCCGCGCCGACGAGGCGGCCCCAGGCCGTCCAGGCCCCCTGCACCTGCGCGGACCGCCAGGGCAGTTCACCGCGCGCCCAGCGCTGGTAGGCGTCCGGGCCGTACTGCTGGAGCAGGATGTCCTCGATCCAGTCGGTGCCGGGCCAGCCGCTGGTCGCCCCGGAGCCCATGCCGAGGCACCACTGCCCGGGCTGCCGCGCGGCCGCGGCGCGTTGCTGCGCGCTCAGGCCGCCCGGATACCAGACGATGCTCTTCAGGTCGGCCTTGAGCGGGAACCAGTAGACGTGCCCGTCCAGCGGCGTGGTCCAGGACGCGCCGAAGCCGGACCGGGGCAGCAGGCCGTCGAGCGGCTTCAGCTGTCCCTGCCGGGCGTAGTCGGCCAGTTCGCCGGGCCCGGTCAGCACCACCACGTCGGGCGGGGTGCCGGCCTCGACGTCGGCGCCGAGCACCTGGCTCTCGGCGGAGCTGCCCTGGTAGTCGACGTGGATGTGGTGCGTGCGCGCGAACGGGTCGAGGACCGTCTCGCGGAAGTTGCGCTCGTCCGTGCCGGTCCAGTTCGCCAGCAGGGTGACGGTCGGCTCCTGCCCGAGGGCGCGGACGCCGGCGACGAGGCCCGCCGCCAGCAGGACGAGGCAGCCCGCCAGCACGGTGAGGGTGCGCACCCGTCGGCGGCGCGGGGCGGCGCCGGGAGCGCCGGCGGGCGCGGGGGCGGTGGCCGGCGCGGGGCCGGTGTGCGGGGCGCTCACCGGGGCCTGAACCGGTAGTCGTCGATGTGCCGCCGCAGTCCCGTCTCGGCGAGGGCCATGAGCAGGATGCCTCCGATCAGGATCCACACCGCCGCCGACGCGCGGAAGCCGGTGTGGGCGAGGTACGAGGCGGTGTGCCGCCCCGCGTCGGTGATGAGCGGTCCGGACAGCGGGCGGTCGAGCAGGGCGCGGGTGTGCGCCATGCCCCGGTGCGTCCACGCGGTGAACAGCAGCGCGGTGACCACCCAGGCCACGAGCAGGCCGCCCGCCGCGAGGAGCCCGCGGTTGAACCGGCGGCGGAAGCGGCGGCGCAGGAACAGCTGGGTCTCCAGCAGGGCCGCGGCGAGCACGAGGGTCAGCAGCAGGGTCATGGTCCAGCCGCACCACAGCAGCGGCCCGAAGCCGGTCTGGCGGTGCACCGTGGCACGCAGCTGGGCGCGCAGCGCCGTCAGCCGGGCCCGGATGCCGGAGCCCTCGTCCGTCAGGACGCTGGTGGCGTAGCTCAGGTAGGCCTCGCGCAACACGCTGTCGGCGGGCTGGAGTTGGGCCTGCTGGACCTTGACTGCGTACACGGTGATCAGCCCGGCGACGGTCTGCAGGGCCTGCCGGCCCGCCGGCCCGCCGACGTCGTCCCCGGCGGCGGCCGCGAGACTCTGCGCGGCGACCGAGATCTGCTTCTGGAAGTCGCTGGTCGGCGCCGCCGCACCGGCGTCCCGCTGGGCCTGGTCGAGCGCGTACAGGGCCGTGTCGAGGGACAGCACGGCCGGCGCACTGGCGGTGCGCAGGGGATCCGCGTCCCCGTGCACCCCTTCGTACGACAGGAACAGACACAGCGTCAGCAGTCCCGACAGGGCCAGCAGCAGACGATGGCGTACGGCGAGGTCGTGCGCCGTGGCGCTGCCGGCCGCACCGGGGCGGCCGGTGTCGTGCGGGGGCGTGAGGGGCACGGACGCCGGGGTCATGAGGGGGATCCCCGCAGGGGTCGGCCGCAGTCGCCTCCGCAGTAGGCGGAGTCGGCCGGGCCGAGCCACCCGCACTCCGGGCACTCGACGAGGCCCCCGGGCCCGGGGCCGCCCTCCGGCGCGAGGCCGGCGCCGGGCGGCGGGCCGGGGGCGTGCGGCTCGGGCGGGGTCGTCAGCGCGCTGGAGAGGATCAGGTGCTGCCAGTCCACGTCCTTCAGGCCACTGCGGACCCGGCCCGTGCCCGGCCCGGCCCCGCCCTCTCCCCTCTCCTCGATGCGCCGCAGCGCGCCCACCAGCTGGGCGTCGTCCAGCTCGCCGGCCACCGCCAGCACCCGCGCCAGCGCACGGTCCGCCGCCGCCCGGCCCTCGCTGCCGCGCAGCCACGCCCGGTAGGCCTCGGCCACGGCGCCCTCCACCTGCCGGTACAGCTCACGCCGGCGCACCCCGGGATGCTGCCGGGAGGCGTCGAGCGGGTTGTCGGTCCAGCGCACCAGGACGGGCCTCGGCGGGGGCAGCCGCAGCGGGCGCCCGGCCTCGGGCACGACGACCTCCACGGCGGCGAGCTGGAGGTCCTCGCCGGTCTCGCGGCCGGTCGGGTCGGCGCTCAGGACGGCCTGGAAGTGCCGTACTTCGTCGCCCCAGGCCCGGGTGACGTACTCGGTGCCGCGGCCGCCGGAGCCGGCGGCCGGGACGGCGGTCAGCTCCTGCTCGTTCGGCACCACCTGGGTGACCCTGCGGATCACCGTGCCGGGGGTGGGGGTCAGTCTGATGCGCAGTTCGGGTACCGCCGTGCCGAGCAGGTCCCGCATCAACTCCTCGTAGGCCGCGGTCAGTTCGGACGCGTCGCGGACCGCTCCGGCCCGGCCGTGCAGCCGCCGGGTGATGCGCAGCAGCAGCTCGGCGTCCCAGTCGTCGCCGATGCCCCAGGCGTCGCAGACGAACCGGCCCTCGCACGCGTCCAGCGCGGTCTGCAGGGTCATGGCGGCCCGGTGGTCGTGCTCGTTACGCCCGTCGGTCAGCAGCAGGACGTGCTTGACCGGGGCGCTCTGCCGCGTCAGCAGCCGGCGGGCGAGGTCGAGCCAGGTGCCGATGGCGGTGCCGCCGTCCGCGTCCAGGATCCGTACGGCCCGCTCGGCGGCGTCGCGTTCGGCGGGCCCGGCGACCGCCATCGGCGGGCCGCCGGGCCCGGGATGGACCACCCCGGCCCGGAACCGCCCGGAGAGCACGGCGAAGGGCGTGCCGTCGGGCAGCAGCCGGACCGCGGCGACGGTGGCGTCCTTCGCGGCGTGCAGCTTGGCGGCCGGGTGGAGCATGGAGCGGGAGGTGTCGACGATCAGCACCTCGGCGAGCGCGGGCCCCGCCCCGGGGCCGGCGGCGAGCCCCGCCGCGCCGTGGCTGCTGACGCCGATCTCCAGGATCGCGTGCATCTCCCGGCCGGCAGAGCTCCCGGCCGTGGGCGGGGCAGCGGGCAGTTCCTTCTGCTGGCCGACCGCGAGCGTCACCTCGATCGGTCCGGGCACGGTCATCGTCGTCCCCCACGTGGTGGTCAGAAGGTGGTCGTCGGGCGGACCGCGTGGGCCAGGTCGAGGAGCCGGCCGTGCTGCGCGGCGGTGCGGGCCTGCGCGGCCAGCTGCCGGAAGGAGTGCTCCAGCAGGGCGCGCAGGCCGTCCTCGTCGCCGGGCCCGAGGACGTCCCCGGCGCACGTCTCGCCCCAGCCCGGCTCCGGCCGGCCGTACAGGGCGTGCTCGCGGACCTCGGCGGCCAGCCGGGCCCGGGACTCGCCGTCGGCGGCGCCGCCGTCCAGGCGCAGCTCGGGCAGCCGCCGGGCGGCGTCGGCCAGGTCGGCCGGTGAGGGCGGGCCGACGCGCAGGAGCCCGGCGCGGACGCGTACCGCCGCGATCCGGGCGGTGTCGTGGTGGCGGGAGGTGGCCGGGACGTCGTCGAGGACGTGGACGGCCGCGTCCCGGTCGCCGCGGGCCAGATGGCAGCGGGCCAGTCCGAACGCGGCGGCGGTGTGCGCGAAGTCCCGTTTCCACACGGCCTCGTAGAACAGCATGGCGCGGGCGAGGCACTGCCGGCGGACCCGCACGGCCTCGTCATCGGCCCCTGGCTCCGCCTCTTCGAGTGCTCCGGCTTCCGCTTCGGGTACGGCTGCCACGTGCTCCGAGCAGTAGCCGAGGGCCAGTTTGGGGACGTACTCGCCGGGCAGTGCGCCGTACACGGTGTCGAAGTGGTTCCCGGCCTCGGCGACTTCGCCCCGGCTGAGACGCAGGACGCCGCGGTGCCAGGCGATGCGCCAGTCGTGGGCGGCGGCGCGCTCGCCGAGCTGGGTCTCGGCCTCGGCGAGCCAGCTCTCGGCCTGCCGCTGCTCGCCGCGTCTGAGGTAGGCGCGGCACAGCCACAGCGCGGTCTCGGGGGTGCCGAGCCGGGCTTCGCGGGACCAGGCCAGGGCGACCTCGTCGGGGGCGTCGGGCGAGAACGTGTCCAGCAGCAGGGCGGCGCCGTCGTCGGGGTCGGGCACCGGCTCCGGGAGGGCGCCGGCGACCTCGGCGGCGCAGGGCGGGGCGACGCCCAGTGGTCCGGGCCGTGCGCCGGGGCGTGCGGTCCAGTGGTCCAGGGCCGGGATCGCGCCGAGCCCCGCGTCGAGGCTGGCGCCGGCGGCGCGGAACCGGGTGGAGCTCTCCGGCAGCTGCTCGCCGAACTGGAGCGAGCGGAACTCCCGCAGCACCTCCCACAGTTGGCGGGACATCTCGGCGGCCGAGCGGAAGCGGGCGGCGGGTTCGGGGTGGGTGGCGCGGTCGACGATCCGGCGGAAGGAGGCGGAGGCGAGCCCGCGGGCCGGTTCGGCGGCGCGGTGCAGGGCCTGGAGGGTCATGCCGACGGTGTAGAGGTCGCTGTCGACGTGCCAGCCGCGCCGGTCGATCTCCTCCTTGGGCGGGGCGAAGCCGGCCGTGTGGACGTAGGCGGAGGTGCGGTCGCCGATCGCGCGGACCGCGCCGAGGTCGATGACCTTGACCGCCCGGCCGAAGTGGATGACGTTGGCCGGCTTCATGTCGCAGTACAGCAGCCCGCGTTCGTGCATGTACTGGAGGGCGCCGAGGATCTTGCAGCCGTAGGTGAGGACGTGGTCGAGGCGGGGGCGGCCGTGGAAGATCCGCTCGGCGTCGTCGGCGTCGAAGAGCTGCTGGAGGGAGCGGCCGCCGATGTAGTCCATGACCAGGTAGCCGGTGGGCGGGCGGCCGGGGGCGCGGTGGTCGGCGTAGGTGATGATGCGGACGATGTCGGGGTGGTGCAGGGCGGTCAGGGAGCGGCGCTCCTCGACGGCGCCCAGGCGGGCGAGGGTGTCGTGGACGTCGATCCGGCCCTTGAGGACGACCCGGTGGCCGTCGGCGCGGGTGTCCTCGGCGAGATGGATCCAGCCGAGGCCGCCGCGGGCGAGACAGCCGAGGACCCGGTAGTGACCGGCGACCACGTCGCCCTTGTCCAGCTGGGGCAGGAAGGAGTACGGCGTGCCGCAGCGGGGGCAGCGGCCGGTGGCGCGGGCGGGCTGGCCGCCGTAGCCGAGGCCGACGGTCATGGTGCAGCCGTTCGCTCCGCAGCGGCGGCCGCCGGTGGGCGGGCGGGGGTCGGCCACGAGCACGTCGTCCGGTACGGGGACCTCCGGCAGGACGACCAGGCCGTGCGGGTCGAGTTCCCCGACCCCGGCGACCGCGTGCACGGCGGGCGGACCGGCGCTCTCCTCGGCGGCGGACGGCACCGGTCGCACGGCCCGCGCGGGCGGCTCGCCGGGCGCCTCGACGTGCCGGTGCCCGCAGGTGTCGCAGTAGCCGGTCCCCATGATGTGCCCCGCACAGCCGGGCCGGACGCATGAGATCACGACGTGCTCTCCTCTCCGGAGCGGGGGACACGGAGCGCCGGCCCCGGAATCCCGGGGTCGCCGTCGCCCCGCGCCGCGGCCGGGGGCCCACCCCCGGGAACCCCGGTGGTCGGGCGGCCGGGCACCGGCCCCGGGTCGCCGGGCGGGCCGGCCGGGTTCCCGTGTGCCGTCACCGTGCGTCCGGCACCGGCACGGGCACCGCCCGAACTGCCGTGCGCGGCATCCTGGTCGTCCGGTCCCGGGCGGCCCGGTCTCGCGCCCCGGTCCTGGGGGTGGGAGCCGTCCGGTGGCGGGGGCGGGGTGTCCCCCGGCCTCGCCGGGCTCCCCGACGCGGGCGGTGAGCAGAACGTGATGAACCGTTCGACGGCCGCCTCGGCGCACTCGATGTCGCACGGTGTGTGCCGCAGCACGGAGAGCGCGTCCTCGTAGCGCAGGTACGCCTCCATGACCGGGTCGCCGGACTCGGCCCGCGCACCGACCGCCCCCGAGGTACCGGCCGTCTCCGCCGCCGTCGCGGCGCGCCGGCGGCACAGGGGCCACTCGGCGCTGACCCGGCCGAGGAGTTCCTCGCGGCGGTGGAGGCGGGTGTCGAGGTGGCCGATGGCCTGTTCCAGACGTCGGCGGCGGCGCTCGGCGGCGTCCTCGAACGCGAACAGCTGCCCGGCGCGGCCGGGTTCGCGCTCGCTCTGCGGGGTGTGGGCGACCCACGCGCGCAGCATCCGGGTGCGCCGCAGGCCGCCCTCGGCCTGCTCGACCAGCCGCCGGGCGCCGGGGCCGGGCAGCACCCGGTCCCGGAGCCCGTCCAGGGCCGGGCCCAACTCCTCGACGATCCTGTCGAGTTCGCCGTGCAGCCGGACCCAGCGGTCGCGCAGCGGGCGGTTCACGAGCAGCTCGGTGGCGTGTTCGGCGTGCTTCCCCTCGCGGCGGAAGACCAGCAGCAGCCGGGCCCCCTGGCGGGCGAGCCGGTCCAACAGGCCGAGCAGGGCGGCGGGTTCGGCGGCCCGGTCGACGCCGACCAGGACCGCGGCGAGCGGGACGTGCAGCCCGCCGAGCCGTTCGGGCCGGGGGTCGTCGCGGATGCCGAGCCGGGCGGCGACGCGGTCCATGACCTCGGCGGCCGTGAGCCCGCCCGCGTCCAGGGCGAGATCGTGGGCGCCGGCCGGGGGCACGGTCTCGGGCGGGTCCTGGCTGAAGACGCTGGTGTTCCGGTCGGTGCGCAG
Organism: Streptomyces sp. NPDC055966; assembly: GCF_042269865.1. Taxonomy (NCBI): domain Bacteria; kingdom Bacillati; phylum Actinomycetota; class Actinomycetes; order Kitasatosporales; family Streptomycetaceae; genus Streptomyces; species Streptomyces sp. NPDC055966. Next base: position 118,585 of record NZ_JBHJYK010000002.1, read on the forward strand.
CTCCCGGTCGGCGAGCGTGACGGCCCGGCCCAGGGTCCAGTCGCGGTCGCCGCGCTCGGGGACGACGGTGACCAGCACCGGCCAGCCCTCGCCGCGGAACCAGGAGGCGAGTTCGGTGGCGAACGGCACGTCGAGCGCGCCGGGCGTGTCCTGGGCGCCGGTGCGCAGCCGGGGGTCGACGGCCTCGGCGCCGTCGGTCCAGGCGGCGACCTGCGGCAGATGGCTGAGGATGGTCTCGGTGGGGCTCATGTAGCTGAAGGCGGAGGGGGTTCCCTCGTCCACGCTGAGGACGATGCCGATGACCCGGCCGGTCGCGTGGTCGACCACCGGGCCGCCGCTGAAGCCGGGTGCGGCCAGCTCGCCGGGGGTCCGCGGGCGCAGTTGCACCTGGCTGTCGCGGCCCCGGGCGGCTTCCAGCGTGGCGCCGTGCCAGCGGCCGCCGTCGTCGCCGTCCGGGAAGCCGTACATGCTCACCTCCCCGTACGGCACGGCGAGCCGGTGGAGCCGGGTGGTGTGGCCGTCGGGCAGGCGTCGGTCCAGGCGGAGCAGGGCGAGGTCGCCGCTGCGATCGCCGAGGCCGTCCTCGCGCTGCGGCACGTGCTCGTCCTCGCGGACGGTGGCGGGTACGGCGTCCAGGCCGGGCACCGCGACCAGGCGGACGGCGTAGCGGCGGCCGGGCGCGACGACGTGCGCGGCGGTGAGCACGCGGTCCGGGGCGAGCAGCACCCCCGCACCGAGCACCTGTCCGTCCGGCGCCTCGATGCGGGCGATCCAGGACGGCATCCGTAACCGCGTCGTGACGGCTCGCTCCCCCGTGCGCGTCATGGCCTCCAAGTTACTCCGCGTACCGATCCACTCCTACTGGTGTGCACGGGGACGTTGCCGAGAGGCGGGGACCGGGACGAGCGAGGGGCTGTTCAGTGCGCGTGCAGCGCGGCCAGCACCTGCGCGTCGGTGAGCTGCTCGAAGTCCTCGTACCACTGCCCCACCGCGGCGAAGCCGGCCGGCCGGTGCGGGCAGACGACCGTGTCGGCCTCGCCGGTGAGCGACTGGACCGAGTCGGGGGCGCCGACGGGTACGGCGAGGACGAGGTGGGCGGGCCCGCGGCGGCGGACGTGGCGCAGGGCCGCGCGGGCGGTGGCGCCGGTGGCCAGCCCGTCGTCGACCACGATCACCGTGCGTCCGGCCGGGTCGGGGGGCGGGCGGCCCGCGCGGTAGCGCTCCTCGCGGCGGCGCAGTTCCCGCCGCTCGCGTTCGACCGCCGGGGCCATGTACTCCTCGGTCAGACCGAGCATGTCGAGGGTGGCGGCGTCGAAGAGCGGCGGGTCGTCCGCGGCGAGCGCGCCGACGGCGAACTCCTGGTGGTGCGGCGCGCCGATCTTGCGGACGACGAGCACGTCCAGCGGGGCGCCGAGGGCGCGGGCGACCGGCTCGGCGACGGCGATGCCGCCCCGGGGCAGCGCGAGCACGAGGGGGTCGGCGAGGGACTCCCGCGCGCACAGGTCCACCAGCAGTCCGGCCAGTTCCCGCCCGGCCTCGGCACGGTCCCGGAAGCGCATGGCTGGTCCTCCTCCGCGCAGCCCCCTACCCCTCCATGGTGCTACGACCGTGCGGACCGAGGCGCCTCGGTAAAGATTTGGTTATACACCACATGTATAGTCCTGGCATGCCTCTTTGGACCGACACGATCCCGACGACGAAGCGTGCCTCCCGGAAGATGCGCGCGAGCACCCGAAGGTTGCGCCCCGCCGCGCTCGCCTCGGCGGCCGCCGCCCTGGCCCTCACGCTGTCCGGCTGCGCCCAGGTCGACGCGATCTCGCCGAGCACCGCGCGGGCCGCCGCGGCGAAGGGGGCACCGGCGAGGCTCGGGACCGTCGACTGCCGCGAGGCCAAGTGCATCGCGCTCACCTTCGACGCGGGCCCCAGCGAGAACTCGGCGCGGCTGCTCGACATCCTCAAGGAGAAGAAGGTCCCGGCCACGTTCTTCCTGCTCGGCAAGAACCACATCGAGAAGTACCCGCAGCTGGTCAGGCGGATGGCGGCCGAGGGTCACGAGGTGGCGAGCCACACCTGGGACCACAGGATCCTCACCGAGATCTCCGACGCGCAGATACGGGACGAACTGAAGCGCCCGAACGACGCGATCGAGCGGCTCATCGGGCGCCGGCCCACGCTGATGCGCCCGCCGCAGGGCCGTACCGACTCCGACGTGCACAAGATCACGAAGGAGATGGGCATGGCGGAGGTGCTGTGGAGCGTGACCGCCAAGGACTACATGACCAACGACTCGGCGCTCATCACGAAGCGCGTCCTCGAACAGTCGTCGCGGGACGGGATCATCCTGCTGCACGACATCTACCCCGGCACCGTGCCCGCCGTGCCCGGCGTCGTCGACGCCCTGAAGGAGCGCGGCTACGTCTTCGTGACGGTGCCTCAGCTGCTGGCGCCCGGCAGGGCGGAGCCGGGCGAGGTCTACCGCCCCTGACGTCCGTCACGGGCCCTCTACGATCCTGCCGTGCCGATCTTTTCCTTCACCCGCACGGCCCCGCTCCCCCTCGACGAGGCGTGGCGCCGGCTCACCGAGTGGCCCCGCCACGCCGACGCGGTCCCGCTGACCCGGATCAGGGTGCTCACACCCCCGCCGACCGGGACGGGCACGCGTTTCGTCGCCCGCTCCGGCCTCGGTCCGCTGGCCGTCGACGACGTCATGGAGGTCACCGTCTGGCGCCCGCCCGCCGGCGACCGCCCCGGTCTGTGCCGCCTGGAGAAGCGGGGGCGGGTGGTGCTGGGCTGGGCGGAGATCGAGGTCGCGCGGGGGCCGGGGGGTCGCAGCAGGGTGGTGTGGCGGGAGGAGCTGCGGGTGCGGTTCGCCCCGCGGCTCCTCGACGGCGTACTGGAACGCGCGGCGACCGTGGTGTTCGGGCGAGCGGTCAACGGGTTGCTCCGGCGGCCGTGAGCGGCGCGCGGTGTGCCCTCGCGCGTCCGGGGAACTCAGTCCTTCCGCCCCGTCACCGCCACCGTCACCCCGAGCCCGATCATGGTCAGTCCGCCGATCCCGCCGACGGCGGACAGCCGTCGCGGCGAGCGCGCGAACCACTCCCGCGCGCCGGAGGCGACCAGCCCCCACACGCTGTCCGAGGCCAGCGCGATGACGTTGAAGACCAGTCCGAGCAGCAGCATCTGCCCGGTGACGTGCCCCTGACGGGGATCCACGAACTGCGGCAGCACCGCGGCGAAGAACACCATCGTCTTCGGGTTGGCCACGCCGACGGCGAAGCCCTCCCCCAGGGTCCGCAGGGACCCGTGCCCGGTGCCGCCGCCCGGCTGCGCGAACGCGGCCCGCAGCGAACCCCGTCGGCGCCACGCCGTGACGCCGAGGTACACGAGATACGCGGCGCCCGCGAGCTTCAGGCCGGTGAAGACGAGCACCGAGCGCTCCACGACCGAGCCGACGCCGAGTGCGACGGCCGCGACGAGCGCGTACGCGCCGAGGGTGTTGCCGGCGACGGTGGTCAGCGCGGCCCGGCGGCCGTGCGCGAGGGCGCGGCCGACCACGAACAGCACGCTGGGGCCGGGCACCACGATGAGCAGGAGGGACAGCGCCGCGAAGGCGGCCAGCCGGTCGGTGGGCACCATGGCCCCATGCAAGCCGGGCCCGGCACCGCCCCGCAAACCCTTTTGGCGCCGGCCGCTCAGGCCACCGAGCCGATCCGCACCGCCGGCCGGGACACCGGGTCGTGGTGGATCGGGGTGTGTGCGCCGGTCAGCGCGACCCCGCTGCCGCCGCGCCGGCAGGCGACGATCTCCGCGCCGATGGACAGGGCCGTCTCCTCGGGCGTACGGGCACCGAGGTCGAGGCCGATGGGCGAGCGCAGCCGGGCGAGTTCGAGTTCGGTGACGCCGACGTCGCGCAGCCGCTGGTTGCGGTCGAGGTGGGTGCGGCGCGAGCCCATCGCGCCGACGTAGGCGACCGGGAGCCGCAGGGCGAGCCGCAGCAGCGGCACGTCGAACTTGGCGTCGTGGGTGAGGACGCACAGCACCGTGCGGGCGTCGGTGTCGGTGCGCTCCAGGTACCGGTGCGGCCACTCGACGACGATCTCGTCGGCCTCCGGGAAGCGGGTGCGGGTCGCGAACACCGGGCGGGCGTCGCACACGGTGACGTGGTAGCCGAGGAACTTGCCGACGCGCACCAGCGCGGAGGCGAAGTCGATGGCACCGAAGACGATCATGCGGGGGGCGGGGACGGACGACTCCACCAGGACCGCGAGCGGGGCGCCGCAGCGCGAGCCCTGTTCACCGATCTCCAGGGTGCCGGTGCGGCCCGCGTCCAGGAAGGCGACGGCCTCGGCGGCGACGGTGCGGTCCAGTTCGGGGTGGGCACCGAAGCCGCCGTCGTACGAGCCGTCGGGGCGGACGAGGAGGGCCCGGCCCCGCAGCTCGGCCGGGCCGTCCACGATCCGCGCGACCGCCGCCGCCTCCCCACGGGCGGCGGCGGCCAGCGCGGCTGCGAGCACCGGCCGGGCGGGACCGTCCGCCCGGACCGGTGTGACGAGGATGTCGATGATTCCGCCGCAGGTCAGGCCGACGGCGAAGGCGTCCTCGTCGCTGTAGCCGAAGCGTTCGAGCACGGTCTCGCCGTCCTGGAGCGCCTGCCGGCACAGCTCGTACACGGCGCCCTCCACACACCCGCCGGAGACCGAGCCGATCGCGGTGCCGTCGGCGTCCACCGCGAGGGCGGCACCGGGCTGGCGCGGGGCGCTGCCGCCGACGGCCACGACGGTGGCGACGGCGAAGTCACGGCCCTGCTCGACCCACCGGTTCAGCTCCTCGGCGATGTCCAGCATCTCTCGATCTCCTCACGGGGTTGGTTTCCCCGGGCGTCGGCCCGGCTAGTGGACGCCGAGCCAGGCCTCGACGGGATGAAGGGCGAAGTAGATCAGGAAGACGACCGTCAGACCCCACATGAAGGCGCCGATCTCGCGGGCCTTGCCCTGGGCGGCCTTGATGGCGGTGTAGGAGATGACGCCCGCGGCGACACCGGTGGTGATGGTGTACGTGAACGGCATCAGGACGACGGTCAGGAAGACCGGGATCGCGGTGGCGCGGTCGGCCCAGTCCACGTGCCGGGCGTTCATCAGCATCATGGCGCCGATGACGACCAGGGCCGCGGAGGCGACCTCCTGCGGGACGATCGCGGTGACCGGGGTGAAGAAGAGGCAGGCCGCGAAGAACAGACCGGTGACGACGGAGGCGAGGCCCGTGCGGGCACCCTCGCCGACGCCGGTCGCGGACTCGATGAAGACCGTCTGGCCCGAGCCGCCCGCCACGCCGCCGATCGCACCGCCCATGCCGTCGATGAACAGCGCCTTGGACAGGCCGGGCATCCGGCCCTTGTCGTCGGCCAGCTCGGCCTCGGTGCCGACGCCGATGATGGTGGCCATCGCGTCGAAGAAGCCGGCGAGCACGAGGGTGAAGACGATCATGGCGATCGTCATCGCGCCGACCTTGCCCCAGCCGCCGAACTCGACGTGCCCGAGGAGCGAGAAGTCGGGCATCGACACGGCGCTGCCGTGCAGTTCGGGGGCGCCGTTGGCCCACTGCTTGGGGTCGATGACGCCGAGGCCGTTGAGGACCGAGGCGACGATCGTGCCGGAGACGATGCCGATGAGGATGGCGCCGGGGACGTTGCGGGCCTGGAGCATGAAGATCAGCAGCAGGGTGCCGGCGAAGAGCAGCACCGGCCAGCCGGTGAGCTGGCCCGCCGGGCCGAGGCTGAGCGGGGTCTCCGCGCCCTTGTGCACGAAGCCGGACTTGTAGAGTCCGATGAGCGCGATGAACAGGCCGATGCCCATGGTGATGCCGTGCTTGAGCGCGAGCGGGATCGCGTTCATGATCATCTCGCGCAGGCCGGTGACGACCAGCAGCATGATGACCACGCCGTACATCACGCACATGCCCATGGCCTGCGGCCAGGTCATGTTGGGGGCGACCTGCGAGGACAGCACGCCCGAGACGGACAGGCCGGCGGCGAGCGCGAGCGGCACCTTGCCGACGAAGCCCATCAATAGCGTGGTGAACGCGGCGGCCAGCGCGGTCGCGGTGATCAGCGCCTTCTGGCCGAGCGTGTCGCCGTGGACGTCCTTGCCGGACAGGATGAGCGGGTTGAGCAGGAGGATGTAGGCCATCGCCATGAAGGTGGTGATGCCGCCGCGCACCTCACGCGCGACCGAGGATCCTCTTATGGAGATGTGGAAGTACCGGTCGAGCCAGGACCGTCCGGCCGGGACGCGGCTGCCGTCACCGGCGTCGTCGGCTGCGGTCCTGGGCTCCACTGACTGCTGGGTCATGGGCCAACTCCCAAGGTTCACAGGGGCACCCGTGCCATTCCTTGTCGGCACGAGATTTGGGATTGGACGACCCGGGGGACGGCCCGAGACGAACAGTGGGGGGCCGGGGGGACGAAGTCCCCCCGGGGGAAAACCGGTTGGAACCCCGAAGGGTCAGGTCCCCGTGAGGTGCTCGGGCCGTACCGGAGTGCGGTTGAGCTCCAGCCCGGTCGCGTTCCGGATCGCCGCGAGGACGGCCGGGGTGGACGACAGGGTGGGGGCCTCGCCGATGCCGCGCAGCCCGTACGGGGCGTGGTCGTCGGCGAGTTCGAGGACGTCGACCGGGATGGTCGGCGTGTCGAGGATGGTCGGGATCAGGTAGTCGGTGAAGGAGGGGTTCCTGACCTTCGCCGTCTTCGGGTCGACGATGATCTCCTCCATCACCGCGACGCCCAGGCCCTGGGTCGTGCCGCCCTGGATCTGGCCGACGACGGAGAGCGGGTTGAGCGCCTTGCCGACGTCCTGGGCGCAGGCCAGTTCGATGACCTTGACCAGGCCGAGTTCGGTGTCGACCTCGACGACGGCGCGGTGCGCGGCGAAGGAGTACTGGACGTGCCCGTCGCCCTGGCCGGTGACCAGGTCGAAGGCCTCGGTCGGCCGGTGCCGCCACTCCGCCTCGATCTCGACGCTCTCGCCCTCCAGGACGGCGGCCAGGTCGCCGAGGACCTCGCCGCCGTCGGTGACGACCTTGCCGCCCTCCAGCAGGAGTTCGGCGGTCGCCCAGGCCGGGTGGTAGCTGCCGAACTTGCGGCGGCCGAGCTCCAGGACCTTCTCGCGGACGAGTTCGCAGGTGTGCTTCACGGCGCCGCCGGTGACGTACGTCTGCCGGGAGGCCGAGGTCGAACCCGCCGAGCCGACCTGGGTGTCGGCCGGGTGGATGGTCACCTGGGTGACGCCGAGCTCGGTGCGGGCGATCTGCGCGTGGACGGTGACACCGCCCTGGCCGACCTCCGCCATCGCGGTGTGCACGGTGGCGACCGGCTCGCCGCCGATGACCTCCATGCGGACCTTGGCGGTGGAGTAGTCGTCGAAGCCCTCGGAGAAGCCGACGTTCTTGATGCCGACCGCGTAGCCGACACCGCGTACGACGCCCTCGCCGTGCGTGGTGTTGGACAGACCGCCGGGCAGCTGCCGTACGTCGGCGCCCTCGCTGGACTCCCACTGGCGCTCGGGCGGCAGCGGCATCGCCTTGATGCGGCGCAGCAGTTCGGCGACGGGGGCCGGGGAGTCGACCGGCTGTCCGGTCGGCATGATGGTCCCCTGCTCCATGGCGTTGAGCTGCCGGAACTCCACCGGGTCCATGCCGAGCCGCTTCGCCAGCTTGTCCATCTGCGCCTCGTAGGCGAAGCACGCCTGGACCGCGCCGAAGCCGCGCATGGCGCCGCAGGGCGGGTTGTTGGTGTAGAGGGCGATGGCCTCGATGTCGACGTCGTCGATGACGTACGGGCCGACGGAGAGCGAGGAGGCGTTGCCGACGACCGCCGGGGAGGCGGAGGCGTAGGCGCCGCCGTCCAGGACGATCCGGCACTTCATGTGCGTCAGCTTGCCGTCGCGCGTGGCCCCGTGCTCGTAGTACAGCTTGGCCGGGTGGCGGTGGACGTGTCCGAAGAAGGACTCGAACCGGTTGTAGACGATCTTGACGGGCTTGCCGGTGCGCAGGGCGAGCAGGCAGGCGTGGATCTGCATCGACAGGTCCTCGCGGCCGCCGAACGCGCCGCCGACGCCGGCCAGCGTCATCCGCACCTTGTCCTCGGGCAGGCCGAGGACGGGCGCGATCTGGCGCAGGTCGGAGTGGAGCCACTGGGTGGCGATGTAGAGGTGGACGCCGCCGTCCTCCTCGGGCACGGCGAGGCCGGACTCGGGGCCGAGGAAGGCCTGGTCCTGCATGCCGAAGGTGTACTCGCCCTTCACGATCACATCGGCGCGCTTCGCGGCCTCGTCCGCGTCGCCGCGGACGATCGGCTGGCGGTGCACGATGTTGGGGTGCGGGACGTGGCCCGAGTGGTGGTCGTCGCGGCCCTCGTGGACGAGGATCGCGTCCGGCGCGGTCGCGGAGGCCTCGTCGGTGATGACCGGGAGTTCCCGGTAGTCGACCTTGATCTTGGCGGCGGCGCGGCGGGCCGTCTCCGGGTGGTCGGCGGCGACGATCGCGACCGGCTCGCCGTGGTGGCGCACCTTGCCGTGCGCGAGGACCGGGGTGTCCTGGATCTCCAGGCCGTAGTTCTTCACCTCGGTGGGCAGGTCGTCGTACGTCATGATCGCGTACACACCCGGCATGGCGAGGGCCTCGGAGGTGTCGATCGAGACGATCTCGGCGTGCGCGACGGTGGAGCGCAGGATCTGGCCCCACAGCATGTCCTCGTGCCACATGTCGGACGAGTACGCGAACTCGCCGGTGACCTTGAGGGTGCCGTCCGGGCGGAGCGTGGACTCGCCGATGCCGCCCTTGGTCTGCGAGCCCTGCGTGATCTTCGTAGGAGCGCCGTTGGTCGGCATGTCTGTCAGACCCCCTCGGACTGGCGGGCGGCCGCGAGGCGGACCGCGTCCATGATCTTCTCGTAGCCCGTGCAGCGGCACAGGTTGCCCGACAGCGCCTCGCGGATGTCCGCGTCGCTCGGGTTCGGGTTGCGCTCCAGGAGTTCGTCGGAGGCGACGAGCAGACCCGGGGTGCAGAAGCCGCACTGGACGGCGCCGGCGTCGATGAACGCCTGCTGGACGGGGCTGAGTTCGGTGCCCTCGCCGGTCTGCGAGTCGGAGGCGGGCTTGGCCGTCCACTGCTGGGCGTCCTGCAGCGTCGTACCGCAGGCACCCGTGCCGCAGGACCGCTCCTTGGCGAAGTCCGCGAGGCCCTCGACGGTCACGACGTCACGGCCCTCGACCTGGCCGGCCGCGACCAGGCAGGAACAGACCGGCACGCCGTCCAGGCGCACGGTGCAGGAGCCGCACTCGCCCTGCTCGCAGGCGTTCTTCGAGCCGGGCAGGCCGAGGCGCTCGCGCAGGACGTACAGCAGGGACTCGCCCTCCCAGACGTCGTCGGCCTCCTGCGGACGTCCGTTGACGGTGAAGTTGACGCGCATTACGCAGCTCCCTCAGATGCGCGGCGGGCGCCGCGGTACGACTCCCAGGTCCAGGTCAGCGTCCGGCGGGCCATGACACCGACCGCGTGGCGGCGGTAGCTCGCGGTGCCCCGGACGTCGTCGATCGGGTTGCAGGCGCCGGAGCACAGGTCCGCGAACTGCTTGGCGACCGACGGGGTGATGATCTTGCCGTTGTCCCAGAAGCCGCCTTCCTCCAGCGCGGCGTTCAGGAACTCCTCGGCGGCCTTGGCCCGCACAGGGGTGGGCGCGGCCGAGCCGATGCCGGTGCGCACGGTGCGCGTCTCGGGGTGCAGCGCGAGACCGAAGGCGCACACGGCGATGACCATGGCGTTGCGGGTGCCGACCTTGGAGTACTGCTGGGGTCCGTCGGCCTTCTTGACGTGCACGGCGCGGATCAGCTCGTCGGGCTGGAGCGCGTTGCGCTTGACGCCCGTGTAGAACTCGTCGATCGGGATGAGCCGGGTGCCGCGGGCCGCGGACTCCGCCTCGACCTCGGCGCCGGCGGCGAGGAGGGCGGGGTGGGCATCACCGGCGGGCGAGGCCGTGCCGAGGTTGCCGCCGACGCCGCCGCGGTTGCGGATCTGCGGGGAGGCGACCGTGTGCGAGGCGAGCGCCAGGCCCGGCAGCTCGGCACGGAGATTCTCCATGATCTTCGTGTACGGGACGGAGGCACCCAGCCGTACGCTCTCCTCGCCGATCTCCCACTCGGTGAGCTCACCGATGCGGTTGAGGTCCAGCAGGTACTCGGGCCGGCGGTGGTCGAAGTTGATCTCGACCATCACATCGGTGCCACCCGCAATCGGCACAGCGGTGGGGTGCTCGGCCTTCGCGGCGAGCGCCTCCTCCCAGCTGGCGGGGCGAAGGAAGTCCATGACCGGCTCTCTTCTTCGTCTCGTGAGTCGTGCAGATTGAGCCAATCCGTGTGCGGCGGGCGCGGCTCGTTCATGTCCTGTTAACGCGGAGTGGACTCAGTACACCGCCCCGTACTCCGGCGGGGTCAGTCACCGAAACCATGAAGGAGTTGGCTGGCCACCACGGGCATCTTGTAGATTCGTATGAACGGAGGTCATCGGTAACCTCTCCGATTTCCTGGGGAAACGCAGGAAACACTGCGGAGACTCCGGACTGCGCCCTGTACGGCTCCGTGCCGGGCCCTTCCCGCGTCACCCTCCAAGATCCATCGTAGGTTTCGAGACACAAGAACGGCGGCGACGAGATGCGGCTGCGCGCACTTCTGGACACCGATGTGCTGGGGCTGCGGCTGCTCGGCGGCGAGGAGGAGCTGGACCGCTCGGTGCGCGGGGTCATGACGACCGACCTGCGCGACCCGAGCCGGTACCTCTCCGGCGGCGAGCTGGTGCTGACGGGCCTCGCCTGGCGTCGGGACGCCGACGACTCCGAACCGTTCGTCCGCATCCTGGTGCAGGCCGGGGTGGCGGCCCTCGCGGCCGGCGAGGCGGAGCTGGGCGACGTGCCGGAGGACCTGGTGCTGGCCTGCGCCCGGCACCGGCTGCCGCTGTTCGCGGTGCACGAGTCGGTGGCCTTCGCGACGATCACCGAGCACGTCGTACGGCAGGTCTCCAGCGAGCGCGCCGGGGACCTGGCGGCCGTGGTGGACCGGCACCGGCGGATGATGACCTCGGGCCCGGCGGGCGGCGGCCCAGACGTCGTCCTGGACCTGCTCGGCACCGACCTGGACCTGCGCGCCTGGGTGCTCTCCCCCACCGGCCGGCTGATCGCCGGCTCCAAGGAGGCGGGCCCCGGCCTGCCCGCCGAGACCTGCGCGAAGCTCGCCGCCGAGCACCTGGCCGCCACCCGCACCGGGCGGCGCGGCCCGCACCGGGTCCTGCTGGGCGGCGCCACGTACTCCCTCTTCCCGATCCGCTCCACCGGCCGCGCCCCGCAGGCCGCCCGCGACGTGCGCGAGACGGTCCTGTCGGACTGGCTGCTGGCCGTCGAGGCGGACGCGGGCGACTGGCCCGAGGAGCGCATGGACCTGCTCCAGGGCGTGACCCAGCTGATCGCGGTCGAGCGGGACCGCCGGGACGCGGCGCGCACGGTGCGGCGCCGGCTCGCCCAGGAGGTCCTGGAACTGGTCCAGACGGGCGCCGCGCCCGCCGAGATCGCGGCCCGGCTGCGCGTGGCCGCCCCGGTGCTGCTGCCCGGGCTCGGCACGGCCCCGCACTGGCAGGTCGTGGTGGCCCGCGTGGAGTGGGACGGCGAGCAGGTCGAGGGCGGCCCGGTCGCCCAGTCGCTGCTGGAGGAGGTGCTGGTCGACCCGCAGGCCACGGGCCCGGAGCCGTCGGACCGGATCGCGGTCGCGCACACCGGCGACGAGGCGATCGCCCTGGTCCCCCTCCCGGCGGTCTCCACCGAGCACGACGGCTCCGAGACCGGGCTGCTCGCCGACGCCCTGCTGAAGGCCGTGCGCGAGCCGCTGTCGGCGGGCCTGGACGACGACGGGCGGCTCACCCTCGGCGTCAGCGCGGCCGTGCACTCGGCGGAGGGCCTGCGCGGCGCCCTGGAGGAGGCCCGGCACGCCCGCCGGGTGGCCGCCGCCCGCCCGGGCCGGGTCTGCGCGGCCGGCCACCAGGAGCTGGCCTCGCACGTCCTGCTGCTGCCGTTCGTCCCGGACGACGTCCGCCGCGCCTTCACGGCCCGGCTGCTGGACCCGCTGACCGACTACGACCGCCGCCACCGGGCCGAGCTGATCCCGACCCTGGAGGCGTTCCTCGACTGCGACGGCTCCTGGACCCGCTGCGCCACCCGGCTCCACCTGCATGTCAACACGCTGCGCTACCGGGTCGGCCGGATCGAGCAGTTGACGGGACGGGACCTCTCGCGCCTGGAGGACAAGCTGGACTTCTTCCTGGCCCTGCGGATGAGCTGAGGTCAGCGGGGGCGCGTGGGGGCAGGACGCGCAAAAGCGGTCACGCCAACACCCCACTACTTTGTGAAAACTTTCACCCACCCCCTTGGCCCGGCCCGTCGATCGGTGCTGGAATGCCGCCACCACTCAACAGCTCGATGGCGTGCTCGGGGAGGGCAACGTGGCGCACTCCGCCATGTCTGGCAACGGAACGACCGCCGGTGACGATCCGCTCCAGACCGCGGTGTGGCGGCTGCGCTCGCGGGCCTGCTGGGCGGACGCGGCGGCCCTGCTGCCGCACGACACGCCCGCGTCGGCCCTCCAGCGGGCCGCGCTGCTGGTCGAACGGTGTCTGTACACCGAGCGGGGCTGGGCGGAGGCGGAGGACGCGCTGCGTACGGCGGAGGCGCTCGCGCACACCGACGAGGAGCGCGGCGCGGCGGCCTGCGAGCGCGGCCAACTGGCCTACGCCGCAACGCTGCACACGGTGCGCGACCGCGCGGACGAGGCGCGGGCGGCACTGGGCCGGGCGGCGGCGCTGATCCCGCCGGGCGGGGCGGGCCGGGCCCTGCTGGACTTCCGGCGGGGCCTGCTGGCCGAGAACCTGACGCGCTCCCCGCAGGCGGCCCGCGCGGCCTACCGCCGGGCCCACGCGGGCGCCACGGCCCACGCCGACCCGCTCCTGCTGTCCTTCACCTGGCGCCACCTGGCCGGACTCGCCCTGCGCGACGGCGAGTTGGCCGAGGCGCGGCACGGCTTCGCCGAATCCCTGCGGATCAGGGAGGAGTTGGGCTACCTGGTCGGCACGGCCCCGGCACTGGCCTCCCTGGCCGACGCGGAGTCCGAGCCGGAGGCGTCCCGGCTGCGGGAGGAGGCGCGGCGCCTGTTCCGCCTGCTGGGCGGCGTACCGACGTGGCTGGCACGGCAGTTGGCCCCGCCGGCGCCGGGGGTGGCGACGGCGTAGGGAGTACAGCCGCGTCGCCGGGTGCGGGCAACCCCCTGGGGGCGCGGGGCGGTCCCGATACGCGGCTTCGCCGCCCGGGCGCGGACAGCCCCACCGGGCCGCACCCGGCAGACGGCACAACCCCCGCGGCGCTCACCCGCCCCGCTCAGCACGCGCCCGCGAAGTGCTCCGACACCAGCCCCCGCACCACGTCCACGTCCCCCGCGACCAGCGCCTCCAGCAGCGCCATGTGCTCCGCCGCGTCGGCGACCAGATACCCGCGCCCCTGCCGCACCGGCGGCCACTGGGAGCGGCGGTGCAGGTCGGAGGCGATGCGGACCAGCTGTTCGTTGCCGGACAGGGCGAGGAGCGCGGCGTGGAAGGCCCGGTCGGACTCGGCGTACGTGGCCGGACAGCCGGCGGCCGCCGCGCGGACCGTCTCCTCCGCCAGCGGCCGCAGCTCGGCCCACCGCTCGGCCGGCACCGTACGGGCGAGCCGCAGCATCACCGGCACCTCGATGAGCCCGCGCACCTCCGCCAGCTCGGACAGCTCCCGCGCACCGCGCCGGACGACCCGGAAGCCCCGGTTGGGCACGACCTCGACGGCGCCCTCCTGGGCGAGCTGCTGCATGGCCTCCCGCACGGGTGTCGCCGAGACCCCGAAGCGCTCGCCGAGCACCGGCGCCGAGTACACCTCGCCCGGCTCCAGCTCGCCGGTCACGAGCGCGGTGCGCAGCGCGTCCAGGATCTGGCCGCGCACCGAGGAGCGCTGCACCGCGGCCCGGGGCCCGGGTATCGGCGGCTCGGCGTGCGGGTGCTCGCCGCGCGCGCCGGGCGGCGCGTCCTCCCGCTCCCAGGTGCCGCCGGAGGGGCCGGAGACCTGCGCCACGCGTGCCTGCGCGGGCACCCGGGCGCAGCCCTGGGTGCCCTGCTTCACGGGGTCCACGGGATCCTCCTGGCGGCTTGTCGGTACTTGGGCCATTAACGGCGGGTTGTCACCTGTCCGTCAAGCACCTTAGGCGCAGAACCCGGAGGGTCAAACTCACCGGCCCGCCGTCGCTGAATCGATACAGCCAGGCTCGCCTCGGTGTGATCAAGACGGCACGGCCCGTCCGCTAAGATCATCTGCGGCGACCCGCCCCCCTTTCACAACCCCCTCACACGTCACGGGAACTTTCCGCGGCACCATCCGTGCGGGTACTCTTATTCGAACTCAACTCCCGCCCCTCATGCGGCAGTTCGAGCAGAACGCCGTCCGTGGGCATCCCCTTGCACCTCCTTGGCGGCCTCTTGCCCCGAAACCCCCTGAGGGCCGTCGGGCGTGGGCCACTATGGCGGGCGTTACGCCCTATCCCAATGCAAGGGACCCCTGATGAAGCTGACCGACATATCGCTGAACTGGCTGCTTCCGGGCGCCGTACTGCTCCTGGGCATGCTGGCGGCGGTGGCGGTGCTCGCGCGCGGCAAGCGCTCCTCCGGGGAGAACGCGAGCGCGGACGACTCCTGGGAGCGCAGCGAGGAGCGCCGCAGACGCAAAGAGGCCATCTACGGCACGGCCTCCTATGTGCTCCTGTTCTGCTGTGCGGCGGTCGCCGCAGCCCTCTCCTTCCACGGTCTCGTCGGCTTCGGCGAGCAGAACCTGGGGCTGACGGACGGCTGGCAGTACCTGGTGCCGTTCGGCCTGGACGGCGCGGCGATGTTCTGCTCGGTGCTCGCCGTGCGCGAGGCCAGCCACGGTGACGCGGCGCTCGGCTCCCGGATCCTCGTGTGGATGTTCGCCGCCGCGGCGGCCTGGTTCAACTGGGTGCACGCGCCCCGGGGCGCCGGCCACGCCGGTGCCCCCCAGTTCTTCTCCGGCATGTCGCTGTCGGCGGCCGTCCTGTTCGACCGCGCCCTGAAGCAGACCCGCCGGGCCGCGCTGCGCGAGCAGGGCCTGGTGCCGCGTCCGCTGCCGCAGATCCGCATCGTGCGCTGGCTGCGCGCCCCCCGCGAGACCTACAAGGCCTGGTCGCTGATGCTCCTGGAGGGCGTGCGCAGCCTCGACGAGGCGGTCGAGGAGGTCCGCGACGACAAGCGGCAGAAGGACGAGACGCGGCAGCGCAGGCGTGACCAGCAGCGCATCGAGCGCGCCCAGCTGAAGGCCATCAGCCGGGGCCACCGCGGCTTCGTCGGACGCGCCGGCCGCCAGGTCGAGGTCGAGGTGGGCGCCGTCGAGCGCGCCCCCGCCGAAGTCGCCGCGGAGCCTGCCATATCCGGCGCGGAGCAACTGCCCGTGCGCGCCCGTCCCTCCCTGCAGCCGGTCCGCAGCGGATCTGAGCCGGTGACCGTCGATCTCACCGCGGAGGACGACACCATGGCACTGCCGCGCCTGGACTCCCTGGAGCGCAAGCTGAAGGACCTGGAGCAGCAGTTCGGCTAGGACGCCGTACGCCTGTTCCGGGCCGGGGGCGTGACCGTACGGGTCACGCCCCCGGCCCGTTGTGCGCCGCCCGCGCGCTCACGCCGCCTCGGCGCCCAGTTCGAACCACACCGACTTGCCCACGCCGTGCGGCCGTACGCCCCAGGCGTCCGCGAGGGACTGCACCAGCACCAGGCCCCGGCCGTGGGTGTCCTCGTCCGTCTCCGGCCCTCGCGGCTCCGGTCTGCCGGCCACGAAGTCCCGTACCTCCACGCGCAGTCCGCCCGGCGCCACGACGGCCGTGAGGACCGCGTCGTCGTCGGTGTGGACGAGCGCGTTGGTGACCAGTTCGCTGGTGAGCAGTTCGGCGATCTCCGAGCGGCCGGGCTTGCCCCAGTGCCGCAGCAGTTCGCGCAGCTCCCGCCGAGCCTCGGGCACCGCCCGCAGATCCGCCCGCCCCAGCCTGCGCCGGAACCGGTGCGCGTGGTCCGTGGTGGTGCCGGCCTCTTCCCCCGTCGTGTCCGTGGCGGCCCCGACGACCATGGGCCCGCCCCCTCGTGCCTGCCTCTTCATGACCCCCGCCCGCACGATGTCCCCCTGCCCCTCCTGGTCGAACACGTTCACGGGGGATGCTTGCCCAGCAGAAACCCCGGCAGTCCTGGCCCCCGCCCGAGGACCGCTGTTCGGCCACGGGCGCGGGGCGTGCGGGCCGCCCGGCGGGCCGTGCCGCACCCGCGTCCCGGCCTCCCGGGAGGGCGCCGGCCGCCACGGACGCCCCGGAACGGCCGGGCAGATGCGCCCGGCACCGGCCGTCGGCACCCCGTCACACCCCGTGAAACTGGCCGAAACCCGCCCCTCCGGTCGCCATGAGGAGGCGGCCTAGGGCCGCGGCACGTTGCGCAGATTGGAGCGGGCCATCTGGAGCATCCGGCCGACGCCGCCGTCCAGCACGATCCTGGACGCGGACAGCGCGAACCCGGTGACCATCTCGGCGCTGATCTTCGGCGGGATGGACAGCGCGTTGGGGTCGGTGACGACGTCCACCAGCGCCGGTCCCCGGTGCTTGAAGGCGTCCCTGAGCGCCCCGGCGAGCTGCTTGGGCTTCTCCACCCGCACCCCGTACGCCCCGCAGGCCCGCGCGACGGCGGCGAAGTCGGGGTTGACGTTGGCGGTGCCGTACGAGGGCAGTCCGGCGACCAGCATCTCCAGCTCGACCATGCCGAGGGAGGAGTTGTCGAACAGGACGACCTTGACGGGGAGGTCGTACTGCACGAGCGTGAGGAAGTCGCCCATCAGCATGGCGAACCCGCCGTCGCCCGACATCGACACCACCTGCCGGCCCCGGTCGGTGAACTGGGCGCCGATCGCCATGGGCAGCGCGTTCGCCATCGACCCGTGCGAGAACGAACCGATGATCCGGCGGCGCCCGTTGGGCGAGACGTAGCGGGCCGCCCACACGTTGCACATGCCGGTGTCGACGGTGAACACGGCGTCGTCGTCGGCGACTTCGTCGAGGACGGCGGCCACGTACTCGGGGTGGATCGGGATGTGCTTGTCGACCTTGCGGGTGTAGGCCTTGACCACGCCCTCCAGCGCGTCGGCGTGTTTCTTCAGCATCCGGTCGAGGAAACGCCGGTCGGTCTTCTCCTTCACCCGCGGGATCAGACAGCGCAGCGTCTCGCGTACGTCGCCCCACACCGCGAGGTCGAGCCGCGAGCGGCGGCCGAGCACCTCGGGCCGTACGTCGACCTGCGCGATCCTTACGTCGTCGGGCAGGAAGGCGTTGTACGGGAAGTCGGTGCCGAGCAGGATCAGCAGGTCGCACCCGTGGGTGGCCTCGTAGGCGGCGCCGTAGCCGAGCAGGCCGCTCATGCCGACGTCGTACGGGTTGTCGTACTGGATCCACTCCTTGCCGCGCAGGGCGTGCCCCACCGGCGACTTGATCCGCCCGGCGAACTCCATCACCTCGGCGTGCGCGCCGGCGGTGCCGCTGCCGCAGAACAGGGTGACCCGGCCGGCCTCGTCGATCATCCCGGCGAGCGCGTCGATCTCGGCGTCGCCGGGGCGGACGGTGGGCCGGGAGGTGACGAGGGCGCTCTGCGCGGCCTTCTCCGGGGCCGGCTCGGCGGCGATGTCACCGGGCAGCGAGACGACGCTCACGCCGCTTCGGCCGACCGCGTGCTGGATGGCGCTCTGGAGCAGCCGGGGCATCTGCCGGGCGTTGGAGATCAGCTCGCTGTAGTGGCTGCACTCCTGGAAGAGCCGGTCGGGGTGGGTCTCCTGGAAGTAGCCGAGGCCGATCTCGCTGGAGGGGATCTGCGAGGCGAGGGCGAGCACCGGGGCCATCGAGCGGTGGGCGTCGTAGAGGCCGTTGATCAGGTGCAGGTTGCCCGGGCCGCAGGAGCCGGCGCAGGCGGCCAGCCTGCCGGTGATCTGCGCCTCGGCCCCGGCCGCGAACGCGGCGCTCTCCTCGTGGCGGACATGGATCCAGTCGATGGCGGAGTTGCGGCGCACGGCGTCCACGACGGGGTTGAGGCTGTCGCCGACCACCCCGTACAGACGGCGTACGCCGGCGCGGACGAGGATGTCGACGAACTGCTCGGCGACGTTCTGTTTGGCCATGCCTCCATACAGTCACAGGGCCGGCGCTCACGCCTCCCACACGGCCGCCGCCGTACGGTCGTCGGCGTAACCCTTCACCCGCACCTGGGTGTCCGCGAGGAACGCGGCGAGGCCGGGCGGGGTGCGACCGGACCAGCGGCGGGCCAGGTAGGCGCCGAGCGCGGGCTCGCCGCGCAGCGGCTCGGCCAGGCCGGCGCTGCACATCACCAGGGCGTCACCCGGCCGGGCGAGGCAGGCGCGGAAGCGGAACGGCTCGCGCGGCGGCTGCGGGGCCGGCTCGTACGGGCTCGGCGGGGTGGGGATGCCGAGGTCCATGGTGAACCGGTCGCCCTCGGACGTCAGGGGCGCGGCGGTGTCGTCGTCCGGCGCGGGCTGCGGCTCGATGTCCTGCCAGACGCCGTCCCGCAGCCGGAACAGCCCTCCGTCGCCGACGCCGAAGAACACGCGCGTACGGCAGTCCGGATCACCCGGCAGCAGCAGACAGCGCAGGCTCGCCGTGTACTCCCCGGGGTCGAGGCCCTGCTCGGCCGCGCTCGCCCGGAGCCTGCCGAGGCTGCGGTCGGCCAGCCGGCCCAGCCCCGACTTCAGCTCGCCGCGCCGGGCCGCCCGGATGTCCTCCACCAGCCCGGGGTGGCTGCGCCCCACGGCCCGCCCGATCCACCGGCACGCCTCGGCCGCGGCCAGATGCGCCCCCGGCGTGGCCCGCGCCCCGGTCGCCACCGCGACGAGCACCAGCGCCCGCTCCCCCGTCCCGAACCGCGCGGTGAGCACCGCGTCCCGCCGCGGCTCGCCCCTGAACCGCGCCGAGTCCCCCCGCAACGACACGGCCCGCAGCGTGCACGCCCCGTACCGGGCCCCGTCCAGCACGGTGTCCGCGACCAGCTCCCCCAGCGCGTCGGGCTCGGCGACGGGCAGCGCGGTCGGCTCGGGGTCGTAGGTGGGCGGCCCGGACCCCACGTAGTCGAGCGCGGAGGGCGGCGGGGGCGGGACCGCTGGTGAGGAGGAGTTCGGCACCGGTGCCGGTTCCGGGGCCGGTGCCGGTTCCGGGGGCGCGGCGGCGGTGGCGGGCTGTTCGGGGGTGGCCGGGGGCCCGGTCGTGCGCTGCGATGGCAGCGCGGGCTCCCCGGGCGCCCGGTCCTGCGCGCTCCCGGTGCCCCCGGTGCTCCCCGTGCCCCCTGTACGCGGTCCCGTCACCGTGTTCTTCGCGGAGGCGAAGCGGTCGTCCAGGGAATCGGGTGCCGTCGTGGGGCCCGTGTCCGCGGTGGAGTCGTCGTACAGCTGCCCCCACCAGTCGTCCTCGGAACGGGCGGGCCTTCCCCCCTGCTGGCTCATGCCGGTAATTGTCCACCGCGGGGGCCGCGGGGAAACGGCGCATCGGGAAATTCCGCCGCCCACGGCCACACCCGGCAGCAGGTCGGGTGAGGGGGTGAACTGCCGTACGAAAGAAGGCTGATGGCCGCCGGGCGGCCCCACCCCCCACGGGAGGACCGCCCGGCGACGTCCGCGGTGGCCCGGCCCCGAATCCCCTTCGCGTGTCTCGCACACGTACGGGCCCGGGCCACGTTCCGCGCGACCGGGCCGGGTGAACGGCTCCGGTCGGATGGCCGGATTGTGGCTTGGTTTCCTGAGACGAGGCTGTGAATCGCGATCGCGACCACCTGCCCCAGGTGCTGCCACCTTGGCAGAGTCACCCGCACAGCGGCGATGATGTTCCGCGGCGGGTTTGCGCCGTGGCCGGTTTCCGCCAGGCCGGGCCCGCCGAAAGGACGTGACCGTGGCGTGTGGTGGCTCGTGGGAGGGGCGAAGGCCGATGCTGGCAGCGATAGGGCTGGACGACACGCACGAGGCGGCGTACCGGGCGCTGGTGTCCGTCGGCGCGGCCGAGGTGGGCGATCTGGCGCGCCGTCTGACGCTGGCCGAGCCGGACACGGAGCGGGCGCTGCGCCGGCTGGAGCGGCAGGGGCTCGCCGCGCAGTCCCCGGCCCGGCCCGGCCGCTGGGTGGCCGCTCCGCCGGGGGTCGCGCTCGGCGCGCTGCTCACCCAGCAGCGGCACGAACTGGAGAAGGCGGAGCTGGCGGCGGCCGTGCTCGCGCAGGAGTACCGGGCGGCGGCGGCCGAACCGGCGGTGCACGACCTGGTGGAGGTGGTCACCGGCGCCTCGGCGGTCGCCCAGCGCTTCCTCCAGCTCCAGCTGGGCGCGGCGCAGGAGGTGTGCGCGCTGGTCACCGCCCGTCCCCAGGTCGTGTCCGGCATGGAGAACGAGGCGGAGGAGCGGGCGGCGGCACGCGGGGTGCGCTACCGGGTGGTCGTGGAGCGCGCGGCACTGGACCTGCCGCACGCGGTGACCGAGCTGACGGCCGCCCTCGGCCGCGACGAGCGGGTGCGGGTGACGGACCGGGTGCCGACGAAGCTGGTCGTGGCCGACCGCTCGCTGGCGATGGTGCCGCTCACCTCGACGACGGCGGAGCCGGCCGCGCTGGTGGTGCACGCCAGCGGGCTGCTGGAGCTGCTCGCCGGGCTGTTCGAGTCGGTGTGGCGGGAGGCGCTGCCGCTGCGCATCGGCGCGTCGGGGGCGGCCGAGGAGCGGCCGGACGGCCCGGACGGCACCGATCTGGAGGTGCTGTCGCTGCTGCTGGCCGGGCTGACCGACGCGAGCGTGGCGAAACAGCTCGATCTGGGCCTGCGCACGGTGCAGCGCCGGGTGCGGCGGCTGATGGAGCTGGCCGGTGTGACGACGCGACTGCAACTGGGCTGGCACGCCTTCGAACGGGGCTGGGTCACCCGCTCCTGAGCAGCGCCCCGCGCCGCTGTCCCGGGGCGCGGTCCTGCCGTTCCGTGGCTTCTCCGGCACTCTGGGCAGATGGGAGTGTCGGAACTCCTGCTGGTCGGCGTGGTGATCGTGCTCGGCCTGTGCGGAGTGCTGGTGCCCGGGGTGCCGGGGTCGTGGCTGGTGTGGGCCGCGGTGCTGTGGTGGGCGCTGACGGATCCGCAGCCGCTGGCCTGGTCCGTCCTGGTGGGTGCGACCGCCGTGCTGCTGCTGTCGCTGGCCGTGCGCTGGGCGCTGCCGCCGCGCCGGCTGCGGCAGAGCGGTGCCACGCCGCGGATGGCGGTGTATGCGGGCGGCGGGGCGTTCCTCGGCTTCGTCCTGCTTCCGGTGGTGGGCGCGCTGCCGGGCTTCATGGCCGGGATCTACCTGCACGAGCGGCTGCGCCTGGGCCGGCACGGCGAGGCGATGGCCGCGCTGCGTACGGCGATGCGCTCGGGCGGCTCCAGCGTGCTGGCCGAACTGTTCGCCTGCCTGCTGATCGCGGGCGCGTGGCTGGGGGCGGTGCTGTGGGGCTGACCGCGTTCGACGGCGTGCCTCAGGCGGTCAGGGCCTTGAGGACGGTGTCGGCGACGGCGGCCATGCCGGTGTCGTTGAAGTGCAGGTGGTCGCCGGGGTCGTAGGCGGGCAGGATGCAGCCCTGATCGTCGGGGTCGCGGACGGCGGCGTCGGCGTCGGCGACCGCGTCGAAGGCGCCGCCGGTGCGGATGAAGCCGTTCACCTGCTGCCGTACCGCCTCGCGGGCGTCGGTGTAGGCGGCGAAGCCGCGGAACGGGGTGAGGGTGACACCGATGACCCGGATGCCCCGGGCGTGGGCGCGGGCGACGAGCGTGCGGTAGGCGTCGGCGTAGGCGGTGACGTCGTCGGCCGCGGGGGTGCCCTTGATGTCGTTGATGCCCTCCAGGACCACCAGGACCCGTACGCCCGCGCGGTCCAGGGCGTCGGGGTCGAGCCGGGTGAGGGCGCGCGGCCCGACGCCGTCGTGCAGCAGCCGGTTCCCGGAGATGCCGGCGTTGAGGACGCCGTACCGGCCGGCCCGCAGCGTGGCGGCGAGCCGGTCGGGCCAGCGGTGGTTGGTGTCGGGGGTGGAACCGGTCCCGTCGGTGAGGGAGTCGCCGAACGCGGCGACGCTGCCGACGCAGTCGCCGAGGACGTCGACGCCGGTGACGTAGTACCAGCGGGTGACGGTGTCCGTGTAGCCGGTGCCGTCCTCGTCGGCGGCGCGGCCCACGCCGTCGGCGGCCAGGTAGCTGGTCTGGAGGGCGGTCTGGTGCGTGGTCGCGGGGCCGCTGTCGCCGGGGGTGTACACGGTGACGAGGAGGTCGGCGGCGGCCGGGACGCGCAGCGGCACCGGGTCGGTGACCGTGTCCTGGCCCGGCGCCACGGTGACGGCCGGGGCGCCCTGGAAGGTGGCGGTGCGCAGCGTGCCGGGCAGGGCGTCCGCGCCGGCCGCCGCGCGCAGCGCGACGGTGACCGCGCCGAGGCTCAGGGGCGCGGTGCCGAACCGGTTGCTGAGCCGTACGCGCACCGCGTCGCCGCCGCAGCTGAGGTGGACGACGTTGCGGATGGCGGCGCCGGGCCGGGCCGCGGCGGTCCCGGACGGGGCGGTCTCCCAGCTGCCGGTCCACAGGGGCAGCGCCGCCGGCTGCGGGTGGGCGAGGGCCGGCGCCGCCAGGCCGGGCAGCACGGCCAGCAGCAGCACCGCGAGGATCCGTCCGACCTTGGCCATGTCTGCGCCCGCCTTCCCCGTGGCCCGTCGGAGGCGACCGTCCCACACGCCCGGCCCGTACCCCCCGCAGCGTGCACGGTGATCCACCCGCTCGGCGTAACGGGGCGTGGCATCGGAACACGAGGGCGTCGGCGGCGCTAGCCGTGCAGCGCGCCCTCCAGGGTCAGCAGCAGGACCTTGCGGTCGAGGCCGCCCGCGTATCCGGTCAGCGAGCCGTCCGCGCCGATCACCCGGTGGCAGGGGCGCACGATCAGCAGGGGGTTGGCGCCGATCGCCCCGCCGACGGCGCGCACGGCCGCGCGGGAGGCGCCGATGCGCGTGGCGATCTCGCCGTAGGTGACCGTGCTGCCGTACGGCACCTCGTCCAGCGCGGCCCACACCCGCTGCCGGAACACGGTGCCGTGCGCGGCCAACGGGAGCCGGAACACGGTGAGTTCACCGGCGAAGTAGGCGCCGAGCTGGTCCGCGGCGGCGCGGAACGGCCCCGGGTCGCACCGCCACCCCTCCTCGACGCTCCGCCCGCCCTTCTGCCCGGGCACGGACAGCGAGGTCAGCGCCCCGTCCGCGGCGGCGGTGAGCAGCAGCGTGCCGACCGGGGAGTCGAGGCGCGTCCAGTACGTGTCGGCCATCAGTCCGACTCCCCTGCCACACACAGGTGTTGGACGGCGTACGACCGCCAGGGCCGCCAGGCGTCGGGGACCTCGGTGCCGGGCGGGGCGACGTCCGGATCGCCGAGGGCGCGGACGCGGACGGCGGCGACGGCGGCCGGGTCCATGCCGGGCAGGGCGAGCAGGGCGGCCGCGGCGTCGTCCCGGTCGGCGCCCGCGTCCAGCCGCAGGGTGCCGTCGGCGAGGGCCGCGGCGAGCGCGCGCAGCGGGCCGTCGGGCACGGCCTCGGCGAGCACGGCGGGCTCCGGGAAGAGATGGGTCAGACTGCCGCAGGGCGCGTCGAGCGCCTTGCCGTAGCGCCGCACCAGCGGCTCGGCGCCCGCCCTGCCCACCAGTGCGCGCACGGCGGGCTCCAGCGGGTCGACGGCGCCGGGCGAGCGCAGTCCGGGCCGGGCGGCGACGAGCGGGGCGAGCCGCGGGTCGGCGCCGAGCCGTTCGTCGACGGCGTACGGGTCGGCGTCGAGGTCGAACAGCCGCCGCAGCCGCTGCACCGCGGTCGTCAGGTCCCGGGGGTCGGTCAGGTGCAGCCGCGCGTCGAGCCAGCCGCCCGGCCGGGTGCCGGTGCCGGTGCGCGCCGCCCGGGCGCGCTCCTCGACGGCTGCGATCCCGGTGCCGTACGGCAGCCGCAGGGTGCGCCGGTAGGTACGGCCGCCCGGCGGGCCGCAGACCTCCTCGACCCCGGCGACCGCCTCGGCCGCCAGCTGGTCGAAGACCGCGGCGGCCTGGTACAGGCCCCGGTGGGCGAGCCGCAGCGGTATGCCGGCGCCGGGCGCGGCGCAGCGGCCGTCCCGGGCGCGGGGGGCGGCGGCGCGCACCTCGGTCGGTGTCGAGGCGTACACCTCCCGGACGGTGTCGTTGAACTGCCGCACGCTGGCGAACCCGGCGGCGAAGGCGATCTCGGTGACGGGCAGTCCGGTGGTCTGGAGCAGCACCCGCGCGGTGTGCGCCCGCTGGGCCCGGGCGAGCGCCACCGGTCCGGCGCCGAGCTCGGCGGTGAGCTGGCGCTGCACCTGCCGGGCGCTGTAGCCGAGCCGGGTGGCGAGCCCGGAGACGCCCTCGCGGTCCACGACGCCGTCGGAGATCAGCCGCATGGCCCGGCCGACCACGTCCGCCCGTACGTTCCACTCCGCCGACCCCGGCACCGCGTCCGGCCGGCACCGCCGGCAGGCCCGGAACCCGGATCCCTGCGCGGCGGCGGCCGTGGCGAAGAAGCGCACGTTGTGCCGCTTGGGCGTCACCGCCGGGCAGCTGGGCCGGCAGTAGATCCCGGTGGTCTCGACGGCGAAGAAGAACGCCCCGTCGAACCGCCCGTCCCGGCTGCGCACCGCCTCGTACCTGCTGTCCTCGTCCATCACGCCTTCCAGTGTGGGGCGGGGGGAGGAACGCGGCTAGCGGAAATCGGACGCGACGCTGCGGGCGTGCCTACTGATAGCGCGCCCGCTTGAGCTCCCTCGCCGCCCTGCCCTCGGTCTCCTTCCTGCGCCAGTGCCGCCCGCGCTCCGCACGCACGCGTGCGTCGGTCTTGGCGACGATCCACTGGTTCTCGCGCATCAGCTTGCGGTAGCTCTCCAGCCGCCGAGCGGGCAGCTCCCCGCCGTCCACGGCGGAGCGGACCGCGCAGCCCGGCTCGGCCTCGTGCGCGCAGTCGTGGAAGCGGCACCGCCCGGCCAGGTCCTCGATCTCGGAGAACACCTGCCCGACCCCGCTCGCGGCGTCGAACAGGCCGACCCCGCGCAGCCCGGGGGTGTCGATCAGGACCCCGCCCGAGGGCAGGACGAGCAGATTGCGGGTGGTGGTGGTGTGCCGCCCCTTGCCGTCGACGTCCCGCGCGGCCCGTACGTCCATGACGTCCTCGCCGAGGAGGGCGTTGGCCAGCGTGGACTTGCCCGCGCCGGACTGGCCGAGCAGCACGGACGTACCGGAGCCGACGCGCGCGAGGAGCGCGTCGAGTCCGTCGCCGTGCAGGGCGCTGACGCCGAGCACGGGTACGCCGGGCGCGCTGGTTTCGACGTCGTGCACGAGGTGGGCGAGGGTGACCGGGTCCGGCACGAGGTCGGCCTTGCCGAGGACGACGACGGGCTGGGCGCCGGACTCCCAGGCGAGGGCGAGGAAGCGCTCGACGCGGCCCAGGTCGAGTTCGGCGGCGAGGGACACGACGAGGACGGCGTGGTCGACGTTGGCGGCGAGGACCTGCCCCTCGGACCGCTTGGAGGAGGTGGAGCGGACGAAGGCGGTGCGGCGGGGCAGATACGCCCGGACGTACCGCGGATCACCGTCGGGGTCGACGGCGACCCAGTCCCCCGTGCACACGACCTTCATCGGGTCACGGGGAACGACGAACTCGGTGTCGGCGCGGACGGTTCCGTCGGCGGTGACGACATCGCACTGGCCGCGGTCGACCCGTACGACCCGGCCGGGCAGCAGCCCTGCGGCGGCGTAGGAGTCGAACGCGCCGGCCCAGGCCTCGTCCCAGCCGAGGGGTGCCAGCGCGGAGAACACAGGGGAGGTGGAAGTCAAGGGAGACCCTTCACAAGGGTGGCCCCGGCACCGCGCTCACTGGCGCGGGAGAAGAGTGAGGTCAGCCGGAGACCACAGAGGTGGAATGGATGAACTTCCGGATGCGGGCAGCGCCCGTCACAGAGAGAGCCATCGGTTACACCTCCCGTCCTCCACACGACTGACCGCGGCAGCCGACGGCCACCGCGAGGAGCGAGCCCCACCCTAGAGGGGCTGGCTCTGCGGCACCACAGAATTTCCCACGTCGTTCCTCGCGGAAGACGGCCAGGCCGCCTCCGGTACACGACGGAGACATGTGTCAGAGTGGAGAGGCGAGACGGCGTCGTCAGCGGGCGGAGGCGACAGGAGAGGGCGGCCTGTCATGTCCATATATTCCGATCCCCACCATTCGGCCATGGTCCGCTCCGTCCCCGTCGACCGGCGGAGCGAGGAGTACGCGGACCTCTTTGAGCAGGCCCCTGTGGTCTTCGCTGCGCTCAGTGGCCCGAGACACCTGCTGGAAGTGGCGAACTCGGCATTCTTCGAGGCCGTGGGGTGCGATCGCGTGCGCGTCGGTGAGCCGGTCGGAGAGGTGATTCCGGAATTGGTTACGCAGGGCGTCCTCGACCGGCTCGACGAGGTCTACCGCACCGGCGTCGCATACCGGGCCCGGGACGGGCGGCTGATGCTGGGAGAGCCGGGCAGGCAGCGGGAGGGGTTCTTCGACTTCACCTACGAGCCCCGTTGGGACGAGGCCGGCCGGATCGACGGGGTCGTGGTGATAGCGGTCGAGACCACCGCGTACCACGACGCGCATCTCCTGGCCTCGCAGCAGCGCGTGCTGCTGGAGCAGATCGCACGCGACGCCCCTCTCGCCGAGATCCTCGACGGCATGGCCACGGCGATCGAGGAGCGCTCCCCGGACATGATCGTCTCGGTACTGCTCGTCGATCCCGACGGGCAGCGCCTGCGGCACGGCACCGCACCGCGCCTGCCCGACTTCTACAACGAGGCAATCGACGGGACAGTCATCGGCGAGGGTGTCGGCTCGTGCGGCACCGCCGCCTTCCGGCACGAACCGGTGATCGTCACGGACATCGCCGCCGACCCCCTGTGGAAGGACTTCCGCGACCTGGCGCTGCGAGCGGGGGTCGCCGCGTGCTGGTCCACACCGATCCAGGACGCGGACGGCCGGCTGCTGGGCACCTTCGCGATGTACCACCGCACCCCCAAGGCTCCCGCAGACAGGGATGTGACGCTCAGCGTCGCGTTCGCGCGCATAGCCGCGCTGGCCATCGAACGCCACCGTGCGGTGGAGGCGAGGCATGCCGCCCAGGAGCGTGAGAAGGCAGTCCGTGAGGATCTGGCCTTCCTGCTGGAAGCGAGCACCGCCATCACGGGCGAGACGCACTATTCGGACAGCCTGCAGCGCATGGCCAGGCTGACCGTTCCGGCCCTGGCACCGTTGTGTGCCGTGCATGTGGTCGAACGCGGCCGGACCCACCGCATCGCCGTCGCCGCCTCGACCCGGGAGGGGGAAGAGCTCCTCAGCTCCCCCGCGCTGTGCGACGACGTGGACGCCGCCGTCGCCCGCGTGCTGTCCTCCGGCGCCATCGAGACGGCCCGCATGGGCAGCCCCGTCGCGCAGCCCGGCGTCACGGGATACGTGTGCGTGCCACTGGCCACCCGGGGCCGTACCTTCGGCACGCTGACTCTCCTCGCCACCGCCCTGCCCCTGGACGGCCACACGATCGCCCTGGCCCAGGAGCTCGCCCGCCGGGCCGCTTCGAGTGCCGACAACGCCCACCAGTTCACCGACCGCGTCCGGCTGGCCCACGATCTGCAGGCAGGCCTGCTGCCTCCCGAGTTGCCCAGGATTCCCGGCGTAACCCTGGCCGCCTCCTACCATCCGGCCGGTGAAGGACTCGTCGTCGGCGGCGACTTCTACGACGTCTTCCCGCTGTCCGGCGACCGCTGGGCGTTCATGATCGGCGATGTGTCGGGGCGCGGCGCGCTGGCGGCCACCACCACCGGATTGGTCCGCCACACCGCACGCGCCGCCGCCCGCCTCCTGAACGACCCGGCGGCGGTGGTCGCCGCCATCAACGACGCGTTGACGGCAGGCTCCGCCGACGAGGACCAGTTCGTTTCACTCGTTTACGGCGAGCTGCGGCGTTCCGCGTCTCACCTCGCGCTCAACCTGATTCGAGCAGGCCACGTACCGCCGCTCGTGCGCCGAGCCGACGGCACGGTCGAGGAACTCACGCAACCAGGCCTGCTGCTGGGCATCCGTCCCGACCCCGGCTTCTGCCCGTGCGAGATCGACCTGCGCCCCGGCGACAGCCTGGTCCTGGTCACCGACGGCATCACCGAGGCCCGCTCCGCCGACGGCGAATTCTTCGGCGAGGACCGCTTGGCCGACGCGCTCGTCGCCGACCGGACCACGACGCCCACCGCCGCCGTCCTCATCGAGTCCATCACCGCCGCAGTCACCACGTTTGCAGGCGATGCCACCCTCGATGACCGGGCCACGCTGGTCGTGACAGCCACCTGATGGTCACGAAGGCGCAGCAGCCATTGCCGGGCTCACAGCGCACAGGAGGCAAGAAGGTCGGCCGGAGACCACGGAGGTGGAGTGGATGAACTTCCGGACGCGGGCAGCGCCCATCACACAGACAGCCATCGATCACACCTCCCGTTCCTCACTCGGCCGAAAGCGGCGGCCAACAGCCATGCACGAAGCGATCCCAGCCCGGATGCGCGCATTCGGGCGCCAGCGACTTTCTGACAGGGTCACAGGCCGTGCTGGTCGAGGAGCCGCATCAGGTTCCGCTTGCGTTTCTGCCCGGCACGCAGCGCGGCGAGGTACGCGGTGAACTCGTCTTCGGTGCCCAGGCGGTGGTGGCAGTCGCGCATGCTCAGCAGCAGACCTGCCAGCTGGTCGTAGACGGTGTTGCCTGTCTGTTTCATGAGCGGTTCTGCCAGCCGCAGGTAGACACCGAGCGCGTCGGCCGGACGGGCGATGCGGGCCCGGTCGGCGAGGGCGAGCCACTGCCGGTCGTGCGCACGCGTTTCGGCCGCTGCCCCCCCCCAGGCAGCGTCGACGTCCCCGTCGTCCAGCAGGGCATCGACCAGGACCGGGCCGCCGTGCCAGGACCGCTGTCGCTGCCCGGCGTCGGTGCGCAGCAGCACAAGCGCCGGCTCCCGCTCGACCTGCCAGCAGCCGGCCGCCCGTGCCACCGTACGCAACTGCTGGTACGCGACCAGGGAACGGCGGGCGGCGAACTGGGTGCGGCGCAGAGCCACGGCATCGATGAGCCGGTCGCCGCGGGCGTAGCGGTCGCAGAGGTAGTCGATCAGGTGCTTGCAGAAGGTGCCCTCCACGCCGTACGGGCAGTCGCACTCCCCGGCAAGGCCGTCCGGGCCGTCGAGGGTCAGCTCCGCCTGGTAGGCGTCCGTCCCGTGAACGATGCCCGTGATCCAGCCGTCACCGACCTCCACCGCGGTCACCGCGGCCAGGTATTTCTGGCCCCGCTCGAAGGAGCGTGGCCCGGCCAGCGCCCGCAGGTCGTCTTCGTCGAAGTCCAAGTCCCGTGCCACACAGGCATTCAACCGGAGGAACGGAGCGACGGCCTCTGCAGTACCCGTATCACTGTGTTGGTGGGCGTGCACGCCCACATCTGCATGCCAGACAGCCGCGGTTCACGACCGCAACGAGGTCCAGCCACCGACAGGCCAGCCCTCGGACTCACGCATTGAACCCTGCCGACGTCGGACAGGAAGCGGAACGCGGTCGCCCTCTGGGGCGCACCTGACGCTGTTGGCCCAAGTGGCGAGCGGGGGATGCGGGATCAGCGCTTTGAGGGGTCTGCGGGGAACGACGAACTCGGTGTCGGCGCGGACGGTTCCGTCGGCGGTGACGACATCGCACTGGCCGCGGTCGACGCGTACGACCCGGCCGGGCAGCAGCCCTGAGGCGGCGTAGGAGTCGAACGCGCCGGCCCAGGCCTCGTCCCAGCCGAGGGGTGCCGGCGCGGAGAACACAGCGGAGGTGGAAGTCAAGGGAGACCCTTCACAAGGGTGGCCCCGGGCAGGCGCGCGGACGCGGTCGGATCAGCCGGTGGCCACGGAGGTGGACTTGAGGAGTTCCTGGACGGGGGCAGAGCCCGGCGCCGTGACAGCCATCGGTCGACACCTCCTCGTCTGTCTCGCACCGCTCGTGCGCACACCACCTCGGCGTGCGTGATCGATGTAGCCTCCGGGCCGAACCCGGCGTCAAAGCATTTGTTCAGCCGGCCGCGCAGGACGCCCCGTTGAGTGTGAAGCCGTACGGTGCCCGGTTCGCGTCCTGCCAGGTGGCGAGGAAGCCGAAGGACAGGGTGCCGTGCGCGGCGACGGTCCTGTTGTAGTCGGCGGCGGTGGCGGTGACGCGCGAGCCGTCCTGGTGGACGGTGGCGTCCCACATCTGTCCGACCCGCTGGCCGTCGTGGAAGCTCCAGGAGACCCGCCAGTCGGTGAGGGGCCGGTCGGTGGTGACGGTGACGGCGGCCTGGAAGCCTGCGGGCCACTGGTTGACGACGTCGTAGGCGACCCGGCAGGACACGTCCGCTGCCCCGGCGGCGCCGGACTGCTGCTCGGCCGTGGAGGTGCTGCCCTGCGGTTCGGGATCCGGCTGCGTACGGCCGGGGTTCGCCGCCGTACCGGTCGCGGACGGTGTCGCGGACGGGCTGCCTGCGGTGGACGACGGCGCGGCGGAGCGGCTCGCGGAGCGGGAGACGCTGGGGTCGGCGACCGGCTGACGGTCGTCGCGGCCGCCGGCGGCCGTGTCGTCGCCGGAGCCCGAGCCGCCGAACGGCATCATCGACACGCCGAGCGCGAGCGCCGACAGCAGGACGGCGGCGACGAGCAGCCCCCCGCGCAGCGCCCGGCTGCGGCCGCCGCCCTCCTCGGTGTCACCGGGGTCCGCCTCGGCACCGGGGCGGCCGGCGCCGAGGCGGACCTCGGCGGCGCGCCGGCGGCGCTCCAGGTAGGCGAGGCCGCCCCAGCCGACCACCCCGCCGGCCAGCGCGGCGGGCAGTCCGCCGCCGTGCAGCCGCAGGCAGGCCGCGGCCTCGGCGCAGCGCACGCAGGTGGCGAGGTGCCGGGAGAGGTCGCCGGGGGTGTCGGCGACCGGCGAGCGGGTGACCGCGTCGAGCAGCCGGGCGTACGAGCGGCACTGCGCGTCCAGCGGGGTGTCCAGGTGGGCCCGGTGGCAGCGGTCGCGGAACAGGGTGCGGACCTGGTCGAGTTCGTCGCCGACGGTGGCCGGGTCGAGGCCCAGCCGGCGGGCGACGACGGGCAGGGGCAGCGCCTCCACCTCGGCCAGCCAGAGCAGCGAGGCATCGGCCTCCTGCATGTCCCGCAGGCCCCGCAGCGCGATCGGCCTCTCCAGCGGCGGCCCCGAACAGCGGGCTGCCTGACCGGAGTTGAGCCACAGCCGCAGCTCGGGGTCGAGCTTGTGCCCGTCGCCGCCGGCCTCCCAGGCGGCGGCGGTGTCGCGTACGGCGGTGAGCAGGGCCGGGATCGTCGGCAGCCGGGCGCCGCGGCGGCCGGCGCCGCGCACATGGGTGCGCCCGGCCGCGCGGATCTCGCGCACGCCGAGCGCGAAGGCCTCGGTGGCCAGTTGATGAGCCGTCACGGACCCGGAGGTGCACAGGTCCGCGTAACTGAGCACCGCGTCCCAGCCCTCCGAGAACAGCGCGGCCTCGGTGGGGTCCTGGGGGGTCGGCAGGTCGGGCATGGGACTCCTGCATCCACGAGCGAGGTCAACTCTCCATAGGGGAAAGGGAGTTGCAGGGAACCTCGCGGCAGAGCACCGAGCCTTTCACGACCCCGACACAACTGACAAGCGGCCTGTTCACATCCGGTGACGCATGGTGGCGGGACGGATGCGCGTCGCGACGAACCCCGACTCCCGCCTCTGGTACGGACGCGGAGGCCGCATCACTCACCGCCCTGCGGGTCTCCTCACCGCCCCGCCGGTTCGCTCGCGGGCTCGTCGGCGGCGGGCAGGCTGTCCATGAAGGAGCTGACCGAGAAGACCGCGCGGCCGGGTCCGGGCGGGCCGTAGCCGGGCGGCGAGGACAGGCCGAAGTCGTCCATCGTCTGCCGGTAGGCCTGGAGCAGCCGGATGTGGTACTCCAGCGGCGCGCCCTGCGGGTTGGCCTTGCCGAGCGGGGTGGTGGGCTCCGGGCACCAGGTGGTGAAGCGGGGCGTGATGCCGTGCGACATGAAGAAGCGCAGCCCCTCGGTGGTCGACGCGATGGCCTCGTCCACGGTCGTGAAGCCGAACGGCTCGGCCATCTCCACGCCCGCCACGAAGTTGGGGATCACATTGCGCGCGCCGAACACCTCGGCGGAGTCCAGGATCCGCCGGTGCCACTCGTCGCGGCCGACGTAGCGCTCCTTGCCGGGGCAGTACAGCTCGAACAGCCTCCGGTCCCACACCTCGAAGTTGGGGTGGTAGATCTGCACGCCGTAGTCCTTGAACCGCTGCACGTCGTCGCGCGGCAGCGCCTGGGCGACGACCTTGCCGATCCAGCGGCCCGGGAAGCGCTCCTCGATGGCCTTGGCGTAGTGGCCGTAGAAGTCGGCCTCGTCGCGCCCGGAAACCGTTTTCGTAATGGCTCCGCCGGTGAGCGTGTACGCGGTGGACGCCTTCTGGGTGTCGTACCGGTCGATGATCTCCAGCGCCTCCAGGACCTCCTCCACGTCCTTGACGCCCGTGTACGGCCGCCCGGCCGCCTTTTGCTGGCGCCAGTTGTGGTTGATGTCGCAGTACTGGCACTCCTCCTTGGCGCCGAAGT
Source organism: Streptomyces sp. NPDC055966 (assembly GCF_042269865.1). Lineage (NCBI taxonomy): Bacteria > Bacillati > Actinomycetota > Actinomycetes > Kitasatosporales > Streptomycetaceae > Streptomyces > Streptomyces sp. NPDC055966. The sequence continues at coordinate 151,463 of NZ_JBHJYK010000002.1, forward strand.
ACTGGCAGACCCGGAAGACGGTGAGGTAGATCAGGTAGCCCCACTGGATGGTCGGGGCGACCTCCATCACGGACTTCCCGTTGGACAGGGTGTGCCGGTAGTACTCCGGCATGGGCGGCACGCCGACGTCCGCGATCCGCCCGCCGTCGAGGTAGAGCCCGAGCAGTCCGTCCTCGTCGGCGGCGACCCGGTAGGGCGAGGCGGGGTTCACCCGTACGGAGACCACGGTGCGGCGCAGGTCGTACGGGCCGCCGGTGAGGATGATCTCCTCCGGGGGCCGGCGCAGCGCGGCCTCGCCCAGCTCGGGCAGGGTGCCGTGGTCGAAGGAGAAGATGAAGTACGACTTCGGCTTGACCTCGCCGCTCTCGTTGTCGCTGAGGGCGGACGGGTCGAAGGCGACGCCGCCGCGGAGCAGGTCCTCCTTGAAAACGGCTTCCCGCGGCACCTGCGGGAACCGCTCCATCAGATCCTCGACCAGCGCGGTACGACTGCCCATCCGTCTGTCTCCTCCCGGTTCAGGCGTACGTGTCACACCGTATGCCCCCGCCCGGGACTCAGCCGTGCCGGGTCCCCGCACGCCGTGCGATGTGTTCCGGTACGGCGATGCCGGGCGGCAGTGCCGGGTCGGGCTGCGGGGTGCCCCAGCGCGGGGTCAGCGGCAGGACCCCGGCCCACAGTCCGAGGGCCGCGTCGGGTCCGTCGCCGTCCTCCGGGGCGCCGGTGCGGATCTTGACAGAGGCCTCTTCCAGGGAGAGGGCGAGGAGGGTGGTCGCCGCGAGTTCCTTGCGGCTGGGCAGCCGGGCGTACGCCCACTGCCCCGGTGCGCAGTGCTCGGTGAGCAGGCGCAGGCCCTCCAGCTTCCGGTCGGGTTCGGTGACCTTGCGGGCGATGCCGTGGATCATGGCGCTGCGGTAGTTGACACCGTGCTCGAAGACGGACCGCGCGAGCACCAGTCCGTCGACGTGCGTGACCGTGACGCAGACCGGGGTGTCGCCGGCGAGGCTGCGGCCGGCCACCGACCCGTGGAGATACAGCCACCGCTCGTCCCGCCCGTACACGGTCGGCACGACGACCGGCCGTCCGTCCACCACCACGCCGAGGTGACAGACGAACCCGGCGTCGAGAACCGCCTCCAGCTCCGACCGCTCCAGCCTTCCCTGCTCGCGCAGCCGCCGGTGCCGGGTACGGTCGGTGACGGGCAGTCGGTCGGGCAGCGGTTCCTCATTCATGAACCGGAAAGTTACCGATACCGCACAGAAACAGCCAGCAATATTTCACATACATCGATCGTAACCGGATACGGCAACGAAATCCGCAGACATCCCCGATGGTGGACCCTGCCGGATCATGGCGGATGAGAGGCTCGGCGGACACGCACTCTCCGGGAGGGACGCAACGGTGACAGGGACGGCCGGGACCGCGGGCACGGTCACCAACTGGGCGCGCACCATCACGTACACCGCCCGGGAGTTCCACCGGCCCCGCACGCCCGACGCGCTCGCGGCGCTGGTGGCGAACAGCCCGCGGGTACGGGTACTGGGCAGCGGGCACTCCTTCAACCGCATCGCCGACCCGGGCCCGGACGGCGTACTGCTCTCCACGGCCGGCCTGCCTTCGGTGACCGACGTCGACACGGCGGCGCGCACGGTCCGCGTGTCCGGCGGCGTCCGCTACGCCGAACTCGCCCGCGCCGTCCACGCGCACGGCCTCGCCCTGCCCAACATGGCCTCCCTGCCGCACATCTCGGTGGCCGGCTCGGTGGCGACCGGCACCCACGGCTCCGGCGTCACCAACCGCCCGCTCGCCTCGGCGGTACGCGAGGTGGAGCTGGTCCGCGCCGACGGCGCGGCGGTGACGATCGGCCGGGACGACCCGCGCTTCGACGGCGCCGTGACCTCCCTGGGCGCGCTCGGCGTCGTCACCGCCCTCACCCTCGACCTGGAGCCGGCGTACGGGGTGGAGCAGCGGGTCTTCACCGAACTCCCGCTGGCGGGGCTGGACTTCGCGGCGGTGGCGGCCGCCGGATACAGCGTGAGCCTGTTCACCGACTGGCGTGAGCCCGGCTTCCGGCAGGTGTGGGTCAAGCGGCGCACCGACGAAGCGGCCGTGCCCTTCCCCTGGGCCTCACCCGCGACCACCGCGCTGCACCCGGTGCCGGGCATGCCCGCGACCCACTGCACGGGACAACTGGGCGTACCGGGGCCGTGGCACGAGCGACTGCCGCACTTCCGGGCGGAGTTCACGCCGAGCAACGGGGAGGAGATCCAGTCGGAGTACCTGCTGCCGCGGTCGAAGGCGATGGAGGCGTTGTATGCGATAGACGGTATCCGGTCGACAGTATCCGGTGTACTGCAGACCTGCGAGGTGCGGACGATCGCCGCCGACACACAGTGGCTGAGTCCGGCCCACGGGCGGGACTCGGTGGCGCTGCACTTCACGTGGGTGCCGGACGAGGCGGCCGTCCTGCCCGTGGTGCGCCGGCTGGAGGAGGCGCTGGAGCCGTTCGGCCCGCGGCCGCACTGGGGGAAGGTGTACGAGATGCCGTCGACGGTCGTCCGTGGACTGTATGCACGCCTCCCCGACTTCCGCGCCCTGGCCCGCTCCCTGGATCCGGCCGGGAAGTTCACCAACGCGTTCGTCCGGGAGCTGCTCGACGAGTGATGCGACGGGCGACTCCTCCACCCCTGCTTCGTCCACCCCGAACTTCGTGGACCGCGACTTCCTCCACCCCCTTTCCTAACCCCTTGTCGAAAGCGGCCGGCAGCCCATAGCCTGACGCCCGCGCCGGTGCCGATGCCGCCCCGGCCGGGTCTGGACGGGATGGGAGGGGCCGCCGCGTGAAGCGCACATCGCGTGACATCCGCACCGCGAACCGCTACGAGGTGCTGCGCCAGATCATCGCCGAGTCTCCTACCTCCCGGCAGGAGTTGGCGGCCGCCACCGGACTGAGTCTGGCCACCGTCGCCACGCTGGTCGGCGAGCTGCTGGACCTGCGCATGATCACCGAGGTCGGGTTCGAGGACTCGGCGGGCGGGCGGCCCCGGGGGCTGGTGGCCGTCAACGCCTCGGGCGGGGCGCTGATCGGGGTGGACATCGCGGAGACGTACGTCCACGTCGAGCTGTTCGACCTGGCCCTCGACGTGCTGGCCCGTGCCGACGAGGACATGCGGCCCGGCGAGAGCCGCCCGGAACAGGTGGTCGGCCAGGTCGCCGCCGCCGTCGGCGCGGTGATGGCGCAGGCCGGGGTCGAGGCGGCCCGGGTGCTCGGCGTCGGGGTGAGCGTGCCGGGCCAGGTGGACCGGGACAGCGGCGTCGCCGAGTACGCGCCCAACTGGGACTGGCACGACGTGCCTTTCCTCGATCTGCTCGCCGAACACATCGCGTATCCGCTGTACCTGGACAACCCGCTGCGCGCCTGCGCGGTGGCGGAGCTGTGGTTCGGGGCCGCGCGCGGCCGCGGAGACACGGTGGTGGTCAATCTGGGCACGGGCGTCGGCGCCGGTCTGGCGCTCGGCGGCGGGCTGCACCGGGGGGTGAGCAACAGCGCCGGCGAGTGGGGTCACACGACGCTGGTGCTGGACGGCCGGCTGTGCCACTGCGGCAACCACGGCTGTGTCGAGACCTACGTCGGCGCGCCCGGCATCATGCAGAATCTGCGCGAACTGAACCCGGGTTCCCCGCTGTTGCACCCCGAGGACCAGACGGCCACCATCGACGCGCTGGCCCGCGCGGTCGCCGCGGGCGATCCGGTGGCGCTCAAGGTGGTCCGGGACACGGCCCGTTACCTCGGTGCCGGCATCTCCGATCTGATCAACCTGCTCAACCCCGAGGTGGTCGTGCTCAGCAGCTGGGTCGCCTCCCGGCTGGGCGCGCCGCTGCTCGACGAGGTGCGCCGGGCCGTGGCCCGGCACGCGCTGCGCCGGCCGCTGGCCGCCACCGAGATCGTCCTGTCCCCGATCCCCACCGACCCGGTCTCCCTCGGCGCGGCCACGTTCGCGCTGGAGGGGGCGCTGCAGTCGGTCGGGCCGAGGCAGGGCACCGCCAAGAACACCGCCAAAGGCACCACGAGAAGCACCGCCTCGCGCACCACCCTCGCAAGGAGCCGTACCGCACCGCCTTCATGACGACGGAAGGGATGCACGTGTCTCACCCCCGCAGGAGATCCCCGCTGCTCGCGGTCCCGGCCGCGCTGGCCTTCGGCGCCGCCCTCCTCACCTCCCCGCCCGCGAGCGCCACCACCGCCCCGGCGACCACCGCCCCGGCCGCCGCCGAGGTCTCCCCGCACGCCGCCCAGACCATCGACGACATCGGCGCCTCGGGCGCCTGGTGGGTCAACGACCTGACGCACTTCGACCCGAAGGTGCAGGCCAGGGTCGCCCAACTCCTGTTCTCCCCAGAGGGGTTGGACCTCAGTTCGTACCGCTACAACATCGGGGGCGGCGGCACCGCCGTCACCACCGCGGCCCGCGCCGCCGAGGACTTCCTCAAGACCGACGGCTCCTACGACTGGAGCCGGGACAAGGGCGGCCGGACGTTCCTGGCGTACGCCGCGAAGTACGGGGTCAAGGACCTGATCGGCTTCGTCAACAGCGCACCCGCCCGGTGGACGACCAACGGCCGGAGCTGCGGCGGGCAGTTGAAGGCCGAGAACGAGAGCGACTTCGCGAAGTACGTCGCCGACGTGACCGATCACTTCGCGCGCCAGGGCGTACGGCTGGACTACATCAGCCCGTTCAACGAGCCGGACAACAGTTTCGCCGACTGCGGTCAGGAGGGCATGCCGGTCCCGGTGGACCAACGCGACGACATCGTGCGCGCGCTCGGCTCCGAGCAGCGGGCCCGGCACCAGAAGACGTCGGTCATCGCGGACGAGTCCAGCAGGACCACGCAGTTCACGAGCGAAGTGCCGCAGTGGATGGCCCAGCCGGGCACCGCGCAGTACGTCGCCAGGCTGGCCCATCACACGTACGACGACCCGGACGACGGCCGGCTCGGCAATGTCTACGAGACGTCGAGGTCGGTCGGCAAGACCTCCTGGGCCACCGAGATCTGCTGCTTCGGCAAGGGCACGACGGGCTGGAACCAGGAGTACGACCCGACGATCGACAACGCCCTGCTGATGTCGCGGATCATCTACAAGGACTTCGCGACCTCCCACGACTCGGCGTTCCAGTGGTGGGTGGCGCTCGCGAGCGGGTACGGCACCAGCCCGACGGCGAAGAACGACCAGGGCTGGAACGACGGCCTGGTCTACTACGACCCCGACTACGCGGCGAACGGCGACCAGCGGCTGTACTTCACCAAGCGGTACTACGCGCTCGGCCAGTACAGCAAGTTCGTCCGGCCGGGCGCGGTCGCGCACGACGTGACCGGGGCGCCGGACGGCGTGGAGGTGTCGTCGTACGACCGGGACGGGCAGTGGGTGGTCGTGGTGAACAACCACAACACGACCGACACCGCCCTGAACCTGCACTTCAACAGCGCGGCCCCGGTGCGGGCGACGCAGGCGGTACGGACCTCCGCGAGCGAGGACTGGGCGAGGGTCGCGAAGCCCTCGGTGCGCGGCGGGACCGTGTCCGCGACGCTCGCGGCCCGTTCGATCACGACGTACGTCTTCGGCCGGAGGACACAGGGCGGGCACGGCGGTTCGGCGGTCACCGGGGCCCTGGCCGGCAGGCAGTCCGGCAAGTGCCTGACCGCCGACGCCTCGGGGGCGGCGATCGCCACGTGCACGGGCGCGGCTGACCAGGCGTGGTCGTACGACGCCGCCGGCACGCTGAAGGGTGCCGACGGCTATCTGACGGCGGGCGGTTCGGGACTGGTAGCGAGTGCCGCGGCCACGGGTGACGGCACCCAGCGCTGGCTGCTGAACGGCAACGGGCAGATCGTGAACGAGGCGTCGGGCAGGTGCCTCGACGTCAGCGGGCAGGCCACCGCGGACGGCGGCAAGGTCATCGTCTACAGCTGCAACGGCGGCGCCAACGAGGCCTGGTCGAGGCAGTAGTCCCCTCCTTCGGTCCAGCCCTCCCCCTGACCGAGGGCCGCCGGCCACACCCCTGACCCGGCGGCCCTCATCTCCCCTGCCCCGACATCCCGTTCGTGATTCCGAACCGGATGCAACTCTTCGAACAGACTTCGTCCAACCCCTTGCCGAAGCCTTAGCCGAAGGTTAACGTCCCGCACCGCACCCTCCTTTTCACGCCACTCGGCCATCAGGCCGTCCGGCCCTCGGGCGCAGAGCCGCACACGCACGCCGCGCGCTGCATGCCACAAGCCGGAAGCCGCAAGCAGCCGCACCGAGCCGCCCGCCGTACTCGAAAGACAAGGACGTCAGCATGTCGGCACAGAGCAACAGCCACTGGGACCGCCGTTCGCTCCTCCGGGCCGCCGCCGGCCTGGCCGTCGCCGCCCCGCTCGCCGCGTGCGGCAGCAACAACGGGCGTGGGGGCGGCGGTTCGGGCAAGCAGCTGCAGCAGTACTTCCACGCGTACGGCGAGGCCGGTGTGGAGCAGGCCGTCAAGCGGTACGCGAAGGCGTACTCGAAGGCGAACGTGTCCACCCAGTGGATCACCGGCGCCGACTACGAGACCAAGCTCTTCGCCGCCCTGCTCACCCAGCAGGCGCCCGACGTCTTCGAGTTCCACCCGCAGATCCAGCTGGTCAAGAGCGGCCAGGTGGCGGACCTGACGGACATCATCGAGCCGGTCAAGGACGACTTCAACCCGGCCGACATCGCCTCGCACAGCTACGACGGCAAGATCTACGGCGTCCGCATGATCGACGACCCGCAGTTCCTCTTCTACCGCAAGTCGATGCTGCAGAAGGCGAACGTCGCGGTGCCGACGACCCTGGAGGAGCTGATCGAGGCCGCCGCCAAGCTCACCACCTCCAAGGTCAAGGGCCTCTTCCTCGGCAACGACCTGCACGCCATCGAGGCACCCCTGATCTGGTCCGCCGGCGCCGAGACCCTCACCGCGAAGAACGAGATCGGCTTCCACACCGACGGGGTCGTCGAGGGCCTGCGCCAGCTGCGCAAGCTGTTCACCAGCGGCAGCCTGCTGCTGGACGCCCCGGCCGACTTCTGGGACCCGTCCGCGATCAGCCAGGGGCTGTGCGCGATCCAGTTCTGCGGCATGTGGGCGATGCCCGTGATGCAGAAGGCGCTCGGCGACGACCTCGGCGTCCTGCCCTTCCCGAAGGTCGGCAGCAAGGGCAGGCCGTCGGTCTACAACGGTGGCTGGTCGATGTTCGTCAACGCCAAGGGCGGCGACGTGGACGCGGCCAAGGAGTACGTGAAGTGGCTGTGGATCGACCAGAAGCAGTACCAGGAGGACTTCGCCACCTCCTACGGCTTCCACATCCCGCCGCGCACGTCGATCGCCGCCCGGGCCGACAAGCTCAAGTCGGGCCTGGCCGCCGAAGGCGTGAAGCTGTTCAACACCTACGGTCACTTCGACAACATCGGCTGGACCCAGGCCATGTGGAGCGCCTGGGACTCGGTCATCGCCGACTGCGTGCGCAAGGGCGGTGACCCGAAGGCCGCCCTCGACAAGGCCGGCAGGACGGTCGAGCGCGAGCTGAAGAAGCTCTTCGGATAGACCGGCGGACGGACTGCGACATGTCGACCACCACCACCCGCGGGATCGCCCGCCCCACCCCGGCCGGGACCTCCGGTGCCCGGCCGCGGCAGGGTCTCGGCGCGAACCGGACCCTCAACTTCTGGCTCTTCACCGGCCCGTTCCTCATCGGCCTGGTGATCTTCGTCTTCGTCCCCATCGTCTGGAGCGTCTGGCTCAGCTTCTACGACGCCCGCTTCACCGTCACCCCGAGCCACTTCGTCGGCCTCGACAACTACCGGCACATGCTGTCGAACAGCGACTTCACCGGATCCCTGGTGACGTTCACGGTGTTCGCCGCGTTCATCGTGCCGACCACCTGGGCGCTCTCCCTCGGCCTCGCCCTGCTGGTGCACCGGCTGCGCCTCCTGCGCGCCTTCTTCCGCTCGGTGTTCTTCCTGCCGACCGCGTGCAGCTATGTCGCCGCCGCGCTGATCTGGAAGATGTCCCTGTTCAACGGCGTCCGCTTCGGCCTGGCGAACACGGTCGTCGGCTGGTTCGGCGTCGACAACATCGCCTGGGTGTCCAACCCGAGCCCGCCCTGGTACTGGCTGGTCATCGTGACCGTACGGCTGTGGCTGCAAGCCGGTTTCTACATGATTCTCTTCCTCGCGGCCCTGCAGAACATCCCCGGCGAGCTGTACGAGGCCGCGGCCATCGACGGCGCCAGGCGCGGCTGGCAGACCTTCCGGTACATCACGCTGCCCCAGCTGCGCGCCACCTCCACCGCGGTGATCCTGCTGCTGCTCATCGCCGCATACCAGGCCTTCGACGAGTTCTACAACCTCATCACCACCCGCGCGACCTGGGGTCAGACGCCCCTGATGGTCCTGTACAAGACCGCCCTCGGCTCCAGTCAGGACTACGGCTCCGGCAGTGCCGGCGCGGTCATCCTGACCCTGCTGATCTGTGTCGTCACCCTGTTCCAGGGCAGGATCATGGGCTTCGGCCGAGGGGAGGAGTCCACGTGACCACGTCCGTACCCGAGGCCGGCGCGAAGAGCCGCCGTGTGCGGCGCGCCGGCGTCCTCGGCAACACCGGCCTCTACCTTGCCGTGAGCGTCGCCGCGGTGCTCTTCCTCGTCCCCTTCTATCTGATCGTCCGCAACGCCCTGTCGACGGACGCGGAGATCACCGGCGAGAACTGGCAGTTCTTCCCCACCCATCTGCGGTGGGGCAACATCTCCGAGCTGTTCGACGACACGACGGTCGACTTCGCCCGGTCCCTGTGGAACTCGATGGTCGTCGCCGTCCTCATGACCGCCGGCATCCTGCTGATCTGCTCGCTCGCCGGCTACGGCCTCGCCCGCATCCCCTACCGGCACGCCAACAAGGTCTTCTACGCCGTCCTCGCCACGTTGATGGTGCCGACGGCCGTCACCTTCGTGCCCAGTTTCGTCCTGGTCTCGTCCCTCGGCTGGGTCGACAGCTACCGGGGGCTCATCATTCCGGGCCTGTTCAGTGGTTTCACCTGCTTCCTGTTCCGGCAGTACTTCCTCGGGTTCCCGAAGGAGCTGGAGGAGGCGGCGCGGGTGGACGGGCTCGGCTACTGGGGCGCGTACTGGCGGGTCGTCGTCCCCAACTCGCTGAACTTCTTCGCGGCGATGGCGACCATCACCTTCATCAACGGCTGGAACTCCTTCCTGTGGCCGCTGGTCATCGGCCAGGACCCGAACGCCTGGACGGTCCAGGTCGCCCTGTCGTCGTACATGACCAACCAGACCGTCAACTACCACCTGATCTTCATGGCCACCGCCGTGTCCATCCTGCCCCTGCTGCTCGTGTTCCTCTTCCTTCAGCGCTGGCTGGTGCAGGGGATCGCGCAGACCGGTATCAAGGGCTGAGCGAGGAGAACGATGTCTTTCCGCACCACCGCTGAAACCGCTTACGTCGAGGACGTCTCCCCGGGCTCCGGCGCACTGCCGCCACGCGCCTGGTACGCCTCCTCCGACTCCATGTCCCTTTCGCTGAACGGCAGTTGGCGCTTCCGGCTGGCGCAGACGGCCGACGCCGAGGACGACTCCTTCGCCGCCGAGGGGTACGACGCCGGTGACTGGGCCGAGGTCTCGGTCCCCGGCCACTGGGTCCTCCAGGGCGGTGGTGCCTTCGGATCCCCGATCTACACCAACCACCTCTATCCGTTCCCGGTCGACCCGCCGCGCGTGCCGACCGAGAACCCGACCGGCGACCATCTGCGCGTCTTCGACCTGCCGGCGGACTGGCCGGACCTCGCCGAGGGCGGCGCGGTGCTGCGCTTCGACGGGGTGGAGTCCTGCGCCCGGGTGTGGCTGAACGGCACGGAGATCGGCGAGTTCAAGGGCTCGCGGCTGCCGCACGAGTTCGCGGTCGGCAGTCTTCTGAAGACTGTGGACAATGTACTGGCGGTCCGCGTCCACCAGTGGTCGGCCGGCTCCTATCTGGAGGACCAGGACCAGTGGTGGCTGCCGGGCATCTTCCGTGACGTCACCCTGCTGCACCGCCCGGCGGGCGCCGCCGCCGACTTCTTCGTCCACGCCTCCTACGACCATCTCTCCGGCACCGGCACCCTGCGGGTCGACTCCGACGTGCCCGGCCGGGTCACCGTGGCGGACCTCGGCATCGACCTCGCGACCGGCGAGAGCGTGACCGTGCCGGTCGAGCCGTGGTCGGCGGAAGTGCCGCGGCTGTACACGGGCGAACTGGCCACCGAGGGCGAGCGGGTGCCGCTGCGCATCGGGTTCCGTACCGTCGAGCTGTCGGACGGCCTGATCAAGGTCAACGGCAGGCGGGTCCTGTTCAAGGGCGTCAACCGGCACGAGTGGCACCCGGACCACGGCCGCGCCCTCGACCTGGCGACCATGCGCGAGGACGTGCTGCTGATGAAGCGGCACAACGTCAACGCCGTGCGCACCTCCCACTACCCGCCCCACCCGGCCTTCCTCGACCTGTGCGACGAGTACGGCCTGTGGGTGATCGACGAGTGCGACCTGGAGACCCACGGCTTCACCGAGCAGGGCTGGCGGGACAACCCCGTCGACGACGACCGCTGGACCCCGGCCCTGCTGGACCGCGCCTCCCGCATGGTCGAGCGCGACAAGAACCACCCCTCGGTCGTCGTCTGGTCCCTCGGCAACGAGGCCGGCACCGGCCGCGGCCTGACCGCGATGGCCGAGTGGATCCACGGCCGCGACGCCTCACGCCTCGTGCACTACGAGGGCGACATCGACTGCCGTGACACGGACATGTACTCCCGCATGTACGCCTCCCACGCCGAGGTCGAACGGATCGGCCGGCACCTGGACGGCGGCACCCGCAAACGCCGCGAACTCCCCTTCATCCTGTGCGAGTACGCCCACGCCATGGGCAACGGCCCCGGCGGACTCGCCGACTACCAGCGGCTGTTCGAGACGCACGAGCGGCTCCAGGGCGCGTTCGTCTGGGAGTGGATCGACCACGGCATCACCCACCCGGAGCTGGGCTACGCCTACGGCGGCGACTTCGGCGAGGAACTGCACGACGGCAACTTCGTCTGCGACGGCCTGCTCTTCCCGGACCGGCAGCCCTCCCCCGGGCTGGCCGAGTTCAAGAAGGTGATCGAACCGGTCGGCATCAGCGGCACCGCCGGCGACGGCACGGTCCGGATCACCAACAAGCAGGACTTCGCCAGCCTGTCGGCGCTCGCGTTCTCGTGGTCGTACGAGGTCGAGGGGGAGCCGGTGGAGTCCGGCACGCTGACGGTGCCCGCGCTGGCGTCCGGCGAGTCCGCCGACGTGAAGCTGCCCGCACCGCCGGCCACGGCGCCGACGGGCGAGGCCCACTGGACGGTCCGCGCGGTCCTCGCCGCCGAGACCCCGTGGGCGCCGAAGGGCCACGTCGTCGCCTGGGGCCAGGTCCCGGCCTCGCCGCGCCGGGTGCCGTCGCTCGCGCCGACCGCCCGCCCGGTGCCGGGCGCCGGGGTGATCACCCTCGGCCCCGGCACCTTCGACGCCCGCACCGGCGCACTGACCGCGATCGGCGACGTGCCGGTCACCGGTCTGCGGCTCGACGTGTGGCGGGCCACCACCGACAACGACGACGGCGCCGCCTGGCAGAGCGACACGCGCTACGGTCTGCGGTGGCGTCAGCTGGGTCTGCACCGGATGCGGCACCGGCTGGACGCGGTGGAGGCCGGCGAGGCCGCGCTGACCGTGCGGACGCGGGTGGCACCGGCGGCGGCGGAGGTCGGACTGTCGACGGTATACCGCTGGACGTCTGATGGAGACAGTCTACGGTTGACTGTATACACGACCCCCGAGGGCGACTGGACCGTCCCGCTGCCCCGGCTCGGCGTCCGCCTCGGCCTGTCGGCGGCCGACGACGTGCGGTGGTTCGGCGGCGGGCCCGGTGAGGCGTATGCAGACACCAGGATGGCGTCGACGGTCGGCCGTTGGCAGTCGACTGTCGACGGTATGCAGACGCCGTACGTCCGTCCGCAGGAGAACGGCGCCCGGATCGACGTCCGCTGGGCGGAGCTGGGCGGGCTGCGCATCGAGGGCGACCCGGAGTTCCTCCTCACCGTCCGCCGCTGGACCACCGAGCAACTGGACGCCGCCGCCCATCGCACGGACCTCACGCCGGGCGGCACTGTCTGGGTGAACCTCGACCACGGTCAGCACGGCATCGGCTCGCAGTCCTGCGGACCGGGCCCACTGCCGCAGTATCACCTGCGCGCCGAACCGGCGGAGTTCTCCTTCGTGTTCTCACGGACCAGTTGACGCGCGGCGCCACGTCCCCCCGCCGTCCGGCACCCTCCTCCCTCCGAACCTAGGCCTCCTAGGATATAACCTGGGTATCCAAGGAGGAGGGGTCGGACGATGGCGCGCGCAGGGCTCAGTACCGAGCGGTTGATCACGGCGGCGGCCGAACTCGCCGACGAGGTGGGCTTCGAGAAGGTCACCCTGTCCGCGCTGGCCCGCCGTTTCGGGGTGAAGGACGCGAGTCTGTACTCGCACGTCAAGGGCCTTGCGGACCTGCGGACCCGGCTCGCGCTGCACGCGGGCGGCGAACTGATCGAGCGGATCGCCGCGGCCGTGGCGGGCCGGGCGGGCAAGGAGGCGCTGGCCGCGTTCGCGGGTGCCTACCGCGGCTATGCCCTGGAGCACCCCGGCCGGTACGCGGCCACCCAGATCCGCATCGACCAGTCCCTGATCGCCGACTCCCCCGCGATGCGCCGCACGGCCGAGATCACCTACGGGATGCTGCGCGCCTACGGCCTGGACGAACCCGATCTGACCGACGCCGTACGTCTGTTGCGCAGCACGTTCCACGGCTACTGCGCCCTGGAGTCCGCGGGCGGCTTCGGCGCGGCCCGCGAGGTGCGGGCCTCCTGGGACAAGGCCGTGGAAGCCCTGCACCTCGCCCTCACGCACTGGCCCCGGGAGACGAGGAACGATGGCTGAATCCCCGCACCACGACGTCACGGGCAGTGGTCCCGTCCTGCTGATCGTGCCGGGCGGGGCCGGGCACCCCATGGGGTTCGGGCCGCTGACCGAGCGGCTGGCGCGGCGCTTCACCGTCGTGACGTACGACCCGCTGGGGCTCGCCCACGGACGGCTCGGCCTGCCGGTGCCGGACCAGCGTCCGGCGGACTGGAGCGAGGGGGCGCACCGGCTGCTGCAGGCCGTGCTGCCGCCGGGGGAGCGGGCGTATGTGTTCGGGACCAGCTCCGGCGGGATCGCCGTACTCGACCTGGCCGCCCGGCACCCGGAGCGGCTGGCGGGAGTGGTGGCGCACGAGCCGCCGTGTGTGACGGTGCTGCCGGACGGGGCGGAGCGGCGGGCCGAGTTGCTCGCGCAGTTCGACGGGGCCGGGCGGCCGCCCGCCGAGGGTGAGTCGGCGACCCCGATGGGCGTCTTCCTCGCGCACGTCCTGCGTCCCTTCACCGCCCACGTCCCGGCCGTCCCTGCCGCCGGGGCGCGTCTCACCCTCGCCGCCGGGGCCGGCTCACGCGGCCAACTTCTCTACCGGACCGGTGAGTTGCTCGCCGACCGGCTCGGCGGCTCCTTCGTCGAGTTCCCGGGCGGGCATCTCGGCGCCCTCGATCACCCCGAGGAGTTCGCCGGCCTGCTCACCGCGACATTCCTGTCCGGCGCGCACACCTCGGCGTAGGACGGCGTCGTACCGCCCGGCACCCGGCCGGCCGCGATGTCGGCCACCGCGTCCAGCGCCGCCCCCAGCGCCCGCCGGTAGAGGAACGATCCGAGGCTGACCCGGGCGACGCCGAGGTCGGCGAGATGGGAGACCGTGGGGCCGGTGGGCGAGTAGAGAATGTTGAGCGGGGTGTCGAGGTGCCGGACGAGGCGGCGGATGCGGTCCGGATCGGTCAGCCCGGGTACGAACACCCCGTCGGCGCCCGCCTGTTGGTAGGCGTCGAGGCGGTTCAGCGTGTCCGTCCCGACGGTGTCACCGTCACCGTCGCTGTCACCGCCGTCGCCGTAGCTGTCGCCCAGCCAGTACGTGTCCGTGCGGGCGTTGATGAACAGGCCGGGCACGGCGGCCTTCACCGCCGCGATCTTCGCGGCGTGCCGGCCGGCCGGCCCGAGCCCGTCCTCAAGGTTGATGCCGACGACCCCGACGGACCACAACTGGCGGGCCAGTTCGGCGACTTCGGCGGGGTCGTCGGAGAAGCCGTCCTCCGCGTCGACGGAGAGGAGATACGGCTCCGAGCCGAGTGTGAGGGCGAGCCCCAGGGTCTGCTCGCGGGTCGCGCCCCGGCCGTCGGGCAGTCCGGCCGCCGCCGCGACGGCCAGGCTGGTCGTGCCGATCGCCGGGAACCCCCGGGCGGCGAGCGCGGCGGCCGAGGCGTGGTCCCAGGCGTTGGGCAGCAGCAACGGCTCACCCGGGCGGTGGTGCAGCGCGGCGAACGTGGGTACGGTCCCGGTCACGGTGGGCTCTGCGGTCATGGGACCACGCTAGGCGCCGGACACTTCGGCGTGCGCCGGACTATGGGCGACCTCCGCCGGGCCATGGACGCCCTCCGCCGCACGAGGAGCGGTGCCCGGTGCCTCGCGGGACCTGGGGCGCCCCGGTTCCGGTCGGGACGCCCCAGGCGTTCATCCCACCCGCACCAGGCCCTCGGGCACCAGGTGCCGGGCCAACAGCGCGCCGCGGACGAGGCCCGCGAAGACGGTCGCGCCGTGCACGGAGGTGTGGGTGTTGTCGCGCTTCTCGTCGTAGAGGTAGATCGCCTTTGAGCCCTCCACGCCCAGGGACTCCACCAGCGCCTTGGTCCGCGCCGTGAGGTCGATGAGGGGCACGTGCTCGGCGGCGGCGACGGAGCGCATGACCGCCGGGAGGTCGACGCCGAGGCCGTTGACCAGCAGGGCGGTGCCGTTGTCCAGGGTGCCGTCGGCGTTGAACCAGCGCCGCACGATCGGGGTGACGAGCACCGGATCGCCGCCCTGGGCCCGGATGCCCGCGACCATGGTCTCCAGGTCGGCCCGGTAGGTGGCCTCGTCGGTGGTCTTGTCGTTGTGGGCGAGCTGGACCAGGACGAGGTCGCCGGGGCGGATCAGCGGCCGGACCGTGCCCCACAGCCGCGGATCGGCCAGGTAGCTGACCGTACTCTCGCCGGAGGCTGCGTAGTTGGCGACCGAGAGACCCCTGCGCAGGTACTGCGGGAGCTGCTGGCCCCAGCCGGAGTACGGGGCGGCGGGCTGGTCGCAGACGGTGGAGTCGCCGATCAGGATGATCTGCCGGGCGTGCCGGGCCGGGGTGACCCTGATGCCGGCGAGGGCGGGGGCGGAGCCGCCGAGCGCCAGGTCGAGGCCGGGGGTTCCGGTAGGGCCGGTCGGCTCGCCCTCGGGGGTGCGGACGTTCACGGTGAAGCTGCGGGTGACCCGCGCTCCGGCCGCGACGGCGGTCTCCGGGAGCAGGGAGCGCCGGGTCTCGCCGGTGATGGCCGTGCTGGAGGCCGTCGCGGCGCCGAGCCGGACGGTCACGTCGTAGGTGCCCGGCGGGACGTCGAAGTGGCAGCCGGTGTCCGTGCAGTTCTCCGGGCCGAGCGGCCGGGGCCCGGGACGGGCCTGGGCGGGGGCTGCCGCCAGGGTCGCGCACAAGGTGACCGCGACCGCGGCAAGTACGGCGCGGCGCACGGCGTTGAAACGTCTCACTCGTGGCCTCCTCGGCGATCGGCAAGGTCTGGCCGGTGGACCGTACCCTCTCGGGCAAGCGCTTTCTGGATCTCTTGCTGAATTCACATGATAGCCAACTACTCAGCAGCGAAAGCCCTTTCGCGAAATCGATTCAACTGTCACCCTGCCTCACACCCGCACTCCCCGGACCTCCCGAAGGAGGCACCCCCATGTCCGGAATCCCGAACGGCACGGACGGCGTGAGCGCCACGGACGGCGTGAGCGGAGCGGTCAGCCGCCGTGCGTTCGTCGTCACCGCCGCGGCCGCCGCCGGTACGGCGGCCCTGGCCGGGCCGCTGGCCACCAGCGCGTCGGCGGCGGGCTTCGGCTGGAGCGACGACGGCTCGAACTACGTCGTCGACACCGGCGCGAGCCTCGTCTTCAAGGTCAGCAAGACCAACGGCGACCTGACCTCGCTGGTGTACAAGGGCACCGAGTACCAGGGCTACGGCGGCAAGAACTCCCACGTCGAGTCCGGTCTCGGCACCTCCGCCGTGACGCTGCGGCAGTCCGGCTCGACCATCCTCATCTCCGTCGCCTACGGCACCCTGCGGCACTACTATGCGGCCCGCAGCGGCGAGAACAACGTCTACCTGTGGACGAACAAGGCCGACTCCTCGGTCACGGCCACCCGGTACATCGTGCGCGTACGGGCGGGCCTGTTCCTCAACGACGAACCGGACTCCTACACCTACACCACCAGCACCGTCGAGGCCTCGGACGTCTTCGCCAAGTCCGACGGCCAGACCCGTTCCAAGCACTACTCGAAGCACCGCGTCATCGACTACGACTACATCGGCTGGACCACCGGCAGCGTCGGCCTGTGGATCGTACGCAGCAACCACGAGAAGGCCTCCGGCGGCCCGTTCTACCGCTCGCTGCTGCGGCACCAGAGCGCCGACGGCGGCGGACTGTACGAGATCCTCCACTACGGCGAGAACCAGACCGAGTCCGAGCGCTTCGGCCTCCAGGGCCCGTACGTCATCGCCTTCACCGACGGTGGCGCGCCCTCGTCCGCGCTGTACCACGACACCCTCACCACGTCGTGGGCCGACTCGCTCGGCATCTCCGGGTACGTCGCCGACGGCGGCCGGGGCCGGGTGGCCGGTGTCGGCATCAGCGGGCGGGACACGGCGTACACGTACACGGTCGGGCTCGCCAACTCCTCGGCACAGTACTGGGGGACGGCACGGGCGTCGGACGGGTACTTCTCGGTATCCAGGATCCTGCCGGGTGTATACACGCTGACTGTCTACAAAGGCGAGTTGGCTGTATACAGTACACAGACGACCGTATCCGCGGGCGCGACGACCACCCTCAACACGGTCGCGATCCCGTCGTCCAACGACCCGTCGAACGCGAGCGCCGTCTGGCGGATCGGTTCCTGGGACGGTACGCCGAGCGGGTTCAAGAACGCGGATCTGATGACGTACGCGCACCCCTCGGACGTACGGGCGTCCGCCTGGACGGGCAACGTGGTGATCGGCAGCGGCACCGAGACGTCCGCCTTCCCCTGCTACCTGTGGAAGGACGTCAACAGCGGCCTGATCGTGTACTTCAGGCTGACCGCAGCGCAGGCCGCAGCCGCGCACACCCTGAGAATCGGTGTGACGACGGCCTACGCCAACGGCCGGCCGCAGGTCACGGTCAACGACTGGACGTCGTCGGTCCCCTTGCCGCCCACGCAGCCGAGCACCCGGTCCCTGACGGTGGGCTCCTACCGGGGCAACAACTACACCTTCACCTACAGCGTCCCGGCCAGTGCGTGGCTCACGGACACCAGCCAGTACAACGTGCTGAAGATCAACGTGGTGAGCGGTTCGGGGACGACGGGATATCTGAGCGCGGGCACGGCGATCGACGCGATCGATCTGCTGGCCTGACTGTGCCGGCCTGAACGCGCAGCTGCGCCCATTCTGCTGACTTTCCGTCAGGTTCCGGGTGTCCACTGCTGGTTCGTGCCGCCGTTGCAGGTGTAGGTGATCAGGGCGGCGGAGTCGGCGGTGGACGCACCGGACACGTCCAGGCACTCGCCGGTCGTCCGGGCCTTGATGTTCACGTACGAACCCGTGGTGACGACCGACCACTGCTGGGCGGTGGCTCCGGTGCAGTTCTCCTGCGTGACGTTGCTCGCGCTCTCCTGGAGGCACAGCGAACTGCCCCGGCCGAGCAGGGAGTAGTAACCGTTTCCGAGGTCCTTGAACCACCATTTCTGGTTGGTGCCGCCGTTGCAGGTGTACTGGCTCACGGCGACGCCCTGCCACAGGGACTGGTTCGGCACGTCGGCGCACTTGGAGCTGTGCCGGGCGATGAGCGTGTGGTACGTGGCGCTGGTGCCGGTGATCGTGCCGGCGGCGCTGTCGACGGTGATCTCCGGGGACCAGGACATCGACATGGACGTGGCGGCCGGGAAGGTCAGCGGCAGCCAGACGTACCGGGAGTCGTCGACCGTGCCGCCGAAGGAGTTGCCCCAGCGGTCGCCCATGTACAGGTACGAGGTACCCGAACTTCCCTGGACGGGAAGGACGTAGGCGGTCTGCGAGCCGTATGCCGTGGAGTCGCCGACGTTGCTCCAGGAGGTCCAGGGGCCGGCGAGGGAGGTGGCGGTGGCGTACTGCTGCTGGTTGGGGCTCCAGCCCGTGGCGCCCGACGTCAGCATGAAGTAGACGCCGTTGCGCCTGAACAGGGCCGGGGCCTCGCGGTGACCGCCGGGCCAGGGGTTGGCGACCAGGCTGTCGATGCCGGTGTAGTCGGCGGTGAGCCGGTAGATGTTCAGGTCGTAGTTGTCGTTCGCGGACGAGACCAGGTAGGCGGTGCCGTCGGTGTCGACGAACGTGGTCATGTCCCGGGACTGGTACCGGCCGAGCGGCTGGAAGCTGCCCCGGTAGGTGTAGCCGCCGTCGACGGTGGAGGAGACGGCGACGGCGACCCTGGCCTGGGTGTAGTCGACCCCGTTCTCCTTGTGCATCCACATCACGAACATGCCGGTGGCGGCGTTGTAGACGACCTTCGGCCGCTCGATGTAGGCGGTGGACAGTTCCGGGGCGGAGGACTGGGTGAGGACACGGGCGCGGAACTCCCAGTTCTTCAGGTCGGTGGAGCGGTAGGCGTCGACGGAGCGGAAGGTGTTGTCGCTGTTCCTGTCCTCGCCGAACCAGTAGTAGTACGAGCCGGCCTTGATGACGCCGCCGCCGTGGGCGTGCAGGGCGTTGCCCGAAGTGTCCGTGAACTGCGTGCCGTTGGCGATCGTCTGCGGTGCCGCCTGCGCGGGTCCGGCCGCCGTCAGTGCCGCGGCGAGGGCGCAGCACAGGGCGAGCAGGAGGACGTACACGCGTCTCATCTCACACACCCTCCTTCACGGTGTCGGCGACGGGTACGCCGAAGTCCGGGGTGCCGTCGGCTTTCCAGCCGAGCTTCTGGATCCGGGTGTGCCGGTTGGGGTCGTTCAGGGGGTCGCCGGTGATCTCCTTGTACGGGCGGGCGTGGTAGATCAGCACGTCGCTGCGGCCGTCCTCGGCGACGGTGAAGCAGTTGTGGCCGGGGCCGTACTGGTGGGTGGTGTCGTCGCTGGAGAAGACCGGTACGGGCGACTTGGTCCAGCTGCGGGCGTCCATCGGGTCGCTGCCGGCGTCGGCCGTGAGCATGCCCATGCAGTAGTGGTGGTCGGTGGCACTGGCCGAGTAGGTGAGGAAGATGCGGCCGTTGCGCTGGAGGACGTACGGGCCCTCGTTGACCTTGTAGCCGACGCACTCCCAGTCGAACTCCGGTGTGGACAGGCGCACTTGACGCCCGGTGAGGGTCCATGGGGTGTCCATCTGCGAGATCCACAGGGCGGTGTTGTTGTCCATGCCGGGCTCGTGCTGCGCCCAGACCAGGTAGCGGGTGCCGCGGTGCTTGAAGGTGGTGGCGTCGAGGGAGAACGTCTCCCAGGCGGTGCGGATCTGGCCTCGCTCGGTCCATGTCCCCGTGAACGGATCGTGGTTGGCGTTCTCCAGCACCCAGATGCGGATCGCCCACACGTCCTCGGCGGGGGCCGAGGCGAAGTAGATGTACCACTTGCCGCCGATGCGGTGCAGCTCGGGGGCCCAGATGTGCGCACCCATGGGGCCGGTGGCGTGGGCCCGCCAGATCACGGACTCGGCGGCGGTGGCGAGGCCGTTCAGGGTGCGGGAGCGGCGCAGGACGATGCGGTCGTACTCGGGGACGGTGGCCGTGAAGTAGTAGTGGCCGTCGGTGTGCCGGGTGATGTGCGGGTCGGCGCGTCGGCGGACCAGGGGGTTCAGGTAGGGGGCCGTCCTCCCGGCGGCATGGGCGGGGGCCGCGTGGGCCGTGCCGGTCATGGTGGCGAGGGCGCCCGTGGCCAGCGCGGCACCCTTCAGCATCAGTCTGCGGCTGGGGACTTCGGGCCGGGCGTGGTCACGGCTCATGCGGACTGCCTCCGTAAGCACTGTCTGGTATTTCGTACAACATCTGTGATACCGAACGCCGAAAAGGTAAGGGCGAGCCCCTGTGGGGTCAATGGGTCCGGCGTGAGGAAGGCGAACACCGATCCCCTTACCCGGTACCGGAGTTGGGCCGCTGTGCAGTTCGGCACCGGAAGGACCGCTTCACCGTGCAAACAGGTCCTTCGCGTGGCCCGCAGCCGTCATAGGTTCTGGTCCGCCTTGCGCCGGATGTACAGGCGGACAGTCTGAACGTCCACACCTGTCTCCAGGGGGACGGCGGCAGCACCCTGCAGTCCGACGCGGACACCCTGTCGCTGACAAGAGAAGAGAAGCCGTGAGGACATCAGTGAGGACGCCCCGCGTCACGAGACTTGGGGTCGCGCTCGCCGCGACCGTGATCGCCCTGGCCGGTTCGCCGAACCAGGCCGCGTCGGCAACGACGACAGCAACGACCATGGCAACGGCACCCCCCGGTCATGCCGCTGCTCCCGCCGCGGGTACCGCCGCCACCGCGAAGGGTTTTCGCCTCGACGGGGTCCGACTGCGGGTCTCCTCCAGGGACCTTCCGGCGGTACCGTTCGCCGTGAGCGCCCCGGGGGACCCGTCCCAGAGTGCCTCGGCCACCACCATGACCCCCTTCACGAACGTCGCCATCACCACCGTCCCGTTCGGCAGGACCCTGCCGGGCAACCCCGGCCTCGGTGCGGCCTCGGCCGCCGAAGCGGCCCACTGGCAGCAGCAGTTGGCCGTGGCGCAGGGCGGAGTCCCGCACAGGACCGCAAGCGTCTCCGCCTTCGGACAGAAGGCGACCGGCACATACACGCGGCCGCGCGTGTCACTGGACCGGTCCGGCCCCTCCGCGATCGACCGGTACACCTGGGTGCTCGCGGCAGGCAACCGGCTGTGGGTGATCCGGGCCGAGAAGGACCACCGTTACGCGAACGCTTCGACCTTCGCGCACGACCTGGTCATCTCCTCGCCCGACCCCGACGCCCCCACCACGATGTCCTCCACGTTGTCCACCACCTTCTCCACGGCGGCACACCCCGCGGCGCACGCGAGCGCGCACACCACCGCCCGGACGAGCGCCCACACGACCACGCACACGGCCGCGCCCGAGACGGCGAACGCCGGGGTTCCCGGCATCGGTTCCACGCCGTCCTGGTGGAGCGGCGACTGCGACGCCAACCACGCCCCCGGCGAGAAGATGCAGAACTCCTGGGAGGGGCTGGAGTCCTGCGGCAACTTCAGCGGCGGCAGGTCGCACGGGACCGAGTACACGACGTACTTCGGAGGCAGCAGCGCACCGGTCGAGGAGTTCCAGTGCGTGGAACTCGCCACCCGCTACGCCTATCAGGCTTGGGGTGTCCCACCCCAGCTCGTCGGGCACGGCTACAACTTCGCCAACGCCTACGACGGCCTCACCGACCGGGCCAGCGGCAAGAAGCTCGTCATGTACGGGCACGGAAA
Source organism: Streptomyces sp. NPDC055966 (assembly GCF_042269865.1). Classification (NCBI taxonomy): domain Bacteria; kingdom Bacillati; phylum Actinomycetota; class Actinomycetes; order Kitasatosporales; family Streptomycetaceae; genus Streptomyces; species Streptomyces sp. NPDC055966. The sequence goes on from NZ_JBHJYK010000002.1 coordinate 173,143, forward strand.
GCCCTACACCGCCGCCGAACTGCCCCAGGTGGGCGACGTCATCAGCTCCGGCGACGTCTCCGCGTACAACGGCGACGGCCACGTCGGCATCGTCGTCTCGGCCGCCTACGACAGCAGCCACTCCGCGACACTCAAGGTGATGGACGAGAACTTCAACCCCGGAGGCAGCAACACCATCGTCGTCTCCAACGGCGTCGTCCACCCGTTCCCCCACATGGTCGGCGTCAGCTGGCTCCACGACCCGGCGGGTGGCACACCCCCGCCATCAACGGCGCCGTCGCTGACCGTGCACGGCATCAGCAACGGCCAGGCCCTGACCGGCCCGGTCACGCTGACCGCCAGCGTCGACAACAACACCGCCGACGGGAAGGAGAACCTGTCTCACGAGCACTACTACATCGACGGCACCGTGATCGCCGGAACCGACGGTGCCGGCGAGGGCAGCCTCGGCGGACCGCCTTCGGGGTCGACGTCACCCGGGTACGCCTGGACCCTCGACCCGGTGAAGCACACGGGCAGCAGCGCCGAGGTGGCCTCCTGGACGGTGCCGGCGAACCTTCTGACCCCAGGTGTGACGCACCAGATCTGGGCCGACGGGACCAACGGCGCCGGGGAGACCGGCACTTCGGCGAAGATCGGCTTCACCGTGCCGAGCGGCCCGGAGCCGTCCGTGCTGACGTACACGGGCGCGAGGACCGCGGACTATCACGACGCCTTCACCGCGTCCGCCGGCCTGACCGGCGGCGGGAAGCCCATCACCGGCGCGACCGTCTCGTTCGCGCTCGGCGACGGCGGCCCCGGCCGGACCTGCTCGGCGACCACCGACGCCAACGGCTCGGCGAACTGCCGGCTCACCCCCGGCCAGGCGGCGGGCCCGACCACACTGACCGCCCGCTACGCAGGCGACGACCGGACGCTGCCGAGCCACGCGACCACGGCGTTCACCATCACGCGCGAGGAGACCGCCCTCACCTACACCGGGCCGAACCATCTCGCCGACGGCGGGCCGGCAACGCTGTCCGGCGTCCTGCGGGAGGACGGCGCGGAGCCTGTCGCCGGCCGCCCGGTGACCATCGTCGTCGGCAGCGGCGCCGCGCAGCAGAGCTGTGCCGGCACCACCGACGGATCCGGCACCGTGTCCTGCACCGTCCCGACACTCAACCAGCCACTCAACGACACCGCGACCCTGCCGGTCACCGCGACGTTCGCCGGCGACCCGTTCTACCGCACGTCCACCGGCCCCGCCACGGCCCGGCTGGAGTACTTCACCGGGCGGGCGTTCGGCCTGTCCGCGCAGGTCAACGCGCTGCTCCTGTCGTTGAACGTCCCACCGACGCCGGACACCGGTGCGATCCGCACCGCGCAGCCGAGCAGGACCACCACCCCGTGCACCGCGACGGTCCACACCCTGCTGATCAACGCGGCCGCGCTGTGCGCCGACGGGAGCACCACCTGGAAACCGGGCACGGTCACGACGACCGCGTCGCTGCAGCAGACCACGATCGGGCTGCCGGGCCTGCCGCTGATCGGACTGAGCGGCGTCACCTCGACGTCGGTCAGCACGTGCACGGGATCGCACGGCGGCGCCACGATGAAGCTGACCGTCGCCGGCGTGCCGGTCACCGTGCCGACCGCACCGAACAGCGTGATCAAGCTGGCCGGCGGAGCCGAACTGATCATCAACGAGCAGGTGCCGGCACCCGGCGCGGACCACGGCCTGACCGTCAACGCCGTACACCTCGTCGCCCTCGGCGGCCTGGCCGACGTCGTCGTCGCATCCAGCACCAGCGGCGCACACAACTGCGCCTGAATCCGTTCGACCGGGGCCGGGGTACGGCACACGCGTGCCGTACCCCCGGCCCCGCTCCGCCGCGGGCGGTCCGAGGCGGATGTTCCAGCACGGCGGCAGAGCGTCCGGTGAGGTGATCGTCCCGTAGACCGTCATCTTCCGAGGCCGGATCCGGCAGGAGCCGTCGGCCGTCGGGCACGCACGCGGCACCGGCCATGTGCTTCGCGGTCGCCTGCTCCCGCCGAACAGTCGGTGCACGGCTCGGCCGCGAGGAGTGGTCGGGGACGGTCATGGCGGTTCCGGGCAGGGCGTGCCGAGGAGACGGAGCGTGACCGGGACGAGAGGCGCTCACCTACTGGACATGGCTGCCCGGCACGGCTCCGCTTCGACTAGCGTCATGTCATGACCAGCAGCAACACCTCCCCCAGCCTCGCCGACGCCCTCGCCGCCGGGACGGTCGTGCTCGACGGCGGCATGTCCAACCAGTTGGAGTCGGCCGGGCACGACCTGAGCGACGAGCTGTGGTCGGCGCGGCTGCTGGCGGAACGCCCGGACGCGGTGGCCGAGGCGCATCTCGCCTACTTCCTGGCGGGCGCGGACGTCGCGATCACCGCCAGCTACCAGGCCACCTTCGAGGGTTTCGCCCGGCGCGGCATCGGCCACGACGAGGCGGCGCGACTCCTCGCGCGGAGCGTGGACCTGGCCCGTACCGCCGCCCGGCGGGCCGGGGATGCGGGCGTGGCGCGGCCGCTGTGGGTGGCGGCCTCGGTCGGGCCGTACGGGGCGATGCTCGCGGACGGCGCCGAGTACCGGGGCCGGTACGGGCTGAGCGTGGACGAGCTGGAGCGCTTTCACCGGCCGCGCATGGAGGTACTGGCCGGCGCCGGGCCGGACGTCTTCGCGCTGGAGACCGTTCCCGACGCCGACGAGGGCGCCGCGCTGCTCCGGGCGGTGCGCGGGCTGGGGGTGCCGGCCTGGCTCTCGTATACGGTCGACGGTACGCACACGCGTGCCGGGCAGCCCCTGGAGGAGGCGTTCGCCCTGGCCGCGGAGGTGGACGAGGTGATCGCGGTGGGCGTGAACTGCTGCGCCCCGCAGGACGTCGAGCCCGCGACGGAGATCGCGGCCCGGGTCACCGGCAAGCCGGTCGTGGTCTACCCCAACAGCGGGGAGGCCTGGGACGCGGAGGCGCGGGCCTGGACGGGACGGTCGAGGTTCGCCGCCGAGCAGGTGAAGGCGTGGCGGGACGCGGGTGCACGGCTCATCGGGGGGTGCTGCCGGGTGGGGCCGGAGGCGATCGCGTCGATCCGACAGGCGTTGGCCTCGGCCTAGCGGCCCGACGACCTGGCGGCGTTGCAACAATCACCTGACGACCGTGGACTGTCGTCGGTCGTCGGTCGACAGTCGACAGTCGACAGCAGACGATCGACTCGGCCACCGACGACTGTGGACAATCCACCGGCGACCGCAGATTGTCGACCGTCGACCGCCGGCAATCACCGCCGCCGCGCCCCCACCGAGCGTCTCAATCGTCGTACCGCCGCCGCCCATTCGGCGCCGGGGGCCCGGATCTCCGAGGTGGGGCCGGGTTCCGGGGCAGCGGGTGCCAGGGCGGGGGCGGTCGACCAGAGGGCGACTTCCGTATCCCGTGGACCGTATGCGGTATACGGTCCACCGTCGCCGAAGATCCGCACCGGGTGGGACGTGTCCCAGGCCTGCCAGCCCGGGTCGCCCGTCGTCGCGAAGCGTACCCAGGCCGTGTGCATCTCCGTGCACAGGTCCGGCGGGGCGCCTTCTCCGGCCAGTTTTCTGGATTCGGGGGCGGCGCCGGTGTCGAAGACGAAGCCCAGTTCCAGGGCGTGGCAGGCGCCGAGGCCGGGGAGGCCGGAGGGCCAGGCGAACTCGTAGAGGTGACAGGTGCCGGGGCGGGCGTCGGCGAGGCGGTGCAGTGGGACGCGCAGCAGGTGGTCGGTGACCATCTGGCCGACGATCTCGGCGGTGCCGGCGTCGGGGTTCAGGGCGCGGTAGCCGCGGGGCACCTCGTGGCCGGCGTGGCAGCGGGCCATGGCGCCGGCGAGGGCGACGGGGCCGAGGCGGTCGACCCGTTCCAGCAGGCCGCCGGGGACGAGCCAGAGCCGGTACTCGTCGCGTGTCCACCCCATGAGGAGGTCGACGCCGCTGGCCGCGTCGCCGTCGACGAGCGCTTCCAGCGGGTCGCGGGGTACGAGGTCGCCGTCCACCACGATCCCGAAGGCGGGTCCGCCGAGGACCGGGCTGCTGAGCCTGCCGACCTCGGCCTGGGTGCGCAGCAGTAGATCGCGGTCGACGGCGGCGAAGGCTTCGGCGGTGGCGGGGATATTCAGCCGGTTGGCCATGCGGCGCACCATGCGCCGTACCTTGTCGCGGTCGAGGACTTCGGGCGGGCCGCTCTGCAGGACCGCCCGCCGGACGAGGCCCTGGCTCTGGGGGGCGGCGAGCAGGGCGCCGGCGCTGATGGCGCCCGCCGACTGGCCGCACAGGGTGATGCGGTCCGGGTCGCCGCCGAAGGCGCCGATGGTGTCGTGGACCCAGCGCAGTGCGGCGAGTTGGTCGCGCAGGCCGGGGTTGGGGGGTGTGTCGGGGAAGAGGCCGTAACCTTCCACGCCCAGGCGGTAGTTGACGGAGACGCAGACGACGCCGTCGCGGGCGAATGCGGTGCCGCCGTAGACGGGTACGGCGGAGGATCCTCTGGTCAGGGCGCCGCCGTGGAGCCAGACGAGGACGGGGAGGCGGGCGCCGGGGTCCGGGTCGGGGGTCCAGACGTTGAGGTTGAGGCAGTCGTCGCCGGGGATCTCGGGGTCGGACAGGTACTGGGCGAAGGCCTCGGAGTACGGCGGTTTCGGCGCGGTGGGTCCGAAGGCGCCGGCGTCGCGTATGCCGTCCCAGGGTTCGGGCGGCTCGGCTGGGCGGAACCGTCGGGGGCCGAAGGGCGGGGCGGCGTACGGGATGCCGCGGAACACGGCGACGCCGTGTTCGTACCGGCCGCGTACGGTTCCGTACGCCGTCCTGACCTCGGGGTTCGTCCGGTCTGCCGTCATCGCCCACCAGCCCTTCGCCGTGCACTCGTGCACCGTGCAACAACAGAGCACCACAGGCGCGTCCGGTATTCCGGTGCACGGGCGCGTGGGAGGGCCGTTCGGGCGATCCGGGTACGGTGAGTGATGCGTATGTTACTTGGCGTACATCAGGGTGCCGAAACCGAGCTGGTCGTAGCCGCCGCTGGTGGAGCCGTAGTCCCCGCCGCCGCCCTCGGGGGCGACGAGGTCGTCGTACATGGCCGAGATGTACTTGTCGTCGAGGTGCAGGCGGCGGTTGTAGTGGAAGTGGAGCATCGCCCAGACGGGGCGGAGCTGGCCGCGGGAGCCGGAGCCGATGACGGTCTGCGACTGCTGGGCGCAGTTCTGGCCGCTGCCCCAGGTGTAGGTGGTGTAGGGGACGTCCTGGCCGGTGTTGTACTTGGCGACGTACTGGGCGGCTTTCATGAAGCGGCGGTCGTCGTAGGAGTAGAGGTCGTCGCCCTGGTTCCAGGCCATTTCGCAGACGGCGCCCATCTGGCCCATGCCCATGACGGTGTGGCCCTGGTCGCGGCCGGACTCCTGCCACTGGCCGAGGGCGTAGCCGTCGCTGTCGGTGTAGAGGTACGGCACCGCGTGCTCGATGGAGCCGTTGCCCGCGCCGGATTTGAAGTAGGTGACGGCCTGGTCGTAGGTGGTGGTGTCGTCGTTGAGGATGCCGATGGCCAGGATGGAGGCCATGGTGCACAGGTCCCAGTTGGCCCAGTAGTTGGTGATGCAGGCGTCGTTGTGTCCGGTGAGGAACTGGTTGTTGAGCGGGTGGAAGACGTTCGCCATCATCTCCTGGAAGGCGGCGAGGTCGAACGGGGTGTAGTCCCGCATGAGTTCGGCGGCGTTGGCGAACTCCCAGCCGTAGATGCCGGCGGCGAGGAAGCGGTCGGCGTTGCCGGTGAGGGTGGTCAGGGTGGACGACCAGGCGTTGAGGATCCTGGCGGCGCATGCGGCGTTGGCCTCGGTGCCGCCGACCTTCCAGCGCAGGGCGTTCTGGTAGGCGGCGGCGATGTCGTTGTAGAGGATGCCGTAGTTCTCGCCGGTGCCGCCGCGGATGATCGTGGCCCGGGGGTTGGGGGTCCAGGTGGAGGCGGAGTGGGGGTTGGCGGTCAGTTTTTTCCAGCCGGACAGCCAGGGGTCGGTGCCCGCGGCGACCCTGACCTTGGCGCGGTTGATGTCGCCGGCGTTGTGGAGCATGCCGGGGTGGGTGAAGGTCGCCGGGGCCGCGTCGGCGGTGGTGGCGGTGACGGCGGTGCCGAGGGCGAGGCCGGCGGTGAGTCCGCCGGCGGTCCTCAGCAGGCTGCGGCGGCTCAACTCGCCTTGTTGTGGGGGTTGTTGGTGGTGGGGGGAAGTGCGGCTCATCGCTGGCGGCTCCAATCGGGTGCTGGCCTATTCCTGGGGAGTGATGGTCACCTCGTCGAATGTGCTGGTGCTGGGGGCCAGGGGATAGCGGGAGCAGACCACGAGGCCCACGTGGTAGGGGGCGTCACCGAAGCCGAGGATGCCGCCTGCGGCGAGGCGGGGTCCAGGATGGTCGCGATGCGCCGCTACGGGCGCACCGGGGTGACCCTGGGTGCCATCAAGTGATGCAATATGTCGGCGAGTTGACAACTCTGGTGATCTGCGGCTTCGCCCCGGACCCCTCCCCGGCCCGCGTCGGCGACGGGTACTACCCGGCGACCGGCTCCTTCGAGCGGTTCCCTACGATCCCGCTCCACCGCTCCCTCGACGTGGCCCACTGAGCGTAGGCGGGCCACGTCGAGGGTGCGGCCCCGGGCGTCTCGCCGGCCGGGGGGCCGGACTCGGGCGGGATCCGGGCACCTCGCCGAGCCGGGACAGCGCACGGTTCTGGGTGACGTACGCGGTGGTGCGTCCGGTCGGCACGCCGTACTTCGACCTGGGCACGTACGTCAGCACGGCCCGGGGACGTCGCCGGAGCGTGGACTGCCCCGCGCCGGGTCCCGTCCCACGGTTTCGCCCGGCCCTCTTCCACGACGAGGACGAGGCGCACCGGGCGGCGGTGGTCGACGTCGAGGCCGGTGCGCCGCTCACCCTGGGGGTGGGCGCCGAGCGCGGCGAGGCCCGGTTCCGGTACGCCGCGCTCGGCACCGGCCGCCCGGTCGGCCCACCGCCGGACCTCACCCGGCTCTCACGACCACGGCTCCCGGCTGCACTTCACCGGTGCCATGGCCGCGATCCACACGGTGAACCTCGTGGACGCCTCCCTCGCGGCGGACTTCACCGGCTTCCGGCTCGACCAGCACTCCGCAGCGAGTGAGCTTTCCTCGGCCGTTCCGGCATCGCGCCACGACGATGTTCGGAGTTTCGAAAGTGTTGACTGCTGCCATCCCGTGAATTCCCGCGTCTTCACGCCGTGTTGACGCACATCTATCGTAGGAAGCGCTTTCTGCACGGTCGGTGGGCAGGCCGCGCAAGCAGCGTTGGTCGCAACTTTCGGGGCCCGAAGGCGGGCCGGAGAGGCGGTTTCCTGTGGTCCGTGCGGGGAGTGCGAGCGTGGCGGCCGGGCCGACGCTGGCGGTGGTCGCGCGCGAGGCGGGGGTCTCGGTGCCCACCGCGTCGAAGGTGGTCAACGGTCGTGAGGACGTGGCGCCGGAGACCCGCCGCCGGGTCACCGAGGCGCTGGACCGGCTCGGCTATGTGCGCCGCCCCCGCTTCGACGCGACGAAGGCACCGGGTTTGGTCGACCTGGTGGTGCACTCGCTGGACAGTTCCTGGTCGGGCGCCGTACTGCACGGCGTGGAGGCGGCGGCGCACGAGGCGGGCCTGGAGGTGGTGGTCTCGGCCGGCGCGAACCGCACCCGGGGCAACCGGCGCGAGCACGGCTGGCTGGACAAGCTGACCGCTCGCGGCTCCTCGGGCGTGCTGTTCAACCTGGCCGAGCTGTCCCCGTCGCAGTACGCCTGGCTGGACCACCATCGCATCCCCTATGTGCTGATCGACCCCGCGCACGAGCCGCCGGCCGGGGTGGTGTCGGTCGGGGCGGCCAACTGGCAGGGCGGGGTGAGCGCGACCGAGCATCTGCTCGCGCTGGGCCACCGGCGGATCGCCGTGATCGCCGGCCAGCGGCGCACGACGGGCACCGGCACACGGGTGGCCGGATACCGTTCCGCGCTCGCTTCGGCCGGGGTGCGGCACCGCGCCGAGTACGTGCGGCACGCCGGATACGACGAGGCCACCGCCCGGCTGCGCACGCACGAGCTGCTGGACCTGCCCGAACCGCCGACCGCGGTGTTCGTGTGCTCGGACCGGATGGCCCTCGGGGTGTTCGCCGCGCTCGCGGAACGGGGGGTGCGGGTGCCGGACGACATGAGCGTCGTGGGCTTCGACGACCTGCCCGAGGCCCGCTGGGTCGCCCCGGGCCTGACCACCGTGCGCCAGCCGGTCGGCGAGATGGCGGCGATGGCGCTGCGGCTGCTGGTGCGGATGATGCACGGCGAGCGCCCGGAGGGCACCCGCACCGAGTTGTCCACCCGGCTGGTCCGGCGCGGCAGCACGGCCGCGCCGCCCGACACGCGGTCAACTCCGTGACACAGCACGCCTGTTCGGGCACAGGCCGGTGACCGCGCCGCAGTCGAGATCGTTTCTCCGGCATGAACCTCACCCTGCGCACCGTGGCCTTCCTCGCGCTGCCCGCCGTGGCCCTCGCCGCCGTCTACGGCACGGCCCACGCCGCCTGCCGGACGCTCGCCCCCGGACAGCACCGCGCCGCCGTCGCCACGCCCGGCGACGAGCACGATCCGAAGGAGGACATCGAACGCGCCGAGAACGGCCGCCCCGGCCTCGGTGAGGACTGAACCGGCCGGTGCCCGCCAAGCACCGGGCCGGCCCGGCCCCGGCGAGCAGCGGGGCCGCGCCACGGTGGCGGCCGGGCGGCTCCCGGTGGCTCAGTTCTGCCAGACCTCCCGGTGGTCGCTTCTGCCGCCGACCAGGGCCTCGATCGCGTCCACGGCGCTGCCGTCGTGGTCGCTGCCGGCCGTGCCCCTGCCGGTCTGGACGTTCGCCGTACGGTCGACCTCCAGCCAGGAGTCGGCACGGGAGTTGTCGATCACGGTGATCAGGCTGTCGGACGCGGCCGCGGGCGCCGCGCCGACGGCGGCCGTCGCGGCGGCGAGGACCACCGCCCGCCCCAGCCGGGCCACGGCACCGCTCACACGCCCACGCCCTCGGAGGTGAGCCGCTCGGGAGCGATGTTGCGCTCCAGCAGGCTGGTGGAGGCCTTCACGCCGATGCCGCTCGCGGGGTCCACCTCGGGCAGCCGGCCGTCGGCCGCCTTCAGGTCGCCGAGTGCACAGTCCACCGCCTCGTGCGCCGCGAACAGGCACGGAGTGCTGTAGATCGCCACGTCCACGCCGAGATCGGTCAGTTCGCCGAGGGAGAGGCGGGGCGACTTGCCGCCGGCGATCTGGTTGAACAGCAGGGGCTTGTCCCCCACGACCGTGCGGATGCGCTGGATCCATTCGACGCTGCGCACCCCGTCGACGAGGACGACATCGGCGTCGGTGGCGGCCAGCCGCTCGGCACGGTGCAGGATGTCGTGCTCGTCGGTGGCGTCCGTCCGGGCGACGACGACCAGGTCCTTGCGGGCCTCCAGGACCTTGTTCAGCTTCTCCAGGTACTCCCCCAGCGGCAGCACCTGCTTGCCGTCGGCGTGCCCGCAGCGGCGGGGCCGCTTCTGGTCCTCCAGGATCACCCCGGAGGCCCCGATGCGCTCCAGCCCCTCGACCACGTGACAGGCGACCTCGGGGTCGACGTAGCCGTCGTCGATGTCCACCAGCAGGTGGTGGTGCGGGAACGCGCCCCTCAGCCGCTGCACGAAGGCCACCATGTCGGGCCAGGCGATGAAACCGATGTCCGGCAGTCCGTAGTACGACGCCGCGAATCCGAAGCCCGAGACGAACATGCCGTCGTAGTGCTTGGCCGCGATCGACGCGGAGTACATGTCGTACACGCCGATCAGGGGTGTGGTCCCGGGCCCGGCGATGCGCTCGCGCAGCTGGTTTCCGTAGGTCAAGGTCCGGCTCCTTCTGTGGGTGGGTGACGCGGAGCGATCGGGCTACGCGTTCGACGCCCTTTACTAAAACCAAAGCTTCTCTAGATATTCACATGACCTTCCATGTACGCGAGCTTTACTCACCCCAATGGTGGAGTCGATTCACCGCAGAAACGTTGCTCGGGGGTGCGGAGCCGCCCAACTTCCTTGAAGCACGCACCCGGTGACCGTGGCCTCGGGGGCGGGAGGCTGGTGGGTGCATGGCTCGTCTTCTGTGTGGGTGGCCGATTTCTTCAAGACCGGGCGGGCAGTGTCTTCCTACGGTGGGCTCATGACTGCACGATTCGCCGTGATCGGGCTGGTGGCCTCCGACCTGGCCGCCTCGCTCGCCTTCTACCGCCGCCTCGGGCTCGTCTTCCCGCCCGGGTCCGAGGAACAGCCGCATGTCGAGGCCGAGTTGCCCGGCGGGCTGACGCTCACACTGGACACCGAGGAGACCGTCCGCTCCTTCCACTCCCGCTGGCGGCCGCCCCAGGGCGGCGGGCGCGTGGGGCTCGCCTTCCGCTGTGACTCCCCCGCCGAGGTCGACGCCGTGTACGAGGACCTCGTCGGCGCCGGACACCACGGGGAACTGAAGCCGTGGGACGCCTTCTGGGGGCAGCGGTACGCCACCGTGCACGACCCCGACGGCAACAGCGTCGACCTGTTCGCCCCGCTACCCGCCGCCGAGTAGCTCCCCGAGCGGCCGGCCTGCCAACTCCCGCACCTCGCGGGCGAGATGAGGCTGGTCCGCGTACCCCGCGCGGATCGCTGTCTCGACGTACGGCAGCCCGGAGCGGGCCAGCGCCAGCGCGCGTTGCAGGCGCAGGATGCGGGCCAGGGTCTTGGGCCCGTAGCCGAACGCGGTCAGGCTGCGGCGGTGCAGCGTGCGGGCGGCGAGACCGAGTTCGGCGGCCGTCGCGGACACCGGTCGGCCCTCGTCGAGGCGCTCCACCAGCCGGTGCAGCAACGGGTCGGGGGCCTGCGCCCGCGCGGCCGCGGCCAGGGCGATCTCCTCCAGCGCCGTCGCCGGGTCGGGCGCGGCCTCGATGCGCTCGCACAGCCGGCGGACCCGGGCGGCGGGCCAGAGATCCGCCAACTCCACGCGCAGGTCGCGCAGTTCGTACGCGGGTACGCCGAGGAGGGTGGGCGCGGTGCCGGGGAAGAAGCGGATGCCCGCCCAGGCACGGCCCGGGCCCTCGGGGGCGTAGGGGCGGGTGTCGGGTCCCGCGACCAGCAGCCGCCCCTCGCTCCACAGCAGGTCCATGCAGCCGTCGGGGAGCACCGCCCCGTTCCTGGATCTGCTCGGGGTGTGCGTCCAGACGACGGCGCCGGTCAGCCGGGAGGCCCGCTCCGCGTACACGCGTGCCAGCCTACGTCGTCCACGGCGCCCGGCACGGTGCTGGGCGGCCGGGGCGATACTCCGCCGGTGGGCGCAGGATCCGACGGTGAGCGCAAGCTCCGGCGGCGGCGGTGAGCGGTGGAGGTCAGCTCGGGCGTCCGGTCCCGGGGAGCGCCGCCGCCGGGGTGCGTATGCCGGTGGTTTCGGATCCGGGGGCGCCGAGCAACGGGAGGCCGTGACGGGTGCGGAATCGGCGCGCGTAGGCGGCGGTGGCCACGGCCGTCAGGGCCAGCAGGGACAGGGACGCGACGCGGGTGAGCAGGGGCACCGTGTCCGTGGGCAGCGTGGCGGCGGCGAGGGTGCCGAGGGAGCCGTCGAGCAGTTGCTCGGCGCCCCAGGCCAGGGTGAGGACGCGCAGGGCCCGGCGGAACTCGGCGGAGCCCTGCCAGAACCCGGCCCGCGCCCGGGCCGTCGGCCCCCGGTGCAGCCGCTGCCCCAGCTGGAAGGCGAGGGGCCTGCGGGTGAAGCCGGTGCCGAGCACCCAGATGCCGACCACGAGGGACAGCGCCGCGTCCTTGAACAGCAGGACCCGGGGACCGCCGCCGAGCAGGGTCACCAGCGCGGCGGCGCTCAAGAGCACCGTGAAGAACAGGTCCACCCCGTCGATCCGGCGATGCCGGACCGCGCCGTACAGCAGACGCAGCGCGGGAGGCGCTCCGCTGAGCAGCAGCGCCGGTGCCTGGCCGGCACCGAGAGCGCGGGCCGCGTAGAAGACCACGAGCGGCAGCACGATGTCGACGGCTGTTCCGAGGAGCGGCCCGTAGCCCGTGCCACCGGCCCGCGGCCCTGCCCGCGTCACGGTCTTCGGCCCGGTCACCACCTCGGTCGCCGTGCCCGGCGCTGTGTTCGCCGCTGTGCCGGTTTCCAGCCGTCGTGCGTGCCGCGTCGCCTCCGCCATGTCCCGCACCTCCGCCATGTCCCGCGCCTCGTCATCCCCTACGCCTTCTCGCCGGCCGGATGCCGTTGCCGACCCGCGGAGAACGCTAGGCCCGAGGCGGTGCCGGGCGGATCGGAGCAGGGGTGGAGAGGCGGGTGGAGATCACCAGGACCGCGCCCCTTAAGGGGCCCTCGGTTCACAGGACCCTCGGCGCCGCTCAGACGCCCACTGCCGCGGCCGCCCGCCCCGCCCGGTGCTCCTGGGGGCTCACGCCGTAGACGCGCTTGAAGGCGGCGGAGAGGGCGAACGCGCTGCCGTAGCCGATCTGGCGGGCGATCGTGTCCAGGGTGAGGTCGGTGTCGCGCAGGCGGTCGGCGGCGAGGGCGAGCCGCCAGCCGGTCAGGTAGGCCATCGGGGGTTCGCCCACGAGGTCGGTGAAGCGGCGGGCGAGGGCCGCGCGGGACACCCCGGCCTCGGCGGCGAGCGCGGCCACCGTCCACGGGTGGGCGGGGTCGTCCTGGAGCAGGCGCAGCGCGCGGCCGACGACCGGATCGGCCAGCGCCCGGTACCAGGCGGGGGCAGCCGCCTCCGGGCGGGAGAACCAGACCCGCAGGGCGCTGATGAGCAGCAGGTCCAGCAGCCGGTCCAGGACGACCTCCTGGCCCGGCGCGTCGCGGACGATCTCCTCCGCGAGCAGGGGCGTGAGCGGGCAGTCCCACACGTCGGCGGGCAGGGCCAGCAGGGGCGGCAGGGCGTCGAGGAGACGGCCGTGGATCTCGCCGCGCATCAGGTAGGTGCCGATGAGCATGACCGTGGCTGCGTCGGGGCGGTCGCCCCAGGTGCGGACGCCGAGGTCCATGGAGCCGTTCAGGGAGGTGCCATCGGGGTAGCGGCACTCGCCGCCGGGCAGGATGAGCGCCTGCGGTGCGGTGCCGGGCGTGTCGCCGGCGGTGTACGGGTCGGGGCCGCGCGTGATCGCGAGGTCTCCCGGGCCGAGCCGCACCGGCACGCCGTCCGCGTCCGGGGTGATCCAGCAGGTGCCGCGTGCCATGAGCATCACGGTCAGCGGTGCCTCGTCCGCCACGCGGACGGCCCACGGCGGGTCGAAGCACGCCCGGATCATGAAGGCGCCACGCGCGCGTGGGCCGTCCAGCAGGCCTGCGAGTGCGTCCATGAAGGCAGCGTAGACGCCCGCTTATGGGAGTGAGCGGATCGGCGATGTTCCCTGGCGGGGCACGGCAGTTGACTGGCGGGCATGACCCAGAACACGGAACACGCGGAACACACGGATCGCACGAAGGTGCCGACGGTCGTCGTGACGGGGGCGTCCGGCCGTACGGGGAGCCGGGTCGCGGCGGCGGCACGGGCGGCCGGCCTGACGGTCCGTGCCGCCACGCGCGCGTGTGGCTTCGACTGGCAGAACCGGTCGACCTGGGAGGCCGCGCTGCGTGGCGCCGACGCGGCTTATCTGGTGTACCCGCTGGACGTCGGCGCGCCGGACGCCCCCGAGGCGGTCGGCGGGCTCGCGCGGGAGGCGGTGCGGCTGGGCGTACGGCGGCTGGTGCTGCTGTCCGCGCGGGGTGAGGAGCAGGCCCGGCCGACGGAGCGGGCGCTCGCGGAGTCCGGGGCCGAGTGGACGGTCGTACGGGCCGCGTGGTTCGCGCAGAACTTCAGCGAGGGGCCGCTCGTCGAGGAGATACGGGCGGCCGGGGAACTGGTGTTTCCGGGCGGAGCGGTGCGGGAGCCGTTCGTCGACGTGCGGGACGTCGCGGACGTCGCGGTGGCGGCGCTCACCGGCGGCGAGCGGTACGTGGGACGGACGGTGGAGGTGTCGGGGCCGCGGCTGCTGAGCTTCGGCGAGGCGGTCGCGGAGATCGCGGCGGCGACGGGCCGGGAACTGGCGTACCAGGCGGTGTCGGCCCGCGACTACGGCGAGCGGATGGCCGCGTTCGGGCTGCCGCCCGAGGAGGTGGAGTTCCTGGTCGAGCTGTTCGCCTCCCTGCTCGACGGCCACAACGCCCACCTGTCCGACGGCGTACGGCGGGTGCTGGGGCGCGAGCCGCGGGACTTCGGTGACGTCGTACGGGAGGCCGCGGCGGACGGCGTGTGGAAGCCCTGAGCGGACCGGGAGGGCCGCCGCGCGCGCCCGGCCCCGCCGCCTGCCCGCCTGCCCCTGCCCGCCTGCTCTCCGGCGCGCTCCTCACTGCCCCTGCGGCGGCGCGCTCCCCGGCCCCGGCCCCTGCCTCTGAGGACCCTGATCCTTCCCCGGACCCTGGCCCTTGTGCGGTTCCCCGCTCCCGTTGTGGGCATGGTGGTGGTGCGGGTTCTTGGCGTGGGTGCGCAGCCGGGCCGTGACGTCCTCCGGGGGGAGGAAGCGCGACCAGCGTTCGGGGAACTCGGAGGGCATCTCGGGGTCGTCGGGGTCGGTCTCGCGGGCCGCCGACGCCCAGGCGACGTACTCGGCGACCTGGGCCTCGCGGACCCGTTCGTTCGCCTCGCGGGCGGCGGCCGTGGCGGCGGCGGGCCAGACCCGGTCGATCGCCGCGTTCACGGCCGCGCCGACGAGGACGGCGAAGGCCGACACGCCGATCCACAACAGGACGGCGACGGCCGCGGCGAGGGAGCCGTAGATGGTGGCGCCCTCGATGGTGTGCACGAGGTAGATGCGCAGCAGGAAACTGCCGAGGACCCACATGGCCAGGGCGACGAGCGCGCCGGGGACGTCCTCGATCCACGGCGAGCGGACCGGCACGGACACGTGGTACAGCGTCGTCAGGAAGGCGATGGACAGGAGGATGACGACAGGCCAGTACAGGACCTGCACCAGCGTCTCCGACCAGGGCACCACCCGCACCACGGCGTCCGGGCCCGCCACCATCAACGGCAGTGCCACCGAGCCGATCAGCAGCGCCACGATGAACAGCAGGAACGACATCATGCGTGTCTTGACGATGCCCCGGACTCCGTCGAGGCCGTACATGACGGTGATGGTGTCGATGAAGACGTTCACCGCGCGGGAGCCGGACCACAGGGCGAACACGAAGCCGATGGAGATGATGTCGGGGCGGCCGCCCTTCATCACGTCGTGCAGTATCGGCTGGGTGATGTCCTTGACGCCCTTGTCGGACAGGACCGTCCGCGAGGCGTCGAGGATGTTGGTCTCCAGGCTCTGGATGCTGTGGGCGCCGGTCCAGGTGTCGACGTAGGCGAGCAGTCCGATGAGGCACAGCAGCAGGGGCGGCACGGACAGCAGCGTGAAGAACGCGGCCTCGGCCGCGAGGCCCAGGATGCGGTACTCCACACAGGAGTTGACGGTGTCCTTGAGCAGCAGCCAGGCGGTCCTGCGCTTGGAGACGTTCCGGTAGAGGGCTCTGGCCCGGTGGAGGCGACCGGCGGGCCGCGTGGGGGGTTCACTTGCTGGCTGCACGACCCAAAGGTATCCGCAGCACCGGACCGGCCTCACCTTCCGGCCCGGTCGACCACGCTCCCCGGCCCGGTTGATCGGCTTCTGTCCCCCCGGTACGGGCCGCTGTGCCACGCTGGAGGCCATCACCAGCACCGTCCCGGATAGGTTCGCGATCATGGCAGGCACCTCCACCCACACCGTGACGAACCAGCCGCCCCCGCTCGCCGGATACGACGTGTTCACCGCCGACCGGGCGCTCGTGGCGGCCGTCGAGCGCCACACCGGTCCGGACGTGCTGGACGAGGTGCGCGAGGAGCTGTCCGTGCTGGGCCGTGCCGCCGGCTCGGCGCAGGTGCAGGAGTGGGGGGCGCGGGCGAACGAGAATCCGCCCCGGCTGCGCACTCATGACCGGTACGGCCACCGGATCGACGAGGTCGACTTCGACCCGGCTTGGCACCGGCTGCTCGGCAAGGGGGTGGGGGCGGGGCTGACGGCGGCCTGGACGCGGGACGCGGGGCACGTGCGCCGGGCGGCCGCCTTCCTGGTCTGGACCCAGGTCGAGGCGGGCAACTGCTGCCCGTTGTCGATGACGCACGCGGCCGTGCCCGCGCTGCGTGCCGATCCGGAGCTGGCGGCGGAGTGGGTGCCGCGGCTGACGTCGACGGTCTACGACCGTGAGCTGCGGCCCGCCTCGCGGAAACCCGGCGCCCTCTTCGGCATGGCCATGACGGAGAAGCAGGGCGGCAGCGACGTACGGGCGAACACCACCGAGGCCCGGCCCCTCGCCGAGGCCGGGACGTACACGCTGACCGGGCACAAGTGGTTCTGCTCGGCGCCGATGTCCGACGGTTTCCTGGTGCTCGCGCAGGCCCCCGGCGGGCTGACCTGCTTCCTCGTGCCCCGGGTCCTCGCGGACGGCGCCCGGAACGTGTTTCTGCTCCAGCGGCTGAAGGACAAGCTGGGCAACCGGTCCAACGCCTCCGCCGAGGTCGAGTTCGACGGGACCTGGGCGCGCCGGGTCGGCGAGGAGGGGCGCGGGGTGCGGACCATCATCGACATGGTCGCCGCGACCCGGCTGGACTGCGCGCTCGGCTCGGCGGGACTGATGCGGCAGGCGGTGGCACAGGCCGTGCACCACTGCGCGTACCGGGAGGCGTTCGGCACCGCGCTGATCGACAAGCCGCTGATGCGCAACGTCCTGGCCGACCTCGCCCTGGAGTCCGAGGCCGCGACCACGCTCGCGCTGCGGCTGGCGGCCGCCCACGACGACGGGAGCGAGCAGGAGCGCGCCTTCCTGCGGCTCGCGGTGCCGGCCGCCAAGTACTGGATCACCAAGCGCTGTACGCCCGTCGCGGTGGAGGCCGCGGAGTGCCTGGGCGGCAACGGTTACGTCGAGGAGTCCGGGCTGCCGCGGCTGGTGCGGGAGTCGCCGCTGAACTCCGTCTGGGAGGGCGCGGGAAACGTCCAGGCGCTGGACGTGCTCCGGGCGCTGCAGCGCGAGCCGGGCGCGCTGGACGCCTGCCTGACCGAGATCGGCTGCGCCCATGGCGCCGACCACCGGCTGGACCGGGCGGTGAAGGACCTGTTCACCGAACTCGCCGACCTGGACGGCGTCGAGGCCCGCGCCCGCCGCCTGGTGGAGCGTCTCGCGCTGGTCCTCCAGGGTTCCCTCCTGGTCCGTCACGCCCCGCCGGAGGTCTCCGACGCCTTCTGCGCCTCCCGTCTGGGCGGCGATCACGGAGCGAGCTTCGGCACCCTGCCGACGGGCCTGGACCTGACGGCGATCGTGGAACGAGCACGTCCCGTGCCGTGAAAAGGGCGCCGACGTGTGGCGCGACGCCGGCCGACCCTCCCGAGGGACGGGGTGGTGCTGCGCCGACACGGCACCACCCCGGGGGTCAAGTCTCGGCCACCTTCGACAAGTTCACCAGGGTTGCAAGGGGTTGCAACTTGTTGGCTCACGTGTGCGGAGTATGTGCCTCCGCCATACGCCTCGGGGCAGTATGAGGGGCGCAACCGGGCCGGAAACCGCCGCCGGTACGGCTTGACATGCGTGTTCGAAGACCTTTTCCGGGCCCCTTCGGGCCCTTTTCCCGGGAGGACCCCAGTGGTGAACCCGCCGATGAACGTGGCGCGCCTGGCCGCCGTGGACGCGGCGCAGGCGGCGCGCGTGCTGAACGAGGTGCGCGAGGCCACGCTCGCCGGTCACCGTGCGCGGATCGCGCCGCGGCCGGTGATCGAGCAGTCCTGGGGGCGCATGCTGCGCAGCGGCGTGGACCCCGACCACGACTTCCGGTCGGGGCTGCTGCCGTCGGACGAAGTGCGGCGCCGGCGCGAGGAGTCGCCGCTGCGGCACGTACTGCCGGTGTTGCGCGAGGGTCTGCTTTCGGTCGCGGACGTCGCCCAGCACATCATGGTCGTCGCGGACGCGGAGGGACGGGTGCTGTGGCGGGAGGGCGCCCCGCCGGTGCTGCGCAAGGCGGACGGCCTCGGTTTTGAACTCGGCGCGGACTGGCGTGAAGACGTCGTCGGCACGAACGGCGTGGGCACCCCGGCGGTGGTGCGCCGGCCCGTACAGGTCTTCGCCGCCGAGCACTTCGTACGCTCCCACGCCTCCTGGACGTGTACGGGCGCGCCGATCACCGACCCCCGGGACGGCCGGCTGATCGGTGTCGTGGACGTCAGCGGCCCGCTGGAGACGATGCATCCGGCGACGCTGGCCTGGGTGGACTCGGTGGCCAAACTGGCCGAGGCGCGCCTGCGGGAACTGCATCTGGACTCGCTGGAACGGCTGCGGGCGGTGGCGGCTCCGCTGCTGGCCCGGTTGGACGGCCGGGCGCTGGTGGTGGACCGCGACGGCTGGTCGGCGGCGGTGTCCGGGATGCCGTACGTACGGCGGGTCGCGCTGCCCAAGTCGCTCGCGCCGGGCCTGCGGTGGCTGCCCTCGCTGGGTTCGTGCGCGGTGGAGCCGCTGGCCGGGGGCTGGCTGCTGCGGGCGGCGGACGAGCCCGCGACCACGGCGACCCGGCTCGTGCTGGACCTCGCCAGGCCCTGGCGCAGCACGCTGACGGTGAGTGGTTCGGCGGGGTCCTGGTCGCGTGAACTCAGTCCTCGGCACGCGGAATTGATCTATCTGCTCGCCGAGCACCGTTCCGGCCGGGGTGCGGCGGCGCTCGCCGGGGACCTGTTCGGGGATCCCTCACGCACGGTGACGGTGCGAGCCGAGATGTCGCGGATCCGGCGGTACCTCGGGGAACTTCTCCAGCATCGACCGTATCGTTTCCGCGAGGACGTGGAAACGGCGGTGTTGCTCCCCGACGACCCTCGTGACCTGCTGATTTCTTCGACGGCGCCGGCGATCTCGCGTCGCCGGACGACTCTTGGAGGCACGCGGCCCGCCGCCCCCTGACGATGTCCTGCGCGTAATTGCGGGGTCTTCGCCCTGCGCGGGCCGTTACTGCCGTAGCATCCTGTCAGGGCCTCCCCGGCTGCGCCAGGCGTCAACGTACGGACCACCAGGCACAGTTGGCCCGCCTCGGCCCGTACGGGGCCACCGAGGCACCTCGGAGGCGAAGGAGCCCTGAAAGAGGGGACGAGATGAAGCATCGCGGCAGACACCGCCGGCGCAGACGCGGCGCCGCGCTGCGCGCGGTCCTGGCCGGGACCGCGCTGGCGCTCACCGCGGCCGCGACCCTGATCAGCGCCTCCCAGGCGGATGTCACCGACAGCCCGGGCGCGCTCAAGCCGCTCTCCTCCCCCGCCGACACCGGCCGGCTGCGCCTGCAGGAACATCTCGTCCCCGCCCGTACGCTGGACCGGCTGTCCGCGTCGATGGGCACCCCGGTCGGCGTGGCCGACGTCCTCGCGAGCGCCGACCGCGAGATGAACGAGTCCGCCCGCTGCTCCTCCGCCGACCGCTCCTCCCTGCCCGTCGCCCCGGCCGTCGCCCGCGCCTACTGCTGGGACCCGGCGGATGCCGCGACCGCCTGGCGGCCGGCGTCGGTGACGACCTCCGGGGACGCCGACGACGACGGCGTCTGGGGCACGCACCGGGTGCTCCTCGCGGGCTGGACCCACAGCACCACCGCCGGCCGCACCGCGGAGCGCGGCCTCGCCCGGGTCGCCTTCGTGAACGCCGACGACCCCGCCCGTCTCTCCTACCGCTGGGTGCTGCTGGTGCTGCCGGTCGACGGCGGCCGGAACTACCGGGGCCTGGTCTCCGGGGTCTCCGGCATGGTCTGGTACCAGGACAAGCTGCTGGTCACCGCGAGGAGCGGCGGCGCCGACGCGCTCTATGTCTACGACCTCGACCGCATCCAGCGCACCGACGTCGACGGGCCCGCGATCGGCAGGGTGCCCGGCGGCTGGTCCGCGGACGGCTACCGGTACGTGATGCCCGCGGTCGCCTCCTACCGCTTCACCGCCGGGCGCTGCGCCGCCGACGGGCCGCCGTGCCCCGGCGCGCTCGCCCTGGACCGGAGCACGGCGCCCGACAGCCTGGTCGCCGCGGAGTGGACGGCGCCCGGCGGCGATCATCCGGCCCGGCTGTGGCGGTACGCCTTCAGCACGGATCCCGCGCGCGGCGGGCTGCTCGCCACGGACGCCGCGGGCCGGGTTAACGCGGTGGAGGAGTACCGGACCCGGGCGGCCGGGATCCGGGGCGTGCTGTCGTACCGGGAGCCCGGCGCGACCCGTCCGTCCTGGTATGTGGGACGCCTGCCCGGCTCGCGGGACGGACACGGCGGGCTGTGGCGGCAGGACCTCACGGGCGCGAGGGCGGCCCAGTGCGGGGCGGACGCCTCGCACCGCTGCTGGGCCGAGGAGGCGGGCTCGCTGTCGTACTGGCAGGAGACCGGCGAGGTCTGGTCGCTGTCGGACCGGATGCTCTTCGCCCTGCCGCTGGCCGACCTGGACCGCTCGTCGGACTGATCGCGCACCCCGGGTCCGCGGCGGCGGGCCGCTGCCGGAGCGAGCTCCCTTCCTCCCTGGCCGCACGCGGGGCGACCAGGTCGATCGACAGATCCGCGGCGGGATGATTCCCTGGCCCGCATGAGCAGCGTCCCCGTCACCACCTGGTCCCTGGAGCAGACGTCCCCGGCCGATCTCCTGCCCGCCGCCGCACCGGAGGGCGACGACGTCCGGATCGTCCGCGCCACGGCCCCCTCCCCCGAGTTCAGCCGCTTCCTGTACGCCTCGGTCGGCGGCGACATCCGCTGGACCGACCGGCTGAGCTGGCCGTACACCGTGTGGCAGGAGTACCTGGCGCGACCCGGGGTGGAGACCTGGGTGGCCTACGACCGCGGTACGCCCGCCGGTTACGTGGAGCTGGCGGCACAGGACGAGGGCGTGGTGGAGATCGTCTACTTCGGGCTGATCCCCGCCTTCCGCGGCCGGCGCATCGGCGGTCATCTGCTGTCGTACGGCACGGCCCGCGCCTGGGACCTGGCGGAGCGGTGGCCGGGGCGGGCGCCGACGAAGCGGGTGTGGCTGCACACGTGCAGCAAGGACGGCGAGTTCGCCCTGGACAACTACCGGCGGCGGGGCTTCACGCTGTTCGACACGAAGGTCGAGCTGGAGCCGGAGACGGCGACGCCCGGTCCGTGGCCGGGGGCGTACCCCGCCTGAGCCCGTCCGGCGCCCGTCCGGCGCCCGTACCTCCGCATACCCGGCCCGACCTGCCGGGACAAGGCTTCGGCGGCGCATGTGAGCGACGACACCCTTGTTCCATATTTCGGGACAAGGATGTCCGCATGATGGATAAAGCTGGACTGTGTCCAGATCGCCGTGACACGCTTCCGCCATGTCTGGAACTGGAATTGCCTTGGTGAGTCGGCGGCACGTCGACCTCGGCCGCATGTCCAGCGCCATCTGTCCGGCGAGCTGAGCTCACCAGCACCGCCGCACTTCCCCGCACCTGATTTCTGCCGCGCAATGCCGCGCGAGCATGCCCGCATGCGCGCTCATGCGCAGGTCAGAGCCCCCTTCCCGCCTGTCCCGAAGGACGTAGAACCATGGCCGCCACCCCACAGAACCCCGCCGCCTCCGCGCCGCGCCGCAAGGTGAGCCGTCACCGCGGCGAGGGTCAGTGGGCCGCGGGGCACTTCACCCCGCTCAACGGGAACGAGCAGGTCAAGAAGGACGACGACGGTCTCAATGTGCGGACACGCATTGAGACGATCTATTCCAAGCGCGGTTTCGACTCGATCGACCCGAGCGATCTGCGCGGCCGGATGCGCTGGTGGGGTCTGTACACCCAGCGCAAGCCCGGGATCGACGGCGGCAAGACCGCGGTGCTGGAGCCGGAGGAGCTGGACGACCGCTACTTCATGATGCGGGTGCGCATCGACGGCGGCGCCCTCACCACGCGGCAGCTGCGCGTGATCGGCGAGATCTCGCAGGAGTTCGCGCGCGGCACCGCCGACATCACCGACCGGCAGAACGTCCAGTACCACTGGATCCAGATCGAGAACGTGCCCGAGATCTGGGAGCGGCTGGAGGGCGTGGGCCTGTCCACCGTGACCGCCTGCGGCGACACCCCGCGTGTGATGATCGGCTCCCCGGTGGCGGGCATCGCCGAGGACGAGATCATCGACGCCACCCCGGCCCTGGAGGAGATGAAGCGCCGGGTGCTGAACAACCCGGCCTACTCGAACCTCCCCCGCAAGTTCAAGACGGCCATCTCCGGCTCGCCGCTGATGGACGTCGTGCACGAGATCAACGACGTGGCCTTCGTCGGCGTACGGCACCCCGAGCACGGCCCGGGCTTCGACGTCTGGGTCGGCGGCGGTCTGTCCACCAACCCCAAGCTGGGCGTGCGGCTCGGCGCCTGGGTGCCGCTGGAGGAGGTCGCGGACGTCCACGAGGGCGTCGTCTCGATCTTCCGTGACTACGGCTACCGCCGGCTGCGCAACCGGGCCCGGCTGAAGTTCCTCGTCGCGGACTGGGGCGCGGAGAAGTTCCGTCAGGTGCTGGAGGACGAGTACCTGGGCGGACGCAAGCTGATCGACGGGCCCGCCCCCGAGCAGCCGGCCCAGCAGTGGCGCGACCACATCGGCGTGCACCGGCAGAAGGACGGCCGGTTCTACGTCGGTTTCGCCCCGCGGGTCGGCCGGGTCGACGGCGCCACGCTGACGAAGATCGCCGACCTCGCCGAGGCGCACGGCTCCGGCCGGGTCCGCACCACGGTCGAGCAGAAGATGATCGTCCTCGACGTCGACGAGGACAAGGTCGAGTCGCTGGTCGAAGGGCTCGACGCGCTGGACCTCACCGCCCGGCCGTCCTCCTTCCGGCGCGGCACCATGGCCTGCACCGGCATCGAGTTCTGCAAGCTCGCGATCGTCGAGACCAAGCAGCGCGGCTCGACGCTGATCGACGAACTGGAGCGCCGTCTGCCGGACTTCGACGAGCCGCTCACCATCAACCTCAACGGCTGCCCGAACGCCTGCGCCCGGATCCAGGTCGCGGACATCGGCCTCAAGGGCCAGCTGGTCCTGAACGACCGGGGCGAGCAGGTCGAGGGCTACCAGGTGCACCTCGGCGGCGCCCTCGGTCTGGAGGCCGGCTTCGGCCGCAAGGTGCGCGGCCTGAAGGTCACCGCGGAGGAACTGCCCGACTACATCGAGCGGGTGCTGAAGCGCTTCCAGGCCGAGCGCGAGAACGGCGAGCGGTTCGCCGCCTGGGCCGCCCGCGCCTCCGAGGAGGCCCTGTCATGAGCGAGCGCGCCGCGCCTTTCTACTGCCCCTACTGCGGTGACGAGGACCTGCGTCCGCACGAGGAGGGTCACGGCGCCTGGGAATGCGGGGCGTGCAACCGCGCATTCCAGCTGAAGTTCCTCGGGCTGCTGGCCCGGGGGCTCCAGCGGGCCGACCACGGAGGGGATGACCGGACATGACGACGGCTCAGGAAGAGCGTAAGGCCGAGGAGTTGAAGGCGCTCGCCGAGCAGGCGGGCCGGGACCTGGAGGGCGCCTCCGCGCTGGAGATCCTCCAGTGGGCGGTGGACACCTTCGGCCCCGGCTTCTGCGTCACCTCGTCCATGGAGGACGCGGTGGTCGCCCATCTCGCCTCCCGGGTGCGCAAGGGCGTGGATGTCGTCTTCCTCGACACCGGCTACCACTTCGAGGAGACCATCGGCACCCGGGACGCCGTCGAGGCCGTGATGGACGTCAACGTCATCACGCTCACCCCGAGGCAGACGGTCGCCGAGCAGGACGCCGAGTACGGACCGAAGCTGCACGACCGCGACCCCGACCTGTGCTGCGCGCTGCGCAAGGTGCGGCCGCTTGAGGAGGGCCTGAAGGGCTACCGGGCCTGGGCGACCGGCCTGCGCCGCGACGAGTCCCCGACCCGGGCGAACACCCCGGTGGTCGGCTGGGACGAGAAGCGGCAGAAGGTCAAGATCTCCCCGATCGCCCGCTGGACGCAGGACGACGTGGACGCCTACGTCGCCGAACACGGCGTCCTCACCAACCCGTTGCTGACGGACGGATACGCCTCCATCGGCTGCGCCCCCTGCACCCGCCGGGTCCTCGCGGGCGAGGACGCGCGGGCCGGCCGCTGGGCGGGCCGCGCCAAGACCGAGTGCGGACTGCACGGATGACGAACGACTCGAACGACTCGACCCAGGAGAACCACGTGACGACCGGGGCCACCGTCTGGCTCACGGGTCTGCCGAGCGCCGGCAAGACCACCATCGCGTACGAGCTGGCCGGCCGGCTGCGCGGCGAGGGCCACCGCGTCGAGGTGCTCGACGGCGACGAGATCCGCGAGTTCATCTCGGCCGGCCTCGGCTTCAGCCGCGCGGACCGGCACACCAACGTGCAGCGCATCGGCTTCGTCGCCGAACTGCTCGCCCGCAACGGCGTCACGGCGCTGGTGCCGGTGATCGCGCCGTACGCGGACAGCCGGGAGGCGGTGCGCAAGCGGCACGCCGAGAACACCACGCCGTACCTGGAGATCCACGTGGCGACCCCGGTCGACGTGTGCAGCGTCCGCGACGTGAAGGGGCTGTACGCCAAGCAGGCCGCGGGCGAGCTGACCGGGCTCACCGGGGTCGACGACCCCTACGAGGAGCCCGAGACCCCGGATCTGCGGATCGAGTCGCAGAACCAGACCGTGCAGGAGTCCGCCGCGTCGGTGTACGCCCTGCTGAGCGAGAGGGGACTGGCATGACGACCGTCGCCACGGTGAAGGACGGTACGGGCAGCCCGTACGCCCTG
Organism: Streptomyces sp. NPDC055966; assembly: GCF_042269865.1. Lineage (NCBI taxonomy): Bacteria > Bacillati > Actinomycetota > Actinomycetes > Kitasatosporales > Streptomycetaceae > Streptomyces > Streptomyces sp. NPDC055966. The sequence goes on from NZ_JBHJYK010000002.1 coordinate 197,988, forward strand.
TCGCATCTGGACGCGCTGGAGTCCGAGGCGGTGCACATCTTCCGTGAGGTGGCGGGCGAGTTCGAGAACCCGGTGATCCTGTTCTCCGGGGGCAAGGACTCCATCGTCATGCTGCACCTGGCGCTGAAGGCGTTCGCGCCGGCCACGGTGCCGTTCTCGCTGCTGCATGTGGACACGGGACACAACTTCCCGGAGGTCCTTGAGTACCGGGACCGTGTGGTGGCCGCCCATGGGCTGCGCCTCCATGTGGCCTCCGTCCAGGACTACATCGACCGGGGTGTGCTGAAGGAACGTCCCGACGGCACCCGTAACCCGCTGCAGACGCTGCCGCTGACGGAGAAGATCCAGAGCGAGAAGTTCGACGCGGTCTTCGGCGGCGGGCGCCGTGACGAGGAGAAGGCCCGCGCCAAGGAGCGGGTGTTCTCGCTGCGCGACGAGTTCTCCCAGTGGGACCCGCGCCGCCAGCGCCCCGAGCTGTGGAACCTGTACAACGGGCGGCACGCCCCGGGCGAGCACGTCCGGGTCTTCCCGCTGTCCAACTGGACCGAGCTGGACGTGTGGCAGTACATCGAGCGGGAGAAGATCGAGCTGCCGCAGATCTACTTCGCGCACGAGCGCGAGGTGTTCGCGCGGTCGGGCATGTGGCTGACCGCCGGTGAGTGGGGCGGTCCGAAGGACGGCGAGAGGGTCGAGAAGCGGCTCGTGCGCTACCGGACCGTCGGTGACATGTCCTGCACCGGTGCCGTCGACTCCGACGCCACCACGCTGGACGCCGTGATCGCCGAGATCGCCGCCTCCCGGCTCACCGAGCGGGGCGCGACCCGCGCCGACGACAAGCTGTCCGAGGCCGCGATGGAAGACCGCAAGCGCGAGGGGTACTTCTAGCCATGAGCACGACCACGACCGAGGCGCTCTCGGCCACCACCCTGCTGCGGTTCGCCACCGCCGGCTCCGTCGACGACGGCAAGTCCACCCTGGTGGGACGGCTGCTGCACGACTCCAAGTCGGTCCTCGCAGACCAGCTGGAGGCCGTGGAGCGTGCCTCCGCGAGCCGCGGCCAGGACGCGCCGGACCTCGCCCTCCTCACCGACGGCCTGCGCGCCGAGCGGGAGCAGGGCATCACGATCGACGTGGCGTACCGCTACTTCGCCACGCCCCGGCGCCGGTTCATCCTGGCCGACACGCCCGGCCATGTGCAGTACACGCGGAACATGGTCACCGGCGCCTCCACGGCCGAGCTGACGGTGATCCTGGTCGACGCCCGCAACGGCGTGGTCGAGCAGACCCGTCGGCACGCGGCGATCGCCGCGCTGCTGCGCGTGCCGCACGTGGTCCTCGCGGTCAACAAGATGGACCTCGTCGCCTACGAGGAGACGGTGTTCGCGTCGATCGCCGAGGAGTTCACGGCGTACGCGACCGAGCTGGGCGTCCCCGAGGTCACCGCCATCCCGATCTCGGCGCTCGCCGGTGACAACGTGGTGGAGCCGTCCGCGAACATGGACTGGTACGGCGGCCCGACCGTCCTGGAGCACCTGGAGACCGTGCCGGTCAGCCATGACCTGGCGCACTGCCACGCCCGGCTGCCCGTGCAGTACGTGATCCGGCCGCAGACCGCCGCACACCCGGACTACCGGGGCTACGCGGGCCAGATCGCGGCCGGCACCTTCCGGGTCGGCGAACAGGTCACGATCCTGCCGTCCGGCCGGACCACGAGGATCTCCGGCATCGACCTGCTGGGCGAGCCGGTCGACGTGGCGTGGACGACGCAGTCGGTGACCCTGCTGCTCCAGGACGACGTCGACGTCTCGCGCGGCGACCTGATCGTGCCGACCAAGGACGCGCCGGCCACCACCCAGGACGTGGAGGCGACCGTCTGCCACGTGGCGGACGCGCCGCTGACCGTCGGGCACCGGGTGCTGCTCAAGCACGGCACCCGCACGGTCAAGGCGATCGTGAAGGACATCCCGTCCCGGCTCACGCTCGACGACCTGTCCCTGCACCCGCACCCGGGACAGCTCGTCGCCAACGACATCGGCCGGGTGAAGATCCGTACCGCCGAGCCGCTGCCGGTCGACTCCTACGCCGACTCGCGCCGCACCGGCTCCTTCATCCTGATCGACCCGGCCGACGGCACCACGCTCACCGCGGGCATGGTCGGCGAGTCGTTCGCGGCCCCGGAGCCGGTCAAGGACCGGGCCGACGAGGACGGCTGGGACTTCTGACATGACGACGACCGACGTGTACTCGACGTTCGCCAAGGAGGGCGGCCGCGTCGGCAGCGGCGCCCTCGGCAGCGGGCAGGGCGGAGTGGCCCGATGTGTGCGCTGACGTACGCGCACCGCTTGCGCGCCCTCACCCCCCACCGCCGTAGACGAAGACCTGCCGACCTCCCGGCCACGACCTGAGAGACCGTGACCGCCGGGCCTCCGAGAGGAACACCTCCCGTGCCTGCAACAACCGCCTTCCGCCGCAGCCTTGCGGTGATAGCCACGCTCCCCCTCCTCACCCTCGCCGCCTGCGGTTACGGATCCGCGGCGCACAAGGACGACACCGCGAAGGTCGCCGCCGGCGCGAAGAAGATCGACGGACTCGGCTCCGTCAGGATCGGCTACTTCGGCAACCTGACGCACGGCACCGCACTGGTCGCCCGTCAGCAGGGCATCTTCCAGAAGGAACTGGGTGCCACCAAGGCGGACTACGCGCTCTTCAACGCCGGTCCGTCCGAGATCGAGGCGCTGAACTCCGGGTCCATCGACATCGGCTGGATCGGCCCCTCCCCCGCGATCAACGGCTACACCAAGTCGAACGGCAAGAGCCTGAAGATCATCGGCGGTTCGGCGTCCGGCGGGGTGAAGCTGGTCGTCAACCCGAAGAAGATCACGTCCCTCAAGGACGTCAAGGGCAAGAAGATCGCCACCCCGCAGCTGGGCAACACGCAGGACGTGGCGTTCCTCAACTGGATCGCGGAGCAGGGCTGGACGGTCGACGCGCAGAGCGGCAAGGGCGATGTGTCGGTCGTGCGCACCGACAACAAGGTGACCCCGGACGCCTTCGCGAACGGCTCGATCGACGGCGCCTGGGTGCCGGAGCCGACCGCGTCGAAGCTGGTCGCCGAGGGCGGCAAGGTGCTGCTGGACGAGTCGTCGCTGTGGCCGGACAAGAAGTTCGTGATCACGAACATCATCGTGCGGCAGTCGTTCCTGAAGGAGCACCCGAAGGCGGTCGAGGCGGTGCTGAAGGCCTCGGTCGAGGCCAACAAGTGGATCAACGCCAACCCGGACCAGGCGCAGGCGGCGGCGAACAAGCAGCTGGCGGATGACTCCGGCAAGGCGCTGCCGACGAAGGTCCTGGACCCGGCGTGGAAGTCGATCCGGTTCACCGACGACCCGCTGGCCGCCACGCTCGACACCGAGGCGCAGCACGCCGTGAAGGCCGGTCTGCTCAAGCAGCCCGACCTGAAGGGCATCTACGACCTCACGATCCTCAACAAGGTCCTCAAGGCCGAGGGCGCGAGCACGGTCGACGCGGCCGGTCTCGGCACGAGCTGACGCAGGTCTCGACCAGTCCCCAGGAGGTGACGACCATGGCCACGACCTTCGCCAAGGCCGCCGAAACGACGCAGTACGCGGCGCGTCTTGAGCATGTCTCGAAGTCTTTTCCGACTCCGGGCGGGCAGCAGCTCGTGCTGGACGACATCAGCCTCGATGTCGCTCCTGGCGAGTTCGTCACCCTCCTGGGGGCCTCGGGCTGCGGCAAGTCCACGCTGCTGAACCTGGTGGCGGGGCTCGATCGGCCCTCCGCCGGCGCCATCACGACGGACGGGCGCCCGGCCCTGATGTTCCAGGAGCACGCACTGTTCCCGTGGCTGACCGCGGGCAAGAACATCGAACTCGCCCTGAAGCTCCGGGGAGTTGCGAAGCCGGAGCGGCGCGAGCGGGCCGAGGAGCTGCTCGCCCTGGTCCGGCTGAAGGGCGCGCACGGCAAGCGCGTCCACGAGCTGTCGGGCGGCATGCGGCAGCGTGCCGCGCTGGCCCGCGCGCTCGCCCAGGAGAGCAACCTGCTGCTGATGGACGAGCCGTTCTCGGCGCTGGACGCCATCACCCGGGACGTGCTGCACGACGAGCTGACCCGGATCTGGGCGGAGACGGGCCTGTCCGTGCTGTTCGTCACGCACAACGTGCGCGAGGCGGTGCGGCTCGCCCAGCGGGTCGTGCTGCTGTCCTCGCGGCCGGGCCGGATCGCGCGCGAGTGGAGCGTGGACATCCCGCAGCCGCGGCGCATCGAGGACGCCCCCGTCGCCGAACTGTCCCTTGAGATCACCGATGTACTGCGGGGGGAGATCCGCCGTCATGGCCAGCACTGAGACGACGCCGGCCCAGGACGCGCCGGGCCAGGACGCCGGGAGCGTCGAGGCGGGCCTCGACGCGCTGGAGACCACCACCACGGGCCGTCCGCCGTTCCGGCAGACGTTCGTGAACAAGATCCTGCCGCCGATCGTCGCCATCGCGGTGGTCCTGGCGGTGTGGGCCCTGCTGTATCCGGTCGTGAACAACCCGACCAAGCTGCCCTCGCCGGCGGCCGTCGGCGACGCCTTCAAGGAGGCCTGGCTCCAGGGCACGCTGCTCGGCTACATCTGGACCAGCGTCTCGCGCGGTCTGCTCGGCTTCGCGCTGGCCCTGGTCATCGGCACCCCGCTGGGGCTGCTGGTGGCCCGGGCGAAGTTCGTGCGCGCGGCCATCGGCCCGATCCTGTCCGGTCTGCAGTCGCTGCCGTCGGTGGCGTGGGTGCCGCCGGCCGTGATCTGGCTGGGCCTGAACAACTCGATGATGTACGCGGTGATCCTGCTCGGCGCGGTCCCGTCGATCGCCAACGGTCTGGTGTCCGGCGTCGACCAGGTGCCGCCGCTGTTCCTGCGGGCCGGCCGCACGCTGGGCGCGACGGGTCTGAAGGGCGTCTGGCACGTGACGCTGCCCGCCGCGATGCCCGGCTACGTGGCGGGGCTCAAGCAGGGCTGGGCGTTCTCGTGGCGTTCGCTGATGGCCGCCGAGATCATCGCGTCCTTCCCCGATCTGGGCGTGGGCCTCGGCCAGTTGCTGGAGAACGGCCGCAACGCCAGCGACATGGCCATGGTGTTCGAGGCCATCCTGCTCATCCTGTTCGTCGGCGTCGCGATCGACCTGCTGATCTTCAGCCCGCTGGAGCGGTGGGTGCTGCGCAGCCGCGGTCTGCTGGTGAAGGGCTGAGATGCGCGCCCCGGTTCTTCTCGTCATCGCCCACGGCAGCCGCGATCCGCGGCACGCGGCGACCGTGCACGCCCTGGTGGAGCGGGTGCGGTCGCTGCGGCCGGGGCTGCGCGTGGAGACCGGGTTCCTGGACTTCAACGTGCCGTCGGTGCACGGGGTGCTGGAGTCCCTGGCGGCGGAGGGGGTACGGGACGTCGTCGCCCTGCCGCTGCTGCTCACGCGCGCCTTCCACGCGAAGGCCGACATCCCGACCGTGCTGCGGGACGCCCCGGCGCGGCTGCGGATCCGGCAGGCGGACGTGCTCGGCCCGTCGCCGCTGCTGCTGTCCGCGCTGGAACGGCGGCTGTACGAGGCGGGGTTGAGCCCCGCCGACAAGTCCTCGACCGGGGTCGTGCTGGCCTCGGCGGGGTCCTCCGACCCGGAGGCGATCGCAGTGATCGCAGACATCGCGCGGGAGTGGCGGCACACCGGTTGGTGCGCCGTGCGGCCTGCGTTCGCCTCCGCGTCCCTGCCGCGCACCGAGGACGCCGTCGCCGAGCTGCGGGCCCTCGGCTGCGCGCGGGTCGCCGTCGCGCCGTACGTCCTGGCCCCCGGCTTCCTGCCGGACCGCATCGCGCGGGGCGCGGCCGGGGCGGACGTACGGGCGCGGGTGCTGGGTGCCGCGCCGGAGGTGGCGCGGGTGCTGCTGGAGCGCTACGACGCGGCCCGCCGGCCGGCGCTGGCGGCGCTGGGCGCCTGAGCGCACCGGCCGGCGCGGAGGGCACCCGGCCCCGTGGCGGCGGGGCTCCGGCGGGTCACAGGCCGAGGTCGTCCAGGAGTCGCTGGGTGAAGGTGAGGCTGCCGGTGCCGGCGCCCGCCCGGATGGCGATCTCGTTCAGCGAGGAGCGGATCCGGCCCAGGTTGGGCGGCAGGCCGTCCTCCATGGACTGCTCGAACTGACGCTGGATGATCACGCCGTACTCGGCGATGCCCGGGTATTCGGCCTGCAGCGCGGCGGTGAGCCGCTCCGCGACGGCCATGAGGGTCTCCAGATCCGGCGGTGTGCCGTCGCCGAGGCTGATGCGGCCGCGGCCGCCGTAGCCGTAGGTGGTCATGTCCTGGCCTCGCTTCTGGCCCGCAGGGGCCGTGAGGGGAGCTTGAGTGAGGGGGAGGGACCGCTGACGTTACCGACGTCGCGGGGGCCCGTCGGACGGGCGGGAGGCCGGGCGGTCACGGTAGTGCGGAGTGGGCCGAAAATCGCCACCCATCCGGGTGATCGGTATCCGTTGACCGGGCCCCGCGGGCCGGTGACGCGCGGGGGGCCGGGCGCGTGGCGCGGGGTGGGTGCCGCGCTGTGCGCGGTGCCGGTGCTGTGCGCCCCGCTCATCCGTCCCCTCGCTCCGTTCCGCTCCGGCCGTTGCTTCCCTCCGGCCGTTCACGCTGTCGACCCTAGGGACAAGCCGATGATTTTGTCGCGAGGTTCGCGGAGCCGGCCCACCGCGGGGTGAAGACGTGGTACAAGGCCTCCGGGTCCGGCGCTCCCCTGTGACGTCGGACCCGGTGGCTCTTCGTTCTGCGCCGGGTGCGGCCCGCGTGTCACAGGTGAGGGCGAACTCCGGGCGCCTCAACGGCGTTTATCGGCCAACCGGCGTCGGGGTCAGTCGAAGCGGAGGGAGCCGGTGCGGGTGCGCTTGAGTTCGAACTGGTCGGGGTGGCGGGCCAGCACCCGGAAACTGTCGAAGAGTTCGGCCGCCTCGGCGCCGCGCGGAACGGCGCGCAGCACCGGTCCGAACCACACCGTGCCGTCGACGTGCGGGGTGGGCGTGCCGACGTAGCCGCCCGTCTCCCGCTCGGTCCCGGACTCGTGGCTGCGGCGCACGGCTTCGTCGTACGGCCGGGTCGTGCGCGGCGGCCGCGAGGCCTGCGGGGAGCCCGAGTTCGGCCGGCGACTCGGCGACGACCGCGTCGAAGTCCTCGATGTCGCGCTCGTGGATCCGGGTGCCGAACGCGGTGCAGAGACCGCGCAGCACCTTCTCGCCGTGCCGCTCGGCCGCGGCCACCGCGACCCGCACCGGGCCGATCGAACGGTCCACCAGGTCCCGGTACCGGTCGGGGAGTTCGTTGCCGGTGTTGTGCAGGTACAGGCTCATCGCCCGGAACCGGAGGTCGAGCGGGCGCAGCCGCTCGACCTCAAGCGGCCAGCGGGAGGTGGTCCAGACAGTGACGCCAGTGGGTCATGGGTGCCCGGTCCCGGCCCATTCACCTCTCCCTTTCATGGTCCAGTCGGCGTGTCCTTCCCGTCCTCGGCCTCGTCCGCCCTGCGCACCAGCTCGGCGACCGGCATCGAGCCGGCGGCCCGGTGCTCGCGGGCGAAGCGGCCCGCGAGGCGCTGGAGCAGTTCGTTCAGCGGGGTCGGCACGCCGTGCAGCCGGCCGAGCAGGACGATCTCGCCGTTGAGGTAGTCCGCCTCGATGGTGCCGGTGCCGCGGGCGAGGGACTGCCAGGAGGAGCCGCCGCCGCGCGGGGCGCCGTCCAGCGGCACCAGGGTCACCTTGTCGCCGCGCGCCGCGCGCTGTTCCTCCGCGCTCGCGTGCGCGATACCGGCGGCGTCGAGTACGGCCTCGCCCTCGGCGCGCACGCGCGCGAGCAGGGCGTGTGCGGCCTCGTCGGCGGCGGGGCCGCACAACGCCTCGAAGGCGGTGCCGAGGTTCCAGAGCAGCTTCGCGTACTGCCAGCGGGCCACGTCCGGCACCACGGGTGCCTCGAAGCGGGCGTCCGCGAGGTCGGCGGCGATACGGCGGGCGGTGTCGTCGGTGCCGTGCGGCAGGCGGCCGAGGTGCAGGACACCGGTGAGCGGGCGGCCGGCGGCTGAGACGACACCGGGCTCCACGAAGGCCGAGGGCAGCCAGACGCAGACGCCGTACACGTGCCGGAAGCGGCGCAGTGCGAGCCGTCCGCCCTCCACGCCGTTCTGGAGGGACACGAGCGGCAGCCTCCGCGCCGCCGTACCGCCGCCCGCGACGGGCACGTCGGCCCAGGTCTCCAGCGCGGCGACGGTGTCCTGCGTCTTCACGGCGAGGAGGAGGACGTCGTCGGCGCGCAGCTCGCCGAGCGGGCCGGGACCGTCGACGACGGGCAGCCGGTGCCTCGACTCTCCTTCCGGGACGAGCAGTCGGAGCCCGTGTGCGGCGAGCTCCGCGAGGTGTCTGCCGCGGGCCACGAGGACGACCTCGCGCCCGGCCTGGGCGAGCCGCCCGCCGACGCTTCCGCCGACCGCTCCCGCCCCGATGATGATGTAGCGCATGGGGCGAGCCTCGCACACGCGTGCCCGGCCGCGTCATGCCGGTGGTGCCGTCAACTCCACCAGTTTCACCACGGTGTTCCAGTTCCGGCTGGTGGCGATCAGCCCCTTGGTCGGGCGGGTGCGGGCGAGCGCCTCGGCGAGCTTGGAGCGGCCGAGACCGTCCGGGGCGTACAGGTACAGACAGCGGTCGCCGAGCCGGAACTCCTCGGGGAGGTGGGCGCTTCGGTCGATCCCGGCGTAGCGCTCCGCGGTGACGGGCGCGGAGAAGTACGTGACGTGCAGTTGCTTCGGCGCGAGGTCGGCGGCCGGGAACGGGCAGGCCTCGGCGACGGCCTTCAGATAGGCGTGCTCGCGCACGAGCACGTCGACGGGGAAGCCGAAGCGCTCCTCGATCGCCCGGCTCAGCTGCGCCGCCAGCGACTCCTCGTCGCCCTGTTCCGCGCCGAACACGGCCTGGCCGCTTTGCAGATAGGTCTGTACGCCCGTGTGGCCGAGGCCGGTCAGCAGGGCGCGCAGGTCGGCCATGGGCAGCTTCTTGGCGCCGCCGACGTTGATGCCGCGCAACAGCGCCGCGTAGGTCGTCATCGGGCCAGCGTAGAACGGCCGTCGTGCCCCGTGGGGGTGGGCACGACGGCCGGCCCGCACGAGGCGGACTGCGCGAAACTCTGGCCGATGGGCGGGTGCCGGAGCAACCTCTCCACGCAGCTGTGACTTGTTCAACAAGCTTCTGTAATCACAAATCTGTGCGCTGACGGCGGATCGGACATCCCTCGTTCTACGCCGCCTGTCCCTGTGCGCCGGCGCGTCGGGCCAGCTCCGCCTCGATGAGGTCGGCCGCCCGGCGGGTGCCGCCCTCCTGGGCCGTCTCGGCCTGGACCGCCCTCAGGCGGCGGGCCACCTCCGGGTCGCCCACCAGGGCGAGGGCGGTCTCGCGCAGGCGGTCGGCGGTGGCCTCCTCGGTGTCCAGCCGCCGGGCGACGCCGAGGGCCACCAGCATGTCGGCGTTGCCGAACTGGTCGACGGCCTGCGGTACGGCGATCATCGGGGTGGCCGTGGCGAGGCCCTCCTGGCTACCGCCGGCGCCCGCGTGTGTGACGAACAGGTCCGCCTGCTTCAGGATCGCCAACTGCGGTACCCAGTCGCGCACTTCGACATTGGCCGGTACGTCGCCCAGGTCGGCGGCGGAGACATGGCGGCCGACCTGGAGCACCAGGTGCCAGCCGGGCAGGTCCCCGAAGGCGCGGACGCACGCGCGGTAGAACCCGGGCTGCTTGGTGAAGGCCGAGCCCAGGGACACCAGCGCGACCTTGTCCACGCCGGCCGGCCGCTGCCAGTCGCCCTGGCCGGCGCGGTCGCCCTGGCAGGCGCCGACGAAGGTGTGGACCCGCTCGTCGACCCGGTCGGCGTTCGGCTGGAGGGCCTTCGGGATCAGCACGATCGAGCGGGCCGGGCGTCCGGCGAACGGGTCCGGGTGCTGGTCGATCCCGTTCTCCTTCAGCCAGGCCTCGAACCGGGCGTAGTACGCCTGCCCGCGCGCCGTCTTCCTGGGCTCCGCCCACATCGGCTCGGCGACCTCCTTCTCGTACCCCTCCCAGGCGACGAGGTTCGGCGAGAGGGAGATCGCCGGGACGCCCCAGCGGTGGGCGAGGACGCGGGCCGGATAGGAGGCGATGTCGTGCAGCACGAGGTCGGGCTCGTCGCCGGCGTAGGCCTCGATGAGCTGGGGAAGCGCCTGGACGGCGTCCGCGAGGAACGGCTCCACGTTGTCCAGGAGCGTCGTCCCCCAGGCCGACGGGTCGGCGCCGGGTGCGGGCAGCGTGGAGGTGTACGGGACGGGCCGGGCCCCGGTCTCGGCCACCTTCTCGGCGAACACCGGGGGGATGGCGTACGTGACCCGGTGGCCCCGTGCGACGAGTTCCCGGATCACCTCCAGGCTGGGGTTCACGTGGCCGTGCTGGGCGATCGAGAACATGGCGATGTGTGCGGAGCTGGTCATGCCCCAGAGGCTAGACGAGACGTTGCGTCTCGCCCAAATGGTTTTCCCGGCCCGGAGGCGAGGTGACGCAGGTTCTCGTCGAGGATGTCGGCGTCCGGGTTGTATACGAGCCGCCCCAGCAGGTCCTGGAAGTTCAGGGCGCCGGTCCAGTGGGTGGCCCGGGTGCGGCCCGACTGGGCGTCGGTGAACGCCCGGGGTCGCGTCGAGGGACCGCGCACCCGGCCCGGCACGCCACCCGACCTGTGCGAATGCGAGACTGACCGGGGAGACGACCGCACGGAGGCACGATGGACGAGGGACGGGCACGGGACGTACTGGCCGCGGCGGGGGTGCTGCCGGGACGGGCCGGGGACGCGCGGCTGCTCGCCCTCGGGGAGAACGCGGTCTTCGCCGCCGGCGACCTGGTCGTGAAGGTGGGCCGGGACGCCGAGTTGCTGGAGCGGGCCCGGCGCGAGCTGGACATCGCCGGCTGGCTGGCCGAGGCGGGCGTGCCGGCGGTGCGGGCGGCCGAGCCGAAGCCGCGGCTGACCGAGGGGCACCCGGTGACCGTGTGGCACCGGCTGCCGGAGCCGGTACGGCCCGCCGAGCCGCGCGATCTGGCGGAGCTGCTGCGGATCGTGCACGCACTTCCCTCTCCTCCTTTCGCCCTGCCGCCGCGCGAGCTGCTGGGCGGTGTCGAGCGCTGGCTGCGGCTCGCGGGGGACGCGATCGACCCCGAGGACGCGGCCTACCTCCGCGCACGCCGGGACGGTTTCGCGGCGGCCGCGGCCGCGCTGACGGCCCATCTGCCGCCGGGCCCCGTCCACGGCGACGCCCTGCCCCGCAATGTGCACATCGGGCCCGACGGACCGGTCCTGGTCGACCTGGAGACCTTCTCCGCCGACCTGCGCGAGCACGATCTGGTGGTCATGGCCCTCTCCCGTGACCGGTACGGGCTGCCCGCCGAGGCGTACGACTCCTTCACCGAGGCGTACGGCTGGGACGTACGGGAGTGGGCGGGCTGCTCGGTCCTGCGCGGCGCCCGGGAGACGGCGAGCTGCGCCTGGGTGGCCCAGCACGCCGCGAGCAACCCGAAGGCGCTGGCCGAGTTCCGCAGGCGGGTGGCGTCGCTGCGGGACGGGGACGAGTCGGTGCGCTGGTATCCGTTCTGAGCGTGCCGCAGCAACGAGCGCAGCGTGTCGCGGGGTTGCCGCGGGGCGATCGCTACGCGGGGCGGCTCTCGGCCAACTCCCGCAGCGGCCAGGCCCCGTCCACCACGGCCTCCGCATCCCCCTTGCGGCGCAGGAACGCCTGGAAGTCCGCCGCCCACTGCGCGTACCACTCGATCTGGCGGCCGTGCAGGTCCGCCGGGCTCAGGGACGCGATCTTCGGGTGGCGGTCGGCTATCGCGCCGGCCAGGCGGGCCGCGGCGAGGGCGTCGGCCGCGGCGTCGTGGGCCCGGTCGAGGACTATGCCGTACTCGGCGCAGACCGCTTCCAGATTCCGCTTGCCGCGGCGGTAGCGGTCGACCCAGCGGTCGATCGTGTAGGGGTCGACGACCGGGGCGGGCGGGGTGCCGCCGAGGCGGTCGGCGAGGGACGGCAGGCCGTGGCGGCGCAGTTCGGCCGAGAGCAGGGTGAGGTCGAAGGCCGCGTTGTAGGCGACGACCGGGACGCCCGCCTTCCAGTACCCGCTCAGGGCCTCGGCGAGGGCGTCGGCCACCTGGTCGGCGGGCCGGCCCTCGGCCACGGCGCGCGCCGTGCTGATGCCGTGCACCGCCACCGCGTCGGCCGGGATCTCCACCCCGGGATCGGCCAGCCATTCCCGGCGCCCCACGGGCTCCCCGGCCCTGACCTCGATCACCGCACCGGTGACGATGCGTGCCTCGTGCGGATCCGTGCCGGTCGTCTCCAGATCGAAGCCGATCAGCAGCTCACGGTGCCAGCCCATGGCGGCCCCCCTTCTCGGTGGTGCTTTCCCCCAGTGGCCTCCACCCTCGCACGCGGCACTGACAACCCGAGGACGGGATTCCGCTTACCCCGACGGACAGTTCAGGACACAGGGCGCGAATCCGCCCAGGACAGCTCGAATTCCTCCCGGTATGTCGGGAAGAGCCCGGCTTCACTGACGTCGTCCGACTTCACCAGCTTGCTGCCGTTGCGCAGCACGAGCACCGGCGACTCCATCCCCCGGGCGCCGCGCAGATAGGACTGCACCACGGCGATGCCGTCGGCGCCGTCGCCGTCCACCAGGTAGGCGGTGAAGCGGGGCGTCTCGTCGTACACCTGGATCTCGAAGGCGCCGGGGTCGCGCAGCCGGGAGCGCACCCGGCGCATGTGCAGGATGTTCATCTCGACCGAGCGGCTCAGCTCGCCCCGCTTCATGCCCAGTTCGCGCTCGCGGCGCTTGACCGCGCTGGAGGCCGGGTTGAGGAACAGCAGCCGTACCCGGCAGCCGGACTCGGCGAGGCGGATCAGGCGGCGCCCGGAGAAGTTCTGCACCAGCAGGTTGAGGCCGATGCCGGTGGCGTCGAGGCGGCGGGCGCCGGCGAAGAGGTCCTCGGCGGGGAACTGGCGCATGAGCCGCACCCGGTCGGCGTGGACGGCGACCACGTCGGCGTACCGGTCGCCGACCAGGTCCTCGACCGCGTCGACGGGCAGCCGGCGCGCGGAGGGGACGTCCCCGCCCGCGCCGAGCATCTCCAGGAGGCGGGCCGAGGCCCGCTCGGCCTGGCTCAGCACCGTCTCGGACAGGGCCCGGTTGCGGGAGACGACGTTGCGGGTCACCTCCAGCTCGTCCAGGGCGAGTTCGAGGTCGCGGCGCTCGTCGAAGTACGGCTCGAAGCACGGCCAGTGCTGCACCATCAGCTCGCGCAGCTGCGGCAGGGTCAGGAAGCTGAGCACGTTGTCGTCGGCCGGATCGAGCAGATAGCCCTTTCGGCGGCTGACCTCGCGGACGGCGACCGCGCGCTGCACCCACTCCTGCCCGGCGGGTCCGGCCGCGGCGACCACCCAGTCGTCCGCGTGGACGGGTTCGTAGATGGGGCGCAGCACGGCGGCCACGACGGCGCGCAGCCGCTGTTCGACGAGGTTCAGCCAGATGTAGGCCCGGCCGGCCCGCTGGGCGCGGGTGCGCACCTCGCGCCAGGCGTCGGCGCCCCAGTCCAGCTCCGGCCCGATGGAGCCCGCGTCCATCGGCCGGGCCAGGGACACCGCGCCGGGCGGGACGTCTGTGGAGTTTCCCTCGTGACCCTCGTCACCAGGGGGCAGCTCCAGCCCTCCCGAGCCCACCCGTGCACCGCCTTCCGCGCTCCGGGGCCTTCCCCGTCTCAACGATCAAGGAAGGGTACTCCGGGAGCGGTCGGGGTTGCAGCCGGATGGACAGGTCGGTTGTCCAACTGTTTTCCTCAACTCGACCTGTGCCGACGGTCATTCGACGGCCCTGTGTCACGGGGAGTGAGCGGATTCATAGCGGGGACGGTCCGCGGGGTGCCGGGCGGGGCCCACCCGAGCTCCGTCAGCGCTGGTGAGCGGCACCGCGGTGGATGCCGGGGCGCCTCGCGCCCGCTCCGGGGGCAGGTGAGGTTTCGTTACTTTCGGGAGACTCGGGAGCCGTCACGGCCCCGGGCGGGCGGATCACCTGTCAGAGTCGTGTGCATGCAGGTCTGGCCTGGACAGGCGTATCCGCTCGGCGCCACCTACGACGGCGCCGGAACCAACTTCGCGGTCTTCACGGAGGCCGCGGACCGAGTAGAGCTGTGTCTGCTGCACGACGACGGCTCGGAGACGGCGGTGGAACTGCGCGAGAGCGACGCGTTCGTGCGGCACGCGTACGTGCCGGGCGTGATGCCGGGACAGCGCTACGGGTTCCGCGTGCACGGCCCGTACGACCCCGCGCGCGGGCTGCGCTGCAACTCCGCGAAGCTGCTGCTCGACCCGTACGCGAAGGCGGTGAGCGGCTCGGTCCGGTGGGGCGAGGAGGTGTACGGCTACCACTTCGGCGCGCCGGAGCGGCGCAACGACCTGGACTCGGCGCCGCACACCATGACCTCGGTCGTGATCAATCCGTACTTCGACTGGGCCGACGACCGGCCGCCGCGCACCGAGTACCACCACACGGTCATCTACGAGGCCCACGTCAAGGGCCTGACCATGCGTCACCCGGGGCTGCCGGAGGAGCTGCGCGGCACGTACGCGGCGCTGGCCCACCCCGCGGTCATCGACCATCTGACCGGGCTCGGGGTGACGGCTCTGGAGCTGATGCCCGTACACCAGTTCGTCAACGACCACCGGCTGGCCGACCTGGGCCTGAGCAACTACTGGGGCTACAACACGATCGGCTTCTTCGCCCCGCACAACGCGTACGCCTCCTGGGGCGACCGCGGACAGCAGGTGCTGGAGTTCAAGTCGGCGGTCCGGGCGCTGCACGAGGCCGGGATCGAGGTCATCCTGGACGTGGTCTACAACCACACGGCCGAGGGCAACCACCTGGGCCCGACGCTGTCGTTCAAGGGCATCGACAACCCGTCGTACTACCGGCTCGCCGAGGATCCGCGCTACTACACGGACACCACCGGCACCGGGAACTCGCTGCTCATGCGGTCCCCGCACGTGCTCCAGCTGATCATGGACTCGCTGCGCTACTGGGTCCTCGAGATGCACGTCGACGGCTTCCGCTTCGACCTCGCGGCGACACTGGCCCGGCAGTTCCACGAGGTGGACCGGCTGTCGTCGTTCTTCGACCTGGTGCAGCAGGACCCGGTGGTCTCCCAGGTGAAGCTGATCGCCGAGCCGTGGGACGTCGGCGAGGGCGGCTACCAGGTGGGCAACTTCCCGCCGCTGTGGACCGAGTGGAACGGCAAGTACCGTGACACGGTACGGGACCTGTGGCGGGGCGAGCCGCGGGCGCTCGCGGAGTTCGCCTCCCGGCTGACCGGGTCCTCCGACCTGTACCAGGACGACGGCCGCCGTCCGCTGGCCTCGATCAACTTCGTCACCTGCCACGACGGTTTCACGCTGCGCGACCTCGTCTCGTACAACGACAAGCACAACCACGCCAACGGCGAGGACAACCGGGACGGCGAGAGCCACAACCGGTCGTGGAACTGCGGGGTCGAGGGCGAGACCGACGACCCGGACGTGCGCGCGCTGCGCGCTCGGCAGCTGCGGAACTTCGTCGCCACGCTGATGCTGTCCCAGGGCGTGCCGATGATCAGCCACGGCGACGAGTTCGCGCGCACCCAGCAGGGCAACAACAACGCCTACTGCCAGGACAACGAGCTGTCGTGGGTGCACTGGCCCGGCACCGGCGACGGGATCGGGGAAGAGACCGGTCACGAGGCCGGTGACGGGGACGAGACCGGGTGGCTGCTGGAGTTCACGCGCGCGATGGTGTGGCTCCGTCGGGACCACCCGGTGCTGCGGCGGCGGCGCTTCTTCCACGGACGGCCGGTGGAGGGCACGCACGACGCGCTCTCCGACATCGCCTGGTTCACCCCGGAGGGCGCCGAGATGACGCAGCGGGACTGGGACTCGGCGCGGGCGTCCGCGCTGACGGTGTTCCTCAACGGCAACGCCATCTCCGAGCCCGGCGCGCGCGGGGAGCGCGTCACCGACGACTCCTTCCTGCTGATGTTCAACGCCTCCCCCGGGTCGCTGGAGTTCCTGGTGCCGGTCGACCACGGCCGGCAGTGGCAGGTGGTGGTCGACACGGCCCGCCCGGAGGGGGTGCCGCCGGGCGGCGGGGCGAAGGTCGGGGCGGGCGACCGGCTCACCCTGCCCGACCGCAGCCTGACGGTGCTGCAGCGGCCGGCCTGACGTCGGGGGTGGTGGAGCTCAGGAGGACGTGCGGGCCGCTACGTCGTCCACGCGCGCGTGCGCGGCGTGTCCGGCACGTCCGGCGTGGGTCGTCGGGCGGGCCGTCAGGGCGATCACGAGGGTGAGCGCGGCCGACGTGCTCGCCACGGCGAAGGCCGCGACGGGGCCGTAGGCGTCGGTGAGGCGGCCGGTCACGGCGACCGAGAGGGCCTGTCCGCCGACGAGCGCACTGGTGGCGACCGCCATCGCCTCGGCGAGCCGGGCCGGCGGCACCGCGCGCTCGGTGAGCCCGAACACCGTGATCAGATGGGGCGCGTAGGCGACCCCGAGCACGGTGACCACGGCGTACAGACCGGGCAGGCTGTCCGTGCGCAGCAGCGGCAGCGACAGGGCGAGCGCGGCCGCCGTGGCCAGCCGCCAGCGCAGGCGCAGCCCGAAGCGGGCGGGTACGGCGGCCATGGCGAGCCCGGCCCCGGCGCTCATCACGCCCATGGCGGCGTACACGAGCCCCGCCTGGTCCTCCTGCCCGAGCCGGGCGGTCAGCGCGGTGATGCCGGACTCGCAGGCACCGAACATGGCGCCCTGGAGGGCGAGAGCCGCGCGCAGCGCGTGCACACAGCCGGGCATGCGGGCGCGCACGGCCGCACTCGCGGCACGCGCGGGGACGCACCCACG
Organism: Streptomyces sp. NPDC055966; assembly: GCF_042269865.1. Classification (NCBI taxonomy): domain Bacteria; kingdom Bacillati; phylum Actinomycetota; class Actinomycetes; order Kitasatosporales; family Streptomycetaceae; genus Streptomyces; species Streptomyces sp. NPDC055966. The sequence goes on from NZ_JBHJYK010000002.1 coordinate 214,980, forward strand.
CCCCTCCGCCGAATCCCCGTCACGGACACGGACACGCGCCCGGCCCCGGTCTTCAGCCACGACAGCGGCACACGCGCGGGCGCAGGCACCACCCACGTCCGGCTCGGCGGCACGCGCGGAGGCGGCGGAGGCGCGGTCCTCAGCCCGGTCCCCGTCGCGCACGCGGGTCCGGCCCCGGTCTTCATGAGCGGCGGCAACACGTGGGCGGGCGGAGGAACGGTCCTCGTCGGACTTCACGGCACGCGCGTGGGTGCGGGCGGGGGACTCGGCCGGATCCGTGTCACGCGCGCGTGCCGGGTCGGGGTCCTCCGGGGTGGCGGGTGCGGCGGCCGAGGCGGTCGGGTGCAGGGCGAAGGCGGTGCCGCAGATGGCCACCAGGGCCGCCGCGCCGCCCATCGCGTACGCCGGATGGGCGAGCACGGAGGTGAGCCCGACCAGGGCCGGGCCGAGGACGAAGGACATCTCGTCCAGCGTGCTCTCGAAGGACAGCGCGGCGCCGACGGTGGCCTCGGGGGCTCCGGCCCGGCGGGCGAGCCCGACCAGCCGGGCGCGGGCCAGCGGGCCCACCAGCGGCACGGTGCCACCCGCGGCGGCTCCCACCAGCGCCAGGACGGCCGTGTGCAGGCCCGCGACGGCGCCGGCGACCAGGGAGGCCACCGCGAGCGCGTTGGCGAGCGAGAACGCGAGCACGACCCTGCGCTGCCCGTGCCGGTCCGCGAGCCGCCCCACCACCGGGCCGCAGACCACCTGGCCGAGCGCGAGCGCGCCCCCGGCCAGCCCCGCGGCGGACAGGGAGCCGCTCGTCCGGGCGACGAGCAGCACGCTGCCGAACTGGATGGTGGCCGTCGGCAGCCGGCCCAGGAACGACACGCACGGCAGCAGTGGTCCGGTCAGGGCGATCACCTGACGGTAGGTGTCGCGCGTGCGGCGCCGGTCCGGCTTCCCCGTCGGACCCGTCGTCCCCGTCGTCCCCGCCGTCCCCGTCGTTCGAGGCGTTGTCCCCATCACTCGAAGCTAGGCACGCGCGCATGCGTGCGTGCAGGGACCGATGACACGAAACCGGGCGGTCTGGGTACGTAGGTTTCCATGACTCCTGTGCGACCCGGACCGCGCGTGCCCACGGCCACCTACCGGCTCCAGCTCCAGCCCGCGTTCCCGTTCGCCGCCGCGGCGACGGCCGTACCGTACCTGGCGTCGCTCGGCGTCTCGCATCTGCATCTGTCCCCCGTCCTGGAGGCCGTGCCCGGCTCCACGCACGGCTACGACGTGGTGGACCACACGCGCGTGCGCGAGGAACTGGGCGGCGAGGAGGGCCTGCGGGCGCTGGCGCGGACCGCGCGGGAGCACGGCATGGGCCTGGTCGTGGACATCGTGCCGAACCACATGGCGATGGCGCCCCGGCACAACCGCGCCCTGTGGGAGGTGCTGCGCGAGGGGCCGGCCTCGCCGTACGCGCGGTGGTTCGACATCGACTGGGAGGCCGGGCACGGCCAGCTGCTGCTGCCTGTGCTCGGCGGCCCCGTCGGCACGGAACAGGGGCGTCTCGTGGTCGACGGCGACGTGCTGCGCCACCACGACCACGCCTTCCCGCTCCGCCCGGGCACCGAGGGCCTGCCGCCGGCGGAGCTGCTGGACGCCCAGTGGTACCGGCCGGTGTGGTGGCGGCTGGCCCGCACCGAGCTGAACTACCGGCGCTTCTTCAGCATCTCGGAGCTGATCGGGGTGCGGGTGGAGGACCCGGAGGTGTTCGACGCCACCCACGCCAAGATCCTCCGACTGCTGCGCGAGGGCGTGCTCGACGGGCTGCGCGTCGACCACCCCGACGGGCTCGCCGACCCCGACGGCTATCTCGCGCGGCTGCACGCGGCGAGCGGCGGGCGCTGGACGGTGGTGGAGAAGATCCTCGCCGACGGCGAGGCCCTGCCGCCGTCCTGGCCCGTCGCGGGCACCACCGGGTACGACGCCCTGCGCCGCGTCGACGGCCTGTTCACGGACCGGGCCGGGGCGGATGAACTCCGCACGGCGTACCGGCGGTTCGCGGTGCCGCAGACCGACCGGGGCGGGGACTGGGCGGCCACCGCGCGCCGGGCCGCCTACCAGGTGCTCACGCACGAGCTGGCCGCCGAGACGGACCGGCTCACCCGGGTGGCCGCCCGGCTGTGCGCGGCCTCGCCGGATCTCGCGCTGCGCGACCGGGCGCCCTGGGCGCTGCGCACGGCCCTGGTGGAACTGCTGGTCCGGATGCGGGTGTACCGGCCCTACGCCTCCGGCGACGCGGCCGCCGTCGTGACCGAGGAGGCCGCCGAGGAGGCCCGGCGTGCCTTCGTCGTCCCCGAGGAGGCCGGGGCGGTGGACGTCGTACGGCGGCTGCTGACCGAACCCGTCGAGGCCGCAGCCGGGGACCGTGCGGGCCGGGCGGAGCTGCGCACCCGGTTCGCGCAGACCGCGTCGGCGTTGCGAGCCAAGTCGGTCGAGGACACGGCGTTCTACCGCTACGTGCCGCTGCTGTCGGCGACCGAGGTGGGCGGCGATCCCGGCCGGCCGGGGATCTGTCCGGAGGAGTTCCACGCGTACTGCGCGCGCGTGCAGCGCGACTGGCCGGCCACCGGCACGGTGGTCACCACGCACGACACCAAGCGCAGCGCCGACGTCCGCGCGGCGCTGGCCGTGCTGACCGAATGCCCCGCGCGGTGGGCCGAGTTGATCGCCGAGGTGACGCTGCCGGAGGAGGGGGTGCCGGACGGGCAGCTGGCCTGGGCGGCCTGGCAGACGGTGTTCGGGCTGGGGCCCGCCGCGGCGGAGCGGGTCCAGGGGGCGCTGCTGAAGCACGTGCGCGAGGCGGGCCTGTACACCAGCTGGACGGAGCAGGAGCCGCCGTACGAGGAGGCGGTGGCCGCCTTCGTCGCGGCCGGGCCGTGCGGGTCGCCCGGCGAGCGCGTGACCGCCTTCCGCACGGCGCTGGAGCCGCACGTCCGGGCCAACGTGCTCGGCACCGCGCTGGTCCATCTGACGATGCCGGGGGTGCCGGACGTGTACCAGGGCACGGAGGGCGAGTACCGGGCGCTGGTGGACCCGGACAACCGGCGTCCGGTGTCGTTCCCGCCCGAGGCACCCGGCGAGAAAGACGCCCTGACGGCGGCGGCGCTCCGGCTGCGTGCCCGGCGCCCCGACGCCTTCGGCACGACGGCGACGTACACCCCGCTGACGGCCGAGGGCCCGGCGGCCGCCCATTGCGTGGCCTTCGCCCGCAGCGGAGCGGTGGTCACGGCGGTCACCCGGCTGTCCCTGCGCCTCGCGGAGGCGGGCGGCTGGCGGGAGACACGGCTGGCGCTGCCGCCGGGGCGGTGGGCGGACGTGCTCGCCGCGGGCAGGGAGTTCACCGGCCACGCGCGCGTGGCCGATCTCTTCGCCCGGCGCCCGGTGTCGCTGCTGGAGTGCGTCGCCCAGGACTGAGAGGGGTTCCAGCGGGTTGGCGGCGCTCGCGGGACGCGGCCTGCACCAGCAGTGCACCCACGGCACACAGTGCCCGCACCGCGTCCCGGCGACTGCGTCCGGGCGCCCCCGGCGCCTCCCCCGCCGTATGCTTGACAGTTCACCCATCCCGTGCGGGACTGGGAGGGCGAAGCCGGGCGGACGAGTCGGGGGTGAGTTTCCTGCCGGAGCTGCGCTATCCCAGCGTTCCCGAACTGATCGCCTCCGCACAGGCGTTGGCCGCTCAGGAACCCGGGCTGTGCGCGCTCAGGCAGGTGGGCGTCTCACGCGCGGGAAGACCCCTGCACTTGCTGTCGGTGGGACACGCCCGGCGGGCGGTGCTGGTGGTGGCCGGCGCGCACGCCAACGAGCCGGCGGGGGGCTCCACCCTGCGGGTGCTGGCGGAACGCGTCCTGGCCGAGCGCGAGTTGCGTTCGGGGACCTCGTGGCACTTCCTGCTGTGCGCCGACCCGGACGGCGCGAGTCTGCACGTGACCCCGGCGCCGCGCAGTCTGCTCGACTACCACCTCGGCTTCTACCGGCCGACGGGCGCGGAGCAGCCGGAGTGGTCGCCGTCGGTGCTGCCGCCGGACCGGCTGCCGCCCGAGACGCGGACGCTGACCGGGGTGATCGACGAGCTGCGCCCGTACCTCCAGGTGACGCTGCACGGCACCGATCTGGGCGGCAGCTGGGTGCAGTTGACCAGGCCCGTGCCGGGGCTCGCCGAGCCCTTCGCGAAGTCCGCGGCGCAGCTGCACATCCCGGTGGAGACGGGTGCCTCGGACGCCGCCGGCTGGCCCGCCGCCGGACCCGGGGTGCACGTCATGCCGGGCCCGGAGTCGGGCGTCGCCTACCCGAGCATGCCGGACGACGCGCGGCACAGCACCTGGTACCACGCGCACCGCTACGGCGGTCTGACGGCCGTGGTGGAGGTCCCGATGTGGGCGAGCGACCTGGTGGACGACCGGGCGCCGCACCCGGCGCCGGCGGCGGCGATACGGCGGCTGGCCCGGCGGCTGACCGGGGACGCGCGCGAGGTGGAGCGGATACTGGCCGAGGCGCAGCCCCGGCTGGACGGCCTGGACGGTCCGCTGCTGCGGGCCTCGCGCTGGGTGCTGGGGCTGATCCCGGGCCTGGCCGAGGACTGGATCCACACCCCGCCGGCCGGTACGACGATGGCGTACGTCGGCAGTGTGGACGCCTTCGGGCGACGGCTTCCGCTGCGTGCGGCGGCGATGCTGCTGCGGGTGCTGCGGGAGACCGACGACCGCGCGGCGCCGCGGCTGGAGCACCTCGTGGCCGACTGGTGCGACGCGTTCGCGGAGCGTTTCCGGGCCCGCTGGGTGCCGTTGGAGCACCAGGTGGAGCATCAGTCCCGGACGGTGCTGGTAGCGGCGCAGCAGGCCCGCGAGCGGGCCGGGTGAGCCGCGCCGCCGCACCCGGCGCTCACGCGTCCAGGGCGAACACCGCTCCTGTGTGCGCGTTCATGACACAGGTGTTGGTGTAGGTCTGCCGGAAGTCGACCGGCCGGCCGTTCCACCGCCCGTGCGCGTGGACGGCCACCGGGGAGTAGAGGGCCGGGCAGAAGACGTGCTCGGGCGGGATACGGCCGATGTCGCCACCGGCGGCCGCAAGTTCGGCGCACGCCTCGGCCGCCCGCGCGTGGCCGCCCCGCGGCGGGTCGCACAGCAGCAGGGTGCTGCGCGTGGGACCGTTGCCGCTCTCGCCCTTGACGACGGTCAGATGGAGCCAGTTGCCGGTGAGCCGGTCGCGGGGCGCCGCGTGGGCCGGTCCGGCGGCGAGGAGCCCGGCGGCCGCCAGCACGGCGCCGACCGCCGCGGTCGCTCTCGTGAGGTACGTCATGCTCCCCAGCATCGGCACGCCGGCGCGCGTTCCGCAGTCCGGCTCCTCCGGCTCACTCGAACGGGACGGCACGCGCACGCGTGAAGAGCGTCTGTTCGAACGCGACCGGCCGTCTCCGCCGACGGGCTCAGCTCACGGACAGCCGGAACCCCATGCGGCCGAAGGCGACCAGATCGCCCTCGCGGACCACGATCGCGCCGGTGACCCGGCGGCCGTTGACGGTGGTCCCGTTGGTGGAGCCGAGGTCCCTGAGGACCCACGTCTCCCCCTGGCGGACCAGCTCGGCGTGCACGCGGGAGACGGTCTCGTGGTTCAGACGCAGCCCGTTGGCGGGGTCGCGGCCTATGCGCAGCGGGTGGGTCTGCCCCGGATGCGGCAGCAGCAGCTTCGGCAGCCGCTCGGCCTGCCAGGCGCGGCGCAGCCGTACGGTGAACGCGGAGACGGCCTCCACGCTGCCGAAGACCGCGCGGGACAGGCGCTTCTCGCGGGGCAGGTCGGCGACGAGGGCCGCCAGTTCGTCGGCGTGGCGGGCGGCGAGCGCCAGCTCCATGCGGCGCACGAACGTGTCGTGCGACAGCCGCCCCTTGGCGACGCCGTCGCGCAGCACCAGTAGCGCCTTGTCGCGCTCCGCGTCGGACAGCCGCGCGGGGTACGTGGAGAACTCGAATGACGACGTCACGCAGGTGATTGTCGGTCAGTGAACCCCTAGTGTCCAGAAAACGCGGAATCGGTGCCACGCGTGCGTGCGTTCCGCGACACCCGCCGGGAAAGACCGAATTCGAGAGCACATTGATCGTCCGGACGGCACGATGGGGGCCGCGGGACATCATCACGGTGAGCAGACGAAGGGGAACCGTCCGTGCAGTTCGAGGTGTGGGCACCGCAGGCAGACCGAGTGACGCTCCATTGTGAGGGCGCCACGCGCGCGTTGGGGCGCGATCCCGAGCGCGTGGGCTGGTGGACGGGGGAGGCGGAGGCGGACGACGGCGCCCGGTACGGGTTCGCGGTGGACGACGGTCCCGTCCTGCCCGACCCGCGCTCGCGCCGCCAGCCGGACGGCCCGGACGGGCTGAGCGCGGTGGTGGACCACGGCCGGTACGCGTGGCGTACGCGGTGGGCGGGGCGGGGGCTGCCGGGCGCGGTGCTCTACGAGCTGCACGTGGGCACGTACACCCCCGAGGGCACCCTGGACGCGGCCGCAGCGCGACTGGAGCACCTCGTGGAACTGGGCGTCACGCACGTGGAGTTGATGCCGCTGTGTCCCTTCCCGGGGCGGCACGGGTGGGGGTACGAGGGAGTGTCGCTGTGGGCGGTGCACGAGCCGTACGGCGGTCCGCAGGCGCTGAAGCGTTTCGTCGACCGCGCCCACGAACTCGGCCTCGGGGTCGTCCTGGACGTGGTGCACAACCACCTGGGTCCGTCGGGCAACCATCTGCCCGCGTTCGGGCCGTACTTCACCGACACGCACCACACGCCCTGGGGTTCGGCGGTGAACCTGGACGCGCACGGCTCGGACGAAGTGCGCGCGTTCCTGCTCGGCAGCGCGCTGGCCTGGCTGCGGGACTACCGGATCGACGGACTGCGCCTGGACGCGGTGCACGCGCTGCACGACACGCGCGCGTACCCGTTCCTGGAGGAGCTGTCGGCCGCCGTGGACGCGCTCGCCGAGGAGGTGGGCCGGCCGCTGTCGCTGATCGCGGAGTCCGACCGGAACGACCCGCGGTACATCACCCCGCGCGCGGAGCACGGCCTCGGGCTGCACGCGCAGTGGAACGACGACTTCCACCACGCCCTGCACACGGCGCTGACCGGTGAGGCGCAGGGCTACTACGCGGACTTCGCGCGCGCCCCGTTCGCCGCGCTCGCCAAGACGCTGACCGGGGGGTACTTCCACGACGGCACGTACTCCAGCTTCCGGGGCCGGTGCCACGGCCGCCCGCTGGACCGCGCGCGCGTGGCCGGGCACCGCCTCCTCGGCTACAGCCAGACCCACGACCAGGTCGGCAACCGCGCCCAGGGCGACCGGCTCGCGGCCCGGCTCTCCCCCGGCCTGCTGGCCTGCGCGGCGGCGCTCACGCTGACCTCGCCGTTCACGCCGATGCTGTTCATGGGCGAGGAGTGGGCGGCGGGCACCCCGTGGCAGTTCTTCACCGACCACACCGATCCGGAGCTGGCCGAGGCGGTGCGGCGGGGCAGGCGGCGGGAGTTCGCGGCGCACGGCTGGGCCGAGGAGGACGTACCGGACCCGCAGGACCCGGCGACGCGGGACCGCTCCGTGCTGGACTGGTCGGAGCCCGCGCGCGAGCCTCACGCGCGCGTGCTCGCCTGGTACCGGCGGCTGATCGCACTGCGCGGTGAGCAGCCGGACCTCACCGACCCCGATCTCGCCGACACGAAGGTGGCGTACGACGAGGAGGCCCGCTGGCTCGCCTTCCGGCGCGGCGACGTACGGGTGGCCGTGAACCTGGGCAAGGAACCGGCGGCGATCCCCCTGGGTGCCCGTCCCGCCGTGGTCCTCGCGGCCTGGGACCCGGTCGCGGCCCCGGGCCCGAACGGTCTGCTGGAGCTGCCCGGGGAGTCCTGCGTGGTGCTGTCCCAGCCCTGAGCCCGGCAGGCTCGCGCGCACGCACGCTACGCGTCCTGGTCGTCCTCCTTCAGGTCCGTCACCCGTTCCAGCATGATCGGTTCCCAGGCGCGGCCCAGTTGGGTGCGCAGGAGGGGCAGCGGGCTGTCGTCGCGGCCCTCCAGGCGGTCGGTGAGGCGCAGGACCGTGTCGCAGCGGGCCAGCCACAGGCCGCGCAGGCAGGGGCGGGCGCCGTAGCCGGCGAGGGTGGCCGCGCGGACCGCGGCGCCGGAGCCGACCGCGAGGACGAGCCCGGCGATGTCCTCGGCCGGGTCGGCCACGGCCGCGTCGGTCCAGTCGAGGACGCCGCGCACCCTGCCGTCGGCGCTGACCACCAGGTGCTCGCCCTTGAGGTCGTGGTGGACGAGCACGGCACCGCCGGCCTGGGCGGCGAGCTGGGCCGCGCCGGGCGGGGTGAGCTGGTGCAGGCGTGCGGGGTCGAACTCGTCGGCGGCGGCGAGGCGTTCGGCCGCCGCCACGGCCATGCGGCGCAGCGCCTCCAGGGAGCGCGGCGCGACACGCGGCACCCCGATCGTCTCGGCCTGCCGCACCGGCACCGCGCGCAGCCCGGTGAGCAGTCCGGCCAGGTCGGCCTCGCCGACGGCCGAGACGTCGTGCTCCTCGGCGCTGCCGCCGGGGATCCGGGTGTCGAGCGTGTAGGTGAGGCCCGGCGCCCACTCGCCGTGTGCGACGCCGGCCGGGACGGCGACGGGCAGGTACGGCCGTACCAGGTCGCGCAGGCGCAGTTCGCGGCGCAGGCGCAGGGCGGCCTCGCGGTCGAGGGCGAGCCGCAGCACATGGCGGGTGCCGACCCACCAGGTGGAGTGCTCACCGCCCGCCGTGACGGGCCGGACCTCGGGTCCCCCGCCGCCGGCCGCGTGCTCGTCGGTCAGCGAGCGGACGAGCCGGCGGACGGTGTCCGCGGTGGGTGTCGGTGCCTGGGTCATGGATCGCGCCGTCGCCGTTCGGGAAAAGTCGGGAAGAGGGACCGGGGCGGGTCTCCCTGGGCCGGTCAGCCCACGACGACCAGCTCGCGGGTGGTGTTGTTGAAACGACGGCCGCCCTCCTCGGTCACCGTCACGATGTCCTCGATGCGCACTCCGAACCGCCCGGGCAGATAGATGCCGGGCTCGACGGAGAAGCACATGCCCGGTACGAGGGGCTGTTCCTCGCCCTCGATCATGTACGGCGGCTCGTGCGTGGTGACGCCGATGCCGTGCCCGGTGCGGTGGATGAAGTACGCGCCGTACCCGGCGTCGGTGATCACCGCGCGGGCGGCGCGGTCGACCTCCTGGCAGGCGACGCCCGGCCGTACGGCCGCGAAGCCGGCCTCCTGGGCCGCGCGGACGATGCCGTGGACGCGGCGTTCCTCCTCGGTGGGCTCGCCGACGTGGACGGTACGGGTGGTGTCGGAGCCGTAGCCGTCCTTCAGGCCGCCGAAGTCGAGGACGACCATGTCGCCGTCCTGGATGACGCGGTCGCCGACCTCGTGGTGCGGGTTGGCGCCGTTGGGTCCGGAGCCGACGATGGTGAAGTCGACCTGGGAGTGGCCGAAGCGGCGCAGCAGGGCGGCGAGGTCGTGGCCGACGTCGGACTCGCGGCGGCCGGCGAAGGGAACCTTCCGGATCTCCTCGAACGTTGCATCGGCAGCGGCTCCGGCCGCCGCGAGGAGTTCGAGTTCGGCCGCGTCCTTGACGGCGCGCAGCATGGGGAGGGCATCGGTGAGGGAGGCGTACGAGGTGTCCGGCAGGGTCCGCTGGAGACCCAGCAGGTGCATCGCCCAGGTGTTGTCGCTGATGCCGAAGCGGCCCTTGCCGTCGAGCAGGGCGGCGGTGACGGCGTAGGGGTCCTTGCCGTCGGTCCAGTCCCGCAGGGTGAGCGCGGAGGCGCCGACCGCGTGCTCGGCGTCCGGCGCCTCCAGGGTGGGCACGACGAGCACGGGGTCGTGGCCGGGGGTGAGGACCAGCACGGTGAGCCGTTCGGTGACGGCGGTGGGCGTGTAGCCGGTGAGCCACACCATGTCCGGTCCCGGCGCCACGAGCAGCCCCGCCAGTCCGGCGTCGGCGGCGCAGCGCGCGGCGCGCTCCATCCGGGCCCGGTGGTCGGCGGCGGTGAAGGGCGGGGGCGGGTTACCGGTCATCCGGTCCTCCGAGCACGGGTGAGGGTACGGGGCGATGGCGTCTCGTGCAGCATCCTGCCCGGCCGGCCGGAGTGGCGCGAGCCGTCGCCGGCGCGCTCCACGGGGCGCGGTCGCGGGAGAAGGGGCTCGGCATGGGGCCATCATGGCGCGCGGGGCGGACGGCGACCAGTGGGCCTGCCGGGGTGGCCGAAGGGGCCTCCAGCTGACCGGGTGCGGGCTCGGGGTGCGTCCCGGTCAGGTCACCACGCCCGGTACGGCGGTCAACTGCTGGTAGCCCCCGCTGCGGTGACGCACGGTGAGGAGCACTCCCTGGCCGGGGCGGGCGTGGGCGACGGCGCGGGCCAGGTCGGCGGCGCTGTCCACGCGCGCGGGGCCGAACTGGAGCAGGACGTCCCCGCGGACCAGGCCCGCGGCGTATCCGGGGCCGGGCACGTGCACGCCCACGACCAGCGCGCCCGCCTTCTGGGCGTCGACGGCCTCCACGCCGAGCGTCGCCGCGGGCAGCACCGGAGCGGGGCTCGGCGCGGTCGCGGGGGCCCTGGCCGCGGGGGCGGACGGCGGGGTCTGGTGGCGCAGTTCGGCGAGCCTGCTCATGCCGATCACGGTGGCGCCGACCGTGCCGATGCCGACGCCGGAGAGCACCAGCAGGGTGCCCGCGCACAGGCCGAACAGCAGGCCCCGCAGCCGCTGTCCACGCCGGTGCGCGGCATGCGGGCGCCGGACCGGGCCCACGTCGCCGTGGTCGGCGCACTCGGCCCGGTCGGCACCGGCGCCGTCGCGCGGGTCCTGTCCGGGCATGGGCTTGGGACGCAACGCAGTCTGTTCCATGGTTCGCTCGCCTCCGGGTGATGCTCTACCCGGCGCACGGGGCCGCGACGAGACACGAACGAGTGAGACTGGCCGGAGGGTGGCGCAGGGTAGTCATGGCCCCTCGGCGGCGCGCCGTCACATCCCGCCCGCCAGCTTCCGCACGACGTCCCCCGCCGCCGCCCCCGGGCCGGCGCCGTGGAGGAGTTCCGTACGGTGCACGACCCGGGGTGCGGTGAGCGGGACGGCGACCGTGCCGGGTACGGCGCCGGCGGCCGACCGGGGCAGCAGGGTGAGGCCGTGGCCGGCGGCGGCGAGGGCGGTGAGGGTGTGCAGATCGGTGCCCTCGTAGCGCAGCGCCGGGCGGAACGCGCCGCCGCCGTTCGCGGCGCGCAACTGGTCGAGCGGGAGGGCGGCGTCGGGCGCGTCGAGCCAGCAGGCGTCGGCGAGGTCGCCGAGGCGCAGTCCGGGCCGCCCGGCGAGGGGGTGCCCGGCGGGCAGCAGGACGCTGACGGGCTCCTCGGCGACGCCGTGCGTGGTCAGCGGGGCCACGTCGGGCAGCCGCAGCGGATCGCTCGGCGCGGCGAGCCCGGCGACGAGGCCGAGGTCCGCGTCGCCGGTGGCGACGGCGGCCGGGATCTCCTCGCGTGCGAGGACGCGCACGGTGACGCCGGCCGCCGGAAGCGCGGCGAGGACGGCGGGGCCGAGGGCGGTCGGGGTGGCGGCGAGGGTGAGGCCGGGTGCGGGCGCGGCGGCCATGCGGACGACGTCGGCGCGGGCCGCCTCCAGGCGCAGCAGCAGCGGTCCCGCGTGTTCCAGCAGCCGTTCGCCGGCCGCGGTGGGCGCGACGGGCCGCCTGGTCAACAGGGGTGCGCCCAGGTCGAGTTCGAGCGCGGCGATGTGCTGGGAGACCGCGGACTGGGTGTAGCCCAGCTCGCGGGCGGCCTCCGAGAAGGAGGCGAGGCGCGCCACGGTGACGAACGTGCGCAGCAGATGCGGGTCCATGGGCTCAGCATCCCATCACCATCAGCGTTGCTTATCGAACGTGCAGGAATCATCGTTGGACGTGAACGATGGGGTGCGCGAAGGATGGGGCCATGGACAACACCGCCACCGTCGCCCTCGTCGGCGACCGCTCCCCGCACGTCGTCTCGCACACCCGCATCCCCGGCCTGCTGAAGGCGCTCGCCGAGCGCGACCGGCTGGTCCTGGACGCCTACTGGATCCCCTCGCAGGACGCCGAGGCCGAGGGCGCGGTGCGCGGGTTCGACGCCGTGTGGGTGCTGCCGGGCAGTCCGTACCGCAGCGAGGCGGGCGTGCTCGCGGCCGTGCGCACCGCGCGTGAGGAGGGCATTCCGTTCCTGGGCACGTGCGGCGGCTTCCAGCACGCGCTGCTGGAGTTCGCCCGGAACGTGTGCGGGCTGACCGGGGTCGCGCACGCCGAGAACGACCCGGACGCCGCGGACCCGCTCATCGAGCCGCTGGCCTGCTCGCTGGTGGGGCACGAGGCGGCGGTGACGATCGGGCCGGGCTCGCTGGCGGAGTCCGTGATCGGCGCGCGGCGCACGGTCGAGCGGTACTTCTGCGCTTACGGCCCCACCCGCCACCTCGACACGCTGAGCGCCCACGGGCTGCGGTTCTCCGGGCACGACGAGGACGGCAATCCGCGGGTCGCCGAACTGCCGGGCCACCCCTTCTTCCTGGCGTCCCTGTTCCAGCCGGAGCTGGCGGGCGACGGCTCGCACCCGCACCCGATGGTCCGGGCGCTGGCGCGAGCCGCGGTCGCGCACGCGACGTCCGGGCTCGCCCGGCCGGCCTGAGGCCCGCCGCGCACGAGCCGGCCGCCAGCGGCCGGCTCGGAGCTCCGCTCAGCCCATGTGCCCCTCATGACCGCCGCCGTGCCCGGCGCCGTGGTCGAACTTCATGGCCTCGGCCGGCATGACGACGAAGGGCCGCATCATGCCCATGTCCTCGTGCTCCAGCAGGTGGCAGTGGTACATGAAGCGGCCGTACGCCCCGTCGAAACGGCCCATGACGCGGAGCATCTGGTTCCCGGGCACCCGGAAGACGTCCTTGTTGCCCCGTTCGTTGGGTGCGAGCGGGATCGTCCGGCCGGCGTCGTACCGGATCGGTGTGCGGGTGCCGCCGACGGCCGGGTCGAAGCCCGAGACGTCGTAGGCGTCCCGGCCGAGCAGCTGGAAGTCGGCCAGATGGATGTGCATGGGGTGGACGATCGGCGCGAGGTTGAGGAAGCTCCACTGCTCGTAGCCGCCCTCGGCAAGGGTGAAGCCGAGCGCGTCGTTGAACGTCCGCGAGGTGCGCCGGTACGTCCTGGTGGTGCCGTCGGACCCGGTGACCTGCACGATGCCGTCGGCCGGCAGTGGGAGCCCGCCCGGGTCCTCGACCTCGGTCAGCTCCCAGATCTCCGGGTGGCCGCCCCCGCCCTTGGTGGCGGGCGGGGTGAGCAGGACCATGCGGTGGTGGTGCGGGAGGTCGTGGGTGAGGCGGCGGAAGGAGCCGGAGAGCACCTCGGGCAGTTCGAAGGTGTCCTCCTCCTCGCACGACGCGCCGATCCGGAACTCCAGCACCGCCGGGTAGCGCACGTCACCGGCCGGGTCGGGCACGCCCGGCGGCTGGTTCGGGCCCTTGTTGACCAGCCGCAGGGTCCGGCCCGCCAGCGCGCGGAAGTCGACCAGCAGGTCGAAGCGCTCGGCCGGCGCGGCGGTCAGCGTGGGCAGGTCGCCCTCGAAGTCGACCGGCACGGGCCGCGGCAGCAGCCCGCCGTCGCTGCCGATCTGGTGCACGACGCCCGGCACCGGCGTGCCGTGCTCGTCGATCAGGACGAGGTCGAAGATGCGCGCGTTGGAGGCGTTGAGGAGCCGGAAGCGGTACCAGGCCGGGTCCACCTCGGCGTACGGCCAGATGCGGCCGTTGACCGTGGTGTACGGGCCGGTGAAGGGTATGGAGACCGGCTTTCCGGTCTCCGGGTTGCTCTGCTGGACGATCACCGTCTTGTGCAGCAGCCGGCCGTTGAGGCGGCCGTCCTCGTCGGTGTCGAGGTTGCGGTCGGCGAGGAGCAGCGGGATCTCCCGCTCCCCGGACGGCAGCCGCAGCGCGTCCTCCTCGTCGTCCCGCAGGAGGTAGGTGCCGTACAGGCCCGTCATCACGTTGAACCGCGTGATGTTCATGGCGTGGTCGTGGTACCACCACTGCACGGCCTGGTGGTCGTTCGGGTACTCCGACAGCTGGGCGTCGCCGAATCCGACGGCGTTGTCCGCCCAGCCGTCGTTGCCGCCGCCGGTCTGGGCGCCGTGCAGATGTGTCACCGTCCAGGCGGGCAGGGCGGCGACGTCCTTGTCCGGCTCGACTCCCCCGCGGCCCGGCTCGGTGCTGGGCGGCGGGGTGCCGGGCGCGCTCGCGGGCACCTCGACGGAGGTGACCGGGAACTCCGCGTCCTTCGGTACGCGGTTGGTCCAGGCGATGCGGACGCGCTGTCCGCGCCGCACCTCGACGGTCGGGCCCGGCACATGTCCGTCGTACCCCCACATGAGGGTCGGCGGCAGCTGCGGGTGCAGGCGCACCCAGGTCGGGCGCACGGCGATCTCGGTCTCGTGCAGGACGTCGTCGGCCGCGGGACGCAGGACCGGCGGCACGGTCAACGGCGTGGCGTACGGCGTCAGTTCACCCGGTGCCGGAGCTTCCCGCCGTTCGTTCCCCCCGGCGAGCCTCTCCGGCGTCTCGGTGATCTCGGTCAAGTTCGAACACCCCCGTGTGTCCTTGACTCGGTGTCTGTGTTTGTTGTGTCTCTGTTTGTTCCCCTTACCTCTCAAGACTCCGCAGAGCACGCGAAAGTTCCCCGAACATCCCGTTCCGTACGCGAAGATTCCGCGACGGTCAGCGGAGCGACAGCGCCGGGACGGCGGGCGCCCGGCCGGGCAGGAAGCCGTGGGCGCGGCGGGCCAGGAACCCGGCCCGGTAGCGGTCGACGGTGCGGTGCCAGTTCAGGATGCCGGCCAGCCAGTTCCGCAGGTCGGCGACGTAGGCGTCCATGGCGGCGCGGGCCTCGGCCGACAGCGCGAAGTCGTCGTACAGGACGGGCAGTTCATGGGCGATGACGTGCTCGAACTGCTGCATGCGCTGGGTCGTGAGGTCGTGCACGACGCGCAGTGCGGTCGGATAGTCCACGCCGAAGAAGTTCTGCACGACCAGGATCGCGTTGTGGATGTCGCCCTCGTACTCGATCTCCTTCTGGTACGAGAAGATGTCGTTGAGGAGGCAGGCGTAGTCGACGGCGGCGTTCTCCAGGGACCGGACCGGGCCGCTGCGGTGGACCTCCGGCGGGATCGCGGGGCCGTAGCCCCCGCGGGCAAGGTTCAGGGTGAGGTCGGAGCCGAAGGTGGCGCGGCGCATCTCCAGGTAGTCGACCGGGTCGGGGATGCGGTTCTGGAGCCGGTTGGACAGCTCCCACACCCAGCTCTCGGTCATCACGTCGACGGACGCCTTGAGGGCCTGCCGCCGCTCCGTGTCCATCCCGGCGGTGGTGCGCGTCCACAGGTCGAGCAGGCCGCGTTCCATGGCGCCCGCGGGAGTGACGGCCGGCTCCCCCTCGACCGGCATGCACTCCGAGAGCCGGGCCGTGCTCAGCCGCGCCCCGACCAGGTCCCGGCGGTGGCCGAAGACGAGCGGGTAGTAGTCGTCGGCGTACGTCCCCCAGGCGAGCCACTGGGCGCTGAGGTCGAGGGCCTCGGGGGTGGCGTCCGGGTCCACGCCCGCCGCGCAGAGGGCGAAGTCGAAGGCGGCGAGCCTGTCCTCGTCCCAGACGCCCTCCTCCAGGATGCCCATGCGGTGCGACCAGGCGACGAGGTTGTCGCGGGCGTTCTCCCGATGGGGGTTCAGGCTCACTTCGCAGGGCATGTGGAAGTCGGGCACCACGGACGGGCCGACCTTCTGGAACGGCACATGCGTATAGGCGCGCAGCCGTTGCCGTGCGGCGGAGGCGAGCAGGGCGCCGACGTCGGCGGCCGACGTGCCGGGGCCGCTCGGGAGCTGCCAGGGCGCCTGCGTCACCGCCCCCTGGTTCATGTAGCGGCTGGAGCGCAGATGCCATTCGTGACCGCCGGACTGCCAGTCCTGAAGTCCCTTGGTGTAGGCGGCGATCGCGGCGGCCTGGTCCGGGGTGAGGCCCTTCTCCAGGGCGACGGCCGGGACCTCGGTGAGCGCGGTGTGCTCGAACTGGTGCAGGCGTGAGGTGAGGATGTCGTTGACGGTCTCGGCGGCCTCCTGGGTGGTGCAGCCGAAGAACTTCTCCAGGACCAGGACGCCGTTGCTGTTCTCGCCCTCGTCCTCGACCTCGCGCTGGTAGGAGAACAGGTCGTTGCGCAGGTGGACGGCGTCCGAGAACGTCTCCATGAGGACGCGCAGCGGCCGGGTGCCGGCGACGGCGTCGGGCACCTCGGCGGTCGCGTACTCCACGAGCCCCGCCGACCAGGGGGCGCCGCCCACCTTGCGGCGCATCTCGATGTACTCGACGGGGTTGGCGATCCGCCCCTCGTTCATGTTCGACAGCTCCCACATCGACTCGTTGAGCAGATGCTCGGTGGCGAGGGCGAAGCGGCGCCGCCAGTCCTGCGACATGGCCGGTACGGTGCGCGCCCACAGGTCCTTCAGCCCGGCCTCGACCGGGTTCTGCGGCTCGGGCACCTCGCCGCTCAGGTCGAGCGGCATGAACAGCGGCAGACGGTCGAGATGGGCCTTGCCGGCGGCACGGTCCTGGGTGCGCTTGTACATGTCCAGGAAGTGGTCGTCGAAGAAGAAGACCCACACGTACCAGTCGGTGATCAGGGAGAGGGCTGCGCCGTCGCAGTCGGGGTGGGTGTAGGAGCACAGGAGCCCGTAGTCGTGCGCCTCCAGGTCGTCCTGCTCCCAGATCCCGGAGCCTTCCAGCATGCCCATCTCGCGTGCCCACCGGGTGGAGTGGGCCCGCGCCTCGTCGAGGTGCGGATTGAGCCGCGCGGGATACGGCATGTAGAAGTGCGGGAGTTCGAACGGCTGCGTCATGGCCGGGGCACTACCCGTGGCCCGCGACGCCCATCCGCCGCCCCGGACAGGGCCACACCATCGCGTGAACCGCCCTCGAAACCCTGACCTCCCGACGCCGGGTGTGTGCCCCGCCCGCAGGTCCCCCCGTATGCCCCGGTCCGTGCCCTTGCCGTGCCCTTGCCGTGCCCCCGCGCGCGGGCCACGGTAGGCGCATGACCTCCTTCGTGCTGCCCCATGAGGTGCACGGCGACGGCCCCCACCAGGTGTTCGCCGTGCACGGCTGGTTCGCCGACCGCTCCGCCTACGCGGCCGTGCTGCCGGACCTCGACCGGACCTCCTTCACCTACGCGCTGGTGGACCTGCGCGGGTACGGCGAGGCCCGGGACGCGGCGGGCCCGTACACGACGGCCGAGGCGGCCGGGGACCTGCTGGAACTGGCCGACCGGCTCGGCTGGCAGCGGTTCTCGGTGGTCGGGCACTCCATGGGCGGCGCGGTGGCGCAGCGGCTGCTGGGCCTCGCCCCGCACCGGCTGCGCCGGATCGTCGGCGTCTCGCCGGTGCCGGCCTCGGGGCTGCCGCTGGCCGGCGAGCAGGCCGCGCTGTTCAGGGACGCGGCACACAAGCCGGGGAACCGCCGGGCGATCCTCGACGTCACCACCGGCGGGCTGCGCCCGGCCGCCTGGCTGGACCGCATGGTCGCCCGCTCGCTGGAGCGCAGCGACGCGCAGGCGTTCCGGGCCTGGCTGGACTCCTGGGCGGGCGACGACTTCCACGCCGACGTCGAGGGCTGCGCGGTGCCCGCCCTCGCGGTGGCCGGCGCGCTCGACCCGGCACTGTCGGCCGAGGTCATGCGGCAGACCTGGCTGTCCTGGTTCCCGCGCGCCGAACTCGTCACGCTGGCGGGCGCCGGGCACTACTCCATGGACGAGACGCCGCTGGAACTGATCCGCGCGGTCGAGGACTTCCTGCGGGCGGACGGCGAAGAGCCGCCGACGGCACGGGAGTCGGCGTGACCGTCCGCGAAAGGCCCCCGGTGCCCGACGTGTTCGACCCCCGCCGGTACGGCATCGGGGTCCCCCACGACGACTACCGCGTTCTGCGCGAGGACCATCCGGTCGCCTGGCAGGAGGAGCCGGAGGTGCTGGGCTGGCCGGCCGGGCCCGGGTTCTGGGCGGTGACCCGGCACGCGGACGTCGTACGGGTGCTGAAGGACGGGGCGACGTACTCCTCGTACGTCGGCGCGACCCAGATCCGGGACCCCGATCCGGCGGACCTGCCGTTCATCCGACGGATGATGCTCAATCAGGATCCGCCGCAGCACGGCCGGTTGCGTCGGCTGGTGAGCCGCGCGTTCACGCCGGGCCGGATCGAGCGGTTCGCGTCGGTCGCCCGGGAGCGGGCGGGCGCACTGCTCGCCGGGGCGCTGGCGGCGGCGCGGGAGGGGGACGGCACGGTCGATCTGGTGGCCGCCGTCACCGACGAGTACGCGCTGCTCAACCTGGCGGATCTGCTGGGCGTCCCGGAGAGCGACCGGGGCCTGCTGCTGCACTGGACGCGGCGGGTCATCGGCTACCAGGACCCGGACGAGGCGGGCACCCCAGTGCTGGACGCGGCGGGCAAGCCGGTCGATCCACGCTCCCCGGCGATGCTGGAGGACATGTTCGCCTACGCGCGGCAGCTCGCGGCGCACAAGCGGCGCCATCCGGCGGACGACGTGCTCACGACGCTCGCCCATGAGGCCGAACTCGCCCCGGCCGAGCTGGAGATGTTCTTCTTCCTGCTCACGATCGCGGGCAACGACACGGTGCGCAGCGCGGCCCCGGGCGGCCTGCTGGCCCTCGCCGGACATCCGGCCGGCTACGCGGCGCTGCGTGCCGGAGCGGCCGGACTCCCTTCGGCCGTCGAGGAGTTGCTGCGCTGGCATCCGCCCGTGCTGACGTTCCGCCGCACCGCCGCCGAGGACACCGAGCTGGCGGGAACGCGCATCCGGGCCGGCGACAAGGTCGTCGTCTTCCACGCCTCGGCCAACCGCGACGAGCGGGTCTTCGCCGATCCCGGCCGGCTCGACCTCACCCGCTCCCCCAACCCGCACGTGTCCTTCGGCGACGGCCCGCACGTCTGTCTGGGCGCCCACTTCGCACGGCTGCAACTGCGCCGGCTCTACGCGGAGGTACTGCGCGCCCTGCCGGAGGCCCGGCTGGCGGCGCCGCCCGCACGGCTGGTGTCGAACTTCATCAACGGGATCAAGTCACTGCGGTTCGAGGTCGGTTGAGACCTGGATCAGCGCGTGCGTGCCGCTGGTGCGCCAGCGCTGCTCCTCGGCCGCGACGAGTGCGGCCTCGGTCGCCGGGGACAGGCCGGTGACGACGTCGGACTTCAGGGTGCGCAGGGCGGCGACCGGGCCCGGGGCGTATCCGGTCACCGCGGCGAAGGGCGTGGTGGGCGGCCACAGCCGGTCGCCCACCAGACGGCGGTAGTTGAGGTCGCCCTTGAAGAGGGTGAGCGTGGCCGCGGCGAACTCGGCACGCAGGTCGTCCGGCATGTCCGCGTACGGCAGCGGGGCGCACGAGAACGGGTGGGCGCGCACGGTGAGACGGCCGTCGGCCAGCGCCGACCACAGCACGCGCGCGTACCCGGCGGCCGCGCCCGGGGCGGATCGCAGCCGGCGCAGCGCGTCGACGACGTCGGCGGTCGTGGCGTCGGAGACGTAGTAGGGGTGCGGCTTGACGTGCAGCACCGCCCGGGCGGCCCGGCCCTGGTCGAGGAGGTGGGCGATCAGCAGCAGATCCGGGACCAGTTCGCGGCCCGCGTTGTCCGCGACCAGGACGAGCGTGCCGGCTCCCGTGCGCGGCAGCAGTGCGAACAGGGCGTCGCTGTCGTCGGCGACCAGCGCGGGCGCCGGGTCACGGGTCTCGGCGCCCTCGGTGCCCTCGGCGCTCTCGGTGCTGTCGGCGCTCTCGACGGAGAGCCGGAAGCCGAGGTCGGCCCGGTTGCCCCAGAGCGAGCCGTGCAGCAGGGCGCGCGCCCGCTCCTCCTCCGGCAGGCCGGCCAGGTCGTCCAGGGCGGCGAGTTCCGCATCGGTCTCGGGCGCGTCGAGTTCGGCGCGCTTGAACGGACGGAAGGGGTCGATGCCCTGCCAGGCGCCGGGGCCGACGTATCCGACGGCGTCGAGCAGCCGGCGGTAGAACCAGCTCTCGGACCACAGCCAGGGCACGTCGTACCAGGACCGCCCGGTGTACGCGGGCAGGCCCCAGCCGTGCCACAGGTCCCGGTCCGGGGCGTCGGCCGGCAGCGGTTCGATCGTGCCCTCGGTGCAGCTCGCCAGCAGTTCGTCCAGCGCCCGGTGCTGTCCGGGGCCGTACGGGAAGGCGTCCCGGACCTGCTGGATGATCGCGGGGTGCCGTTCGGCCAGCACGCTGTGCGGGAACGAGCCGGTTTCGTTGCCGAGGATCACGGGTGCGAACGGGGTGTCGGGCATGTGCGTCACGGTAGCGCGCGGGTCAGGCGGTTCTGATCTCCCGCTCCAGCTGCGTGGCGAGGGTGACGTAGCGGGGGCGGCGGTGCACCGGGACCAGGCCCCGGATCATCAGGTGCCACATCTCGGCGACCCGGCGCGGCAGCCGGCCCACCGGTTCGAGCGAGCGGCCGGCGACCCTGGTGCCGACATAGAAGGAGACGAGGGAGTGGGCGACGACGCCGACGTCGAGTTCGCTGTGCACGTCGGCCTCCCGCACGGCCCCGTGGAACTTGCGGTTCGCGAACTCCAGCCACTCCGTGAACAGGTGTCTGACAGGCGGCCGTACGGCGATGTCGGCGGTGGCGAGGCGCAGCGCGGCGCGCGGCACCGGGTCCTCCACGGCGAGCCGGGCGATGCCGAACGTGGCGCGCATCAAGGCCTCCAGTGAGGAGTAGCCCCGGCTCTCGACCTCGGCGACGAGCCGGCGCGCGGCCTCGGCGTTGAGTTCCAGGATGGCCTGGGCCAGGTCCTCCTTGGCGGCGAAGTGGAAGTACAGCGCGCCCTTGGTGACCTTTGCGTGCGCGACGATGTCGCTCAGGCTGGTGGACTCGTAGCCCTGCCGGTCGAACAGGTCGGCGGCGGCCGTGATGATCGTTGCCCGGGTCTGCTCGGCGCGTAACTGCCTCGCCATGACGGGACCCCTCCTCGCGACGTTAACGAACGGGACATGCGGTTTGTTTCTGACACCCTGCACACGATAACTCACCGACCGGCATGGGGAGTCGGCCGTGCGGGCCGACGGCGCGACCCGCGCCATCGGTGACCCCCCTGGCGAACAGCCCGTCAGCGGTCTGTGATCGTGCGAGATCAGGGCGCCCTCCCCCTTCTTTGCCCGCCGATGCACGGCAGTCGCGCGACGGTGCGCGCCGCGCGCATGATCGCCACCATACGAGGCCGACGACCCGCTCCTCAATGGGGGCTCACAGGAGGCGCGAAACAGCCGAACCGGTCGGTGCTTTGCGCCCCCGATCACGGGTGCGCCGGCCCGGCGGAACAGCGGCACGCCGGACACCTCCCGCTCGTGTCCGGCGTGTTCGCACGTTCGCGTGTTCGCACGTTCTCGCGGGCGGCGTGACGCGGTCGCGAGCGGCGGCACGCGGTGGCACGCCAAAAGCCCGAGCCGCCGGTGGCGGCTCGGGCCTTCGGTGAACTTCCCGTGTTCTGAGTCTAGTTGACGTACACCTGGGCGCCGCCGTCGGTGACGGGTGCGTACTTGGCCGTGAAGTAGCCGTTGGCGAAGCACAGCGACGAACCGGAGGACTTGGTGAACTGCTGGTTGGTGAAGGTGATGCTGCTGTCGGAGTTGTCGGTCTTCCCGGTCAGAGCGGCCGCCTGGTAGACGCAGGTGATGCTGCCCAGCAGGGTCTTCAGCTTGACCGTGGTCTGGATGGTCGAGCCGCTGGCCGGGGAGACGGTGAGGGTGCCGTCGGAGGCGACCGTCGCCGTGTAGGGCAGGTTGTCGACGGTGATGCTGCTGACGCCGGTGACACCGAGGACGTTGCTGGTGCACGAGGAGGCGTCGAAGGTGTGGCCGGAGACGGACTCGGTGGCCGTGCCGGGCGCGGCCGGGTTGGCCGTGACCGAGGCGGTGAACTGGGAGGACGTGCACGAGACACCGCTGGTGCCGGTCGCGCTGGAGTAGAGCGTGGCGGACGTGCCGGAGGCGAGCGGGGCGGTGAGGGTGTCGCCGACGGCGACGGCGGTGCCGCCCGCGCCGCCGGTGGTGAGGACGGCGCCGTCGGCGGAGGCCGGGGTCGCCACGGCGAGGGCGAGCGCGGTGGCGGCGCCGGCGAGGGTGAGGACGGATCGCGTACGCATGGGCGGGTGCCTCTTTCCTGAGTGGGGATCGGGTGAGGTGAGGTGAGGGGTGGCGGGTTGGGCGGTGGTGCGGGGCGGCACAGGTACGGCGCCTGCGGCACGCCGGTGCGCCCGGTGCTGCGAGGAGGCGCGAGCCGTCGTGGGCACACGTGCGCGTGGTGCGTCACGCGAGTGGTGCGGGCGCCGGTGGCGGCGGCGCGGGGTGCGTGACGCGGTGGTGGCGGCGACGGCGGCTCGGAGTGCCGTCGGCGCGGGCCGTCGCGCCTTCTCCGTACGCGACGGGCCGTCGACGGCGGTGGGCCGACGCCGGCCGGAGGCCTCGGGGGAAGACCTCCGGCCGGGCCGAGGGGGACGGCGGGCACCCGGGTCCGGGGGGAAGGGACCCGTGCGCCGCGCCGGTGTGAGCGGTTGCCGTGAGCCGAGGTGAGCGGTCGCCGGGAGAGGGCCGGGAACGCGGCCCGTGACGCTCGGCGGATCCGGCGCCACGGATCCGTGAAACAGGGGAAGTTGTAGACCTGATCAACCATCAACGTCAAGCACCGCAAGGGCAGTTGTGGCATGTGACCGAGGTCCGAACGGGTTCGACACCCTTTTTTCACATCTCCCTTGACCCTTCAAAGTAACCGGCAGTAACTTCCTCGGAGGCTACTGCCGCGTAACGAGAAAGCCCTTGCCCGCCGGGAGTGCGAGGAGGCGTGCGCGGCGGTCGCTGTCCGCGCCAGGACACCGCGCCGCCACCTGATGCCCGACCCGCAATGGATCCATGACCATGGGAGCAGACATGGCCTCGTCCCCGGACGTCCCGTCCGACGGCAACACCCCCGAGAACCCGGGAAGCGGTTCACCGTCCGAAGCACCACAGACCGCCCGGGCCGCCGGCGCCGGCGAGAGACGAGGGCGGGTCCGCGCACGCCGGGCCGCGGTGATGGCGGTGCCCGCCACCCTCGTCGCCGCCGGCCTCGCCGTCCTCACCGCGCAGGGCGCCCTCGGTGTGCAGTTCGCGATCTCCGGCATGCCGTTCACGGTCACCGCGACCGACCTCACCGGCACCGGGTTCGAGCAGTTCGGCGGGCTCGACAACATGGCGCCGGGCAGCCCGAACGCCGGGGACAGCGGCGGGCAGGAGCTGATCGTCACCTCGGCGATCAGGAACGCCACGCTCACCAAGCTGTGCCAGAGCGTCGACCTCGGCGGCACCAACCTCCTGATCACCGCGGGCGGCGGCGGCACGCCGGTGTCCGCGAGCGACCTCACCACCGACTCGTCCCAGCTGTCGGGCGACGCGGCGTTCAACAACATCGAGATCGGCAACGACGCGAGCACGCTGAACAAGGCGGGCGTGAAGGGTCCGATCGGGGTCTTCAGCCAGCAGGCCGACACCGTGCACATCGCCAATCTGCGGCAGACCAACTACGCGACCACGGCAGGCGTGTTCAAGCTGCCGGGCCTCAAGCTCCGCTTCAGCGACTCGGGTTGCTGATCGCCGTGCCGGACCGTCCGCATCGGGGTGCGAGGGCGGCCTTCCGCGGCTGGCGGGCCCGCCGGCCGTTCTGGGGCGGGCTGCTGCTCGCCCTGGGCGGCGGCTGGATCCTGCTCACCGAGAAGGCCTCGCTGAAGGTCGTGATGCACATCGGCATGCAGGGCCTGGCCGGCTATCTGCTGCCGGCACTGATGGCGCTGCTGGGCCTGCTGATCCTCTTCAACCCCTCGCAGCGGCTCTTCTACTCCATCACCGGCATCCTGGTCACGCTGGGCACCTGGCTCACGTCCAACCTGGGAGGCTTCTTCCTCGGCCTCCTGCTCGGCGCCACCGGCTGCTGCCTCGCCTTCGGCTGGCTGCCCGACCAGGAGCCGCGTGTCAGCCGTCGGGAGCGCCGCAAGCGGCTCCGGTCCGCCGCCGCGGCACACGCGGCGGCGGAGGGAGTGGAAGGCCCGGTCTGAGGACCGGCCGCGGACCGGTCCCAGCCCGGCCCGAGGTTCCGGGAGCCGGCCCCCGAGCGGCCGGCTCCCGGCCGGGAAGGGGGACGCCCTCCGCCGAGCCGGGGAGTGCGCGCCCCCGTCAGGGAGGCAGGCGGCGTCGCTCAGCGGGCCGCCGCGGCACCCGCGCCGGGCGCCGTGGCCGTGCTCGCCGCCGCGCGGACATCGCTCGACGTCAGGACCTCCGTCGGCTGCACCACCGACGCGTCCGCGGCGGCGGTGACCGCGGCACCCTCCTCCTTCATCGCCTTCGCCTCGCTCTTGAGGATGCGCATCGACTTGCCCAGCGCCCGCGCGGTGTCGGGGAGCTTGCGCGCGCCGAAGAGAACGATGAAGACGACCGCGACGATCAGCAGATGCCAGGGTTCGAGTCCGTTGCGGAGCATGTCCGCCCCTCCCTCTCATGAACAGTTGCCATATTGCGCAACTGTACAACCTGGATCAGAGACCGCGCAGGCGACGGGCCGGGGCCTCGGCGGCGGTGTCCTTCGCGGCGAGGCTCCCGACGAGGAGTCGTACGACCTCCACGACGGCGGCCTGCCCCGCGGTGTCGACGAAGTACACCTGCCGGCGGCCCTCGCGGCGGGAGCGGACCAGACCGGCGAGCTTGAGCTTGGTCAGGTGCTGGCTGACGGCCGGCAGCGCGCCGCCGACCCGTTCGGCGAGCCCGGTGACATCGCTCTCACCCTGGATCAGCGCCCACACGATGTGCAGCCGGGCGGGCGAGGCGAGCAGCCCGAAGGCGGCGGCCGCCTCGGTGAGCACCTCGGCGGAGGGGTCCTGATGGCCGGTGCCGGGCGCTGTCGCCACTGTCGCCTTCCTCTGCTTTCCGCTGCGTCGTCCGCTTCGTGACGGGGTTTCCGTCCGCGTACGGGATCCCGGGTCGGGATTCCAGGTACGGGGACCCAGTCTAGGCGGGCGGGAACTTCCCGGCGGCGCCATGAGTTTCTACGGTGTTGTAGAAGTTGCCGCCGGTGTGCCGTGGGAGCGCCCGGCCTTTTGACACGAGGAGTGCGCATGGCCCTGTGGGACCGCATCAAGGAGTCGGCGTCGACGATGCAGACCCAGTTGGTGGCGAGGAAGAACGACCTGAAGAGCGGTGCGTTCCGGGACGCGAGCATGGCGATGTGCGCGCTCGTGGCCGCCGCCGACGGAACCGTCGACCCGTCGGAGCGGCAGCGGGTGGCCCAGCTCATCGCGACGAACGAGGTGTTGCAGAACTTCCCGGCGGACGACCTGCGCCGCCGCTTCGAGGAGAACCTGAACAAGCTGACGACCGACTTCGCCTTCGGCAAGGTGAGCGTCCTCCAGGAGATCGCCAAGGCGAAGAAGAAGCCGGCCGAGGCGCGGGCCGTCGTCCAGATCGGCATCGTGATCGGCGGCGCGGACGGCGACTTCGACAAGTCCGAGCAGGCCGTGGTGCGCGAGGCCTGCTTCACGCTGGACCTGCCGCCGCACGAGTTCGACCTCTGAGCCCCGCCGGCCGGATGCGGGCGGGGGCACGCTCGACACCGTCGACCGTGCCCCCGCCCCCGGTGTTCGTCCAGCGGTGTCAGCTCAGGCCCGCGGACTTCAGCCAGGCCTGGGCGACGTCCAGCGGGTCCTTGTTCTGGGCCTGCACCTGGGTGTCCAGGTCCAGCAGGGTCGCGGTGTCGAGCTTGGCCGAGACCGCGTTCAGCGCGTCGACGCCCTTCTGGGACAGGGCGCCCTTGTGGACGAGCGGCTGGACGTTCTCGAAGCCGAAGAGGTTCTTCGGGTCCTGGAGGACGACGAACTTCTCCTTGGTGATGGTCGGGTCCGTGGTGAAGATGTCGGCGGCCTGCACGGCGTCCTTCTGCAGCGCCGCCTGGGTGAGCGGGCCGCCCGCGTCCAGCGCCCGGAAGGACTTGAAGTCGAGGCCGTAGACGGACTGCAGGCCCACCAGGCCCTGCTGCCGGGTCTGGAACTCCGGCGAGGCGCCGAGGACCAGGTCCTTCGCGACGTCCTTCAGGTCGGCGATGGTGGACTTCTCGGTCAGGCCGTACTTCTTCGCGGTGGCCGCGTTGAGCGTGACCGAGTCCTTGGACTGCGCCGCCGCCGGCTTCAGCAGGGTCAGCTTGGAGTCCAGCTTGGCCTCGATGGCCGTGGTGGTGGCGTCGGCCGTCGCCGGCTTCGCCTTCGGGTCGAGGTACGCGAGCAGCGCGCCGTTGTACTCGGGCAGCAGCTTGATGGAGCCGTTCTTGATCAGCCCGTAGGTGGTCTCGCGGCTGCCGATGTTCGGCTTGTACGTGACCTTGATGCCCTTGGCCTTGAGCGCCTCGCCGTAGATGTCGGCGATCAGGGTGCTCTCGGGGAAGTTGTTGGAGCCGACGACGACGGTGTCGCCGCTCGCCTTGCCGTCGTCCGTCAGGGGGTTGCCGCCCGAGGAGCCGCTCTTGGAGGAACAGCCGGCCAGCAGAGCCGTCGCCGCCACGAGGGCGACGGCCGCCGCGCCCCGGTTCCTTCGGATGGACCTGCTGATGCGCTGTGTGGAAGTCACCCACTGATCCAATCCAGCCGGTTCTCGGTCAGTCAAGGGCAGCAGATTACCGATTGGCCTCGATCTGCGGTCAGTTGCGCACAGAGAGCGCTGTCTTCGTCATGGATTCGTGATGCGATCTGCGCCGATTGTTCCTTCAAGAAGACTGTAATCTCTGGGTCAGTTGAAATCCGGCCACGGCAGTGCACGGGGCCCGCTTCGGTGTCGGAGAGCACCCGAGAAGGAGGCCCGTGTGTCCACGGACCAGGTGGACGCGCCCGCCCGGCACACCCCGGCGCGGGGCAGGGTACGGGGCGTCGCCGACCGCTGGCCCTTCCGGCGCAAGCTCAACCTCCTGGTCGGCATCCCGCTGGCCGTGATCGCCGTCCTGCTGTCCTACGTCTTCACCGACCTGGTCCTGCAGTGGAACAGCTCCTCCTCGGCGGCCCGACTGGTGCGCGACAGCGTCCAGGTGGCACAGCTCGTCGACCGTATCGAGGCCGAGCACCAGCAGGCCATCCTGCTCTCGGTGAACTACGAGGCCGGGTACACCCAGTCCTCGACCTCCGCCTACGACGAGGCCCAGGCCGCGGTCGACGCCCAGGTGGCGAAGGTCCGCGCGGTCTTCGGGGACCGGCTGCCCGCCGGTGAGGCGCAGGCGCTGCGCGAGGTCGACGGCCTGACCAGCCTGCGCCTGTCGGTCGAGCAGTCGTACATGCCCGCCGACAACGTCGACCCGGCCTACGCCCACGCCGCCCAGGGCGTGATCGACGGTCTCGGTCTGGACCGGAACGCGGACCTCGCGGACACCTTCACGGGCAACCTGCTGGACTCACTGCTGCGCGCGGACGCCGCGCACGGGGCCTTCGAGACCAACGTGTTCGCGGCGAAGACCGGCGACACCAACGCGCTGATCGAGTTCACCAGCGCGGTCGGTGCCTACGACCTCTACAACCACCAGGCCGACCGCTTCGCCCGGTTCGCCACCGAGGCCCAGGCCGAGGGGCTCGCGGGCATGGAGCACACCCCGGAGCAGCGCAACATCGCCCAGTCCTTCGCCGAGTTGCAGGTGGACGTGGGCCAGCTCCAGGCGAACGGCAAGGACGAGATCCGGCAGGCGGTGCAGGACGCGCTGGCCGGCTACCCGGACTTCTCCCAACAGGCCGACGCCCGGCTGACGATCACCACCTCGCTGATCGGCCAGATCGCCGCCGGCGCGGAGCACTCGGCCGGTTCCGCGCGGTGGCGCGCCGGGCTGCTGCTGAGCGGGGCGCTGCTCATGTTCGCGCTGTGGATCGCCTTCGCGGTGCTGGTGCGCCGCTCGGTGATCCGGCCCGTGCAGGCGCTGACCGGGGCCGCGCGGGAGGTCGCCGAGGTGGCCGGGCGCGAGCTGGCCCGGGTCGCCGACGACGACGCCGAGGACGACGGGCCGCCCCGGCTGCGGGACATGCCGGTCACCGCGCGCGACGAGATCGGCGAGCTGGCAGAGGCGTTCAACCGGGTGCAGACCACCGCCGGCGCGCTGCTGGAGCGGCAGGTGCTCAGCCGCCGCAACACCGCCGAGATGTTCGGCAACGTGGGCCGGCGCGTCAGCAACCTGACGTCCCGTCAACTCGCCCTGATCGACGCCGTGGAGCGCGGCGAGACGGATCCGGCTCTGCTGGAACGGCTGTACTCCATCGACCACATCGCCGTACGCCTGCGCCGCAACGCCGACAGCCTGATGCTGCTGGCCGGCATCCGTGAGGGCGGGCTGGACGGGGAGCCGACGGCGCTGTCCAACGTCGTACGGGCCGCGCTCGGGCAGATCGAGGGCTATCAGCGGGTACGCCTGTACGCCGCGTCGGACGCCCTGGCCGAGCCGGACGTCATCGGCGACCTCACGCTGATGCTGGCCGAACTCCTGGAGAACGCCGTGTCGTTCTCGCCCGAGGGCAGCCCGGTCGAGGTGACCGTGCGCACCGGCGCCGAGGGCACGCACGTCGTGATCGCCGACCACGGCCTCGGCATGAGCGCCGAGCGGCTGGCCGAGGAGAACGCCCGGCTGATCCGCCGCGAACGCGTGGACCTGGTGCCGACGAAGGTGCTCGGCCTGTTCGTGGTGGGTGCGCTGGCCCGCCGCTGGGAGATCGCGGTCGAGCTGACCCGGACGCCGGGCGGCGGTGTGACGGCCGAGGTGACCCTGCCGAGCGCGCTGCTGCGGCCGGCGAGTCCGGTGGCCGGGGCGGTCACGGTACGGCCGACGCCCGCCGGGGCGGTGTCGGGTCCGGAGCGGTCGAAGAGCACCGTGCGGCCCGCCGAGTCCGCGCAGGGCCCCTCCTCCGCCCGGTCCCGGGACGACGACGCCGAGGCCGACGCCGACGGCATCGAGCCCGCCGGCCCGCTGCCCCGCCGGCTCCCCCGCCGCGAGCCGCAGGCTCCGGAGCAGGCCCCCACCGGCTCCCGCCCCTTGCGCCGCCGGGTCCGCGGCGCCACGCTGCACACGACCGCGGGTGCCGCCCAGTCGCTCCCCGCGTCGGCCCGGCCCCGCGACGCCGAGGCCGAGCGCAGCGCGCTGGAGGAGTTCGAGGCCGCCGTCGAACGCGCCCACCGCGACAGCGACACGGGCAACCACCCCCGCCCCGACACCACACCACTGAAGGCCACGGGGACACGCGCCGCCGCAGACACACCCGCCCACACAAGGCCGCACGCCCACGCCGGGACAGCCACCGACACCGCAGCACAGGCCGACGCTGAGCCGCACGTCGATGGGGAGGCGCAGGCCGGCGCCGTCGAGGCACACGGCGACGCGGACGCGCGCGCCGTCGACGCCCCGGCCGGTGAGCCGACGCACACCCCCGGCTCACCGGTCGCGGACTCCGCACGTGGCCACGGCGGCACTCCGGCCGAAGTCCCGGAGCACGCCCACCACGCCCCCGCCGAAGCACCCGACCGCGCCTCGGCCGAGAACCCCGCGCACGGCCCCGGCACCCCCCGCACCCCCCTTGAAGGTGCCGTACCGGCAGTCCACTCCACCGCACCGCACGACCAGATCCACCTTCCCGAAGGAGCCGACAGTTGAGCACGTCGACAGGTGACACCCCGACGGGCGGCGCCGCGCCGGCCGATCTCCAGGCGGCCGCGGCCGACTTCACCTGGCTGCTGAACCGCTTCGCCACCGAGACCGCCGGGGTCGTTGACGCGATCGCCGTGTCCTCCGACGGCCTGCTGATCGCGGTGTCCGAGCTGCGCGAGCCCGCCGACTCCGAGCGGCTCGCGGCGATCGTGTCGGGCATCACCAGCCTGGCCGCGGGCGCCTCCGGCAACTACGGTCTGGGCGGCCTGAACAAGGTCATCATCGATCTGGAGGGCGGCCATGTGATCGTCTCCGCGATCGGCTCCGGCGCCGTGCTCGGTGTCGTCACCGACAAGGAGGCGAAGCTCGGCAACATCGCCTACGAGATGACCCTGTTCGCCAACCGCGCCGGTGCCGCGCTGAGCCCGCAGCTGGTGCTGGAGCTCAAGAACAACGTCGCCGCCGCGTCCGCCCGCTGAGCGTCCGCGCACGGAGAGAGAGCAGATGGTCATGGCGGACGGCACGACGGGTCCGGACCCGGTCGGCCCCGCCCCCGCCGTACGTCCGTTCCTGGTGACCGCCGGCCGGGTCGCGGACGACGGCTCAGGCCGGGCGCTGCCCCTGGAGACCCAGGTGGTGGCCACCGCCGAGGGGCTGGCGGCGCTCGCCGGGCTCTCGTTCGAGCAGTACGACATCGTGGCCGCCTGCCGGCTGCCGCAGTCCCTCGCGGAACTCGCGGCCCGGCTGCGCCTGCACCTCAACGTGGTCCGCGTCCTGGCCGAAGACCTGCGCGAGGCCGGGCAGCTGGCGGTGTACGTGCCGGACGTCGGCGCCACCCGCGACGCGTCCGTCCTGCGCAGGCTCATCGATGGCCTCAGGGCCGTCCCCGACTCCCGAGAGGTACCGAGTGACACCGACTGAACCGCTCGTGCGCGGCGCGGCCGCACCCGCCGCCGTACGGCCGCCGCTGCCGGTGAAGATGGTGGTCGCGGGCGGCTTCGGCGTGGGCAAGACCACCGCGGTCGGCTCGATCTCGGAGATCGAGCCGCTGACCACCGAGGCGTCGATCACCGAGGTCGCGGCGGGCGTGGACGACCTCACGCACACCCCGCGCAAGACCACGACCACCGTGGCGATGGACTTCGGGTGCCTGACCATCGACCCGACGCTGAAGCTGTATGTGTTCGGCACGCCCGGGCAGGAGCGGTTCGGGTTCATGTGGGACGACATCGTCGAGGGCGCGGTCGGCGGGCTCGTCATCGTCGACACCCGCCGCCTGGACGACTGCTACGCGGCCGTCGACTACTTCGAGCACCGGGACATCCCGTTCGCCGTCGCCGTCAACGCCTTCGACGGCAGGGTGGAGCACACCCTGGACGAGGTCCGCTGGGCACTGGACGTCTCCGACGGGGTGCCGGTCGTGGTGTTCGACGCCCGGGAGCGGGGCTCGGTGCGGGACGCGCTGCTCGTCGTGCTCGAACTGGCGCTGGCCCGCACCGAGTCGTAGCGGGAGTCAGCCGCTGCGCCGCACCCCCGCCGAGACCGTGATCCGGGACAGTGCCCAGAACACCAGCAGGGTGGCGAGGGCGAGTCCGGCGACCAGGGTGGCGCCGCCGACGACCTTCTCGTAGTTCTTCTGGTAGAGGCCGTCGATGATGTAGCGGCCGAGGCCGCCGAGGCTGACGTAGGCCGCGATGGTGGCGGTGGAGACGATCTGGATGGCCGCCGTGCGCAGGCCGCTCAGGATGAGCGGGAGCGCGACCGGCACCTCCACCTGGAACAGCACCCGCGCCTCGGGCATGCCCATGCCCCGGGCGGCGTCCACCGGCGAGGGATCGACGGAGCGGATCGCCTCGTAGGTGGTGACCAGGATCGGCGGTACGGCGAGCACGACCAGCGGGATCATCACCGGCAGCAGACCGAAGCCGATCCAGATGAACATCAGCACGAGGAGCCCGAAGCTGGGCAGGGCCCGGCCGGCGGTGGCGATCAGCGCGAGGGCGTTGCCGCCGCGGCCGTAGTGCCCGGTGACCAGGCCGATGGGCAGGCCGATCACGGCGGCGTACAGCAGCGCCTCCAGCGCGTACGTGACGTGTTCGACGAGCCGGGTGGGGATGCCGTCGTAGCCGTGCCAGTGGGCACTGTCGCCGAAGAAGGCGTGCGCGAAGTTCAGGACGTTCACCGGACGGCACCCTTCGTCGGCATCCAGGGGGTGAGCAGCCGGCGGACGAGGACGAGCGTCGCGTCGGCGAGGATGCCCAGCACGGCCGTGGTCAGCACGGAGTTCACGGCCAGGGCGGGGCGGTGGTACGTGGTGGCGGCGTAGAGCATGTTGCCGAGGGCGCCCTGGTTGCCGATGAGCATGCCGACGCTGACCAGGGAGAGACTGGAGACGGTGGCCACCCTGAGGCCCGCGATGATCGCCGGTACGGCGATGGGCAGTTGGACCTGGAGATAGCGGCGCACCGGCCCGAAGCCCATGGCCTGCGCGGCGGCGAGGGTCTCGGGCGGCACGGAGCGGACGCCGTCGACGATCGCCGGGACGAGCACCACCAGGCTGTAGATCGCGAGCGGGATCATCACCGTGGTCTCGCTCTGCCCGAAGTAGTCGATGAGGACGACGAAGAAGGCCAGCGAGGGGATGGAGTAGAGCACGGTCGTGACGCCGAGCACGGGCGGGTAGACCCAGCGGAAGCGGACGCACAGCTGGGCCACCGGCAGCGCGAGGAGCAGCCCGGCCAGCACCGGCAGCAGCCCTTCGCGCAGGTGCAGGGCGACGAGACCGAGGTAGCTGTACTGCAGGTCGCTCGGCAGGTCGAAGAAGCCGTTCACCGGACGGCCTCGGCGTCGGCGGCAGCGGCCGGCTCCGCGGCGCCGGCGGCCCGGCTGTGGGCGGCGCGGATGGCCTCGCCGATGACCTGCTGCGAGACGACGCCGACGGCGCGCCCCTCGCCGTCCACGGCGACGGCCCGGCCGGTGGGCGAGAGCACGGCGCCGTCGAGCGCGGTGCGCAGCGAGTCGGTGCCGGGCGTGAACGGGCGTCCGTGGTCGAGGAGTTGATCCGGGTCGACGGCTCCGGCGGTGAGCCGGTCCGGCTCGCTCCAGCCGAGCGGCCTGCCCTCCGCGTCGGTGACGAGGAGGTAGGGGGCGGCGGAGCGTGCGGCGATCGTCTCGGCGTCGGCGTCGGCGGCCACGATCGGCTCGGTCTCCAACTCCAGGTCCGCGGACGGGAAGAAGGACAGCCGGCGGATGCCGCGGTCGGCGCCGAGGAAGTCCTCCACGAAGGCGTCGGCGGGCGCGCTGAGCAGTTCGGCGGGCGGGGCGAACTGGGCGAGCCGGCCGCCGGTGCGCAGCACGGCGACCATCGTGCCCAGCTTGATCGCCTCGTCGATGTCATGTGTGACGAAGACGATGGTCTTGCCCAACTCGTCCTGGATGCGCAGCAGTTCGTCCTGGAGCCCCTTGCGCACCACGGGGTCGACGGCGGAGAACGGCTCGTCCATCAGCAGCACCGGCGGATCCGCGGCGAGCGCCCGGGCGACGCCGACGCGCTGCTGCTGGCCGCCGGAGAGCTGGTACGGGTAGCGCCTGGCCAGCGTGGCGTCGAGCCCGACCCGTTCCATCAGCTCGGCGGCGCGGGCCCGGGCCTCCTTCTTGGGGGTGCCGAGCAGCCGGGGCACGGTGGCGATGTTGTCGAGGATGGTGCGGTGCTGGAAGAGACCGGCGTTCTGGATGACGTAACCCATCGAGCGGCGCAGGGTGTTGACCGGCTGCTGCCGGATGTCCGTGCCGTCGAGGAGGATGCTGCCCTCGGTGGGCTCCACCATGCGGTTGATCATCCGCAGCGTCGTCGTCTTGCCGCAGCCCGAGGGCCCGACGAGGACGGTGATCGCGCGGTCCGGTATCTCCAGCGACAGCCGGTCGACCGCGACCGTGCCGTCCGGATACCGCTTCGTGACTGAATCTATCCGTATCAAAACGCCGAATACCCTTCGGGTTTGGCAGATTTCCGCCCGTTTTCGGCCAGGGTCGTCGTGCGCAGGCCGTTGCGGGGAGAGTCTAGACCGCGAGTGTTTCGGCGCTTTGGCGGGCGCGTGGCCGGTCAGGCCAGGGGCAGCCCGGGGGTACGGAGCACGCTCCGGCCGGCGTCGACCGCGAACACCTCGCAGCCCGGGCGGGCGGCGGCCCAGGCCGGCCCCTCGGCGCCGAGCGCGAAGGCGGCCGTGGCGGTCGCGTCCGCCTCGGTCAGCGTCGGGGACAGCACGGTGAGGCTGAGCAGTCCGGTCACGGGGCGGCCGGTGCGGCCGTCGAGGATGTGGTCACCGCGCTCGTACCGCCCGGAGGTGGCCACCGCCGCGTCGGTGACCGCCAGCACGGCGCACACCTGGTCGGCCCGTTCCGGGTGCCGTATCCCGACCCGCCACGGCCCGCCCGCGGCGACCACGTCACCCCCGGCGTTGAGACAGAACCGGCGCGCCCCGGCCGCCGCCAGCAGACCGGCCGCCCGCTGCACCGACCAGCCCTTGACCACCGCGCAGGGGTCGAACTCCCGCCCGGGCAGCCGTACGTCGAAGGCGCCGCCGGTCGCGGCCCGGTACTCCTCGCACAGGCCGAGCACCTCCGTGAGGTCCGCGCTCAGCGCGCCGTACGCCACCTCGCCCCGGCCGTACCGGGACACCTCGCTGTGCGGCAGGAACGGACTGAACCGGGCGTCCGCCTCGCGCAGCCACGCGAAGACCGCGTCGGCGCTCGCACCGAAGTCCCCCTCGTCGTCGATGCGCAGCGAGACCGGGAAGCCCATGACGTGTTCGACACGCCGCACGTCAGGAGCCCTTGGCGTCGATGGCGGCCTGGAGGGACTCCTTGTATCCCTGGCTCGTGATCGTGGCCCCGGACACC
This sequence comes from Streptomyces sp. NPDC055966, assembly GCF_042269865.1. Lineage (NCBI taxonomy): Bacteria > Bacillati > Actinomycetota > Actinomycetes > Kitasatosporales > Streptomycetaceae > Streptomyces > Streptomyces sp. NPDC055966. The sequence goes on from NZ_JBHJYK010000002.1 coordinate 249,689, forward strand.
GAGTCGATGTGGGCGCTCTGCGCCTTCAGGGTCTCCGCGACCAGCTCCGGCACGGCCCACTTGGTCTGCGGATGGTGCGGCGCCTGCAGCATCCGTACGGCGGCGATCCGGTCGCCGCGGAAGGTCACCTCCACCTGGAAGACGCCCTTCACGGTGTCCACCGCGGTGCCGGGGACGACCTTCGACGACGAAGGGGACGACGGCGAGGACGACGAGGAGGAGGACGGCACGGTGGCCGGCGTCGACGCGGGCCGGGCGATGTCGGCGGTCCCGGTCGAGGGCTGGTAGCGCCAGACGGGGATCAGACCCGCGACGGTCAGGAGGAAGACGGGAACGGCTCGCTTCACGGTGGGACGCCTCTCTCAGCCCGCGAGACTGAAACGCTCGAAGTGGATCTGCTTCCTGGGCACGCCCAGGTCCGCCAGGCTGCGCAGCACGGCGGTCATCATCCCGGGCGGCCCGCACAGGAAGACGTCGCGGTCGGCGATGTCCGGGACCAGCCGGGCCAGTTCGCGCGGGGCGAGCCGGTCGGGGACGACGGGCCCGGTCACCAGGTGCAGTTCGGCGCCCTTGGCGAGGGCGAGGTCGCGCAGCTCGTCGTGGAGGACGGCGTCCCGGTCGGCGGCGACCCGGTAGATGACCACGGCGTGGCCCTCCAGCTCCTCCAGCAGCGCCCGGATGGGGGTGACGCCGACGCCGCCGGCGATCAGCACGGACTCCGGGCGGGTGCGGTGCAGCGCGGTGAAGGCGCCGTACGGGCCCTCGGCGAAGACACGGGTGCCGGGCTTCAGCCGGCGCAGGGCGGCGCTGCCGGCACCGGCCGCCTTGGCGGTCAGGCGCAGGGTGCGGCCGTCGGGGGCGGCCGACAGGGAGAACGGGTTGGCCTGCCACCAGCGGTCCCTGGTGAGGAAGCGCCACAGGAAGAACTGGCCGGCCCGGGCGGGCAGCCGGTCCAGGTCGCGGCCGGTGACGTAGACGGAGACCACGTCGTCGGACTCGGGGACGACGGCCTCGACGCGCAGCCGATGCCGCAGATTGCGCCACAGCGGGAGCAGCATCCGGCCCGCGACCACCGATCCGAGGGCGCCGCCCCACAGCGTGTACCAGTACGTCCGCGCGACGGGCGAGGAGGTGAACGTCGTACCGGCCGCGACCTGGTGGGTGAAGGCGAGGACCACCGCGACGTAGGTGTACAGGTGGATGAAGTGCCAGGTCTCGTAGGCGAGCCGGCGCCGGGCCCAGCGGGCGGAGACCGCGCCGACCACGACGATCAGCGACAGCGCGACGACCGCCCGCAGCACACCCTCGGTGGTCTCGGCGAGGTTCACCAGCTGGTTCACCGGGTCCATCGAGGACGCCCGGGCGTAGCCGAAGGTGATGAACACGACGTGCGTGAGCAGGGTCCACAGCACGCCGAAGCCGGTCCGGCGGTGCCAGGAGGTCAGCCGGTCCATGCCGATCCTGCGGTCCAGCCAGGGCAGCCGGGCCACCAGCACCAGCTGGAAGGCCATGAGGAGGGCGCCGTACAGGCCGCAGAGGCGGCCGAGCACGATCAGCGTGTTCGAGGCGAAGCCGGCCTGGACGAAGAACCAGGCGACAACGGCCGCGTTGGCGGCCAGCAGGGTGTACAGCCCGGTCCGGGCCACGGCCCGGGGACGGATCGCCGCGGCGGGCGCGGGACGGCTCTGGAGGGTCGTCACGGACGGCAGCTCCTTGATCGGGTCCTGGGTGACGAGCTTCGCCCGCCGATGCTGTCGTTCTCCTGTCGGACGACTGTCACTTGAGTATCGATACGACCGGTCGCGGCGGGCAGCTCCGGCAGGGCCGGACGGGTGACGCAGGACGGGCGGGTGGAGAAAGCACGCCTGCTGGTCGCTCTTCCGCACCGTGACCATCGCCGGGGAGGGCACCTACCGGCTGCGCGCCTGCGAGGTGGAGCCCGGGGTGGTGCTGGTGAGCGCGGCGCCCGTGGCGGACGTCGAGGCGACCGTACGGCAGCTGGTCACGGTCCAGGTGGTGGCGTTCACGCTGGCCCTGCTGGCGTTCGTGGTCATCGGCCGCAGGATGCTGCGCCGGGGTCTGAAGCCGCTCAGCGACATGGCCCACACCGCCCACGGGATCGCCTCGCACGATCTGACCGACCCGGCGGCCCGGAGGTGGAGGAGCTGCGCACGGCCTTCAACACCATGCTGGAGCACATCGACGACTCCCTGGCGGTGCGCGCGGAGGCCGAGCAGCGGCTGCGCCGGTTCGTCGCGGACGCCTCGCACGAGCTGCGTACCCCGCTGATGTCGGTGCGCGGCTACGCCGACCTCCTCCAGTACGCGGCGGCCAACGAACCCGCCGAACGCGACCACCACCTGGCCCGCCCGCGGGCCGAGGCCGCGCGGATGGGCGTCCTGCTGGACGATCTGCTGCTGCTCGCCCGGCTGGACGCGGCCGAGGTCGAGAGCCCGCTGCGCTGCGCGGACACCGGCCTCGTGGAACTGGCCGGCGAGGCCGGGGACGCCTTCCGCGCGGCTCACCCCGGCCACCCGCTGGTCGTGGACCCCGGCACGGCACCGGTCCGGCTGCGTCCGGACCCGGTGCGGATCCGCCAGGTGCTGGACAACCTGCTGGCCAACGCGGCCGTGCACACCCCGCCCGGGACGCGGGTGTCCGTGACCGTCACGGCCGGGGCGTCCGGCGTGTGCGTCCGGGTCGCCGACGCGGGCCCCGGCGTCCCCGCCGCCGACCGGGAGCGGATCTTCGACCGCTTCTACCGGGTCGACAGGGCCCGCAGCCGCGACCGGGGCGGCAGCGGCCTGGGCCTGTCGGTGGCGCGGGCGCTGGTGACGGCGCACGGGGGAAGTCTGGGGCTGGGTCGGGAGGAGGGGCTGACGGTGTTCACGGTCCGGTTGCCGGTGGCTGCAACTCCCTGAGGGGCGCGGGGCCTTATCGACGCCGGCCATGGACCCGCACCGCTACGGCGAGACCGCTTGCCTGCTGTACGGCCGCGCGGCCAGCGCCGCGACATCGTCCTCCGCGTGCCGCGCGTCCAGCCGCGCGAGGATCGTGTCCAGTACGTCGTCCAGCCCGTCCCCCGTGGGGAAGCGGACGGCGGACAGCCGCGCCAGCGACTGGTCGATGTCCTCGCCCCGCCGCTCCACCAGCCCGTCGGTGAACAGCACCAGGGTCTGCCCCGGCGCCAGCGGATGCGTGGCCGACTCGTACCCGCCGAGCCCCGTGCCCAGCGGCGGCCCCACGGGCACCGAAAGCAGCCTGGCCGAGCCGTCCGGTTCGATGAGCACCGGCGGCAGATGCCCGGCGCTGGCCAGCGTGACCTGGCCCCGGCCGGGGTCGACGCCGGCCAGCAGACAGGTCGCGGGCCGGCGTTCGGCCTCCCGGGAGGAGATCTCGTCGATCTGTCGCAGCACCCGGTGCGGGGGCAGGTCGGCGGAGGCTATGTAGCGCAGCGAGGAGCGGTAGGCGTTCATGTCGACGGCGGCCTCCAGGCCGTGCCCCATGACGTCGCCGACGACCAGCAGGGTCCGCCCGAAGTGCAGCCGCACGGTCTCGCACCAGTCGCCGCCGACGACGGCGTGCCGGCCGGCCGGGAGGTAGCGGATGGCGACGTCGAGGTTGGGGTGCGGGCGGCCGGGCTCTTCCAGCAGGGCGCGTTGCAGGTCGCCGGCGGTGCGGTTGACGTGTTCGTAGGCGCGGGCGTGGCGGATGTGGGAGGCGGCGCGCTCGGCGAGCAGGCTCAGCAGCTCGGCCTCCAGGGGGCGCAACGGCTCCCCGGAGCGAGCCCACACCAGGACGCCGTACACGTCGTCCCCGCTGGTCAGCGAGAGGCACAGGGCGGCCCGGGTGCTGGGCGCGCCGGCGTGTTCCAGCCAGGGCTCGGCCGTCGTGTCGAGCGCCGGTGCGACCGCTTCCCGGGCGACCGCGGTGGCCCAGCGGACGTCGGGCAGCACATCGGCGTCCCCGTTGATCTCCTCGTACCCGGAGATCGTCTTCCCGGTCCGGCGCAGCACGGCGGCGGTCCCGCCGGCCAGCCGTACGGCGGCCTCGGTCAACTCGGCACAGGTGGTGGACTCGACGAGGGTGCTGCCGATGCCGGCCAGGGCGTCGCGCAGGAGGGCGAGCCGCGCGCCGGCCGCGGCGACGTCGACGGGCGGCACGGCCTGCGCGGCGGCCGCGGTGCGCGTGGACGCCGACGGCGCCTGGTCGTCGGCGTCGGCGCGACGGTGGCCGCTGTCGGCAGGCCACGACCTGCGACGGGACTGGATCCAGCGCGCCACACCCAACACCCTCACAGAATCTCAAACCGGGGCGAACGGGGCATCGGCCTCATGCATCACATTCGTACCGTTGACCCCGTCAGACCCGGCAGCCCCGTGCGGGACCCCATTCCCACTCCCGCCCCCGTGTCCGGTGGTGCTCATTTTCGACCGGCCGAAGCGTTTCGGACACTCCTTTTGCCAGATTCGGCGTGTCCGTTGATCCGCTGCATGCCGGGCCTCCACGAGATCGCCAGAGACGGAGGCCGACCGTCCTCAGCTCTCCTCGGGAGCCAGGCGCAGCGAGATGGAGTTGATGCAGTACCGCTGGTCCGTCGGGGTCGGGTAGCCCTCGCCGGCGAAGACGTGCCCGAGGTGCGAGCCGCACCGCGCGCAGCGCACCTCGGTGCGCACCATCCCGTGCGAGCGGTCCTCGATCAGCTCGACGGCGTCCGTGTCCTTCGGGTCGAAGAAGGAGGGCCAGCCGCAGTGCGACTCGAACTTCGTGTCCGAGGTGAACAGTTCGGCACCGCAGGCCCGGCAGGAGTAGACGCCCCGGGTCTTGGTGTCCGTGTACTCACCGGTGAACGCCGGCTCGGTGGCGGCCTGGCGCAGCACGGCGTACTCGGCCGGGGTCAGCTCCGCCTTCCACTGCTCGTCCGGCTTCTCGACGTCGTACGACATGAGCCTCAGCCCCTTTACTGCTGCGACAGGCGGTCCAGGATCAGCGGGCCCAGGTCGGTCACGTCGCCCGCGCCCATGGTGAGAACGAGATCACCGGGCCTCGTCATTCCCGCGATCACGGCGGGGCTCTCCGCCTTGTCGTGCACGGCGGTGACGTCGGCGCCGGCGGCCCGCGCGGCCTCGATGATCAGCTCGCTGGTCACGCCCGGGACCGGGTCCTCGCGCGCCGGGTAGATGTCGAGGACGACCGACGCGTCCGCGAGGGCCAGGGCGTCGCCCATCTCCTTGCCCAGCTCCTGGGTGCGGGAGAACAGGTGCGGCTGGAAGAGGACGAGGATCCGGGAGTCGCCGGCGGCGGCGCGCATGGCCTCCAGGTCGGCGGTCATCTCGGTCGGGTGGTGGGCGTATGAGTCGATCACCTGGACGCCGGCCGCCTCGCCCTTGAGCTGCAGGCGCCGCTTGACCCCGGTGTAGGCGGCGAGCGCGGGCGCCAGCTCCGCGGCGGGGATACCGAGGGCGGCACCGGCGGCGAGCGCGGCGACGGCGTTGAGGGCGTAGTGCCGGCCGGGCACGGAGACGGCGAAGGTCAGCTCCTGCCCGTCGAACACCGCGGTGACCCGGCTCTTCAGCCCCTGCGGGACGATCGACAGCACGCGCACGTCGGCCTCCTCGGCCTCGCCGTACGTCACCGTCCGCACCGACCCGGCCAGCCGCCGGGTCAGCTCCCGCGCCCCCGCGTGGTCGGCGGAGATCACCAGCGTGCCGCCGGGCACGATCTTCCCGGCGAAGATCTCGAAGGACTCGTAGATCTCGTCCATCGAGGCGTAGTTGGCGTGGTGGTCCAGCTCGACGTTGAGGACGATGGCGACCTCGGGGGCGTACGTGTGGAAGCTGCGGTCCGACTCGTCCGCCTCCGCGACGAAGATGTCGCCCGTGCCGTGCAGCGCGTTGGAGCCGGGCGCGTCCAGGTCGCCGCCGATGGCGTACGACGGCTTCAGGCCCAGCTCGGTGAGCGAGACGGCCAGCATCGAGGTCGTCGTGGTCTTGCCGTGCGTCCCCGCCACGGCGATCGGGCGCAGCCCCTCCATCAGCGCGGCGAGCGCGTCGGAGCGGTGCACCACCGGGATGCCCAGCTCGGCGGCGCGGGCCAGCTCGGGGTTGTCCTGCCGGATCGCCGAGGAGACGACGACACAGCTCGCGTCGTCGGCGAGGTGCCCGGCCGCATGCCCGATGTGCACGGTGGCACCGGCCGCGCGCAGCGCCTCGACGGTCGCCGACTCCCTGGCGTCGCTGCCGGCCACCGCGGCCCCGCGCTGGGCGAGGATCTTCGCGATCCCCGACATCCCGGCGCCGCCGATGCCGATGAAGTGCGGTCGGTCCATGGCGGCAGGAAGGCCGGGTGCCATGTGGTTCTCCCCAAAATCTCCGGTACGAGGCTGAGCGGGCCCTAGCCTATGTGCTCAAGCGCCGGGCCCTCTGCACCAAGGGGTCACCGGTCCCGCCCGAGGGACGCGGCGCTCACGCCTTGCTGTGCGAGAACAGCTTCAGCACCGGCACCCCCACCTTGTGCCGCGCCCGCGAGGCCCAGTCCCGGTGGAAGAACTCCTCCACATAGTGCGGATCGGTCAGCACGATCACCTCGTCCGCCGACACCTCCGCCACCAGGGCCTTCAGCGCCTCCAGCGGATGGTCCTCGACCAACCGCCCCTGCGCCGTGCTCCCCGCCGCGTGCAGCGCCTGCACCGAGACGTCGAGGGCCTGCTGTCCGACCCCCTGCGCCGCCGTCCCCTCCGGCGTGTCCCGCTCCCGCACCGCCTCGTCGAGTTCGCCGAGCGCGATGTCGTCGATGGCCCGCAGCAGGCGGTCCGCCTGGTCGCCGCGCGGCTGGAGGAGCACGTGGAAGGTGACCGGCTCGTCTCCATGCAAGGTGGTGACGAACTCCACGTCGGCGGACGTCAAGGCCTTCTCGATCATCAGAACGCTTGTGAACACCGGACGCCTCTTCTCCTCCGTGGCCCCGGCAGGGCCGCTGCGGAAACCATCCTGCCCCGTGCTCCCACGGGTTCTGCCGGTCTAAGTCTGCCCTCCGGAAGCTAAACGGAACGGCAGATTCCGCTTATTTCAGGACCGACGGTAGCGACCGAACAGAAATCCGGCCTCCTCAAGGAGGGAGACGAGTGCGAAGCGGCGCGGCACGGCGACCGACGGGCCCCCGGCGATGCGCTGCGCCTCGCCCGCGGTGAGCATGGGCGAGAGGGTCAGGCACATCTCGTCCAGCACGCCCGCGGCGATGAACTGGCCGAGCAGCCGGGGCCCGCCCTCGGTCAGCAGCCGGGTGTGGCCGAGCCCGGCGAGGGCGCGTACCGCGCGGGCCGGGTCGATGCCCGCGCCGTCGCCCGCGACCACCACCCGCGCGCCGGCCTTCCCGGCGGCGGCGACCCGGTCCGGGGCGGCCGCGGCTCCGGTCAGGATCAGGGTGGGCACGAGGGGCGAGGTGAACAGCGGGAGCGAGAGGTCCAGGTCCAGGCTCGCGGTGACGACCGCGACGGCCGGCGCCGGGCCCTGTCCGGCGGCCGCGCGGGCCGCGGCGAACTCGGCACGCGCGCGTGCCGGGCGGTACCCCTCCTGACGTACCGTTTCCGCGCCCACGACCACGACGTCCGCGAGCGCCCGCAGCGTGCCGAAGATCCGCATGTCGGCGGCGCAGGAGATGGGCTGCGAGCGCCCGTCGTGCTGGGCCGCGCCGTCCAGCGTGGAGACCATGTTGGCCCGCAGCCACGGCCGCGGCTCCCCCGGCTCCGCCCCCGGCCCCGGCTCGGACCCCGGCCCCGGCTCCGGGTAGGCGTAGGCGGCGGCCAGCTCGGCGAGGCTCCACTCACGGTCGGCGAGCGCCGCCGTACGGTCCTGGGCTGCTGTTTCGTCGGTCACAGGGAACAGGCGTCGCATGTCGTGCAGTGTGACACGGCGCTTAGCATGGGTAACCGTGTCGTCCTCCACCGCCGCCCCCGGTTCCAGCCCCGTGACCGAAGCGGGCCCCCTCTCCCTGTGCGCCCGCGAGCCGCGCGTCCCCGCGGACCGGCTCGTCGCCGAGATGGTGCCGCCGCCGCGCTTCGACTCGGTCCGCTTCTCGACGTACATCCCGGACCCGAACCAGCCCAGCCAGACCGAGGCCGTGACGGTCCTGGAGGGCTTCGCGGCCGGGCTGGGCGGGGCGCACGCCTCCGGCGCCGGCAGGCGCGGCTTCTTCGGCTTCGGCCGGGCCAGGGCGCCCAAGGTCCCCGCTGGCCCGCGCGGGGTCTACCTGGACGGCGGCTACGGCGTCGGCAAGACCCACCTGCTCGCCTCCCTGTGGCACGCCACCCCCGCCGAGCCCGCCCGCAAGGCGTTCGGCACCTTCGTGGAGCTGACGAACCTGGTCGGCGCCCTCGGCTTCCAGCAGACGGTGCAGACCCTGTCCGGGCACAGCCTGCTGTGCATCGACGAGTTCGAGCTGGACGACCCGGGCGACACGGTGCTGGTGTCGACCCTGCTCGGCAAGCTGGTCGAGGCGGGCGTCGCGCTGGCCGCCACCTCCAACACGCTGCCCGGCAAGCTGGGCGAGGGCCGGTTCGCCGCCGCCGACTTCCTGCGCGAGATACAGGGGCTGTCCGCCCACTTCCGCGCCCTGCGCATCGACGGCGAGGACTACCGGCACCGCGGTCTGCCCGCGGCCCCCCTGCCGTTCTCCGACGAAGAGGTGACGAAGGCGGCGTACGCCACCGAGGGCGCCTCGCTGGACGACTTCCCGCATCTGCTGGAGCACCTGGCGAAGGTCCACCCGAGCCGGTACGGCGCGCTGACCGACGGGGTCACGGCCGTGTGCCTGACCGGGGTGCGGCCGGTGCCGGACCAGTCGACGGCGCTGCGGCTCGTGGTGCTCGCGGACCGGCTCTACGACCGCGAGGTGCCGGTGCTGGCCTCGGGGCTGCCCTTCGACCGGCTGTTCAGCGAGGAGATGCTGAACGGCGGCTACCGCAAGAAGTACTTCCGCGCGATATCCCGGCTCACCGCGCTGGCCCGGGACGCCAAGGGGCTCGTCACCCCGTAGTCAAGAGCCAGATCTCGCCACCCGACCGGCACTTTTCACGCTCTCTCGCGCTCGTAACGCGCTGTTAACCCTGCAAAGGACTTTGCAGGGTTAACGTGTTTCTTGACCAAGCATTGACCAATGCTTGGTGTGCACGAGACGCGTGAACACACGGAAGGGGGGCGCATGTTCCGAGGTACGACGACCCGGACCCCGTTCGTCCTCCTCGCCGTCACACTGCTCGCGTTCCCGTTCTTCACCCTCGCGGGATCCTTCGCACCCGCGCACACGCCCAGTCAGGCACAGGCCAACGCCGAGCCCGGAATCACCTCCCCCGCCGAGGCGGTACGTGACGGCGCGGGCTCCGCCGCGTGCGCGCAGGAGCACCCGCTCATAGCCGGCCGGGTCGCCGGCACCGACGCCCCGGGCATCCCCGGAGCCGTGGAGCCACGCGCCCCGAAGGCCTCAAGACCCCACACCCCGGCGGCACTTCAGGTCTTCCCCTGCTGACAGCCGGCCGACGCCGGCCCGGCCCCACCGGGCCCTCTCGCTCCCCCCACCATCATCGTTCAACACCGACGCGCCCGTGCAGGCGCGCCAGGAGGAACCACACATATGCAGCCCCTCATCGACAACGCCCGTAGCTTCGGACAGCGCCCTGAGGAGTTCGCCGGACTCGCCGAAGGCCAGTCACCGCAGGTGCTCTTCATCACCTGCTCCGACTCCCGGGTCGTCCCGGCCCTGATCACCGGCGCCCGCCCCGGCCAGCTCTTCGAGCTGCGCACCGCGGGCAACATCGTCCCGCCCCACACCTCACAGCACCCGACCAGCGAGGCCGCCACCATCGAGTACGCCGTGGAGGTGCTCGGCGTCCGCGACATCGTCGTCTGCGGCCACTCGCACTGCGGGGCCGTCGGCGCGCTGGTGCGCGGCGACGACCTGACCGCCGTACCGGCCGTGCGCGACTGGCTGGCACACGCCGCCACCCCGCGCCCGGCCGGCCAGGCCGAGGACCCGGAGGTCGCCAAGGGCGTGCAGGCCCACGTCCTGACCCAGCTGCTGCGGCTGCGCTCGTACCCCTGCGTCGCGCGGAAGCTGACACAGGGTCAACTCGGCCTGCACGCCTGGTACTACGAGGTGCACACGGGCTCCGTACGGGCGCACCGCCCGCAGACCGACACCTTCGAGTCCCTGTGAGCGCATCGATGACCGACGCCAAGCCGACGACCGGCAAGAACCCCCTCATATCCCGGATACCCCGTCTCCCCCACGCGCGGCAGGACTTCGCCGCGTCCCTCGTCGTCTTCCTGGTCGCGCTGCCGCTGTGCGTCGGCGTGGCCGTCGCCTCCGGTGTCCCGGCCGAACTCGGTCTGGTCACCGGCATCGTGGGCGGCCTCGTCACCGGGCTGATGCGCGGCAGCAGCCTCCAGGTGTCGGGGCCCGCCGCCGGCCTGACCGTGCTCGTCTTCGAGGCGGTCAAGGAGCACGGCCTGCCGGTGCTCGGCGTGATCGTGCTCGCCGCCGGAGCGATCCAGATCGCCATGGGCCTGCTGAGGCTGGGCCGTTACTTCCGCGCCATCTCGGTCTCCGTCGTCGAGGGCATGCTGGCCGGAATCGGGCTGGTCCTCGTCGCCGGGCAGCTGTATCCGGCGCTGGCGGCCAAGGCCCCCGACTCCGGGCCGGGCAAGATCGCCGGGCTGCCCGGGGCGTTCTGGGCCGCCTTCGGCGACGGCACGGCCCTGGCCTCGCTCGCCGTCGCGGCGGGCACGGTCGCGGTCCTGCTGCTGTGGAAGCACGTCCCGGCGAAGGCGCGCACGGTCCCCGGCCCGCTGGCCGCGGTCGGTCTCGCCATGCTGGCCGCGTTCGCACTGGACCTGCCGGTGGCCACCGTCGAGGTGCGGGGGCTGCTGGGCGCCGTCCAGCCGCCCCCGCTGAGCGCCTTCGGCGAGCTGGCGGGCGTCGGGGTGCTCGGCACGGTCGTCGCCTTCACGCTGATCGCGTCCGCCGAGTCGCTGTTCAGCGCGGCGGCCGTGGACCGGCTGCACTCCGGGCCGCGCACCGCGTACGACAAGGAGCTGGTCGCCCAGGGCACCGGCAACGCGATCTGCGGGCTGCTCGGCGCGCTGCCGATGACCGCGGTGATCGTGCGCAGCGCGGCCAACGTCCAGGCGGGCGCCCGTACCAAGGCCTCCCGGGTGCTGCACGGCGTGTGGCTGCTGCTGTTCGCCGCGCTGCTGCCCGGTGTGCTGGCGTACATCCCGATCCCGGCGCTCGCCGGCATCCTGATCCACTCGGGCGCCAAGCTGGTGCCGGTCCGGGCCCTCGCGGGGCTGTGGCGCGAGCACCGGGGCGAGGCCCTGATCCTGGCCGTGACGGCGGTCTCGATCGTGGCGGTCAGCATGTTCGAGGGCGTGCTGATCGGCCTGGCGCTCGCGGTGGTCAAGACGGCCTGGGAGGCCTCGCACGTCAGGCTGGAGGTGGTCGACAAGGGCGCGGGTCCGGTCGAGGCCCACCTGTCGGGCAACGCGACCTTCCTGCGGCTGCCGAAGATCCTCGACAGCCTGGAGTCCCTCCCCCAGGACCGCCCGGTCCGCCTGGACCTGACCGGCCTGCACCACCTCGACCACGCCTGTCGTACGGCCCTGGAGAACTGGGCCGAACGCCACAGCGCGGCCGGGACGGAACCGGTGCGGGTCACGGCGGCGCAGGCCGTCTGACCGGTCACCGCCCGGGCCGCCCCGACGGCCGCTGTCCCCGGGCCGGGATGCCGACGCCCCTCGGCATCCCGGCCCGGTCCTCGCGGAGTGCACCGGTCCGCCGGTACCCCTTGCAGAGCGGCCCAACCGGCTTATGGTGACAGCAGCGGACAAAAGCAGACCTCTCCGTGAGGAGGTCACCATGCTCCAGGAGCTGCTGGGCGCCATCGCGGCGGCAGGTTCCGCCGGTCTGGTCTACCTGGCGATGGCGGCCCGGGTGGTCAAGCAGTACGAACGCGGTGTGCTGTTCCGGCTCGGGCGCGTCAGCGGTGAGGCACGGGCGCCGGGCTTCACGCTGGTCATCCCCTTCGTGGACCGGCTGCAGAAGGTCAACATGCAGATCGTGACGATGCCGATCCCGGCCCAGGAGGGCATCACCCGCGACAACGTCACCGTCCGGGTGGACGCGGTCGTCTACTTCAGGGTGGTCGACCCGGAGAGCGCCCTGGTGAAGGTCGAGGACTACAAGTTCGCGGTGTCGCAGATGGCCCAGACGTCGCTCAGGTCGATCATCGGCAAGAGCGACCTGGACGACCTGCTGTCCAACCGCGAGAAGCTCAACCAGGGGCTGGAGCTGATGATCGACAGCCCCGCCGTCGGCTGGGGCATCCAGGTCGACCGGGTCGAGATCAAGGACGTCTCCCTGCCCGACACGATGAAGCGGTCCATGGCCCGCCAGGCCGAGGCGGACCGCGAGCGCCGGGCCCGGATCATCAACGCCGACGCCGAGCTCCAGGCCTCCAAGAAGCTCGCCGAGGCCGCCCAGCAGATGGCCGACACCCCCGCCGCGCTCCAACTGCGGCTGCTCCAGACGGTGATGGCGGTGTCGGCCGAGAAGAACTCCACGCTGGTGCTGCCCATCCCGGTGGAGCTGCTGCACTTCCTGGAGCGGGGCAACAACCCGCAGCAGGCGCCGAACGGTGACACCGCCCCGCAGACACGGGAAGGCGACAGAGCAGTGGGGGCACCCGACGGCGACCGGGCGCTGCGGGCACCGGACGGCGCCGACGCACAGCGCGCCCTGGACGGCGGGAGTACGCAGCACGTGCCGGACGCCGACACGGCGTCACGCGCGCCGGACGGTGACGGCGGGGCACGGTCCGGCTAGCGTGCCGGGCATGCGTAAGAGCGTGGTGGCACCGGCGGTCCTGGCGGCCGTGCTGGGCTGCGTCGCCGGGTGCGGCGGTGCGGGCCGCACGAGCGCCCCGGGCGCCGGCACCCACTCCCCCAAGCCCGCCGCCGCCCGCATCACGGTCACGAGCAGCGCGTACGCCGAGGGCGGCACGATCCCGCGCCGCTTCACCTGCGACGGAGCCGACATCTCCCCGCCGCTCGCCGTCACCGGCGTACCCGCCCGCACGGCGTCCCTTGCCCTGGTCCTACAGGACCTGGACGCCCCGCACGGCACGTTCACGCACTGGCTGGCGTGGGGCATCGGGCGCGGCACCGCGCGTCTCGCCGCGGGGGAGCGCCCGCCGGGCGCGACGCAGGGCCGCAACGGCTTCGGGAGGGCCGGCTACGGCGGCCCCTGCCCGCCCCGCGGCGAGCGCCCGCACCGCTACGTCCTCACGGTGTACGCCACCGACCGCCGCCCGGCACTTTCCCCGGACGCCGCCCCGGCCGACCTCCAGAAGGCCCTGACCGGCCACACGCTCGCCGAGGGAACCCTCACCGGCCGCTACGGCCGCTGAGCCCGCCGACCGGGTGACCGTGCCGCCGCGCCGTCCGGCATTTCGGCATACAAGCGAAGATCTACCCGTACGTTCGCATGATGATCGCGCGAGCATGCCGGATCACCGCGGTCTGTGTCCTGGGCGCGGCGCTCGCCGCCTGCGGCGGTGCGGGCGGTGGCCGTCAGGGCCCGGGCAGGTCCGCCGTACCCGTCTCCATCATCCCTCCCGTCGTACGGCCGCCCGTGCTCGCGCCGGGGCCCGGCGGGCTGACCCCGGTCTTCGAGCACGGCCCGCGCACGCGGGGCAAGGCGGTCGCGCTGACCTTCGACGCCGACATGACCGCCGACGAGGAGCGCCGCGCGGCCGCCGGCGAGCACTTCGACAACCCCGGACTCATCAGCGCCCTGCGCGCGCTGAAGGTGCCGGCGACCGTCTTCATGACCGGCCGGTGGGCCGAGAAGTACCCGGCGCAGGCCCGCGCTCTCGGCCGCGACCCGCGTTTCGAGGTCGCCAACCACTCCTACGGCCACGACGCGTTCACCGCCGACTGCCACGGCTTGCCGGCCCTGCCGGCCGACCGGATGCGCGCGGACGTGGAGCACGCGTACGCCTCCCTGAAGAAGGCGGGCGTGGCGCACCCGATGCCGTACTTCCGCTTCCCCGGCGGCTGTCACGACGAGCGGTCGCTGCGCGCGCTGAGCGGGCTCGGGGTGACGGCGGTGCAGTGGGACGTGGTGAGCGGCGACGCGTTCGCGACGGATGCCGGAGCCGTCGCCCGGCAGGTGCTGGACGGGGTGCGGCCCGGCTCGGTGGTCGTCATGCACTGCACCCGCAGCGCCGCCCCGGCCACCGAGCGGGCCGTCCGCACGGTCGTACCGGAACTGCGCAGGCGCGGCTACCGGTTCGTGAAGGTCTCCGAACTGATCGGGCAGACCGACGGGCACCGGTCAGGGTGAGCGGCGGGAGCTGAGCCAGGCGGCCGTGGCGAAGGCGACGGCGGCGAGCAGGAGCGCCGCGGCCAGCGGCAGCAGCGGCACCGTGATCCGGCCGGTCCGCGAACCGGTGACCAGACCGCTCACCGCGGCCTGCGCCGGGGAGCCGGTGAGCACCACGGACAGCAGCGCGCCCAGCAGCATCGCGGGCACCGCGCGGCCGGTGGAGCGCAGCACCGGCCGGTTGGTGAGCGCGCCGACGGCCGCGCCGATCAGAGCGCAGGCGAGCGTGGCCGGCAGTCCGGCCGCGGCCGCCCTCAGCAGGGGTACGCGTATCTGGTGGCCGTTGTCCGCCGGGGCGCTGATCAGCGTCACCACCGAGGTCGCCACCACCCCGAGCGCCGCCGCCGTGAGCAGCGCGGTCAGCAGGGCGGCGAGGTGGGCGCGGGCGGGGCCGCGCGCGGCGGCGGCACAGGCGCGGGCCGCGTCCGGCTCGCCGGTGGCACAGATCCGCACCAGCCAGGCCGCGACCGGCAGCAGACCGCCGGCCGTGTAGCCGAGCGAGTCGAGGACGGGCTGGCCGCTCTGCACGCCGATTCCTAGGTACGCGGCGTAGAGGAGCACCGGCGGCAGCCAGCGCTGGGAGCGCACCAGCAGGTCCAGCTGGTAGCGCAGGAGTGCGGTCATGGGCGGCTTCCTGGATCGGGGGGTGGCGCGAGGCCGTCGGGGGCCGGTGCGTGGTCCGGGGGCGGGGTGACCCGCACGACGTGCCAGGGCGGGCGGGCCGTGAGCAGGGCGCGCAGCAGGATGTCCGAGTGGGAGGCGGGGACGGTGAGGCGGTAGCCGCCGGGAACCGTCTCCTCGGCGGTGGCGCCGGTCCGTGCCGCCTCGGGCGGCAGCGCCCCGCCGGCCGGCCCCTGCGCGACGATCAGGGCGAGCGGCCCGGCCGGTGAACTCCCGCCGCCCGTACGGGGCTTGAGCGCGCCGTCGAGCACGGTGTACGTCGCGTCCGGTGTTCCGGCCAGCCGGCGCGGGTCGTGGTCGACGAACACCACGGCGCCCCCGGCGGCGGTACGCTCGGCCACGGCCCGCTCCAGCTCGGCCCGCGCCGCCGCGTCCAGCCCGGTCCAGGCCTCGTCCAGCACCAGCAGCTCCGGCTCGCCGAGCAGGGACTGGGCGACGGCGACCTTCTGGCTGCTTCCCTTGGACAGCCGCGCCATCGGGGTGTCGGCGTGGCCGCCGGCGCCGAACCGCTCCAGCCAGGTGCGTGCGGCGTGCCGTGCCGTCGCGCGGCTCAGGCCGTGCACCGTGCCGAGGTGGGTGAGGTAGCCGAGGGGGGTGAAGGGGAGCGCCGAGGGGAAGCGTTCGGGGACGTACGCCGTGCGCGGGCGGCCGGTGACGCGGCCCTCGGTCGGCGCGTCCAGGCGGGCGAGGAGACGCAGGAGGGTGGACTTTCCGGTGCCGTTCGCTCCTTCTATGCGGGTGAGGGTGCCGGGCGCGATGGTGAGGTCGACGCCTCGTAGCACCCAGGGGCCGCGGATGCCGTAGCGGCGGCCTACGGCGGACAGTCGTAAGGCACATTGCATGCGGCCATTGTGGTCGGTCGTGCCGCGGGGACCGCTGCCCTGTCCGGTCCGTGGGCCGGTCACGCCGTGCCGTGTGCCGTTTAAGGTGGGCTGTTGTGAGCCCTGATGCCATGCCCCCGACCGAGCCCGCGACCGACACGCGTGACGAAGCGCCCCAGTTCGTCCTCCCCCTCGTCGTACGGCTGGAGCGCGCCGCGCCGCCCGCCCGCACCGACGCGCTGGAGACGGCCGCCCGTGCCGTGCTCGTGCTGCTCGGGGACGAGCGGGCGCACGGCGACGGCGCGTGGGCCGAGGCGGTACGCGACTGGGAGGACGCGCGGATCCGCAAGGTGGTCCGGCGGGCCCGCGGGGCCGAGTGGCGGCGGGCCGAGGCGCTGCCCGGGATCACGGTGACCGGCAAGTCGGCCGAGGTACGGGTGTTCCCGCCGGTCCCGCTCGACGGCTGGCCCAAGGACCTGGCCAGACTCCAGGTGTCCGGCACCGAGCTGGACGACCCTGAGCCGCCCGCCGCGCCCGATCCGGCCCAGCCCGTGCTGTGGCTCAACCCGGAGCTGGAGATGTCCGCCGGCAAGGCCATGGCCCAGGCCGGGCATGGCGCGCAACTGGCCTGGTGGGCGCTGCCGGAGGCGGAGCGCGCGGCCTGGCGGGACACGGGCTTCGCGCTCGCCGTCCGCACCGCCGGCCCGACCGACTGGACGCGGCTGACCGGCAGCGGGCTGCCGGTGGTGCGTGACGCCGGCTTCACCGAGATCGCGCCGGGCTCGTGCACGGTCGTCGCCGATCACCCGGCACTGCGCTAGCAGGGGCCGGCGCGATGACGCGGGTCGACGGCCGGGTCGAACGGGGCAACCGCACCCGGCAGTTGGTGCTGCGCCGCACGGTGGAGATCGCCTCGGTGGAGGGCCTGGAGGCGCTCACCGTCGGACGGCTCGCCACCGAGCTGGAGCTGAGCAAGAGCGGGGTGTTCGCGCTGTTCGGCTCCAAGCAGGAGCTTCAGCTGGCCACCGTGCGGGAGGCCGCGCGGATCTTCACCGAGCGGGTGCTCCGGCCCGCGGCGCAGACCCCGGCCGGGGTGGGGCGCGTGTGGCGGCTGTGCGAGCTGTGGCTGGAGTACTCACGCGGCCGGGTGTTCCCCGGCGGCTGCTTCTTCTACGGCGTCATGGCCGAGTACGACGCCCGGACCGGGCCGCTGCACGACGCCGCGGTCCGCGCCCAGCGCGACTGGTCGGCGCACGTGGAGCGCACGATCGACGAGGCCCGTACGGCGGGTGAGCTGCGCGCGGACACGGACGTCCCGCAACTCGCCTTCGAAGTCGTGGCGTTGCTGGAGACGGCGAACGCCCTGTCCGTCCTGCACGACGAGGAGAGCGTGTACCGCAGGGCGCGGGTGGCCGTCGCGGCGCGGCTGCGGGATGCGGCCGTGGACGGCGTCCCGCTCCCTCAAGTCCCGTGATCCGGCACCCGGCTGGAGCCCGGACCGGGTTTCCCGAAAAAAGAGCACGACCGTTCGCTTTGTTTTATGCTCGGGCCATGACTGTGACCGGAACGGACTTCGTGGAACTCGACCGGATCGCCGTCCAGGAGGCCGTGCGCGTGGTGGACCTGGCCACGCCCGCGGACTGGACGCGGGACACCCCCTGCGCCGGCTGGGACCTGCGCCGGCTCGTCGCCCACATGACCGCACAGCACTTCGGGTTCGCCGCCGCGGCGCGCGGCGCGGGGCGGCGGCCGGAGCACTGGCGGGACCCCGAGGACATGAGCGAGCCCGCCCGGACCCACCGCTCGGCCGCCGCCTCGGTGCTCGCGGCGTTCGCCGAACCGGGCGTGCAGGGACGGGAGTTCACCCTGCCGGAGCTGGGCGGCGACTTCCCCGGCGACCGAGCGGTCAGCTTCCACTTCATCGACTACGTCGTCCACGCCTGGGACGTGGCGGCCACCCTCGGCATCCCCGTGCGGTTCCCCGCACACGTCCTCGCCGCCGCCCGCGCCGTGGCCCGCGCGGTACCGGCCGACCCCGCCCGGCGCGGCCCCGGCTTCGCGTTCGCCCCGCCCCTGACGGTGGCCGAGGGCTCCGGCACGCTGGAGGAGATCCTGCGCGTGCTGGGCCGCGGCCCCGAGCGGTGGCCCGTGCGGGGCTGAACCTCAAATGTTGCTCTGAACGCGACGGGAAGGGGATTCGGCACCGCCCGCCGGGGCGATACCTCCGTCATTCGCACGAGGGGACACGACGGGACACGAGGGGAGGGGTCATGCGGGGAAGGGCCATGGGGCGGCTGGGCGCGGGGATCGGCTGGCGGCCGGAGATCGCGGACGCCGTGGAGCGGATGCCGGGGATCGACTGGGTGGAGGTCGTGGCGGAGAACGTCTGCCCGGGGCACCTCCCTCAGTCGCTGCTGCGGCTGCGCGAGCGCGGCGTGACCGTGATCCCGCACGGGGTCTCCCTGGGGCTCGGCGATGCCGACCGCCCGGACGAGGGGCGGCTGACGGCGCTGGCGGAGCGGGCGGAGGCCCTCGGTTCCCCGCTGGTCACCGAGCACATCGCGTTCGTGCGGGCGGGCGGGGCGCTCACCGCGTCCCCCCTGCTGGAGGCCGGGCACCTGCTGCCGGTGCCGCGCACCCGGGACGCCCTGGACGTGCTGTGCGAGAACGTCCGCATCGCGCAGGACGCCCTGCCGGTGCCGCTGGCGCTGGAGAACATCGCCGCGCTGTTCTCCTGGCCGGGCGAGGAGCTGACCGAGGCGCAGTTCCTGTCCGAGCTGGTCGAGCGCACCGGCGTACGGCTGCTGATCGATGTGGCCAACCTGCACACCAACCACGTCAACCGGGGCGAGGACCCGGTCCGGGCGCTGGCCGGTCTGCCGCTGGAGGCGCTCGCCTACGTCCATGTCGCGGGCGGCTTCGAGCGCGACGGGGTGTGGCACGACAGCCACGCCCACCCCGTGCCGCGCCCGGTCCTGGACATCCTGACCGAGCTCGCCGCCCGGACCACGCCGCCCGGAGTGCTGCTGGAGCGCGACGAGAACTTCCCCGAACCGACCGAACTGGAAAGGGAGTTGACCCTGATCCGGGACGCGGTGACGGCCGGGCGGGAACGAGCCGGCACCGGTGGCGGCACGGGGGCCGCCACCGGTGCCCCCACCTCGGGCGCGGGTGACGCCGGCGGTACGGGCAGCGCCGCCGCCGGTGCCGCGCGGGCGGACGGAGGCGGCGTCGCCGTGCTCGCGCGGCCCGTGGAGGCCGCGCGTGAGCGGGTCGGCGTCGCCCAGGCCGCCGTGCTGTCCTCGCTGGTGGCGGGGACACCGGTGCCGGAGGGGTTCGACCGGGCCCGGATGCGGGTCCAGGCCCGGGCCCTCGCGGCGAAGCGGGCCGACGTGGTGGCGAAGGTGGCTCCGGAGCTGCCGGTGATCCTCGGCGCGGGGTACCGGGAGCTGTTCCTGGAGTACGCGCGCGAGCAGCCGATGAGCGGGGGGTACCGCCGAGACGCCCTGACCTTCGCCGGCCACCTGCTGCACGCCGGCCGCCCGCGGGAGGCGGGGGCGCGCCGGGAGCTGCGGGAGTGGTGGCTGGACCGGTCGGGGCCGGCGCCGAGGCGGCCCGGCGGGCGGGTGGCCCGGATGGCCCGGAAGGTGCTGCCGGGCCACCGGGGCTGAGCGGGAAGTGAGGTCGCTCACCGGTACCGACCCGGTGCAAGCGCCCCAAAGAGGCACGGGGCCGTACTCATGTGCGGCTCCGCCGCGTGGCCGCGACCAGCCACAACGTGCCGGCGGTCGCCGACGCACCGCACGGAAACGGCGATCATGCGCGCACCTCGCCCAGGCCCCGCAGAGAACCGGCGCCAGTAATATGCCAAGCCGCACCACATCCCCCCTGCACACGCGTGCGGTGCGCTACAGGAGGCGCCATGCGACCCCGACCCCCGATCAAGGGCCGAGGCATATTCAGCGGCACCGGGCTGGTCATCGCGGCACTCGCGACCACCGCGGCGGCACTGCTCTACCCGATCTGGTCCTACGCCGACCGGCAGGACACGGCCGACGCGAGCACGCTGAGCACGCAGACCGTCACCACCCCCTACGGTCCGCTGTCGGCCCAGGACAAGGACTTCATCACCAAGGTGCGGCTCGCGGGGCTCTGGGAGCTGCCCGCCGGCGAGCTGGCGGAGCAGAAGGGCACCACGACGGCCGTCCGCACCGCGGGCCAGCACCTGGTCGACGGGCACACCTCGCTGGACGCGCACCTCCGCACGGTCGCCGGCCAGCTCGGCGTTCCCCTGCCGAACGAGCCGAACGCCCAGCAGAAGCAGTGGCTCGCGAACCTGAACGGCGCGCAGGGCGAGGACTTCGACCGCGACTTCGCCGCCGTGCTGCGCCTCGCGCACGGCCGGGTGTACGCGCTGGCCGCCCAGGTCCGGGCCGACACCCAGAACTCCCTGGTCCGCGATCTCGCCGACGACGCCAACGCGACCGTCCTCGACCACATCAAGGTCCTGGAGGCGACGGGGTACGTCGACTTCGCCACGCTCGCCCGGGAGCTGGCGGCCTCCCCCACCCCGGTGCCGACCCCGCCGGCGGTCGCCCCGAGCACCGCCGTCCCGCTGACGCCGTCGCCGGCCCCGTCGTACTCCCTGCCGCCCGCCACCGCCGGGCCGAGCACCCCCTGACCACGCCGACCGCCCGGAACGGAACGTCACATACCGGCCACACTGCGTCCGGATGGTGAAAAGGGCATGGCGCTCACCCAGGCCGTCGGCATAGAAACTTGTCATGTTCTGGGTTCTTCTCCTGCTCCTGGCCTGGGCTTTCGCCGGTACGGCGTGCACCCGGCTGTGTCTTGCGGCCGTACACGCGGCGGCACCGGACGCGGCCGGTGCCGCGGTGGACCAGGAACGCGCGCACGCGTTGACGCTGTACGAGGCGGCCTTCCTCTCCGGCGGTCCCGCCCGGGTCGCCGATGTGACGATGGTCTCGATGGCCCGGCAGCGGCGCCTGCTGCTCGCGCACACCGGCTGGGCCACGGTGGTGGACCCGCGGGGGCACGACGAGATCGAGCAGTCCGTCATCGGGGCCATCGGGCCGCAGGGCCAGTCCCGGATCCAGCCCGTACGGGCCCGCGCGGCCGGTGCCGAGGCCGTACGGCGGCTCGCCGACCGGCTGGAACGCGCCGGGCTCGCCGTCCCCGACGGTGCCGGCACGACCGTCGCGGCGGCCGTGCGCCAGGTACGGGCGGGCGCGCTGGCCGTGGCGGCGCTCGGCGTGAGCGCGCTGCTGCTGCCCCTGCCCACCGGGACCCCGCGGCTGCTGGTCGGCCTGTGGTTCGCCCTGCCGCTCATGCTCTCCCTGAGCTGCCTCGCCATCACCCGGTTCGAGGTGCAGCCGTACTCCCGCTGGGCCTCGCCCGCCGGGCTGCGGCTGCTGGACGGCCTGACCCGCAGGCCGGCCGGGGACGAGCGGTCGTTCCTCACCTCCGTCGCCGTGCGCGGGATCCGGGCGATCGGCGAGCCGGAACTGCGCGCGGCCTTCACCCATCGCGACCAGCCCTGGCGGGAGTGAGGGCGGCTGCAGGGGGCGCATCGGGGGCATTGGGGCCGACACCGGCCCGATGGTGCTTGCCTTCCCCCACGGCCGAACGAAACATCCCTTGTGATGTCGCCGGGGCGTGGCAGTCGTGCCATCGCCGTCGCCGCACCGAAGGGATACGCGATGAGAGCTGCCGCCCTGTACTCGGCCGCCGGGTCCTTGCTCCTGACCACCCTGGCCGCCGCCCCGGCGGGACACGCTCTCGACGCCGGGCGCGCTCTGCCCGGCGCGCCCGGTGTGCCCGGCGCGGCCGAGCTGCGCGGCACCGCCGTGGCCGCGGCCCGCGCCCGCGCGCGGGGCATCGACTTCGGCGCGTGCTCGCGCGCCGACATCCCCGCGGCGGCGGGCTCCGTGCGGTGCGGCACGGTGAGCGTCCCGCTCGACTACGCCCGCCCGGACGGGCCGCAGATCAAGCTGACCGTCAGCCGGGCCGAGGCGACGCAGAAGGACCCGCGCGACAGCGAGCGGCGGGTACCCCGGCAGGGCGCCCTCGTCTACAACCCGGGCGGCCCCGGCGCCTCCAGCATGGTCTTCCCGCTGATCGGCGCCGTCCCGCAGTGGAAGCAGGTCGCCGCCGCGTACGACCTCGTCGGCTACGCCCCGCGCGGTGTGGGCCGCTCGGCGCCGCTGTCCTGCGAGGACCCCCGGCGCCTCGCCACGGCGCCCGGCGCGGCGCCGGTGCATCCGTCGGCGGCCTACAAGCGGGAGCGGATCGCCCGGGCGAAGGCGTACGCGCGCGGCTGCGCCCGGCGCTCCGGCAGCGGGCTGCGCCACTACACCTCGCTGAACAACGCCCGTGACCTGGACGTCCTGCGGGCCGCGCTGGGCGAGGACCGGCTGACGTTCGTGGGGGCGTCGTACGGCACGTACTTCGGTGCGCTGTACGCCTCGATGTTCCCCTCACACCTGCGGCGCATGGTGCTGGACGCACCGGTGAACCCGGATCCGGAGAACATCTGGTACCGCTCCAACCTGGACCAGTCGGCCGCGTTCGAGCGGCGCTGGGCGGACTTCAAGGGCTGGATCGCCCGCCACGACGACGTCTACGGGCTCGGGAACACCGCCGGGAAGGTACAGCGCGGCTACGACACCGCGCGCGAGCGCCTGGCTCGGAAGGCGGCGGACGGGAAGGTCGGCCCCAGCCAGCTCCAGGACGCGTTCCTGGGCGCCGGCTACTACGACGACGACTGGCCGAGCCGGGCGGCCGCGCTCTCGGCCTATCTCAAGGGCGACCCGAAGCCGCTGGTCCGGCTGGCCGCGGCGGGGCCGGACCCGGCCGCGCGGGCGGCGGCGGAGAACAGCAACGCGGTGTACACGGCGGTGGAGTGCAACGACGCCCCCTGGCCGACGGACTGGAAGACATGGGACCGGGACAACACCCGGCTCGCCCGCGTGGCGCCGTTCGAGACCTGGGACAACGCGTGGATGAACCTGCCGTGCGCCTACTGGCCGGCGCCGCGGCAGAAGCCGCTGGACGTGCGGACCCGGCCCGGTGAGCTGCCGCCGGTGCTGATCCTGGCGGCCGAGCGGGACGCGGCGGCGCCGTACACGGGGGCGCTGGAGATGAACCGGCGGCTGGCCGGTTCGGTCCTGGTGACCGAGCGGGACGCGGGCACCCACGGCATCGCGGGCGGCGCCAACGCGTGCGTCAACGGCCACTTCTGGGCGTACCTGCTCAACGGCCGGGTCCCGGGGCGGCACGCGTCGTGCGCACCGCACCAGGAGCCCCGGCCGACCGCTTCGGCCGGCAAGGGCACGAAGTCCCCGCGGGGTTAGGCCAGGCCCGCCACCAGGTCCGCGACGTCCTTGCGGCGGCCCGTGTAGAACGGGATCTCCTCGCGGACGTGCCGGCGGGCCTCGGAGCCGCGCAGGTGGCGCATGAGGTCGACGATGCGGTACAGCTCGTCGGCCTCGAAGGCCAGGACCCACTCGTAGTCGCCGAGGGAGAACGAGGCGACCGTGTTGGCGCGCACGTCGGGGTAGCCGCGGGCCATCTTGCCGTGGTCGGCGAGCATGCGGCGACGGTCCTCGTCGGGCAGCAGGTACCAGTCGTAGGAGCGCACGAAGGGGTAGACGCTCACGTAGTTGCGCGGCGTCTCGTCGGCGAGGAACGCCGGGATGTGCGAGCGGTTGAACTCGGCCGGGCGGTGCAGCGCCATGTTGGACCACACGGGCTCCAGGGCGCGGCCGAGCTTCGTGCGCCGGAAGAGGTTGTACGCCTCCTGGAGCTGGTCGCTGGTCTCGGCGTGCCACCAGATCATGAGGTCGGCGTCGGCGCGCAGGCCGGAGACGTCGTAGGTGCCGCGGACCGTGACGTCCTTGGCGGCGAGCTGGTCGAACAGCTCCTGGACCTCGTCGGCGTAACCCGCGCGGTCCTCGGGCAGCACGTCCTTCAGCTTGAAGACCGACCACAGGGTGTAACGGATGACCTCGTTGAGGTCCTTGGCCAGCTTGCCCTTGTTCGGGATCCTGCCGGGCTCGGTGGTGGGGGCGTCGTCGCTCATGGTTCCTATTCTCCCGCTCCGCCGTGGAGGCTTTGCACCGGGTTGGCCGCCAGCTCCCGGATTCCGGTCGGATCGCCGCCGAGCCGGTCGACGGCGGCATGGGCGCTCGCGATGCAGGCCGGGATGCCGACGCCGTCGTACGGCGCGCCGCACACCGCGAGGCCCGGCAGCTTCGCCACGTGCTCGCGGATGCGGGCCACGCGCGCGTGGTGCCCGACCGGGTACTGCGGCAGGCCGTCGGTCCAGCGGGTGACCCGGGTCCGGAGGGGTTCGGCGTCCAGGCCGGTGGCCTCGCGCAAGTCGTGCCGGGAGACCTCGACCAGGGCGGCGTCGTCGCGCTGGAGGATCTCCGTCTCGCCGTACCGGCCCACGGACGTGCGCAGCACGACCACGTCCGGGTCCTCCTTCGCGATCCAGCCCCACTTGTGGGAGGCGAACGTGGACGCCTTGATGGTGCGGCCGTCGACCGGCGGGACCAGGAAGCCGCTGCCCTCGGGGAGCCTCAGTCCGGCGCGCCGGTAGGCGAGCGTGACCAGGGCCATCGACGCGTACTCGATCGAGCGCAGTTCGGCGGCGGCCGCCGGGGACTCGGCGCCCAGCAGCCCGGCGGCCGCAGGGGCCGGGACGGCGAGGACGACCGCGTCGGCGCGCAGCGCCCGCTCCCCGGCGACCACCCGCCAGCCGCCGTCGGCCTCCCGGCGCAGCTCGCGCACGGGCGTCCCTGTGCGGATCTCGCCGCCGCGCGCGCGGACGGCGTCGGCGACCGCGAGCGGCAGCGTGCCCACGCCGCCCTCGATGCCCATGAAGACCGGGCCGGTCTGCCGGTCGGCGGCCGCCCTGGCCTGGATCTCGCGGACTCCTTCGGTGAGCGAGGTGTGGCTGCGGGCCGCCTGGAAGAGCTGGGGAACGGCCGAGCGCATCGAGATGCGGTACGCGTCGCCCGCGTAGACCCCGCCGAGCAGGGGCTCGACGAGGCGGTCGACGACCTCGCGGCCGAGCCGGGCGGCGACGTACTCCCCCACGGCCACGTCGTCGCCGACCTCGGTGCGCGGCAGGTCGGCGTCGCGCCCGATGCGGGCGAGGCCCTCGGCGGACAGCACGCCGGTGAGGGCGGCGGCGGTGCCGGGCACGCCCATCACATGGCCCTTGGGCATGGGCCGCAGGGCGCCCCGGGTCCAGATCGAGGCGGTCGCGGTGGCCGGCGGCTGCAGGCGCTCATCGAGCCCGACCTCGCGCGCGAGGGCCACCGCCTCGGGGCGGCGGGCGAGCATCGACTCGGCGCCCAGGTCGACCCGCACGCCCGCGATCTCGCCGGGCAGCAGCTTGCCGCCGACCCGGTCCGCGGCCTCCAGCACGGTCACGCGCGCGCCCCGGCCCAGCAGCCGGTGGGCGGCGGCCAGCCCGGCGATCCCGGCTCCGATGACGACGACATGCCCCGTACGCGTACCCGTTGCGCTCATGCCCTCCACTCTCTCAGACCCCTCTGACACTCCCGCCAGGGCCCGAAGGTCCTCTCCGCCGTGCCCCGGTGATCGCGACGCGTCCGGACCGTGACCGCATCGGAACCCGCGCCGTCAAACGTCTGCGCCCGCCCGGCCGTCGTAGGGCCGTCACAGACATCGCAGATCGCCGTCCCCAGGGGGTACCGCCCATGCGCACACCACGTTCCCCACGCCGCCCCGTCCGGCCGCTCGCCGGGCTGCTGCTCGCCGCCTGTCTCGCCCTCGCCGGCTGCGGCGCCGCCGCAGACCAGGGCAACGCCTCGGCGAAGTCCGCCGCGGGCGACGCGGCCCGGCGGCCGGTCACGGGCGTCAACGGCGCGTCCGGCAAGGGCACCTCGGGCGCCACGGGGTCCGCTCGCCGGACGCCGAGCCTCGCTCCGGACGCCGTCGTCCGCACCGCCTCCCTGACCGTCGAGGTCAAGGACGCCGCCAGGGCCCTGGCCGCGGCCCGGTCGACCGCCGAGGGCGCGGGCGGCTTCGTCGGCGAGGAGAACACCGACCGGGACGCCGACGGCCACGAGCGGACCCGGGTCGTCCTGCGGGTGCCGAACGCGCGGTACGACGAGGTCCTCGCCGCTCTCCAGGGCACCGGCAGGCTCGTCGAGCGCACCGCGAAGGCGGTCGACGTCACCGACCAGGTCGTGGACGTGGACAGCCGGGTGCGGTCGCAGCGGGCCGGCGTGGACCGGGTCCGGGCGCTGATGGGCCGGGCGGACAGGCTGAGCGATGTCGTGTCCCTGGAGGGCGAGTTGAACAGCCGCGAGGCCGATCTGGAGGCCCTGCTGGCGCAGCAGGCGTCCCTGAAGGACCGCACGAGCCTCGCGACCGTCACCCTGTCGCTGTCCGAGAAGCCCGTGCGCAAGGCCGCCCCGGACCGCTCTCCGGGCGTCGTGGACGCCGTGTCCGGCGGCTGGCACGTGTTCGTCACGATGCTGCGCTGGATCGCCCTCGCGCTCGGCGCCGCCCTGCCGTTCGCGGCCTGCGCGGCCCTCACGGCACTGGTGTGGCTGCGGGTCGTACGGCCCCGGCTGCCGCGCCGCGCGAAGCCCGCGCCCGTTCCCGTGCCGACGGCGCTGGGCCCGCTGCCGTCCACGCGCCCGGTACCGGACCCGGACTCCGGCCCTGACGCGCGCGGGACCGGCCGGGACTGAACTGACGCGGCCCCGTAGCGTGTTCCCATGACCATGAGCGATGGGCGGGGCGGCACGGAACGGCTGGTCGTGATCGGCGGTGACGCCGCGGGCATGTCCGCGGCGTCCCAGGCACGCCGGCTGAAAGGGCCCGGCGAGCTGGAGATCGTGGCCTTCGAGCGGGGCCACTTCACCTCCTTCTCGGCGTGCGGCATCCCCTACTGGGTGGGCGGTGACGTCCCCGAGCGGGACGACCTGATCGCCCGCACTCCCGAGGAGCACCGCGCGCGCGACATCGATCTGCGGCTGCGCACGGAGGTCACGGACATCGATGTGGCCGGGCGGCGGGTACGCGCGCGCGACGTCGATTCCGGCGCCGAGTCCTGGACGGCGTACGACAAGCTCGTCATCGCCACGGGCGCCCGCCCGGTCCGCCCCGACCTGCCCGGCGCGGACGCTCCCGGGGTGCACGGCGTGCAGACCCTGGACGACGGCCAGGCCCTGCTGGAGACTCTGGCACGCGCGCGTGGCCGCAGGGCCGTGGTCGTGGGCGCGGGCTACATCGGCGTGGAGATGGCCGAGGCGCTGATCAACCGCGGCTTCGAGGTGACCGTCGTCAACCGCGGCAGGGAACCCATGTCGACGCTCGACGCGGACATGGGCCGTCTGGTGCACAAGGCCATGGAGGGCCTCGGCATCACCATGGTGAACGACGCCGAGGTCACCGGGATCCGCACCGGGGACGACGGCCACGCGCGCGCGGTGGCCACGGCGCACGCCGAGTACCCGGCGGACGTGGTGGTCCTCGGCATCGGCGTCCGCCCGGAGACCGCGCTCGCCCACGCCGCCGGTCTCCCGCTCGGCGCGCACGGCGGCCTGCTCACCGACCTCGGGATGCGGGTGCGCGGCCACGAGGACATCTGGGCGGGCGGCGACTGCGTGGAGGTGCTGAACCTGGTCTCCGGCCAGGAGCAGTACGCCCCGCTCGGCACCCACGCCAACAAGCACGGCCAGGTCATCGGCACGAACGCCGGTGGCGGCTACGCCACGTTCCCGGGGGTCGTCGGCACGGCGGTCAGCAAGGTGTGCGACCTGGAGATCGCCCGCACCGGCCTGCGCGAGAAGGACGCCGACCGGGTGGGCCTGCGCTACGAGACCGTCACCATCGAGTCCACCAACCGCGCCGGCTACTACCCCGGCGCCGCCCCCATGACGGTCAAGATGCTCGCCGAACACCGCACGGGCCGGCTGCTGGGCGTCCAGATCGTCGGCAGGGAAGGGGCGGCGAAGCGGGTCGACATCGCGGCGGTCGCGCTGACCGCGCGGATGACGGTGGAGCAGATGACGGCCCTGGACCTGGGCTACGCCCCGCCCTTCTCACCGGTGTGGGACCCGGTCCTGGTGGCGGCGAGAAAGGCGACGGCAAGGGTGCGGGCCGCCGCCGCGGCGGGTGCGGTGTCCTAGGCCGTCCCGCTGATCCTCGGCAGCGAGGCCACGGACGCGCCGGCGGAGACGGCGGCCGGCTGCTCGCCCGCGGGCCGCGCGTGGGTGGCCGCGGGCCGGGTGGAGCGCAGGCGGTGGCCGACCGCCTCGTCCAGCGTCACCGGCCGCCCCGTCTGCGCGGCCAGCCGCCCGGCCTCCTGGCCGAGCCGTGCCACGTCCTCCCAGGGCAGCCGCACCACGAGGGAGATCTCCGCCTCACCGTCGGGCAGAGCATGCATCGCCGATACCTGCGGAGCGTTCGTCATCGCCTGTCCTCACGTCGGTTGAGAACAGATACGCACGGCGCGCCCCGGCCGTTCAGCGATTCGCCCACCGCGTCCCGGGCAGTACTCCTGTGTGGTCATCCCCGTCCATGACGTGAACCCGGTGCGCCGCACTCCCTGGGTGACGTACGCGCTCATCGCGGCCAACGTCGTCGTGTTCCTCCGCACGCCCGGCATGGCGGGCTCCGTGGCCGGCGGCGGCGATCTGGCGCGGCTGTGCCATCTCCAGGCGTTCATGGACCACTACGCGGCGGTGCCGAGGGAGCTGATCCACCATCAGCTGCCGCGGCTGGTGCCGACGGGGCAGCCGGGCGTGGGCCCGCGGGGGCCGGGCTGTGTCGTGGGGCCGCCGTCGTACGACAAGTCCCCGCCCCTGTCGGTGTTCACGGCGATGTTCCTGCACGGCAGCTGGCTGCACCTGCTGGGGAACATGCTGTTCCTGCTGATCTTCGGCAACAACGTCGAGGACCGGATGGGCCATGTCCGGTTCTTCGTCTTCTACGTCGTCTGCGGCTACGCGGCGGGATACGGCTTCGCGCTGCTCAACGCCTCCTCGGGCGACCCGCTGATCGGGGCGTCCGGGGCGATCGCCGGGGTGCTCGGCGCGTACATCGTGCTGTGGCCGAGGGCGCGGGTCTGGGTGCTCGTGCCGTTCCTGGTCTTCCTGCCGCTGCGGCTGCCGGCCTGGCTGGTGCTGGGCTTCTGGTTCGTGCTCCAGGCCGTGTACTCCTCGGGGCACGGCGTCTCCGGCGCCGGCACCGTCGCGTACGCGGCGCACGTGGTCGGCTTCGTCGCGGGCGTGCTGCTCGCCTGGCCCCTCAAGCCCGGCACCCCGCCCCCGCCGGAGCCGCGCGGCCTGCTGTTCGGCAGACGGGCGCGGCCCCGCTCCACGTGGTGAGTCAGCGGGCGGTGCGCGTGTGGACGTACTCCGCGAGCCGGGTCAGCGCGTCCGGGTCGGTGTTCGGCATGACTCCGTGGCCGAGGTTGAAGACATGGCCCTCCAGTCCGGCGGCGGCGTCCAGCACCTCCTGGGCCTTGGCCTCGACGGTGTTCTTGTCGGTGAACAGGACCGTCGGGTCGATGTTGCCCTGGAGCGCCTTGCCGGGGCCGACGCGGCGGGCGGCCTCGTCCAGCGGGACGCGCCAGTCGACGCCGACGACGTCCGCGCCGGCCTCGCCCATGAGCTTCAGCAGCTCACCGGTGCCGACACCGAAGTGGATGCGCGGGATGCCGTACCCGGCGACGGCGTCGAAGACCTTCGCCGAGGCGGGCATGGCCGAGTTCCGGTAGTCGGCGGGGGCGAGCGCGCCGGCCCAGGAGTCGAAGAGCTGGACCGCGCTCACGCCGGCCTCGATCTGGACCTTGAGGAACGCGGCCGTGATGTCCGCGAGCCGGTCGAGCAGGTCGGCCCAGAGCTCGGGGTCGCCGTACATCATCGCCTTGGCGTTCTCGTACGTGCGCGACGGACCGCCCTCGACCAGGTAGCTCGCGAGGGTGAAAGGCGCGCCGGCGAAACCGATCAGCGGGGTGGCGCCCAGCTCGCGGGTGAGCAGACCGATGGTCTCGGTGACGTACGGGACGTCCTCGGGGGTGAGGTCGCGCAGCCGGGCGAGGTCGGCGCGGGTGCGGATCGGCTGCTCGACGACCGGGCCGACGCCGGGCTTGATGTCGAGGTCGAGGCCGATGGCCTTGAGCGGGACGACGATGTCGCTGAAGTAGATCGCCGCGTCCACGCCATGGCGCCGTACCGGCTGGAGCGTGATCTCGGCGGCCAGCTCGGGCCGCATGCAGGATTCGAGCATCGGAACGCCCTCGCGGACCTTGCGGTACTCGGGCAGCGAGCGGCCGGCCTGACGCATGAACCACACCGGCGTGTGCGGCACGGGCTCACGCCTGCACGCCTTGAGGAAGGCGCTGTCGTACGTCGCTGTCGGCTGCTGGCCCAGGGGCTCTCCGTTGGCACTCACGACGGCAAGTCTCGCACGGCCGCGAGGAGAGAAGTGCCGCAGCCCTCAGGGGGTGTCTTGCCCTGCACACAGCCGCGCTTCCCCTTACTCTTCCCCGCATGGCTGGGGCTCAGGGACGAATGTCGGACAGCGCTGACGGAATGGACGACGTGAAGGACACCGAGGAGGCGGACCGGCACTCCGGTACCGCGGGCCCGCCGGCTTTCCGGGCCGCGGTCGACGCCCTGCGCAACAGCCGGCTGCGGCCGCAGGTCGAGGTGGAGCCCACTCCCGCGCCGCAGCGGCTGGCCCCGCACGCGTACGCGCTGGAGGCTGTGGTGGTCGACGGCGAGCAGGAGCTGGCCGACGGGCGGCTGGTGCTGCTGCACGACCCGGCCGGGCACGACGCCTGGCGCGGGACGTTCCGGCTGGTGACGCTGGTGCGCGCGGAACTGGAGCCGGAGATGGCGGCCGATCCGCTGCTGCCGGAGGTGTGCTGGTCGTGGCTGACCGGGGCGCTGCAGGCGCGCGGGCTGGGCTACGGCGAGCCGAGCGGGACGATCACGCGCGCGAGTTCGCACTACTTCGGCGGGCTGGCCGAGCGGCCGGCCGCCTCGCAGATCGAGATCCGGGCCTCCTGGACGCCCCGCGAGGGCCTCGGCGGAGTGCCGGACACGGCGTCCCATCTGGCCTCCTGGTGCGATCTGCTGGCGCAGGTCGCGGGGCTGCCGCCGGCCGGTCCGGGGGACGCCTCGGTGGTCACGCTGCCGCAGCGCAGGGGCCCGCAGTCACGGTGAGATGACCGCAAGGTTCCCGGGGGTCCCCCGCTTGGACGCCTCATTGACCATCTCTTTGTCGATACGGCCACTTTCGAACCCGGATCGCATCCGCTCGAACCGACTTGATCTTCGGATGATCGATCGCGTGTCCGAATTGCACAGATTGTTACTCACTAGATCGTGATCATTCTCTAAAGGCGGACGAGTTTGCTGCCGAAGACGACTGTGACCTAGAAAGCACGGTTCGTCCCGGCTGATTCCCCACAAGCCGGCCCCGTCCCCCCACCCCAGGAGGCCTGGTGTCCGTTCTCCTCGAGCAGCCCGCAAGCCTGGTCGCCTACCGCCCGAACAAGCCGACCGCCATGGTGGTCGTGGCCGACCCGCGCGTCCGCTCCACCGTCACCCGTCACCTGTGGGCGCTCGGCGTGCGCGATGTCATCGAGGCCTCGTCCATCGCGGAGGCTCGTCCCCGCATCGGCAACCCCCGCGACATCTGCGTCGCCGACGTCCACCTGCCCGACGGCTCCGGCCTGACCCTCCTGTCCGAGACCCGCGCCGCGGGCTGGCCCAACGGGCTGGCGCTGTCCGCGGCCGACGACATCGGCGCGGTCCGCAACGCGCTGGCCGGCGGCGTCAAGGGCTACGTCGTCACCGGCACCCGTACCAACATCGGCCTGCCCGCCCGGCCCGGCGCCGCTCCCCTCGGCGCCGCCCGGATGCACCGCCGCCCCCCGGGTGCCCCGAGTCACCCGGGTGGCTACCGCGAGCTGTCCGGCCGCGAGGTCGAGGTGCTGCGCCTGGTCGCGGAGGGCCAGTCCAACAAGGCCATCGGCGTCTCGATGGGCCTGTCCGCCCTGACCGTCAAGAGCCACCTCGCCCGCATCGCCCGCAAGTTGGGCACGGGCGACCGCGCCGGCATGGTGGCCGTGGCCCTGCGCACCGGGATCATCCACTGAGCCGTTCGGCGCAGCGACCGATTCACCCGCGCGAGGTCTTCGCGCCCCCGGGCTGACCGGTTTACGACCCTCCCGCGCCCGTCGACGGAACGTTCCGTCGACGGGCGCAGTCCATACACGGATACCCTTGACAGGTGACCGACGCCCAAGACACCGCAGCAGACAGTTCCCTGCGCACCACCGGAGGCACTCCTCCGGACGACGCCGGATCTTCTGTGACGGGGGCGCCGACGCCGCTGCTCGAACCCCGCGAGGGCATTCCGCCCGTGATCGCCGACGCGGCCTCCCTCACCGAGGTGATCTCCGCGTTCGCCGCCGGCTCCGGCCCCGTCGCCGTCGACGCCGAGCGCGCCTCCGGATACCGCTACGGCCAGCGCGCCTACCTGGTGCAGCTGCGCCGCGAGGGCGCCGGGACGGCGCTGATCGACCCGGTGGCCTGTCCCGACCTGTCCGGGCTCGGCGCGGCGCTGTCCGGCGCCGAGTGGGACCTGCACGCCGCCACCCAGGACCTGCCCTGCCTGCGCGAGATAGGCATGATCCCGACCCGGCTGTTCGACACCGAACTGGCCGGCCGGCTGGCCGGTTTCCCCCGGGTCGGCCTCGGCGCCATGGTCGAGGGCGTCCTCGGCTACGTCCTGGAGAAGGGCCACTCCGCCGTCGACTGGTCGACCCGCCCGCTGCCCGAGCCCTGGCTGCGGTACGCCGCCCTCGACGTGGAGCTGCTCGTCGACCTGCGCGACGCCCTGGAGAAGGAGCTGGACCGCCAGGGCAAGCTGGAGTGGGCCCTCCAGGAGTTCGACGCGATCGCGACGGCACCGCCCGCCGAGCCGCGCAAGGACCCCTGGCGGCGCACGTCCGGGATGCACAAGGTAAGGCGGCGCCGGCAGCTCGGCGTCGTACGGGAGCTGTGGGAGACCCGCGACCGGATCGCGCAGCGCCGGGACGTGTCGCCGGGCAAGGTGCTGAGCGACGCGGCCATCGTGGAGGCTGCGCTGTCCCTTCCTGCCAACGTCCACGCGCTCGCGGCGCTGAACGGCTTCGGGCACCGGATGGGGCGGCGGCAGCTGGAGCAGTGGCAGGCGGCCGTCGACCGGGCCAAGGCGCTGCCGGACACCGCGCTGCCGCAGCCGGGCCAGCCCGTGGCCGGGCCGCCGCCGCCGCGCGCCTGGGCCGACAAGGACCCCGCCGCCGCGGCCCGCCTCTCCTCGGCCCGGGCGGGGGTCACCGCCCTCGCCGAGCAGCTCAACCTGCCGCAGGAGAACCTGGTGGCGCCGGACACGGTGCGGCGCATCTGCTGGGAGCCGCCGAAGGCCGTCGACACCGACTCCGTGGAGGCCGCGCTGACCGGCTACGGCGCGCGCCCCTGGCAGGTGGCCCTGGTGACGCCGGTGCTGGTGAAGGCGCTCTCGGCGAAGGGGGCCTGAACGATCTCCCCGTGGGTGCCGTAGGGGCCACGGAAGCGGAGCCGGGACGTCGAGATCACGCCAAGATCCGGGGAGGGCGCGCAGCAGAAGGGGACGGGGAAGGGAAGGGGACACCGCGCCGGCCGTCTTGACGCCGGTCCACACGGAGGTGACTGCGGGCATGTGACGTTCGCCGCTCCGGCCGAGGGGACTGGGCAGCTACATTACTCACAAGTAGCATGGTCGTAAGCAAGCGCTCAGCGTCCCATTCTGGAGGAGAGCCATCGTGCCTCGTACCGTCAGGGACGTCGTCTTCGTCGACGGCGTCCGCACCCCGTTCGGCAAGGCGGGCCCGAAGGGCATCTACCACGAGACCCGCGCCGACGACCTCGTCGTGAAGGCGATCCGGGAGCTGCTGCGCCGCAACCCCGGTCTGGACCCCAAGAAGATCGACGAGGTCGCCATCGCCGCGACCACGCAGATCGGTGACCAGGGTCTGACCCTCGGCCGTACCGCCGGCATCCTCGCGGGCCTGCCGCAGTCCGTGCCGGGCTACTCGATCGACCGCATGTGCGCCGGCGCCCTGACCGCCGTCACCACCACCGCCGGCTCGATCGCCTTCGGCGCCTACGACGCCGTCATCGCCGGTGGCGTGGAGCACATGGGCCGCCACCCGATGGGCGAGGGCGTGGACCCGAACCCGCGGTTCGTGAGCGAGAAGCTCGTCGACGAGTCCGCCCTGTTCATGGGCATGACCGCCGAGAACCTGCACGACCGGTACCCGACGATCACCAAGCAGCGCGCCGACGAGTACGCGGTGCGCTCGCAGGAGAAGGCCGCCAAGGCGTACGCCGACGGCAAGATCCAGCAGGACCTGGTGCCGATCTCGGTGCGCCGCACCAACCCGGAGGCCGGCGAGACCGGCTGGGGTCTGGTCACCGCCGACGAGCCGATGCGTCCGGGTACGACGCTGGAGAACCTCTCCGGTCTGAAGACGCCGTTCCGCGTGCACGGGCGCGTCACCGCCGGCAACGCCGCCGGTCTCAACGACGGTGCGACCGCCTCGATCATCGCCTCCGAGGACTTCGCCCGCGAGCACGACCTGCCGGTCAAGATGCGCCTCGTCTCGTACGCCTTCGCGGGCGTCGAGCCGGAGGTCATGGGCTACGGCCCGATCCCGGCCACGGAGAAGGCCCTCGCCAAGGCCGGTCTGTCGATCGAGGACATCAACCTCTTCGAGATCAACGAGGCCTTCGCCGTCCAGGTCCTGGCCTTCCTGGAGCACTACGGCATCGCCGACGACGACGCGCGCGTCAACCAGTACGGCGGCGCCATCGCCTTCGGTCACCCGCTGGCCTCCTCCGGCGTCCGTCTGATGACGCAGCTGGCCCGCCAGTTCGAGGAGCAGCCGCACGTCCGCTACGGCCTGACCACCATGTGCGTCGGCTTCGGCATGGGCGCGACGGTCATCTGGGAGAACCCGCACTTCGAGGGGGACAAGTGAGCACCACCGCCGAGCTTCTGCAGCAGGCCTCCGCGCAGTTCCCCGACGAGGTCGTCACGTCCGCGCACGTACGCCACCTCGACCTGCCCTTCGGCGCGGGCCGCTTCGCGCTGATCACGCTGGACAACGGCCTGGACCACACCAAGCCGACCACCTTCGGCCCGGCCTCGCTGGCGAACCTCGACGCCGCGATCGACCAGGTCGAGAAGGAGGCCGCGGACGGCGGGATCGTCGGCGCCGGCATCACCGGCAAGCCGTTCATCTTCGCGGTCGGCGCCGACCTCAAGGGCGTGGAGATCCTCAAGGAGCACGAGCACGCCCTCGCCATCGGCAAGGGCGGCCACGAGGTCTTCAAGCGCCTGGCCAAGCTGGCCGTGCCGACCTTCGCCTACTACAACGGCGCCGCGATGGGCGGCGGCGTCGAGGTCGGTCTGCACTGCTCCTACCGGACCGTCTCCAAGGCGATCCCGGCGTTCTCGCTGCCCGAGGTCTTCCTCGGTCTGGTCCCGGGCTGGGGCGGCTGCGCGCTGCTGCCGAACCTGATCGGCGCCGACAAGGCCGTCTCGGTCATCATCGAGAACAGCCTGAACCAGAACAAGCAGCTCAAGGGCCAGCAGGTCTTCGACCTCGGCATCGCCGACGCGCTCTTCGAGGGCGCCGACTTCCTGGAGCAGTCGCTGCTGTGGACCGCCCAGGTCCTCAAGGGCGACGTCACCGTCGAGCGCCCGGTGATCGACCGCGGCGAGGCCTGGGACCAGGCCGTCGCGCGGGGCCGCTTCGTCGCGGACTCCAAGGTGCACGGCGCCGCCCCGGCCGCCTACCGCGCCCTCGACATCATCGAGGCCGCCAAGAACGGCGACCTCCAGCAGGGCTTCGACGCCGAGGACCAGGCGCTCGCCGACCTGATCATGGGCGGCGAACTGCGCGCGGGCATCTACGCGTTCAACCTGGTGCAGAAGCGCGGCAAGCGTCCCGCCGGCGCCCCGGACAAGAACCTGGCCCGCCCGGTCACCAAGGTCGGCGTCGTCGGCGCCGGTCTGATGGCCAGCCAGCTCGCGCTGCTGTTCCTGCGCCGCCTGGAGGTGCCGGTCGTGCTGACCGACATCGACCAGGAGCGCGTCGACAAGGGTGTGGGCTACGTCCACGCCGAGATCGACAAGCTGCTCGGCAAGGGCCGCATCAACCAGGACAAGGCCAACCGCCTCAAGGCGCTGGTGACCGGCGTCCTGGACAAGGCCGAGGGCTTCGCGGACGCGGACTTCGTCATCGAGGCCGTGTTCGAGGAGATCGGTGTCAAGCAGCAGGTGTTCGCGGAGGTCGAGGCCGTCGCCCCGGCGCACGCGATCCTCGCGACCAACACCTCCTCGCTGTCGGTGTCGGAGATGGCGTCGAAGCTGAAGCACCCCGAGCGGGTCGTCGGCTTCCACTTCTTCAACCCGGTCGCCGTGCTGCCGCTGCTGGAGATCGTCCGCGGCGAGAAGACGGACGACGCCTCGCTCGCGACCGCGTTCGCCGTCGCCAAGAAGCTGAAGAAGACCGCGGTCCTGGTCAAGGACGCCCCGGCGTTCGTCGTGAACCGCATCCTGACCCGCTTCATGGGCGAGATCCAGAACGTCATCGACGAGGGCACCCCGGTCGAGGTCGCCGAGAAGGCCGTCGAGCCGCTCGGTCTGCCGATGTCCCCGCTGGTGCTGCTGGAGCTGGTCGGCCCGGCGATCGGCCTGCACGTCTCCGAGACGCTGAACCGGGCCTTCCCGGACCGCTTCACGGTCTCCCCCAACCTCGCGGCCGTCGTCAAGGCGGGCAAGCGCGGCTTCTACGTGTACGACAGCGGGAAGCCGGAGCTGGACCCCGAGGTCGCCGCGCTGCTGAAGCAGGGCGATGTCGTCCTGGCGCAGGAGCAGGTCCGCGAGCGCGTCCTGGACGCCGTCGCCCAGGAGATCGGGCTCATGCTCGACGAGGGCGTCGTCGCCGAGGCGCAGGACATCGACCTGTGCCTGATCACGGGCGCCGGCTGGCCCTTCCACCTGGGCGGCGTCACGCCGTACCTGGACCGTGAGGGTGTCTCGGAGCGCGTGAACGGCAAGAAGTTCCTCGCCCCGGGCGTGGCGTCGGTCCCGGCGTAACACCGGACGCAGTGTGAAGGGCCCCCGCGGCGGCGGGGGCCCTTCCGCGTGTTCAGACCTGTTGCCACGCCGTGAGCGCCAGTCCCGGCTCGTCCTTGCGCCGGGCCAGCAGGAGCTGCCCGGTCGACGGGGACAGCGTCGCCGCCACCACGCGGCCGTCCGCGTCCTCGGCCAGGGCCACCAGGGCGTCGACGGGCAGGCGCGGGCCCGACTCCGTCCACCAGGCGCCCGCCGATTCCAGCTCCGTGGGATAGGCGGCGAAGGCCACCCGGCCGCTCGCCGAGCGCTGCGCGAGCAGGGTGCAGTCGTGGCCGTCGAGTTCGCAGCGGATCGCCGCGACCGGGCCGGGGCCCGCCGCGGGCATCAGGACCGCCGGTTCGCCGCCGGGGCGCCAGGCGCACAGGTCCCCCGAGGTGTCCGTGAAGAACACCGTCGTGCTCTCGGGTGAGGTCGCGAGGGCGCGCAGGGTGCCGGGGCGGACCGGGGCCTTCAGGCGCTCCTGCATGACCGGCCGGGCGCCCGGCTCCTCCTGGCGCCAGCGCAGCATGCCGTCGGGGACGGCCGCGTACACCTCGACCAGGCCGGACGTCCCGGTCACCGCCGCCAGGCCGTCCTGGACCTTGCTGCCCCGCAGGTCGAGCCAGGGCTCCCAGCCGCCCTTCTCCTTCTGGGCGAGGTGGTGCACTCCGGCGCCGTTGTTGCGGACGAACACATGGGCGCGGCCCTGGGCGTCCACGGTGACGGCCGGGGTGCCCGTCCGGTCGCCCTTCTTCTTCGGGTGGCCGACCGGGTTCCAGTCCAGGGCCGCGAGCAGCGGGCGGAAGTGCGTGGAGTGCACCAGGCCCGACTCGCCCTCCGCCGTCGGCCGCCAGGCCACCAGGTGGGCATAGCCGTCGCCGCCCTGGCCGATCCCGGCCGAGGGGTGCAGCGGCTGATCGCCGCCCAGCCGCTGGGGCGCGGTCCAGGAGCCGCCGGGGACGCGCTCGGCCCGCCACACCACGGCGTCACCGGAGATCAGGTAGACACTGAGCCGGCCGTCTCGGCCGCGCAGGAACCAGTCGCCGTTCACCGCTTCACCCTATGCGGTGACCTTCGGGGCGCCCCCGCCGCCCTGGTCACCGGCTGAGACCCTTATCGGTATGACGGACACCACCGGCGCGCCCGACGCGGCGAGCGCACCCCCTCCCGTGCCGCTCCTCATCATCGACGGCGCCAACGTCGTCGGCTCCGTGCCCGACGGCTGGTGGCGCGACCGCCGCGCCGCCGCCGTCCGCCTGCGCGACCGGCTGGTGCCGTACGCGCGCTCCGGCGTGGCCGGTCTGTCCGGGCCCGTGGAGCTGGTCCTCGTGGTCGAGGGCGCGGCCCGGGGCGTGGCCTCCGTGCCCGGGGTACGGGTCGACGAGGCGCCCGGCAGCGGCGACGACCGGATCGTGGAACTCACGGCGACCGCGGGCGACCGCCCCTGTCTGGTCGTGACGGCCGACCGCGAGCTGCGCCGCAGGGTGACCGAACGGGGCGCGGCGGTCACCGGCCCGCGCGCGGTGCTGGACTGAGGTACCGCAGGCCTAGGGGGTGTTCCCG
Organism: Streptomyces sp. NPDC055966; assembly: GCF_042269865.1. Taxonomy (NCBI): domain Bacteria; kingdom Bacillati; phylum Actinomycetota; class Actinomycetes; order Kitasatosporales; family Streptomycetaceae; genus Streptomyces; species Streptomyces sp. NPDC055966. The sequence goes on from NZ_JBHJYK010000002.1 coordinate 288,421, forward strand.
GCGGGTGGCCCCGGGACGTCCCCGGCCGGGCTCTGCTCGCGCAGGGCCAGCCGGCTGTGGGTGCGGCCGTAGAAGAAGTAGACGACGAAGCCGATCACCATCCAGATGGCGAACCGCAGCCAGGTCTCGGCGGGCAGGTTGAGCATCAGCCACAGCGAGGCGCACACCGACAGGACCGGGACGACCGGGACCCACGGGGTGCGGAAGGCACGGGGCAGGTCGGGGCGGGTGCGGCGCAGGATCACCACGCTGATCGCGACGACGACGAACGCGAAGAGCGTGCCGATGTTCACCAGCTCGGCCAGCTCGGCCAGGCTGGTGAAGCCGGCGACGATCGCGATGATCACGCCGAGCAGGATGGTCGGCCGGTGCGGGGTCCGAAAGCGCGGGTGGACGTGCGAGAAGAAGCGCGGCAGCAGTCCGTCGCGGCTCATCGCGAAGAAGACGCGCGTCTGGCCGAGGAGCAGGATCATGCAGACCGTGGTCAGTCCGACGGCCGCGCCGAAGCTGATCACGCCCGCGTACCAGGGATGCCCGATGGCCTTGAAGGCGTCGGCGAGCGGGGCCTCCACGGACAGTCTGGAGTACTTCTCCATGCCGGTGACGACGATGGACACGGCCACGTACAGCACGGTGCAGATGAACAGCGAGCCGAGGATGCCGCGGGGCATGTCGCGCTGCGGGTTGCGGGTCTCCTCTGCGGCGGTGGCCACGATGTCGAAGCCGATGAAGGCGAAGAAGACGACGGAGGCGGCGGTGAAGATGCCCATCACACCGAAGTTGGCCGGCGCCCAGCCGAACATCAGCTGGATCAGCGGGGCCTTGAGATTGCCGCCCGCGGGCACCGGCTGGGACGGCGGGATGAACGGCTTGTAGTTCCCGCCCTTGATGAAGAAGGCACCGGCGACGATCACGATGAGCACGACGATCACCTTGATCGCGACGACGAGCGAGGTGATCCGGGCGGACAGTTTCATGCCGAGGACGAGGATGCCGGTGAGCACGAGCACCAGGGCGGCGGCGAGGATGTCGAAGCCGAAGCCGGCGGCGTTGTCCCGGCCGGCCAGGTAGTCCGGCAGATGCCAGCCCGCGTTGTCGAGCAGCGAGCGGATGTAGCCGGACCAGCCGACGGCCACCACCGCCGTGCCGAGCGCGAACTCCAGGACCAGGTCCCAGCCGATGATCCAGGCGGGCAGCTCGCCGAGCGAGGCGTAGCTGAAGGTGTACGCCGAACCGGCCACGGGGACCGTGGACGCGAACTCGGCGTAACAGAGTGCCGCGAGTCCGCACACCACGCCGGCCGCCACGAAGGCCAGGGACACCGCCGGGCCGGCGTTGTTCTTGGCGACCTGACCGGTGAGAACGAAAATGCCGGTGCCGATGATGACACCGACGCCGAAGACGGTCAGGTCGAGCGCGGAGAGGGACTTCCTGAGCGAGTGCTCCGGTTCCTCGGTGTCCTGGATGGACTGCTCGACGTTCTTCGTCCTGAACAGCGCGCTGCTCACGTGCCTACCTCCCACGCTTGTGGGTGTCCCGACCCGACCGGACACGGCCCGGCATGATCGGGAGGGTCGGGGAGCGTATGCCCCGGTAGGGGCAGGTTCACGCAAACGGGCCGGTTCCGCCACCGCAGGGGGGCGGAACCGGCCCGTGGGGGCGCGTTGCGGATCAGTCGCGCGCGGGCTCCACCGAGTCCACCTCGGCGGCCGTACGGTCGAACCGGCCGTCCAGCCTGGCGACCAGCCCGGTGACCTGGCGGGCGATGTCCGGGGCGGTCAGGCCGATCTCGGTGAGCACCTCGCCCCGGGAGGCGTGGTCCAGGAAGCGCGGCGGGATGCCGAAGTCGCGCAGCGGCACGTCCACGCCCGCGTCGCGCAGGGCCTGGGCGACCGCGGAGCCGACACCGCCGACGCGGCTGTTGTCCTCGACGGTGACGACGACCCGGTGGCGCTCGGCCAGCGGGGCCATCGCCTCGTCGACGGGCTTGACCCAGCGCGGGTCGACGACGGTGGTGGAGATGCCCTGCTTGTCGAGCAGGCCGGCGATCTCCAGGCACATCGGGGCGAGGGCGCCGACCGAGACCAGCAGCACGTCCGGCCGGCCGGTGCCGGGCTCGCGCAGCACGTCCATGCCGCCGACGCGGCCGACGGCCGGTACGGCGGGGCCGACGGCGCCCTTGGAGAAGCGCACCACGGTCGGCGCGTCCTCGACGGCGACGGCCTCGCGGAGCTGGGCGCGCACCTGCTCGGCGTCGCGCGGCGCGGCCAGGCGCAGCCCCGGCACGACCTGGAGGATCGACATGTCCCACATGCCGTTGTGGGAGGCGCCGTCCGTGCCCGTGACGCCGGCCCGGTCCAGTACGAAGGTCACGCCGCACTTGTGCAGGGCCACGTCCATGAGGACCTGGTCGAAGGCGCGGTTGAGGAAGGTGGCGTAGACGGCGAAGACCGGGTGCAGACCGGCGTAGGCGAGACCGGCGGCCGAGACGGCGCCGTGCTGCTCGGCGATGCCGACGTCGTAGATGCGGTCCGGGAAGGCGTCGGCGAACTTCTTCAGGCCGACCGGCTGGAGCATGGCCGCCGTGATGGCCACGATGTCGTCGCGCTCCTTGCCGAGCTCGACCATCTCGTCGCCGAACACGGAGGTCCAGTCGGCGCCCGAGGCCTTGACCGGCAGGCCGGTGTCGGGGTGGATCGGGCCGATGCCGTGGAAGCGGTCGGCCTCGTCCGCCAGGGCGGGCTGGTAGCCGCGGCCCTTCTCGGTCAGGCAGTGCACGATCACCGGGCCGCCGAACCGCTTGGCCCGCGCGAGGGCCGACTCCAGCGCCTCGATGTCGTGGCCGTCGATCGGGCCGACGTACTTCAGGCCGAGGTCCTCGAACATGCCCTGCGGGGCGATGAAGTCCTTCAGGCCCTTCTTGGCGCCGTGGAGGGTCTCGTAGAGCGGCCTGCCGACGACGGGCGTGCGCTCCAGGAGGTCCTTCCCACGGGCCAGGAAGCGCTCGTACCCGTCGGTCGTGCGCAGCGTGGCCAGGTGGTTGGCGAGACCGCCGATCGTGGGGGCGTAGGACCGCTCGTTGTCGTTGACGACGATGACGAGCGGGCGGTCCTTGGCGTCGGCGATGTTGTTCAGCGCCTCCCAGGCCATGCCGCCGGTGAGGGCGCCGTCACCGATGACGGCCACGACGTGGCTGTCCCGCTTCGTGAGCTGGTTGGCCTTGGCGATGCCGTCCGCCCAGCCGAGGACCGTGGAGGCGTGGCTGTTCTCGATGACGTCGTGCTCGGACTCGGCCTGCGAGGGGTAGCCGGACAGGCCGCCCTTCTTCTTCAGCTGGGAGAAGTCCTGCCGGCCGGTGAGCAGCTTGTGCACGTAGGACTGGTGGCCGGTGTCCCAGAGCACCTTGTCCTTAGGCGAGTCGAAGACGCGGTGGAGGGCGATGGTGAGCTCGACGACGCCCAGGTTGGGGCCGAGGTGGCCGCCGGTCTTGGAGACCGCGTCGACGAGGAAGGTCCGGATCTCCCCGGCCAGCTGGTCCAGCTCCTCCAGGCTGAGCCGGTCCAGATCGCGCGGTCCCCTGATGCGGGTCAGCAGCGGCACCCGTGCCTCCTTGCGTTGAGCTGATCGAGCTTGCCGGGCTCGCCCGAGTCTAATGTTTGGGCTTTGCAGGACATGACAGCGCCCGGCACCTTTCGGGCACCGGGCAACTGTTCCTACCCCTCGTTGCGCGCGACGTTACGCGCGACCGGCGGTCTTCTGCGTCTTCCGGGTGATCGAGTCGATCACGACGGTGGTGAGCAGGACCGCGGCGGTGATCATGTACTTCACCGGCTCCGCGATGGACTCCAGCTGGAGCCCGTACTGGATCGAGACGATCACCAGCACACCGAGCAGCGCGTTCCAGGTGCGGCCCCGGCCGCCGAAGAGCGACGTACCGCCGATGACGGCCGCGGCGATCGCGTTCATCAGCAGGTCACCGGTGCCGGCGCTCTGGTTGGCCGACGCGATCTTCGAGGCCAGGAAGAGGCCGCCGATCGCGGCGAAGCCGCCGGAGATGGCGAAGACGGAGATCCGCACCGCGGTGACGTTGATGCCCGCACGCCGGGACGCCTCTACGCTGCCGCCGAGCGCGAAGATCTTGCGGCCGTACGGCGTGCGGCGCAGCACGAAGTCGGTGCCGATCAGGAAGGCGAGGAAGATCACCGTGGCCAGCGGCAGGCCCTTGTACTGGTTGTACATGTACGCCGCGGCGAAGGAGATCACGGCCAGCAGCACCGTGCGCAGGACCGTGTCGCTGAGCGGCCGGGACGGCACGCCCGCGGCCTCCCGGCGCCGGTTGCCCAGGAACGAGGTGAGGAAGAACACCGCGACCACGACGACGGCGAGCCCGTAGGCGGCGGCCACGTCCGAGAAGTAGTACGTGGTGAGCTTGCCGACCAGGCCGTTCGGGTCGAGGTTGATCGTGCCGTCGGCGCCCAGCACCTTCAGCATGAAGCCCAGCCAGAACAGCAGGCCGGCCAGCGTGACGGCGAAGGCGGGGGCACCGAGCACGGCGAAGAAGAAGCCGTGCAGCGCGCCGATGGCGATGCCCGCGCCGATGGCGATGAGCACGGCCGTCCACTCGGGCCAGCCCTGGTTGACCGCGAGGACACCGGCGAGGGCGCTGGCCGCGCCGCTGACGGAGCCGACGGACAGGTCGATCTCGCCGAGCAGCAGCACGAAGACGATGCCGACCGAGATCATGCCCGTGCCGACCATCGTGATCGTGATGTCGTTGATGTTCTGCGCGGACAGGAAGTTCGAGTTCAGGACCTGGAAGATGACGCAGATGATCGCGAGGCCGAGGATGACCGGGACGGAGCCCAGCTCACCGGCCTTCATCTTGCGCTTGAACTCGTGCCAGTAGCCGACCAGGCCCTCCTGCTGGACCAGCAGGCGCGGGTCGACCGCGGTGACCGCGGCGGCCGCGGCCTCGGGGTTCTCCACGGCGGGCGCGTCCTGCGCCGGGGCCTCGTCGGCGCTCGCGGAGGTCTTGTCGATGCTCACTTGGAAACCTCCCCGTTCGTGCGCGCCGCACGGCGGGTCACGGCGTTGTCGGTGGCGCCGGTGATGGCGGAGATGATCTCCTCCTGCGAGGTCGTCTTGACCTCGAAGACGCCGTTGTTGCGGCCGAGGCGCAGGACGGCGACCTTGTCGGCCACCGCCTTCACGTCCGCCATGTTGTGGCTGATGAGGATGACGGCGTGGCCGCGCTCGCGCAGGCGCTCGACCAGGTCGAGGACCTGGGCGGTCTGCTCGACGCCGAGGGCGGCGGTCGGCTCGTCGAGGATGACCAGCTTGGGCTCGCCGAGCATCGAGCGGGCGATGGCCACGGTCTGGCGCTGGCCGCCGGAGAGCGAGGCGATCGGGATACGGACGCTGGGGATGCGGATCGACAGCGTGGTGAGCAGCTCGCGGGAGCGGCGCTCCATCTCGACCTCGTCCAGGACGCCCCACTTCCTCAGCTCACGGCCGAGGAAGAGGTTGCCGACGACGTCGATGTTGTCGCACAGCGCGAGGTCCTGGTAGACCGTCGCGATGCCCAGTGCCTGGGCGTCGTGCGGCCGGGTGATGGTGACGGGCTTGCCGTCCCACTCGATGGCACCCTCGTCGATCGGGTGCACGCCGGCGATCGTCTTGACCAGCGTGGACTTTCCGGCACCGTTGTCGCCCACCAGGGCGACCACCTCACCGGCGTGGACCTCAAGCTCTACGTCGGTGAGCGCCTGAACGGCACCGAACCGCTTGGAGATCCCGCGCAACGCCAGCACGGGCGTAGCGGACACGTGAACCATCTCCTTCGCCGCCTGACCCGGCGGGAGGTTGTGCAGAAATCTGGGTGGGTGGGTTGGGGGAAACCCTGGGGGAGTTCCGTCCGGCGCCCCGCGCCGAGCTTGCGGGGCTGTGTGATCGCGGGGCGCCGGAGGAGTCCTGGGGGCGTCCAGTCGGCTTCCCTACGGGGCATTCAAGGACGAACACCCGTGTACGGGAAGGGACTTGGCGCCGGTTACTTGAGGCCGAGCTTGTCGCAGGCCGCCTTGTAGTCGGCGGTGCAGATGTCGGAGACGGTGTAGTAGCCCTGCTTGATGACCGTGTCCTTGATGTTGTCCTGGGTCAGCGAGACGACCGGGACGAGCACGGACGGGACGTCCTTCTGGGAGGTGCTGGAGACCTTGTCCTTGGCGATGGAGTCCAGCGGCTTGCCCTGGGCGAGCGCGACGGCCATCTCCGCGGCGACGTTCGCCTCCTGCGGGTAGGACTTGAAGACGCTCATGTACTGCGTACCGGCGACGATGCGCTGCACACCGGCGAGCTCGGCGTCCTGGCCCGTGACCGGGACCTTGATGCCGGCGCCGCTGAGGGCGGTGATGATACCGCCGGCCATGCCGTCGTTGGCGGAGTAGACACCCGCGATGTTGCCCTTGCCGACCGCGGAGATCGCCGCCTCCATCTCGGAGTTGGCGTTGTCCGGCGACCACTCCTTGGTGTCGAACTCCTTGGCGACCGTGACCTTGCCGTCGAGCACCTCGTGGGCGCCCTTCTTGAACTGGGCGGCGTTCGGGTCGGTGACCGAGCCGTTGACCATCACGATCTTGGAGGACTTGGTGGCCTTGCTGCCCAGCGCCTTCAGCAGGGCCTGGCCCTGGGTCTTGCCGACCTCCTCGTTGTCGAAGGAGGTGTAGGCGCTGATCGGGCCCTCGGCGAGGCGGTCGTAGGCGACGACCTTGATGCCGGCGTCCACGGCCTTCTGCACGGAGTTCTGGATGGCCTTGGCGTCGACCGCGTCCACGATCAGGACGTCCACCTTGTTGGTGATCATGGTGTCGACCTGCTGCGCCTGCAGGTTCGCGTCCTGGCGGGCGTTGTTGTAGTCGATCGTGGCCTTGCCGTTCGTCAGCTCCTTGATCTTCTTCTCGATCAGCGGCTTGTCGAACTTCTCGTAACGCGCGGTCTTGTTCTCCGGAAGGAGGAGGCCGACCTTGATGTTGTCGCCCTTCTTGGCGGAGGACGACGAGGAGGAAGAGCTGCCGCCCTTCGACTCCTTGGCACTGCCACAGGCGGCCAGCGTGACGGCCATCGTACCGGCGGCAACGACAACGGCGGCACGACGCATACGTGCGTTCACTTGAAAACCTCCCTGACGAGGCCGCGTCGTTGCGGCCGAGGTGGCTGGAAGTCAACTCGGCCGCAGGTTCGACGTCAAGAAGTAAATCCTTAACGAGATGGCAACGGTGCCATCCGTTATCTAAGTGAAGGCAGGGGCCGCCACGGACAGGACCCCGGCGACATTGCCCGACAAAAGGGATGAATCACCCATCTCGCTGAGGGCCAGGGCGAGCGCCCCGAGCACCTCCGCACGACCGCCAAGTGCCCCGGGGAGGACGGACAGTTGGCGTGCGGCACTGGGGATGGCGTAACGGCCGACGGACTCCCTGATCGGCCCGAGCACCAGCTCACCGGCCTCGGCGAGATCACCGCCGAGGACCACCCTGCTCGGGTTCAGCAGATTGCAGAGATTGGCCACTCCACTGCCGATGTGGCGGCCGACGTCGGCGATCACCCGACGGCAGCCCGGGTCACCTTCCCTGGCCAGCCGTACGACGCCCTCAAGCGTGAGGTCGGGGCCGTGGCTGGGCTGGAGCAGCGGGAGCACGTAGCGCGCGGCCGCGAAGGTCTCCAGGCAGCCACGGTTGCCGCAGCGGCAGACCGGGCCGGATTCATCGAGTGTAATATGCCCGATTTCTCCGGCGGTGCCGCCCGGGCCGCGATAGATCTTCCCGTCGATCACCAGACCGGCGCCGACACCGCTCGCGACCTTGATGTACGCGAGGTCGCGCACGCCCTTCCCGCTGCCCCAGACCAGCTCGCCGAGGGCGCCGAGGTTGGCGTCGTTGTCCACGTGCACGGGCACGCCGAGCCGCTCGCGCAGCTCCTCGGCGGGCTTGGTGCCGCCCCAGCCCGGCAGGATCGAGGTGGAGCCCAGCGTCCCCGACTCGACGTCGATCGGGCCCGGCACGCCGAGGCCCACCCCGGCCACCTTGGACCGGTTCACCCCGGTGGCCTCGATCAGCCTGCTGACCAGCTGTTCCGCCCGGTCGAAGCCCTGTGCGGCGGACGCGTCCACATCCAGCGGCTCGGACTCCTCGGCCAGCACCTGATGGGCGAGGTTGCCGATCGCGACCCGCAGGTGGGTGTGCCCGAAGTCGACACCGATCACGATGCCGGCGTCCCCGCTCAGGCTGACGCTGCGGGCCCGGCGGCCGCCCGCTGACGTGGGCGTGACCTCGACGGTTCCGCCGTCCTTCAACTCCCGCACGATGTTGGAGACGGTCGCGGCGGACAGACCGGTCGTCCGCGCGATCTCCGCCTGCGTGAGGGACCCTGCCAGGCGTACGGCCCGGACGACCCGCTCCAGGTTGGCTCGGTGCAGCGACGACTGCGACCCTGGAGTCTCCACGACGACCTCCTGAGCGCGGGACCGCTTCGGCGAGGCCCCGCGTATGTCCAACTAGTGAACTCTAAGCTGAGCCGTTCGGGGCGACTCACGTCAAGAGGTTGAACCGTATCCGGGAGTCTCGGAGACACAGCGCACACAGCGGCGCACGCCGCCCCGAGAGCGGGACGGCGTGCGCACGGACGGTCGCGACGGGTGACCTCCGTCGGACTCCGGGGGCTACTTGAGCGCCCCCGCGGTCAGGCCCTGGACGACCTGGCGCTGGAAGACGATGTACGCCCCGAGCACCGGCAGCATGGCCATGACCAGGCCCGCGAAGAGGCCGGACCAGTCGCCCTTGTAGCCCTGGCTGACCGCCAGCTGGACCAGGCCCTGGGTGAGGACCTTCTTGTCGGGGTCGGTGTTGAGGACCGTGGGCAGCATGTACTGGTTCCACTGGCCCAGGAAGTTGAAGATGCCGACGCTGATCAGGCCGGGCTTGGCCATGGGCAGCATGATCTGGAAGAACGTACGCGTGTGCGAAGCACCGTCCACGAACGCCGCCTCCGCCACCGAGGTCGGCAGGGTGCGGAAGAACGCCGTCAGGAAGAAGACGGTGAACGGCAGCGAGTACGCGATGTAGACCAGGATCAGGCCGTGGATCGTGTTCAGCAGGCCCATGTTGTTCACGACGTAGAACAGCGGGACCAGCGCGAGCATGATCGGGAAGCTCATGCCGCCGACGAACAGGTAGTAGATGAAGCGGTTGCCCGGGAAGTCGAAGCGGGCGAGGACGTAGGCCGCCATGGAGCCGAGGACCAGGGTGCCGATGAGCGAACCGCCGACCACCAGGACGGTGTTGAGGAAGTAGTCGCCCATGTTGGCGTCGGTCCAGGCCCGCGCCCAGTTGTCGAAGTGCAGGTGGTCCGGCAGCGACCAGGGCGAGGAGAAGACGGAGCTGTCGGACTTGAAGGACGTCATCACCGCCCACAGCAGCGGCGTGACCACCATGATCGCCCAGATGATCAGGACGCCGTGGGAGAAGACGTTGAGGACACCGCCCTCCTTCTTCTTCCCGGCGGGCCCCGGGACCGGTACGTCGATCTTGGAGACGGTCGCGCCGGACTCGGCCGGCAGCGGTGCGGGGGTCTCGGTCGTCTTCATCGCTTCTCAGAACTCCAGCCGCTCGCGACGGCCCAGCCGCATCACGATCGCCGCGAAGGCGAGGGTGACGACGAGCAGGGCGACGCCGATCGTGGTGGCGTAGGCGGCCTGACCGTCCCGGAACGCCTTCTGGTACACGTACAGGACCAGCACCGTGGTCGAGTAGTCGGGCCCGCCCGGTCCGGTCGTCATGATCTGTACGACCGCGAACGACTCGGCGCCGAGCGCGAGGATGCCCATGTAGACCCAGCCGGACTGCACGGTGTCCCACAGCAGCGGCAGGGTGATCCGGAAGAAGGTGGCGGCCCGGCCGGCGCCGTCGAGCAGCGCCGACTCGTACAGCTCGGTGGGGATCGAGGCCATGCCCGCCGAGAACAGGACCACGAAGAAGCCGACCGTGGACCAGACGAGCACGGCCATCACGCACCACAGCGCGAGGCTCGGATCGCCCAGCCACAGCGGCTGGACGCTGCCGAGGCCGATGCCCCGCAGTATCGAGTTGATCGCGCCGCTGTCCGGGTTGTACGCGAAGGCGAACAGCAACGCGACGATCGCGATGGACAGCACCTGCGGGAAGAAATAGACGATTTTGTAGAAGGACGAGCCCCGCACCCCGGAGATCGCGGGGCCGCCCTTCCTCCGCCGTCCGCCCACATTGATCATGAAGGCGAAGAACAGCGCCAGACTGATCGTCACCAGTGGCAGCACCAGGGCGAACAGCAGACTGTGCTCCAGCGACTTCCAGAAGATGTCGTCGTGGACCATCCTCGTGTAGTTGTCGAAGCCGACCATCTTGAATTCGGGGCTCAGGCCGGTCCAGTCCGTGAACGAATAGTAGATGGACTGGATGAACGGCCAGACCACGAAGAGCGCGTACAGTCCCAGGGGCAATGCCAGAAACCCCACGATGAACCGGTACTTGCCGTGCTGCATCGCCACTCCGGTGCGGTCAGGGTGCTGTTTACTGGTGCTTGTAGTGCTTGATGGTGGTGTCCTTGGCCGCTTCGTCGGCGAATCCCTGGATCTTCTTGATGGCCTCGGCCGGGGTGAGCCGGCCGGCCATCATCTCGCCGAGGCCGGACACCCCGATCTTCTCCTTCTGGAGCTGCACGTACCAGTCCTGAAGGCGCGGATTCACCACGTTGGATCCGGCCAGCTGAAGCGCCGCGACACCCGACTTGAGGCCCGGGGTGAGCGTGATGCCGGTGGTGCCGCCGTTGTAGGCCGTCAGCGACTTCACCTTGCTGGTGAAGTTCTTCGACGACGCCTCGGAGAGCATGATGCGCAGCTGCTCCATGCCGCCCTCGGGGTTCGCCGCCTTGGCCGGCACGATGAACGGCTCACCGCCGGAGGCCCAGATGGTGCCGAACGGCAGCTTGTCGCTGCTGTCGATGCCGGAGGGCGCGGAGACGGCCAGGTTGAAGTCCTTCGGGATGACGTTCGCCGACTCGTTCTCCACCCAGGAGCCGTTCGGGATGAAGAGCGCCTCGCCCTTGGCCCAGGCGGTCTGCGACTGGATGTGGTCCAGGCCCGGGGTGCCCTTGAGGATGTACCCCTTCTTGTACAGCTCGTAGTACGCCTCGAAACAGGCCTTGACGGCCGGGTGCTTCCAGGCGTTCGGCTCCAGGTTGTCGATGGCGTCGAGCACCTCGCGCCCGCCGACCTTGCCGATCATCGGGTAGAGCGAGAAGGGGAGGTAGTACGGGTACTTGCCCGCGTACGTCCAGCCCGCCATGCCCTTCTTCTTGGCCTTCTCGCAGACCGCGAGCATCTCGTCCCAGGTCTTCGGGTACTCCGCCCCGAGCGAATCCAGCGCCTTCTGCGAGTACCAGACGCCGTACACCGTGTAGGCGTAGTAGAAGATCCACACCGGGTTGCCGTCGAACTGGCCCATCTCCACGATGCCGGGGCGCAGCGTGTCGCGGACCTTCTTGCCCGGGTCGTCGTACGACGGCGCGTCCAGCAGCGGGGTGAGGTCGGCGAGCTGGTTCTTGCCGACGAGGACGCCCATGTCCATCTGCTCGGCGCCGGAGTTGTCGATGAGGTCCGGCGGGTTGCCCTGGTTGAAGCGGGGCTGGAGCGTGGACTGGATCTTCTGGGTGGCGGAGAACTTCACCTGCGCCTTGGGGAAGTCCTGCTGATAGATCTTCACCGCGTCCTGGGCGTACTCCTTGCCGAAGCCGCCGTCGAAGAGGACGAATTCCATCTGGGCGCTGTCGTTGACGCCCAGCGGGTTCTTGGCGGTCTTCTTCCCGGCCTTGTCCTTCTTCTGGCCGCCTCCGCCGCTGCTCGCACAGGCGGACAGCAGTCCCATACCCGGGGCCGCGACCAGGCCGAGCGCGGCGGACCGCTTGATCAGATCGCGCCGGCCGACGCCTTCGGCACTGTTGTTCGAGGTGGATCCCATGCTCAAGTCCTCGCCTTCTCCAGGACTCAGGCGGTGAACCGGATCCTCCCCGGCACCGCTGTCGGGTCAAGCTGGGTGGTGCAGGGTCACGCTGGAAGTGCCGACAGGTATAGTCCACTTCCCGCCACGGTAGCAAGATCGAATGCACGGTTCACCAAGGGTCTTTTCCGAGTTGAGACCTCGCGGAAATACCGGCCTCCGTCGCACCGGTGGCGGAAAAACTCGCGGCATAAGTCCCTGAATGCCACACCCAACACCCTTGACACCACCGGCCACTTGACGCCCTACTGGTTCCTACGCCCGGAGCTTGACAACGTTGTCCGACACAGGGCGCAGGAGGGGAATCCGTAGATGCAGCGGAGAACTCGGCACAGATGGGGTCCGGCGGCCGTCCTCACGGCCGCCTTTGTCATGGCCGTCGGCGCACAGGGCGCGGCGGTCGCCCTGCCCGCCAGGGCCCCGGCCGCCGGCGGCGAGTTCGCGTCCTCGTTCGAGGCGGGAGACCCGGCACCCGACTGGATCGACACCGTGGACACCGCGCCCGACGGCGGCAAGCGCGCCTCGGGCGTCGACGGCGGCTACAGCACCGGCATCCCGGGCAATGTGACGGACCATGTCACCGGCGTCCGGGCGAGCGGCGAGAACACGGGCGCCGGCGAGGTGAAGGAGAACCTGGTCGACGGCGACCCCGGGACCAAGTGGCTGACGTTCCAGCCCACCGGCTGGGCGGAGTTCGACCTCGACAGGCCCGTCAGGCTGGTGACGTACGCGCTCACCTCGGCCAACGACCACGCCGAGCGCGACCCGAGGGACTGGACGCTCCTCGGCTCCACGGACGGCAAGGACTGGAAGAGCGTCGACACCCGCTCCGGCGAGACCTTCTCCGAGCGGTTCCAGACCAGGTCGTACGACCTGGCCCAGCCGGCCGAGTACCAGCACTTCCGGCTGGAGATCACGAAGAACGGCGGCGCCCCCGACATCCTCCAGCTCGCCGACGTCCAGTTCTCCACCGGCGGCACCGGGGGCCCCGTCCCCGAGGACATGCAGACCGTGGTCGACCACGGCCCGACCGCCTCGCCGACGGCCAAGGCACGCGCCGGGTTCACCGGAAAGAGGGCACTGCGCTACGCCGGGCGGCACACGACGCCGGGCCGCGCGTACTCGTACAACAAGGTCTTCGGCGTGCATGTGAAGGTCGGCGCCGACACCCAGCTGTCGTACCGGATCTTCCCGTCGATGGCGGACGGCGACCGGGACTACGACGCCACGAACGTCTCCCTGGACCTGGCCTTCACCGACGGGACGTACCTGAGCGACCTGGGCGCCCTCGACCAGCACGGGTTCCCGCTGTCGCCGCGCGGGCAGGGCACCTCGAAGGCGCTGTACGTCAACCAGTGGAACGACGTGCTCTCGCGGATCGGCTCGGTCGCGGCCGGCAAGACGGTCGACCGGATCCTCGTCGGGTACGACTCCCCCGCCGGGCCCGCGAAGTTCCGGGGCTGGATCGACGACGTGGCGCTGAGACCGGTGGCACCCGAGAAGCCGCGGGCGCATCTGTCGGACTACGCGCTGACCACCCGCGGCACCAACTCCAGCGGCAGCTTCTCGCGCGGCAACGACTTCCCCGCGACCGCGCTGCCGCACGGCTTCAACTTCTGGACGCCGGTGACGAACGCGTCCTCGCTGAGCTGGCTGTACGAGTACGCGCGCGCGAACAACGACGACAACCTGCCGACGATCCAGGCGTTCAGCGCGAGCCATGAGCCGAGCCCGTGGATGGGCGACCGGCAGACCTTCCAGCTGATGCCGTCGGCCGCGTCCGGCACCCCGGACACCGGGCGCGAGGCACGCCAACTGCCGTTCCGGCACGAGAACGAGACCGCGCGGCCGTACTACTACGGGGTCCGCTTCGAGAACGGCCTCAAGGCCGAGATGACCCCGACCGACCACGCGGCGGTGCTGCGCTTCACCTACCCCGGCGACGACGCGAGCGTGCTCTTCGACAACGTCACCGAGCAGGCGGGGCTGACCCTCGACAAGGAGCACGGGACCGTCACCGGCTACTCGGACGTGAAGTCCGGCCTGTCGACGGGGGCGACCCGGCTGTTCGTGTACGGCACGTTCGACAAGCCGGTGACGGACGGCGGTTCGAGCGGGGTGAAGGGCTATCTGCGGTTCGCCGCGGGCGCGGACCACACGGTCACCCTGCGCCTGGCGACCTCGCTGATCGGCGTCGACCAGGCCAAGGACAACCTGCGCCAGGAGATCCCCGACGGCACCTCCTTCGACGCCGTGAAGGACCGGGCCCAGCGCGCCTGGGACAGGCTGCTCGGCAAGGTCGAGGTGCGCGGGGCGACCCCGGACCAGCTGACCACGCTGTACTCCAGCATGTACCGGCTGTACCTGTACCCGAACTCGGGCTTCGAGAAGGTGAACGGGAAGGACCAGTACGCGTCCCCCTTCTCCCCCATGCCGAGCCAGGACACCCCGACGCACACCGGCGCGAAGATCGTCGACGGCCAGGTGTACGTCAACAACGGCTTCTGGGACACCTATCGGACCACGTGGCCGGCGTACTCGTTCCTGACGCCCACTCAGGCGGGCGCGATGATCGACGGGTTCGTGCAGCAGTACAAGGACGGCGGCTGGACCTCCCGCTGGTCCTCGCCCGGCTACGCCGACCTGATGACCGGCACCTCCTCGGACGTGGCGTTCGCCGACGCCTACGTCAAGGGGGTGCGCTTCGACGCGAAGGCGGCGTACCAGGCGGCCCTGAAGAACGCGACCGTCGTCCCGCCGATGTCGGGCGTGGGCCGCAAGGGCATGGCCACCTCGCCGTTCCTCGGCTACACCAGCACCTCCACCACCGAGGGCCTGTCGTGGGCGATGGAGGGGTACATCAACGACTACGGCATCGCGCGGATGGGCGAGGCGCTGTACAGGAAGACGGGCGAGAAGCACTACAAGGACGAGTCGGAGTACTTCCTCAACCGCGCCCGCGACTACGTGAACCTGTTCGACCCGGAGGTCGGCTTCTTCCAGGGCCGGGACGACCAGGGGAACCGGCGGCTGGACCCGTCGGCGTACGACCCGCGCGTGTGGGGCTACGACTACACGGAGACCAACGGCTGGGGCGACGCCTTCACCGTCCCGCAGGACACCCGGGGGCTGGCCGACCTGTACGGCGGCCGGCAGGCGCTCGCCCACAAGCTGGACACGTTCTTCGCCACCCCGGAGACGGCCTCCCCGGACTTCGTCGGCTCCTACGGCGGTGTCATCCACGAGATGACCGAGGCACGCGACGTCCGCATGGGCATGCTCGGGCAGTCCAACCAGCCCGCGCACCACATCCCGTACCTGTACGACGCGGCCGGGCAGCCCTGGAAGACCCAGGCGGCGGTCCGCGAGATCCTCTCCCGGCTCTACCTCGGCAGCGAGATCGGGCAGGGCTACCACGGCGACGAGGACAACGGCGAGCAGTCGGGCTGGTACCTCTTCTCGGCGCTCGGCTTCTACCCCCTGGTGCCCGGCAGCGGTGACTACTCCATCGGCTCCCCGCTGTTCAAGCAGGTCACCGTGCACCTGGAGAACGGCCGGGACCTGGTGATCAAGGCCCCGGCGAACAGCACGAAGAACGTCTACGTCCAGGGCGTGACCTTCGACGGCCGCCCCTGGAACTCCACTTCGCTCCCCCACTCGCTGCTCTCGAAGGGCGGCGAGCTGACGTTCGCCATGGGCGCCCGGCCCTCGGCGTGGGGCACGGGCAGGAACGCGGGGCCGGTCTCCCTGACCCAGGACGACAAGGTGCCGGTGCCCCGGGCGGACGTGCTGAAGGGCGACGGGCCGCTGTTCGACAACACGTCGGCGACCGAGGCCACGGTCACCTCGGTGGACCTCCCGGTCGACCACGCGGTCAGGGCCGTCCAGTACACCCTGACGTCCCCGGCCGACCACACCGGGGCACCGGCCGGCTGGACCCTCCAGGGCTCGGCGGACGGTTCCACGTGGAAGACGCTGGACCACCGCTCCGCCGAGGCGTTCCCCTGGGACCGCCAGACGCGGGCGTTCACCATCGCGACGCCGGGCACGTACGCGAAGTACCGGCTGGTGCTGGACCGTGCATCGACGCTGGCGGAGGTGGAGCTGCTGGCCTGACACGGGGACGGCGCACACGCCTCAGAAACGGCACCGTGCGCCACCCGTACCACGGAGGACCGCGCGCCGGGGTCGGCGCGCGCGGGATCACCCGGTCGAGCTACCTCAAGCGGGTTGACGTCCTTCGCGGTCGGGCCGGTAGAGTCATGGTCAGGGGCAAGACAACGTTGTCGCCGCAAGCCGGCACCATCCGGGCGGACACACCCACCCCCCTCGCCCGCCCGGCTCGCGGACCCGGTGCGTCCTGAGCACCGGGTCCGCCCAGAGCTGTCCGAGTCGCGGACCAGCCATAGCCACCCGGCGAACATGAGTGCTACAAAGGCCGCATGTCGGACATGCCTGAGCGATTCAGGCGTCTCTCCTGGCGCTCTGTGATCGGCAAGAGCCCGCGGAGCGTCGCCGGGCAGGTCATGGTCCTGCAAGTGGCGCTGGTCGTGGTCCTCGTCATCTGCGGCGTCCTCGCCCTGTTCCTCCAGTCGCAACGGGACACCGGCGCCGAGGCCAGGCGCCGGTCCATCGCCGTCGCCCAGACCTTCGCCCACTCCCCCGGCCTCCTGCCGGCGCTGCGCACGCCCGATCCGTCCAAGATCCTCCAGCCGATCACCGAGACGACGCGCAAGGCCGCGGGCGTCGACTTCATCGTCGTCATGGACACGCACGGCATCCGCTACACGCACCCGATCCCCAGCAAGATCGGGCACCGGTTCGTGGGCCAGATCGCGCCGTCGCTGGCCGGCAAGGTCTACACGGAGAGCGTCCACGGCCCGCTCGGCCACGAGGAGCAGGCGACCGTTCCGGTCGACGACGCCCACGGCAAGGTGGTCGCCCTCGTCTCCGCCGGGCTGAAGGTCAAGAACATCACCAACGCGGTCAACCGGCAGCTGCCGATCATCCTGACGGCGGGGGCCGGGGCGCTCGTGGCGTCGACCGGCGGCACGGCGCTGGTGGGCAGGCGCCTGCGACGGCAGACCCACAGCCTGGCGCCCGACGAGATGACCCGCATGTACGAGCACCACGACACGGTGCTGCACTCCGTGCGCGAAGGCGTGCTCATCGTCGGTGCCGACGGGCGGCTGCTGCTGGTCAACGACGAGGCCAAGCGGCTGCTGGACCTGCCCGCCGAGGTCGAGGGACGCCACCCGTCGCAGCTGCCGGACCTCGATCCGGACGTCGTGGAACTGCTCGTCTCCCATCGCGAGGCCACCGACGAGGTGCTCTTCGCCGGGGAGCGGCTGCTGGCGGTCAACCAGCGCCCCACCGACAGCGCCGGAGGCCCCGGAGGCACCGTGGTGACCCTGCGCGACACCACCGAACTGCAGGCACTGTCCGGCCGGGCGGAGGTCGCCCGGGAGCGGCTCAAGCTGCTGTACGACGCCGGTGTGGGCATCGGCACCACCCTCGACGTGGGGAGCACCGCGGACGAGCTGGCGCGGGTCGCCGTACCGCGGTTCGCCGACTTCGTCACGGTGGACCTGGCCGACGCCGTGCTGTACGGCGACGAGCCGGCCGCCACCGCGACGGACCTGCGGCGCATCGCCATGTGCGGGATCCGGGACGACCATCCGCTCTACGAGAAGGACCGGCTGATCGACTTCCTGCCGATCACTCCCCAGGCCCGGGGGTACGGCAGCGGCCGCTCCGAGCTGGTGGCCGACCTGTCCGCCGCGCCGGACTGGCAGGCCCAGGACCCCGAGCGCTCCCGCGCGATCCTGGAGTACGGCATCCAGTCGCTGATCGTCGCCCCGATCCGCGCCCGCGGCGTCGTCCTGGGCATGGCGAACTTCTACCGGGCCAAGCGGGACCCCTTCGACGAGGAGGACGTGTCGCTGGCCGAGGAGCTGGTGGCGCGCGCCGCGGTCAACATCGACAACGCCCGCCGCTACGCCCGTGAGCACGCGCTGGCGGTCACCCTGCAGCGCAGCCTGCTGCCGCGCGCGCTGCCCGAGCAGAGCGCCCTCGACGTCGGGTACCGCTACCTTCCCGCGCAGTCCGGGGTGAGCGGGGACTGGTTCGACGTGATCCCCCTGCCGGGCAGCCGGGTGGCGCTGGTCGTCGGCGATGTCGTCGGCCACGGTCTGCACGCGGCCGCCACCATGGGACGGCTGCGCACCGCGGTGCACAACTTCTCCACCCTCGATCTGCCGCCCGACGAGCTGCTGAGCCACCTCGACGACCTCGTCGGCCGGATCGACCAGGACGAGGCCTGTGCGGAGGCGACAGGGGAGATCGCCGGCGCGACCTGTCTGTACGCGATCTACGACCCGATCACACGCCGCTGCACCATGGCGCGGGCGGGGCATCTGGCACCGGCGCTGGTCCACCCCGACGGCAGTGTCGCCTTCGCCGAGCTGCCGGCCGGTCCCCCGCTCGGCATCGGGGGCATGCCGTTCCAGACGGCCGAGCTGGAGCTGGCCGAGAACACCCGGCTGGTGCTGTACACCGACGGTCTGATCGAGGACCGCACCCGCGATCTGGACGTGGGCATGGAGCTGCTGCGGCAGTCGCTGACACGGCACCCGGACCGGTCGCCGGACGAGATGTGCCAGGCGGTGCTGGACGAGCTGCTGCCCGGGCGGCCCACGGACGACGTCGCGGTGCTCGTCGCGCGCACCCGGGCGCTGGCGCCCGACCGGGTCGCCGAGTGGGACGTGCCCCGCGATCCGGCCGCCGTGTCGGACATGCGCCTGGCCGTGACCGCGAAAATGGCGGAGTGGGGCCTCGACGAGCTGGGCTTCGCCACGGAACTCGTCCTGAGCGAGCTGGTCACCAACGCCATCCGCTACGGATCCGATCCGATCCGGCTGCGGCTGATCCGCGACCGCGCGCTGATCTGCGAGGTGGCCGACGGGAGCAACACCTCGCCGCATCTGCGGTACGCCGCGACGACCGACGAGGGCGGCCGAGGGCTGTTCCTGGTGTCGCAGATGACCGAGCGCTGGGGAGTCCGGTACAGCCCTCAGGGCAAGGTGATCTGGGCGGAGCAGGCGCTGCCGTAGCCCACCGCGGGGCCGGGCGGGCGGGGCTGCCGCGCGGCGGGGAGCCCGATGCTGAACCCGGTGCGGCCCGGCTCGCTGCGGACGTCAAGGCGGCCCCGGTGGGCGGCTTCGATCGCCGGCGCCACCGCGGGGCCCAGTCCGGAGCCGCCCTCGGCGAGGCCCCGGCGGGTGCGGGACGGGTCGGCGCGGGTGAAGGGGTCGAAGACGGTGGGCGGCAGGGCGGGCGGGATGCCGGGGCCGTCGTCGCGGACCCGGACGGTGGGCCGGCCGGCCGTGCTGCCGACGGTGACGGTGACCCTCGTACCGGGCGGGGTGTGCACCCGGGCGCTGGCCGGCAGGGCGGACAGCGCCTGCTTCAGGCGCGGTGCGTCACCGGTGACCAACGGCGTTGGTTCCGGCGGGAGTTCGAGGCGCCACACATGGTCCGGGCCGGTGGATCGGGCGTCCCGTACCGCCTCGGCGGCCAGCACGGCGAGGTCCACCGTCGGCGTCTGCGCGGGCGGGTCCTCGGCGAGGCGGGCGAGCAGCAGGAGGTTCTCGACCAGGCCGGTCATCCGGGCGGACTCGGTGCCGGTCCGGCGCCAGGCGGGGTCGGCGCCGCCCGGGCCGGGGGCTCGGTTCATGAGCTCGGCGTAGCCGGCGATGGAGGCGAGCGGGGTGCGCAGTTCGTGGCCGGCGTCGGCGATGAAGCGGCGGACGCGCTCCTCGCCGCGTCGGCGTGCGGCGTGCGCGGCCTCGACCTGGTCGATCATGCGGTTGAGGGCGGCGCCCATCTGGCCGGTCTCGGTGCCGGGGTCGGCGTCGGGCGCGGGGATGCGGGCGGGCTGGGCGGGCCGGTCGGGGGTGAGCGGGGTCCGGGCGACCTCGGCGGCGGTGGCGGCGAGGTGGCCGAGCGGGTGCAGCCGGCGGCGGACGGCGAGGGCGCAGCCGGCGCCCGCGAGGAGGAGGACGGTGCCGGCGGCCGCGGCCCCGATGCGCACGAACTGGCCGAGGTGTGCCGTACGTCGTCCTGGGGCAGGCCGGCCAGGACGCGGATGCCGTCGGCGCCGAGGGCGGTGACGCGGTAGGCGCCGAGTCCGGGGACGGTGCGGGTGTGGGCCGAGCCGTCGTCGGGGACGCCGGTGAGGGCGGCGCACCGGGCGGCGCGGAGCGGGCGCGGGCCGTCGTCCGCGCGGACGACCTCGGCGGCCAGGACGACACCGCCGGTGTCGAAGCGGGCGGCGAGCAGTCCGTCCGGGTGGCCGCCGGTGCCGAGGAAGGCGAGGTCGGCGGGGCGGGACGGATGGCGGGCGGCGCCGGTCACCCCGGCTGCGGCGGCGGCGCCGACCGGTCGTCCAACGCGCCCATGAGCAAGGCGTGTTGGGCGAGGACGGCGGTGAGCGCGAGGACGGCGCGGACGCCGACGAGGGTGGCGGTGACGAGGAGCAGGAGGCGGGTACGCAACGAGCGGCCCCTCGGTCGGGGGCTCATCTCCGGGACCCGGGGGTGTCAGACATGTACGGATTCTGTTCCGGTTCGCTGGGGGAACCCTGTGTTCAGCCTGAGGGCCGGTGATGACCCGGCCCGGGCACGGCGAAGGGCCGCCTCCCCGTCACCGGGGAGGCGGCCCTCAACTGCCCTGCGCGACCGCTTACTTGCGGATCAGGTTGCGCAGCACGTACTGCATGATGCCGCCGTTGCGGTAGTAGTCGGCCTCACCGGGGGTGTCGATGCGGACGACCGCGTCGAACTCGACGCCCGTGTCGGTGGTGACCTTGACCGTGCGCGGCGTGGTGCCGTTGTTCAGCTCGGTGACGCCGGCGAAGGAGAAGGTCTCCTCACCGGTCAGGCCGAGGGACTCGGCGGACTGGCCCTCCGGGAACTGGAGCGGCAGGACGCCCATGCCGATGAGGTTCGAGCGGTGGATGCGCTCGTACGACTCGGCGATGACGGCCTTGACGCCGAGGAGCGCGGTGCCCTTGGCGGCCCAGTCGCGGGACGAGCCGGAGCCGTACTCCTTGCCGGCCAGGACGACCAGCGGGATGCCCTGCTCGATGTAGTTGCGCGAGGCGTCGTAGATGAACGACACCGGCGCGTCGGCCTGGGTGAAGTCGCGGGTGTAGCCGCCCTCGGTGCCCGGCGCGATCTGGTTGCGCAGGCGGATGTTGGCGAACGTGCCGCGGATCATGACCTCGTGGTTGCCTCGGCGGGAGCCGTAGGAGTTGAAGTCACGACGCTCCACACCGTGCTCGGTGAGGTACTGGCCGGCCGGGGTGTCGGCCTTGATGGCACCGGCGGGCGAGATGTGGTCGGTGGTGACCGAGTCGCCGAGCTTGGCGAGGACGCGGGCGCCCGCGATGTCCTCGACCGGGGCCGGCTCCATGCCCATGCCCTCGAAGTACGGGGGCTTGCGGACGTAGGTGGACTCGGTGTCCCACTCGAAGGTGTTGCCGGTCGGGACCGGGAGGGACTGCCACTGGGCGTCGCCGGCGAAGACGTCGGCGTAGGACTTGTTGAACATGTCCTCGCCGATCGCGTTGGCGACGACGTCGTTGACCTCGGCCTCGGTCGGCCAGATGTCCGACAGGTAGACCGGCTTGCCGTCCTGGTCGGTGCCGAGGGCGTCCTTGGTGATGTCCACCTTCATGGAGCCCGCCAGAGCGTACGCGACGACCAGCGGCGGGGAGGCCAGGTAGTTCATCTTGACGTCGGGGTTGATCCGGCCCTCGAAGTTCCGGTTGCCGGAGAGGACCGAGGTGACCGCGAGGTCGTGGTCGTTGACGGCCTTGGAGACCTCCTCCGGCAGCGGGCCGGAGTTGCCGATGCAGGTGGTGCAGCCGTAACCGACCAGGTTGAAGCCGACCTTGTCGAGGTACGGGGTCAGGCCCGCCTTCTCGAAGTAGTCGGTGACGACCTTGGAGCCCGGGGCGAGGGTGGTCTTGACCCAGGGCTTGCGGGTCAGGCCCTTCTCGACCGCCTTCTTGGCCACCAGCGCGGCGGCGACCATGACGTACGGGTTCGAGGTGTTGGTGCAGGAGGTGATGGCCGCGACCGTCACCGCACCGTGGTCCAGCTCGTAGGTGGTGCCGTCGGGGGCGGTGACCGGAACCGGGTTGGACGGGAAGCCGTTCGGGTGGACGGCCGGGGAGTCGGAGGCCGGGAAGGACTCCTTGCCCGCCTCGTCGGCGTCGTCCACGTAGTTGCGGACGTCCTGCTTGAACTGCTCGGCGGCGTTGGCGAGGACGATGCGGTCCTGCGGGCGCTTCGGGCCGGCGATGGACGGAACGACGGTCGACAGGTCCAGCTCGAGCTTCTCGGAGAAGTCCGGCTCGGCCTTCGGGTCCAGCCAGAGGCCCTGCTGCTTGGCGTAGGCCTCGACGAGCGCGACCTGCTGCTCGGAGCGGCCGGTCAGGCGGAGGTAGTTCAGGGTCTCGCCGTCGATCGGGAAGATCGCGGCGGTGGAGCCGAACTCCGGCGACATGTTGCCGATGGTGGCGCGGTTGGCCAGGGAGGTGGCGGCGACGCCCTCGCCGTAGAACTCGACGAACTTGCCGACCACACCGTGCTTGCGCAGCATCTCGGTGATGGTGAGGACGAGGTCCGTGGCGGTCGTGCCCGGCTTGAGCTCACCGGTCAGCTTGAAGCCGACGACGCGCGGGATGAGCATGGAGACCGGCTGGCCGAGCATGGCGGCCTCGGCCTCGATGCCGCCGACGCCCCAGCCGAGCACACCGAGGCCGTTGACCATGGTGGTGTGCGAGTCGGTGCCGACGAGCGTGTCGGGGTAGGCCTGGCCGTTACGGACCATGACGGTCCGCGCCAGGTGCTCGATGTTCACCTGGTGGACGATGCCGGTGCCCGGCGGGACGACCTTGAACTCGTCGAAGGCGGTCTGGCCCCAGCGCAGGAACTGGTAGCGCTCCTTGTTGCGGCCGTACTCCAGCTCGACGTTCTGCTTGAAGGCGTCGTTGGTGCCGAACTTGTCGGCGATGACGGAGTGGTCGATGACCAGCTCGGCCGGGGCCAGCGGGTTGATCTTCGCCGGGTCGCCGCCCAGTTCCTTCACGGCCTCACGCATGGTCGCGAGGTCCACGACGCAGGGGACGCCGGTGAAGTCCTGCATGATCACGCGGGCCGGCGTGAACTGGATCTCCTGGCTGGGCTGGGCCTGGGAGTCCCAGCCGCCGAGGGCACGGATGTGGTCGGCGGTGATGTTCGCGCCGTCCTCGGTGCGGAGCAGGTTCTCCAGCAGCACCTTCAGGCTGTACGGAAGGCGGGCCGAGCCTTCCACCTTGTCCAGCCGGAAGATCTCGTACGACTCGTCGCCCACCTGCAGCGTGCTGCGGGCGTCGAAGCTGTTCGCCGACACGACAGTCTCCTTCATTGATGTGCGCGTACCACCGTCAATCGTGCCGCCACGCCGGTCTGACCGATCCGCTAAGGTAAAGCTAAGTTAGGTAACCCTTAGCGGGTGGCGGGGTGCGGTGCGCCTGGCAGATATCTCGATGTCGAGATAACTCTAGTACATGGCCGCCGGATGGTCATGCCGGGTCGGGCCGAACCCTGCCGTTTTTCGGCGACACGAACCACACCTTCCCCGTTTTCGCAACTAACCGCGATTAACGGACAAATCACCCAGATGGCCCCATCGCCCGTGAATTCACTGGTCACTGACGCGACATCACTCGAATGGACCCCCCTGACGGGCGCCATCTCATATCTGAGATAGCCTCAGTCTCATGTCAGACGACTACCTCGTACGCATCGGCAAGCTCATCCGTGACGCCCGGCAACACCGTGGCTGGACACAGACGCAGCTCGCGGAGGCGCTCGGCACCAGTCAGAGTGCGGTCAACCGCATCGAGCGGGGCAACCAGAACATCAGCCTTGAGATGATCGCGCGCATCGGTGAGGCGCTGGACAGCGAGATCGTGTCGCTGGGGTACGCCGGTCCCATGCATCTGCGGGTCGTCGGCGGCCGCCGGCTGTCCGGTGCCATCGACGTGAAGACGAGCAAGAACGCCTGCGTGGCGCTGCTGTGCGCCTCGCTGCTCAACAAGGGCCGCACGGTGCTGCGCCGGGTGGCCCGCATCGAGGAGGTGTACCGCCTCCTGGAGGTGCTGAACTCCATCGGCGTGCGCACCCGCTGGATCAACGACGGCGTCGACCTGGAGCTGGTGCCGCCGGCCGAGCTGGAGATCGCGGCGATCGACGCCGAGGCGGCCGTACGCACCCGCTCGATCATCATGTTCCTCGGCCCGCTGCTGCACCGCATGGACGCCTTCAAGCTGCCGTACGCCGGCGGCTGCGACCTGGGCACCCGGACCATCGAGCCGCACATGATCGCGCTGCGCCGGTTCGGTCTGGACATCGCGGCCACCGAGGGGCAGTACCACGCGCGGGTCGACCGCACGGTCCGCCCCGACCGTCCGATCGTGCTGACCGAGCGCGGCGACACCGTGACCGAGAACGCGCTGCTGGCCGCCGCCCGGCACGACGGCGTGACGGTCATCCGCAACGCCTCCTCCAACTACATGGTCCAGGACCTGTGCTTCTTCCTGGAGGCGCTCGGCGTCAAGGTCGAGGGGATCGGCACGACGACGCTGACCGTGCACGGCATGCCGAACATCGACGTCGACGTGGACTACTCCCCCTCCGAGGACCCGGTCGAGGCGATGAGCCTGCTGGCCGCCGCCGTGGTGACGGAGTCGGAGCTGACGGTCCGCCGGGTCCCCATCGAGTTCCTGGAGATCGAGCTGGCGGTCCTGGAGGAGATGGGCCTCGACCACGACCGCAGCCCCGAGTACTGCGCGGACAACGGCCGTACGCGCCTGGTCGACCTCACGGTCCGCCCCTCCAAGCTGGAGGCGCCGATCGACAAGATCCACCCGATGCCCTTCCCGGGCCTGAACATCGACAACGTCCCGTTCTTCGCGGCGATCGCGGCGACCGCGCAGGGCCAGACCCTCATCCACGACTGGGTCTACGACAACCGCGCGATCTACCTCACCGACCTCAACCGCCTCGGCGGCCGCCTCCAGCTTCTCGACCCGCACCGAGTCCTGGTCGAGGGCCCGACCCGCTGGCGCGCCGCCGAGATGATGTGCCCGCCGGCGCTGCGCCCCGCCGTGGTCGTCCTGCTGGCGATGATGGCGGCGGAGGGCACCTCGGTGCTGCGCAACGTGTATGTCATCAACCGCGGTTACGAGGACCTCGCCGAGCGGCTCAACTCCATCGGGGCGCAGATCGAGATCTTCCGGGACATCTGACACTCTTCAGAAAAAGCGCCGCCACACCCATCCTGACCTGCATGAACGCGAGGCGGGCGGGAGGTGGCGGCGCCTCTGGGACTCTGTGGGACTTTCGGCCGGGCCCGAAGTCTTCCGGTCGCTGCGCAGCGCGTTGCCGCACAGCGGCACGCTCCGTCACCGCCGAATGCGAGACAGGGCCGTTGGCCGGACAGACCCGAGGCTGTTGCCCCACAGAGACGAGTCGGTGCTCTTGAGGCTGGGGACGCCGCCGTACGTGCCGCCGTCGGCGGTGACGAGCGGGGCGGAGAGCTGGTCTTCCAGAAGTCCGTCGCGGACCCGCACGATGGTGCTCTCGTGGTCGGTCCTGCCGGGCTTGAACGTCTTCCCGTCGATCGCGGCCTTCAGGTAGTACAGGGCGTACTCGGCATAAAGGTCGACCGGCTGGGACACGGTGGCGTCGATGGTGCCGTTGGAGATGTCCTTGAGCTCCCTGGGGATGCCGTCGTTGGAGACGACGAACACGTGTTTCTTGTCCTTCGGGCCGACGAACAGCCCCTGCTGCTTGAGCACGTGGAGCGTGCCGGACAGCGCCAAGCTGGACTGCATGTAGATGCCCTTGACGTCCGGGTGGGCCGTCAGGTCGGTCTGGAGCTTCTGCGCGGCGACGGCGCCGTCCCAGTTGGTGGCCTCGCCGAACACCTTGATGCCCGGGTAGTTCTTCTTCATGCAGTCGTTGAACCCCCCGGTGCGGTCACGGCCGTTGATCGATGCGAGGTCTCCCTCCAGCATCACGACCTTGCCCTTGCCGCCCAGCTTGGTGCCCAGGTACTTGCATGCCTTCTCGCCGTAGGCGCGGTTGTCGGCGCGGACCGCCATGTAGACCTTGCCGGTGTCGGGTCGGGTGTCGATGGTGACGACCGGGATCTTCGCCGCCTGCAACTCCGCCAGGATCGGCGCGATGGCGAATGTGCTCTGCGGGGCCATCGCGATGCCCTTGACGCCCTGGAGGATGAGTGTCTGCACGTTGGCGGCGAGTTTGGCGACATCGTTCTGCGAGTTGGTGGTCTTGAGCGAGAGGCCGAGCTGCTTGGCGTACTCCGGCGTGTACTTGATGTACGCGTTCCAGAAGTCGGTGTCGGAGCGCGGGTACTCGACGCCGACCAGCGGCTGGCCGCCGCTCGACGGGGCCGTGACGCCGGAGCCGCCGCTGCAGGCGCTGAGCAGCACCAGTGCGGAGAGGGCGGAAGCAGTGGAGCAGAGGACGGATCTGAGCCTCATCGGTACTTTCTTATCTGTGCAAATCGTCCCTTCATCCAACATACATGCGGAAACCTCTCATCGTATCCGGCCCCGACGCCACGCCCAGGTCGCTGTGGACAGCGCCGACGCCGCCCGTGGACGTGTCAGGCGCGCCCGTGCGCCTGCTGCGTGTGTCGGGACAGTGAGTCAACGACCACCGCGGCGAAGAGCACCCCGCCCGTGATCACCAGCTGGACGGCGGTGGGCGTGTCAGTGAGGGCCATGCCCGAGGCGATCGACTGGATGACCAGGATGCCGAGCACTGCGGACCAGGTCGTACCGCGTCCTCCGAACAGGCTGGTGCCGCCGATGACGGCGGCGGCGATGGCGTTGAGCAGCAGGACGCCGGAGCCGGAGCTCTGGCTCACCGACGTGATGCGCGAGGCCAGGAACAGGCCGCCGGTCGCCGCCAGGGTGCCGGAGACCGCGAGCACGGCCGTCTGGACGCCGGTCACGCTGAGGCTGGCGCGACGGGCCGCCTCGATGCTGCTCCCCAGCGCGTAGACCTGCCGTCCGCAGAGCGTGCGCCGGAGCACGATGTCGAGGCCCGCCACGACGGCGAGGAAGATCAGCAGAGCCAGCGGCAGGCCCTGGAACTGGTTCAGCAGATAGGCGGAGGCGAACGCGATCACCGCCACTACTCCTGTGCGCACCCCGATGGTGTGCAGCGGGCGGTGCGACATGCCGACGGCCCTGCGACGGCGCCTGTTCCGGTAGGAGGTGAGGAAGACCAGAGCTGTGGCGAGTGCCGCCACCGCGTAGGCGACGCCGGCGTTGGTGAAGTAGTAGCTGGTCAGGTGGGCGATGAGCCCGTTCTCGTCGAGGTTGACGGTGCCGCTGGTGCCGAGGATGGCGAGCATGAGGCCGTTCCACGTCAGCAGCCCGGCGAGGGTGACCACGAAGGCCGGCACCCCGGTCCTGGCGACGGAGTACCCCTGGACGGCTCCTGCCGCGGTGCCCGTCAGCACGGCGGCGATCAGGGCAAGCCATTCCGGCACGCCGTTGTTGACGTTCAGCACCGCGAAGACCGCGGCGGCGAGCCCGCTGATCGAGCCGACCGACAGGTCGAGTTCACCGAGCAGCAGCACGAAGACCATGCCGACCGCGATGAGGCCCGTGCCCACGATGTCCACGCTGAGGTTGGACAGGTTACGGGGCGAGAGGAAGGCGGAGTTGATGCACTGGAAGATGATCCAGACCGCGGCGAGAACGAGGGTGACGGGAAGGTAGCCCAGCTCACCGGCGCTCAGCCTGCGCCGCCGGACGGCGATCCAGCCCGCCGCCGCACGGGTGACGGCCCTCCTGGCCCGGCGCTGACGGGCCTCTGCGGTGGCTGCTGCGGGATCGGCCCGCGTCTCGTCCGGCATGTCACGCATCCCTTTCACCACTCGGCCTCGCGGTGGGCCGGCCGGCGGGGCGCGTTGTCCGTGGCGCC
Organism: Streptomyces sp. NPDC055966; assembly: GCF_042269865.1. NCBI lineage: Bacteria > Bacillati > Actinomycetota > Actinomycetes > Kitasatosporales > Streptomycetaceae > Streptomyces > Streptomyces sp. NPDC055966. The sequence goes on from NZ_JBHJYK010000002.1 coordinate 316,580, forward strand.
CGTGATGGAGGAGATGATCTGCTCCTGGGAGGCGGTGCTCACGTCGAAGAAGCCGTTGTTGCGGCCGAGCCGCAGCACGGCGGCCCGGTCCGCGAGAGCCTTCACATCGCCCAAGTTGTGGCTGATGAGCAGGATCCCCAGGCCGTGGTCGCGGAGACGGTCGACGAGGTCGAGGACCTCGGTGGTCTGCTCGAACCCCAGCGCCGCGGTCGGTTCGTCCAGAAGGAGGACGCGCGGGTCGCCGAGGAGCGAGCGGGCGACGGCGACGGTCTGCCGCTGGCCGCTGGACAGTGACACCAGGGGGGCGCGCAGATCGGGGACGCTCCGGGTCAGGCGCGCCAGCAGCTGTCCGGTGCGGCGCTCCATCTCCACCTCGTCGAGGAAGCCGAACCTGCGGATCTCCCGTCCGAGGAAGAGGTTGCCGACGACGTCGAGGCCTCCGCACAGCGCCAGGTCCTGGTAGACGGTGGCGATGCCGAGGTCCCGGGCTTCCTGGGGACGCCGTATGTGAACGGGCCGGCCCTCCCACTCGATGCTCCCCTTGTCCGCGGGGGCGACCCCGGAGATCACCTTGACCAGGGTGGACTTGCCGGCACCGTTGTCGCCGAGCAGGGCGAGGACCTGGCCGGCGTGGATCTCCAGCTCGATGTCCCGGAGGACCTCGACGACGCCGAAGCGCTTGCACACACCGTGCAGGGCGAGCAAGGGGGGCGGCAAGAGAACCATCTCCTTCCCGGGCCCGGGGCCTGCCGGTCCCGCCTGTCAGGCCAGCCCGGCCTTGTGGCAGTCGTCCGCGAGTGGCGGGGCGCAGATCTGTTCGAGCGTGTACGCGCCGTCTTTCACCAGGGTGTTCTTGATGGTGGCAAGGGTCACGGGCACCGGGGTGAGCAGCACGGCCGGAACCTCCGCGCCGCTGCGGGTTTTCACCCGCCTGGTGGCCACCCCGTCGAGGCGCTGACCACGCGCGGCGGCCACGGCCATGGCGCCGCCGGCGGCGGCCTCGGGTCCGAACGGCTTGTAGACCGTCATGTACTGATCGCCGCTGACAATGCGCCGTACGGCTGCGAGCTCGGCGTCCTGCCCGGTGACGGGGGGCAGCGGGCTGACCTTGTTGGCCTTGAGGGCGGCGATACTGCCGGCGGCGAGGCCGTCGTTGGCGGCGTAGACGCCGTTGATGCTGCCGGCGCCCAGGGCGGCGATGGCTCCGGACATGTTCCGGTTCGCCGCCTCCGTGCTCCACTGGGGGGTGTCGTACTCCTTGGCGATCGTCACCTTCCCCCGGAGTTCGGACAGTGCGCCCTGTTTGAACGACAGCGCGTTGGGGTCGCCGGGGTCGCCGTTCATCATCACGATCCGGCCGCCGTGCGCCTTGGCGCCCATGGCCGTCAGCAGTGCCCTGCCCTGGAGCCTGCCGACCTCCTGACCGTCGAAGGAGACGTAGCCCGAGATCGGGCCCTCGGCGAGGCGGTCGTAGGCGATGACCGGGATGTGCGCGGCGGCTGCCTTTCCGACCGAGGCGCCCATGGCCCTGGCATCGACGGCCGTCAGCACGATGGCATCGACCCCGTTGGCGATCGACGAGTCCATCTGTTCCTGCTGAATGGCCACGTCACCTTTGGCGTTGGCGTACTCGATCGTGCAGTCGCCGCACAGCTGCCGGATCCTCTGCTCCAGCAGGGGCCTGTCCTGCGTCTCCCAGCGGGCTGTGGTGGATTCCGGCAGCAGCACGCCGATCTTCCGCGCGCTCCCTGCGCCGGAGGTGTTCCCGGCGCCCGGTCCGCAGGCGGTGAGGGACACGGCCGTCGAGACCGCGGCCAGGGCAAGGGCGGTGTCCCGGACGCAGGCTTTCATGCGCGAGGCCTCCTTCCTCCCTGGAGCCACGCGGCTGCAACGGCGGTGCGGCAGCATGGCCCACCGGGGCGAGGCGGGGTCTCGGCCCACACCCGCCCGGACCGGGCGAAAGCGGCAGAACGACCACGCCGTCAGTGTGACACCGGCCACGGTGAACTGCGAACCCGCTGCCGCGCAGTCGACACGACGTCGATCTGTCCGGTTCATCCCTCTGTGCGATTCTGGTAAAGGGAGTGCCCGGGCGATGGCCGGTCGGTACCCCGGCACGGACGGGAGGTAGAAGCGGACATGCCTCACGACGGCAGTGCCGGGGGCGGACTCTCGCAGCCGGGGACAGCCGAGGCCGGCGTCGCGGACACCAGCTCACCACCGGGGTCGGAGATCCCCGTGAGCGTCCGCGCCCTGACGTTCGCCGGAGCAGAGCTGGCAGTGCTCTATGTGCCCGGCGCAGGCTCTGACGACCTTCGGTCGGTGGACTCGGCCGGATGCGCCCCCGCCGAGTACCGGCTGCCGGAGCGTCTGGCCCTGTCCGGCGGCTCGCCCGCGGCCCACGCCTTCCGCGCCCTCCACCCCGTGTGGCTGACCCCCGCGGCACTCGCCGCCTACCCCGAGGGATGTCCGGCGCCGCCGCGGGCCCTGACATCGCTCGGTGCGCTGCCCCTCGGCGCCGAGGGCAGGCGGCTCGGCTGCCTCGTCGTCGTGGGCGCCGGTGAGAACGGCTTCGAAGCCGGGCAGCAGCGCTTCCTGGAGCGCTATGCCGACGCGGTCGCCGCAGTGCTGGAGGCCGGGGCCGGGGGAGGGACGCCGCCGGCACCCTTGGGTTCCGCACTGCGCCGCATGCGCGTCGGCTCCTTCGTCCTGGTGCCGGAAACCGGTGTGATCGACGCGGACGAGACGCTGCGCGAACTGGTCGGCATCAGGCCGGACGACTTCGACGGCAAGGCGGACTCCCTGCTCGCGCACGCACTGCCGGAAGACCTGCACGCGCTGATGTCGGTGCTGGAGCCGTCCACCCAGACGTCCGGCCGACGGGAACTGGACTTCCGCGTCCGCTGCCCCACCGGTGGGATGCGCTGGCTGAGCCTGAGGTGCCGCGTGGCGGCGGCTGCCGACGACCGGCCGGAGCGGGTGCTGGGCGTGGTGACGGCGACCTCGGTCCTGCACCGGGGCGCCGACGACGTCTCCCGGATCCAGTGGTTGACCGCCGCACTCGACAAGGCCACCACCGTGCGCGAGGTCAGCCACGTGGTGGTCACCGCCCTGCGCGAACCCCTGAGCGCCGACCGGGTGGCGTTCGCCGAACTGCAGCACGAACGGCTCCAGGTCACCCTGCTCGACCCGCCGCAGCCCGGCGCCTGGCCGCAGACATGGCGTCTCCAGTGGCGTTCGGAGTGGCCCGACGCGCCCCTCGGTGCCCTGCCCACCCTGCAGATGGCTCTGCGAGACGGACGTATGGACCTGTGGCCGACAGGCACAGCCTTCGAAGCGGGACTCGACGGCATCGGCCCCGGAGGCCTTGCCGTCCTGCCGCTGCCCGCACGGGGCCGGGTCGTCGGCGTGTGCCTGATCGGCTGGGACCGGCCGCACGAGTTCGTCCCCGAGGAGCGTTCGCTGCTGACCGCCACCGCCTCGCTGGCCGGCCAGGCCCTCACCCGCGCCCACGCCTATGACGCCGAACAGGAACTCGCGACGATGCTGCAGCGCAGCCTGCTGCCGCGACGTCTGCCCGAGCTTCCCGGCGGGATCGCCGTCGCCCGCTATCTGCCCGCTCGGCGGGGACTGCAGGTGGGCGGCGACTGGTACGACGTGATCGCTCTCTCCGAGGACCGGGTGGCGCTGGTCATCGGCGACGTGCAGGGCCACAGCGCCGCAGCCGCGACGATCATGGGCCAGATGCGTACCGCGGTCCGGGCGTACGCGGTGGAGGGCCACCCGCCCGACGTGGTCGTCTCGCACGCCAACCGCCTCCTTGTCGGTATGGAGACGGATCTCTTCGCCACCTGCTGCTACGCCGAACTGGACATGGACGAGGGCGACGTCCTGTTCGTCCGGGCCGGGCACGTCGCACCGCTGCTGCGGCATCCCGACGGCAGCACCGAGGAGGTCGAGATCGAGGGCGGCCTTCCGCTGGGCATTTCCATGGACGCGGACTTCCCGATGACCGCGGTGGCACTGGCGCCCGGAACGATGCTCGCGCTGGTCACCGACGGGCTGATCGAGGCCGTCGACCTGTCCCTGGACGAGGGCATGCGCCGCACGCGCGCCACCCTCGCCGCGGCCGACCCGTCGGATCCCGGGCGGGTGGCCGACGACCTGCTGGGCGACGTCGGCCGCCGCGAGGACGACGTGGCGCTGTTGCTGCTGCGCTACGACGGCATGAAGACCCGGCCGATCCGGTCGGGCTGGGTGGTGTGGCGGCTGCCCGACGCCGTCATGCACGCCCGCCGGTTCACCGCGCGCACGCTGCGCCGCTGGAAGGTCGAAGAAGCCACCGACCCGGTGCTGCTGGTGGTGTCCGAACTCGTCACCAACGCCCTGGTGCACACCCAGGGCCCGGTCCGTCTCGACCTGATGCTGCGCGGGGACCGGGTGCGTGTCTGCGTGAGCGACTCCTCTCCGCGGGCGCCCGCCAGGCCCGTGATCGTGGACTGGGAGTCGACCGGCGGCCGGGGTCTGCTCCTGGTCGAGGCGATGTCGGAGTCCTTCGGCACGGTGCCCGTGGCCGGCGGCAAGCAGGTGTGCAGCGAGATAGCGGTACCGCGTCGTGAACCGGCTTCGGTGGGCGCAGAACCAGGCGCCGAGGACGGGGGCCGATCATGATGTGTCGTAGGCGACTCGCGACGCCCCGTACGCGGTATGTCGTCGGCGCGCTTGTCGCGGGCCTGCTGGCCATGCCCTCGGCCGCCTGCACAGGAGCGGGGACAGCCACCACGGAGAGCTTCACCGTCGGCCTGCTGCTGCCGAGCCGGGTGGTGCCACGCTGGGAGCACTCCGACAGGCCGCTGATCGAGCAACGGGTGAAACAGCTCTGCCCGCACTGCAACGTCATCTACGGCAACGCCGACGACGACTCGACGGCCCAGCGGCAACAGATGATCGCCATGATCACCAAGGGAGTCAGGGTCCTCATCCTCGGCGCCACCGACAACAGGGCGCAGCGCTCTTCCGTCCAGGAGGCGCGCAACGCGGGCGTCCCCGTCGTCGCCTACGACAGGCTCGCCGACGGCCCGATCTCGGGCTACGTCAGCTTCGACGGCGTAAAGGTCGGCACGCTGCAGGGCCAGGCTCTCCTCAAGGCCATGCACGCCGCGGCCAAGGGCGGGACCATCGTCATGTTGAACGGCGACCCGACCAGCCCCAACGCCGCGTCGTACAAGAGGGGTGCACTGTCCGTCCTGCGGGGCAGGGTGAGGATCGGCCGTTCCTACGACACCCTGGGCTGGAGCACGAACAACGCGAACGCCAACATGTCCGCCGCCATCTCGGCCCTGGGCCCGGGCCGGATCGACGGCGTCCTGGCCGCCAACGACGCCATGGCCGCAGGCGTCATCTCCGCGCTCAAGAGCGCCCACGTCAGTCCCCTTCCACCGGTCACCGGCCAGGACGCCGACCTCGACGCGGTGCAGCGCATCGTCAGCGGCGAGCAGTCCATGACGGTGTACAAGTCCTTCCGCGCGGAAGCCGAAGCAGCCGCTGCCATGGCTGTCGCCCTGGGCCGCGGCGAGAAGCTGCACGCCATCGCCACGACGACGACCGACAGCCCCACCACCCGCCGCATCCCGTCCGTGCTCCTCACCCCGGTCGCCGTGACAACCGCCGACATCAAGCAGACCCTCGTCAAGGACGGTGTGTACACCGTCGCCCAGATCTGCACACCGCCGCTGCGGGCCGCTTGCGCGAAGGCAGGGCTGACTCCGTAGACGGGCGGGGAGCGTGCTCCTCACACCACCTGGTAGTTGGCCATCATCGCCATGTCCTCGTGCTCCAGGTTGTGGCAGTGCAGCATGTACCGGCCCCGGTAGCCGCGGAAGCGGACCAGCACCTCCACGGCCTCGTGCGGGCGGACGTCCACCGTGTCCTTCCAGCCCGCGTCGGTGGGCTCGGGCGCCCGCCCGCCGCGCGACAGGACCTGGAAGTGGGCCATGTGCAGATGCACGGGGTGGTGGCGGTCGCTGGTGAAGCGCCAGCGTTCGACGGTGCCCAGGCGCGGGCGGGCCAGGAACTCCGAGGTGCTGAAAGGGCGGCCGTTGATGGTCCACACGGCGCCGGAGCGGCGGAAGTCGAAGTGCCGGGTGGCGACGGCGGACGCCGGACGCAGGGCCGTGAAGCGCGAGAGGCGGGCCGGGACGTGGCTCGGGTCCTTCTCCTTGCGGGCGATCCGGAACCGCATGACCTGGCGCATACGGCCGTTCGCCAGGGTGTTGACCAGGGTGACCGCACTGCCCACCGGGCAGTCCGTGAAGTCCACGACCACGTCGAAGCGCTCGGCCGGCGCCATGGGGATGCCGCCAAGGCGCTGGGGCGCGGCCAGCAGGCCGCCATCGGCCCCGATCTGTGTGAAGGGGAGCCTGCCGCCGTCCTCCCGCCGCAGCACCAGGTGGTAGCGGCGGGCGTTGGAGGCGTTCAGCAGGCGCAGGCGGTGGCGGCTCGCGGAGACCTCCGCCTGTGGCCAGGGGGCACCGTTGACCAGCTGTACGTCGCCGAGCACGCCGTCCATGTACGCGCCCTGGACGCCAGGAGTGCCGGTGCAGGTCGGCGAGTGGCCGGGATACCGGAAGGAGCCGTCCTCCTCGAAGGAACGGTCGCAGATCATCAGCGGGATGTCCCGCTCGCCCCCGGGCAGCGGAAGCCCGTCCTCCTCCCGGTCGTGGACGAGGAACATCCCGGCCAGCCCACGCCAGACCTGCGGGGCACTGAAGTCCATGCGGTGGTCGTGGTACCAGAGCGTGGCCGCCCGCTGGTCCATCGGGTACGTGTACGTCCTGTGGCCCTGCGAGACCCTCCAGTCGACGGCGGGGGCGTGCACCCCGCCCATGCCGCCGTGCGTCACCTCCCCTGCCTTGAGCGCGGCGCCGCATCGCGCGGGCACGAGCACATCCGTCGGGTAGCCGTCGGAGTGCGGCGGGGTGACACCCCCGTGCAGGTGCAGGGAGGTGGGCACGGACAGCTGGTTGCGGACCCGTACCTCCATCCCCCGGCCGGACCGGGCGGTGAAGGTGGGGCCGGGGAAGATGCCGTCGTAGCCCCAGACGGTCGTCCTCAGCCCGGGGACGATCTCCACGGACCCCTCGCACTGCCTGATGTCGTAGACGTCGATGCCGCCGGTCGTCCGCGCGGGGCGGGCGCGCGGCGGTACGGGCAGGGGCACCGCGAACCGCCGGGGCGGGCGGATCGCGCTGGCCAGGACGGTGCCCCTGCGCTCACCCGACCGCTTCGCGTACGCCGCCGAACCGGCGGGTACGGTGAGGCCGGTGGTGACCCCGGCCGTCACCCCGAGGAATCGTCGACGTGACGTCACCCGCGCTGCCCTCCCGGTGTTCGTCCGTGCGGCGCCCGGCCCCGACTCTGCTCCGACCAGCACGATCGGTCCGAGTGCGAGCGTAAACGGCCACGCCGGTCCCCGCGGGGAACGCCACACCAGCGCGATGCCCCCTCCGGACACCCCCTTGGAGCCGCTACGGCACCGCGACCGGGGGCTGGTTCTCTCCCTCCCCCGGGGCGGGTTCCCGGGTGCGCCAGGGGATGCGGAACGCCGTCAGGGTGACGGTGAGCGCGGAGGCGGCGACCACCGCCATGCCCAGGGTCAGGTTCGCCGCGCTCGCGACGAAGCCGATCAGGGCGGGCCCGGCCAGCAGGCCCGTGGTGCCCATCGCGGCGACCAGGGCCAGCGCGTCCGAACCGTGGCCGGCGGCGGCGACGTAGACGCACGGGGTGACGGCGGCGGCACCGAGGCCGACGCAGGCGAAGCCGAGGAGGGTGGGGACCACTCCCCCGGCCGCCAGGGCGACGGCCAGGCCGGCTGCGGCGACGGCGCTGCCGGCCCGGACCACCCGGCCGTCGCCCCAGCGGGTGCGCCAGCGGTCCGCGCACACCCGGGCCAGCAGCATCATCACGGAGACGACCGCGATGCCCAGGGGCGCGACCGTCGCGGACGCCCGGACGACGTCCTTCAGATAGAGGGTCGACCAGTCGTTCATGGCGCCCTCGGTGATCGTGCCGAAGGCCATCGCGCATCCCATGAGGAGCGTGGTCGCCGAGGGCAGGGTCCAACGGCCCTTCTTTTTCGGCTCGTTGGGCGCCGCCGGGTCCGTGTGGCGCAGCAGGGCGGGGCGGGCGACGGCGAGCAGGAGCAGCAACAGGGCACCGGCGACGGCGAAATGGGCCGGGACGGACGCCGTCAGCGTGGTCACGCCCGAGGCCAGCAGGGCGGCGGCGAGCAGGCCCGCGCTGAAGGTGGCGTGCAGCTGGGACATCGCGGTGCGCCCGTACGTCTTCTCCAGCGCCGCGCCCTGGGCGTTCATGGCGACGTTGAGGCAGCCGACCAGGACCCCGTCCGCGCAGACGGCGAGCAGGGCCAGCGGGTAGTCCGGTACGGCCGACAGCGCGGCCAGGACGGCGATCAGGCACGCGGCCGAGGCGAGCGACAGGCGCCGGGAGCCGAGGCGTCGCATCAGGGCGGCGACCAGCGGGAAGGAGGCCGCCGCCCCGGCCCCGCAGGCCATCAGCAGCAGGCCCACCTCCCCGGCGCCGAGGTCCAGGCGGGTCTTCAGCGCGGGCAGGCGCGAGACCCAGGTGCCGTACTGGAAGCCGAGGAAGCAGAAGAGCGCGGCGATGGACCCCTTGGCGCGCGGGAAGGAGGGGGCCGTCATCAGCTCGCCTCCCGCAGTGCGGTCAGCCGGGCCGACATGTAGACCGCGCCGCTGCCGTAGCCGGCGGGCGGGCTCGCCTCGGGGTGGGGGCGGTAGCCGTTGGACCGCCAGAAGGGCTCCTTGCCGTCGACCGCGATCAGCGACATCGTCGCGAAGCCGCGGGCCCGGGCCACGTCCGTCAGGTGGCGGACGAGGCGTGTGCCAAGCCCTCGTCGGCGCTGGGGTGCCGCGATGACGATGTCGTGCAGATGGAGGTTGGCGGCGCAGGCGACCGTGTCCTCGGGGCGCCCCAGGTCGGGGTAGTGGAATCTCGGGTACGGCAGGGCCAGGACGTAGCCCGTGACCCGGCCGCCCCGGTCCAGGACGAGGCAGGTGCCGGCGGCGGCCCGGGACCGCAGCGCGGCCTCGCCCTCGGTGAGCGAGGTGCCCGCGTACGCCTCGGCCTCCAGGGCCGCCACCTGGGGCCAGTCGGCGTCGGTGACCTCCCGTATGAGGTCTCGCATGTCAGTCGTGTCCTTCCTGGCCGCGGACGCAGACACAGGGCAGCGGGCGGATGCCGTTGAAGCCCTGGGTCATGTAGCTGGTGGCGTAGGCGCCGGCGGACAGGATCCAGACCGGGTCGCCGGAGGTGAGGGAGGCGGGGACGCGCACCGGGTGGCGGCCGTCGCCGTAGGCGTCGTCGCTGTCGCAGGTGGGCCCGGCGACGACCGCGTGGACGTGCTCCCGCTCGTCCGGGTGGCCGGGGAAGACCATCCGGTGTGTCAACTGGTCCATCTCGTAGAGGCCGTTGAACTTGCCGCAGCTCAGATAGAGCCAGTAGGCGTCCGTGCCGTCCGGCTGCCGGCGGCGGGTCAGCCGGGAGACATGGGCGCGGACGGCGCCGTGGTCGGCGACCAGGTGGCGGCCCGGCTCCAGGACGAAGGCGAGCGGGGCGGGGGTGAGGCCCCGCAGGCGGTCCATGCCCTCGCGGAGCACGGTGAGGATCTTGTCGAGGGGCGGGTCGAGGGAGTTGCCGTGGCGGTCCTGGTAGCCGAGCGCGGGCAGGCCGCCGCCGAGGTTGACGTGGTCGGGTACGATCCCGCGCCCGGCCAGGGCGGCCATGGTCCCGGCGAGGGTGTCGAGGGCCTGCTGCCAGGCCTCGCAGGTCATCTGCTGGGAGCCGACGTGCACGGACAGGCCGGCCGGGACGAGTCCGGCCGCGCGGGCCGTCTCCAGCACGCGGACGGCGTCGTCGGGGGCGCAGCCGAACTTGCGGCTCAGGCCCCACAGGGCGCCCTCACCGCTGGTGGCGAGGCGGCAGAACACCCGGGAACCGGGGGCGTGCCGGGCGATGGCCCGGACGTCCTCGACGCTGTCGGTGGCGAACGTGCGGACACCCAGGCGGTGGGCCTCGACGATGTCGTGGTCGGACTTGACGGTGTTGCCGTAGTGGATGCGGGCGGGGGTGACGCCGGTGCGGAGTGCTTGCGCGATCTCGGCAGGGCTTGCGGCGTCGAAGCCGGCGCCGCGTTCCGCGAGGGCACGCAGGACCTCGTCCTCGGGGCACGCCTTCAGGGCGAAGCTGATGCGGGCGTCCGGCAGCTCCCCTGCCAGGACGTCGTATTGGTGCTCGATGCCGGTGAGGTCGTAGACGATGCGGTCGGTGTCGGCGCCGGCGAGCGAGGTGGTGAGAGCGTCGCTCGGGTGCGGGGCGTTCACGGAGTGGCCGCCTTGATCAGCGCCGGCCAGGCCTCGATCAGGTGGGCGAAGGACTCGATGTCCGCCTCGGCCTCGTCCAGCAACCGGTCGCGCTCGCCAGCGAGTTGGTCGGCGAATCCGGCGTAGCGGCCGCCGAGCTTCCGGTACGCCGTGTCCACCCTGTCCAGGCGCCAGACGTTCTCCGCGCGGTCCAGTCCGGTGCTCGCGCGCAGGAACTCCACGATCCGGTCGGGGCGCACACGGTGGCCGGTGTCCAGCAGGGTGTCGCCCGCGTCGGTCATGCGGTCGTAGACGTCGTGGAAGTACAGCATGGAGAGCAGGAACTTGACGAAGCGGCGCTGGTAGGCCGGGAAGCCGGTGTCGGTGCGGCGTTCGGGGGTGTGGAAGTTCTCGATGTGGCGGTTGTGCAGGATGCCGGGCAGGCCGGCGTCGTGGACGAGGTGGAGGAGGAAGTAGTCGCTGCCGATGGTGTCGGTGGCGGGCGGCAGCGGGACGCGTTCGTAGATGTCCCGGTCGAAGGCGACGTTGCACATGTCGACGCGCATCGGGTCGACCACGGTGAGGGTGGAGAGGTCGGCGGTGAAGGGGGTCGTGCCCGCACCCGTGAAGGACTCCTCCACCAGGGCCTTTTTGCGTTCCTCGGGCCAGCCGCCTGGTGCCCACAGGCTCACCACGTCGTGGTAGACGCCCTCGTCCGCGCAGCGTATCTCCGCGATGTCGACGGAGAGTTCGCCGATGAAGGAGGCTCCGGCGAGGGAGACAGGGCGGGACAAACGGTCCGGGGTGAGGGCGGTGCGGGTGACCGTGGCGGTGGCCTCCTGGGCGGGCCGGCCCAGGAACGGCAGCTCGTGGTGGACGGGGAACACCGGTTGCCCGGCGTGGCGTTGGTAGGCGCTGTCGGAGTCCCTGCGGTGCAGCGAGGTGCAGCCGAGGGCGGCGGCGAGCAGGAAGGCGCGGTCGGTGCAGGCGCCGTAGGAGACGGCGGGCGGGAGCAGCAGGCCGAGCAGCCGGTCGCGATCGGGCAGGCCCGCGCGCTCGATCGTCCGGAGCAGGAAGGCCCGCTGGGCGTCCTCGTCGAGGTGGTGGACGGTGACGCCGGCCGTCGGGGGCAGTCCGGCGACGACCCGGGTGTGTGCGGCGCGGGTGTGTGCGTCGGAGGAGTCGAGGATCAGCAGCTGGACGTCGGCGTCGAAACGCTCGGCCGCGTAGCCGGCTTCCTGGTGGAGAGCGGCGATGGTGGCGGGGCAGGGGCGGTTCGTGGGCAGGCAGAGGCAGACGCGGTTCACGGTGCCTCTTCCGCCGGGGTGGTCCAGGAGTCCAGGCCGAGGAGTCTTCTGCCCAGGGGGGCGAGGGTGGCGGGGCCGTAGCGGTGGGCCTCGGGGGTGCGGGCGTCGCCGAGGAGGGTGGCGTTCCAGTCCGGGGTCGCGAGGGTGCGCCAGGAGTCGACGCGGGAGTCGCGCAGGGTGGTGTGCTCCTCCAGGGCGGGCATCATCGACAGGTACTGGACGGCTCGGACAGCGTTGTCAGAGCGGTTCGGTGCGACGCCGTGCGCCAGCAGCCCGTTAAAGATCAGGAGGTCACCGGCCTGGAGGTCGGGGCGGATCACCGGGAACTCGGCCCGGTCGGTGCCGGGGCGGACGGGGTCGCGGCCCGGTGGCTGGGCGAGGCGCCACTCCTCGAAGCGGCGGAAGAGCTCCGGGGCGCACTGGAAGCCGCCGAGTTCGGGCCGTGTGTCGTTGAGGGCGATGATGCCCTGGACGCGCTGGGGCAGTACGGCGAGGGTGGTGTCGACGTCCCAGTGCAGCTCGATGTCGAAGCCCTCGTCGGTGGGCTCGATCAGGGAGCGGGAACGGGCGCGGACGTTGGGCGGGTTGAGGTTGAGCCGGTCGAGGGTGACCCACAGCTCCTCGCAGTCCCAGACGTCCGCGAAGGCGTCGTGGACCCGACGGCTCTGGCGGCTGTCCCAGAGGAGCTGGTGGTGGTACGCCTCCACGAAGCCGTAGATGAACAGGTGCTGGTCGAGTTCGGAGCGGAACTCCGGCTCCTCGTACCAGGACTCGGGGTCGTCGGGGTCCAGGCCCTGGAACTGCCAGGCGAAGTCGAGGAGTTGTTTGGCCTCGCCGGGGGTGATGGCCTCGCGGACGACGACGTAGCCGTACGTCTGCCAGAAGGCGAAGTCGTCTTCGGAGAGCACCCGCAGGGGCTGGGACTTCTTCAGGTCGCGCAGGGGGGTCGGGGCGAGGTAGGTCTCGCCGTCGGCGCTGAAGTAGGGGCGCGGGGAGGCGGCGCGGTGGAGGAAGGGGTGGGGCGTCTGCATGCGATTCCTCTGGAAAACAAGGTCGAACGAGTGCGAGCACGTGCGGTTGAGATCCGGGAGAAGAGCACGATCGAGCGGGCCGCCCGCGGGGGTGCGGGCGGCCGGCGGTGGCCGCTTCGGTCAGCCGGCGACGACGGCCTCGGCCGCCGCCACGCCGCAGACGCGGGCGGCGCCGTAGGTGGCGATGTGCAGGGCGCCGCGGGGGGCGGCCTGGGGCAGGCCCATCTCCACGACGATCGTGTCGGGGCGGGCGGCGAGCAGGGTGTCGAGGGCGGCGCCCATCCAGGGGTGCCGGTGTTCGTCGCGGACGACGGCGACGATGCGGCGGCCGTCGGCGGCGGCGAGGACCTGCGCGGCGGCGGCGTCGCCGGTGCGGGAGCCGGTGGTGGTGCCGGTGGTGGTGCCGGGCAGCAGGCGGCGCAGTTCGGTCGCCGGGCCCCAGGGGGTCTGGTCGCCGACGGCGATGTTGCGGGCGGGCTCGAACTGGGCGACGTGCACCGGGGTGTCGAGCGGTGCGACGGCGCCGGTGCGGGTCACGCGCAGCGCGCGGCGGGCGGCGATCAGGCCGATCGCGGGGTCGGGTGCGGTGGCCGGTCCGGCCGTGCGGGCCTCGGCGGTCCAGCGGGCGAGGTCGCGCACCCGGGCGGCGGCGTCGGCGAGCCGTTCCTCGGGCAGTTCGCCGGAGCGCACGGCGGCCACGAGCGCGTCCCGCAGGCCGAGGACGGTGCCCTCGTCGCACAGGCCGCCGCCGACGCAGATGGCGTCGGCGCCGGCCGCGATGGCGAGGACGACGCCGTGCTCCAGGCCGTAGGTGCCGGAGATCGCGCGCATCTCCATGCCGTCGGTGACGATCAGGCCCCGGTAGCCGAGTTCGTCGCGCAGCAGGTCGGTGAGGATGCGCGAGGAGAGGGTGCCCGGCCGGTCGGGGTCGAGGGCCGGGACGAGGATGTGCGCGCTCATGATCGCGCGGGTGCCGGCGGCGATGGCCGCGCGGAACGGGGGCAGTTCGCGGGCGTACAGGGTCTCGGCGTCGACGTCGATGCGGGGTACGGCGTGGTGGGAGTCGACGTTGGTGTCGCCGTGGCCGGGGAAGTGCTTGGTGCAGGCGGCGACGCCGGTGGACTGCAGGCCCTCGACCCAGGCGGCGGTGTGCCGGGCGACCAGGCCGGTGCTCGCGCCGAAGGAGCGCACGCCGATGACGGGGTTGTCGGCGTTGGCGTTGACGTCGGCGGAGGGCGCCCAGTCGAAGTTGACGCCGCAGGCGGCGAGGCGCCGGCCGAGCTCGCGGGAGACGGCCCGGGTGAGGTCGGGGTCGTCGACGGCGCCGAGGGCGTGGTTGCCGGGGAAGGAGGAGCCGGTGCGCACATCGAGGCGGGTGACGTCGCCGCTCTCCTCGTCGATGGCGACGAGCAGGTCGTCCCGTTCGGCGCGCAGTTGCCCGGTGAGCGCGGTGACCTGCTCCTCGGTGACGACGTTGCGGCCGAACAGGGCGACGGAGGCGAGGCCCTCGCCGAGGCGGCGGCGCACCCAGTCGGGCGCGGTGGTGCCGTCGAACCCCGGTTGCAGCACCGCGAGGGCGTCCCGGGTGAGGGTGTCAGGGCCGGTGGCGAGTGTGGTCATCGGCGGGGTCATCCCTTCACGGCGCCGTCGGTCAGACCGCTGACAGCCTTGCGTTGCAGGAAGATGAAGAGGATCAGGATGGGCAGCGCGAACAGGGACGAGGCGGCCATGGTGGCGCCCCAGTCGTCGCCGAAGGCGGTCTGGAACTGCGACAGCCACAGCGGCAGGGTCTGCTTGTCGTTGGCCTTGTTGAGGATCAGGACGAGCGGGAACTCGTTCCAGGCGGTGATGAAGCCGAACAGCGAGGTCGCCATCAGACCGGGCGCGAGCAGCGGGAAGATGACCTTGACGAAGGCCTGGGTGCGGGTGCAGCCGTCGACCATCGCGGACTCCTCCAGCTCCTTCGGCACGGCGGCGACGTAGCCGCGCAGCGTCAGGACGGTCAGGGGCAGCACCATGACGGTGTAGAAGGCCGTCAGCGGGACGAGGCTGTCCAGCATGTCGGCGTCGCGGACGATCATGTAGATGGCGATGATCATGACCTCCCAGGGGGCCATCTGCGCCAGCATGAACGTCACGATGAAGGCGCGCCGGCCCTTGAACCGCAGCCGGGCGAGGGCGAAGGCGGCGAACAGGGCGATGACGAGGGAGATCAGCACCGAACAGACGGTCACCGTCACGGAGTTGCCGACCAGCGTCCAGAAGTTGTCCGCGTCGACGGCCTTCTGGAAGTGGCTGAAGGTGAGGTGCGTCGGGAACCACACGGGGTTCTCGGAGATGATGTCGCCGGTCGGTTTGAAGGCCGTGGCGAACATCCAGTAGACGGGGAACACGAGGCCGGCGAAGAGGACGACGGCGGTCGCGTTGGGCCAGATACGGCCGAAGAGCGAGCGCTTCACAGCTCGTCCTCCTCTTGCTTGAGGACCATGCGCAGGTAGTACGAGGTCAGGACGAGCAGCACCAGGACGGTCAGGAAGGAGATGGCCGCGCCGACGCCGAAGTGCTGGTTGCCGACGCCCTGGACGAAGGCGTAGATCGGCAGGGTCTCGGTGAGGTGGTCGGGGCCGCCCTCGTTGATCGCGAAGACCTGCGCGAACGCCTTGAAGACCCAGATGACTTCGAGGAAGGTCGTGGAGTAGAGGAAGGGCCGCAGGAACGGGAAGGTCACCGAGGTGAAGCTCTTCCAGGCGCCGGCGCCGTCCAGGGACGCGGCCTCGTACAGCTCCCCGGGGATCGTGGTGGTGGCGGCGTAGAGGTTGATCGCCACGAAGGGGATCGACTGCCAGACGATCAGCAGGATGATCACGGAGAAGGTGGAGGTCTGGGTGCCGAACCAGTTGTAGCCGGCCATGGAGTGCCAGCCCAGCTTGTCCAGCACCCAGTTGACGACGCCGAAGCGCTGGGCGAACAGCCACTGGTAGACGGTGGTGGCCGCGAGGATCGGCATGGCCCAGGCGAGGACGAGGCCGATCAGGAGCAGCAGCCGCATCCGCTTGCCGAGGCGGGCGAGCAGCAGTCCGGTCAGGGTGCCGAGCACCATGATCAGGACGACGTTGATCGCGGTGAAGACCACCGAGCGCTCGACGACGTGCCAGAAGTCCGAACCGGTCAGGACCTCTTTGTAGTTGTCGGTCCCGTTCCACTCGGTGAGGTGCTGGATGAGCTGGCGCGGGTTGAGGTTCTGGAACGACAGCATGCCGTTCTTCACCAGGGGCCAGCCGAGCAGGACCAGGGTGGCCAGCAGCGCCGGCAGCAGGAGCAGATAGGGGGCGGCGGCGCCGCGGCGGGACGGGGACCGGGAGCCGCGGTCCTCACCCGTCGGCGGCCCGGCCGTCCGGGCCTTTCGGACAGCGGGCTCCCCGGCCGTGTCCGTGCCTTCGGTCTGCACTGACATGAGTTGTCATCTCTTCCGTGGCCGAACCGGCCGTACGAACGACTGCGCCGGGGGCGCCGGGTGCGGGCGCCCCCGGGACTGCTCAGTTCTGCTGGGCCAGGCGCTTGTTGATCTCGGACTCGACGTCCTTGGCGGCCGCCGCGGGGTCCTTGCCGTTCAGGACCGAGGTCATGTACGACTTGATCGGGTTCGGGGTGTTCTCCACCGCGGCCCACTCGGGGATGAGCGGGGTGGTGCCACCGCCGGCCGCGGCGGGGGCGGCGGCCTCGGCGGCGGGGTTGCCCTTGACGTTGCTCGACAGGGACGCCTTGTTCGGCACGATGCCGCTGAGCTTGGCCAGTTCGCCCTCGTACTGGTCGGACAGGGCGACCTTCAGGAACTCCTTGGCCAGGGACTGGTGCTTGCTGTTCTGGGCGACGGCCAGGTTGGAGCCGCCGAGGAAGACGCCCTCGGGCTTGTCGGCACTGGCGCCCGGGATGGTGAAGTAGCCGAGGTCCTTCTCGATGGCCTTGTTGGCCTGAATGGCGGTGGCGGCCTCCCAGCCCATGCCGATGAACGCGCCGGTCTTGCCCTTGGCGAAGACCTGGGCCTGCTGCGGGGTCGCCTCGTCCTTGTCCTTGGGGGCCTTGGAGTAGGAGGCGTACTTCTTGTAGAGCTCCATGGCCGCGGCGACCTTGGGGTCGGCGAGGTTGGAGACGTACTTGCCGCCCTGCTTGGTGACCAGCTCGCCGCCCTGGCCGATGATGAGGCCGTCGAGGAAGTACCAGTTCTGGCCGGGCAGGTAGAGGGGCTCGGCGTCGGTCTTCTTGCCGATGGCCTCCAGGTCCTTGAAGAACTCGTCGCGGGTCTTCGGGGTGGTGGTGATGCCCGCCTTGGCCCAGATCGCCTTGTTGTAGATGACGACGCGGTTGGCGAAGTACCAGGGGGCGGCGTACTGCTTGCCTTCGTAGACGGAGGACTGCGAGACCGACGGCGTCCAGTCGGCGCCTATCTCCTTCTTGACGTCGGCGAGGTCGGCGAGGCCGCCGGTGGCCGCGTAGGCGGGGGTCTGGGTGTTGCCGACCTCCAGGACGTCCGGCGGGGTGTTCTCGGAGAGGGCGGTGGTGATCTTCTGCTGGATCCCGTCCCACTTCTGGATCTGGAAGTTCACCTTGGCGCCGGTCTGCTTCTCGAAGGCGGCCTGTACGTCCTTGGTCCACTGCGGCGGCGCCGAGCCGTCCATGGTCCAGACGGTGAGCGTCTGGCCCTTCCAGCTGCTCGGTCCCGCGTCCTTGGAGTCGTCCTTGCTGTTCCCGCCACACGCCGCAACGGAGACCATCATGCCCGCGATCGTGATCGCGGCAGCGAGCTTGCGCTTCACGCCACCCTCCTCAGGGATGCCACTTGCCCCCCACGCCCTCGGCGGTGATCTGCGTACGACGCTGGTGCACACAGGGCTCGGGACCTGGCCACTAATGGTGTAGACCAGTAGGGTGGAGCTTGGCCTAGACCTTTCGGGGTGTCAAGGGTGGTCCAGGAAGCCGATTCCGGCCGTTACGAGAACGTCACCGGAGGGCGTCCGTCCGCATCCGCCCCCTTCGTCCCGGCCCTCCGCGACACCGGACCGTTGGACTAGACCATAGGGCAGTCGACCGCTATAACGGGAGACCGTCGACACAGCCGGGAAGGCAGGCATGACCACCGACGTCAGCAGCGCCCAGCCGTACGAAGGGGCGCCCGGCCGCACCGCGCGCGTGCCGAAGTACTACCGGATCAAGCAGCAACTCCTCGCCATGACCGAGGCGTTGCAGCCCGGCTCGGCCATGCCCGCGGAACGGCTGCTGGCCGTCCGGTTCGACACCTCACGCACCACGATCCGGCAGGCGCTCACGGAACTCGTGGGCGAGGGCCGCCTCGACCGGATCCAGGGCAAGGGCACCTTCGTCGCCCAGCCCAAGCTGTACCGCACGCTCCGGCTGACCTCGCACACCGAGGACATGCGCGCCCAGGGACTCACCCCGGCCTCGCGGATGCTGGACATCGGGGAGATCCCGGCGGACGAACAGCTCGCGGGGCTGCTCGGCATCGGGCTCGGCGAGCGGGTGCTGCGCATCGAGCGGCTGCGGCTGGCGAGCGGCGCCCCGATGGCGATCGAGACGACCCATCTGTCCGCCCGGCGCTTCCCCGGACTGCGCCGCACGCTCGCGGACCGGCCCTCGCTCTACACGGCGCTCGCCGAGGTGTACGGCGTCCGTCTCGCCGAGGCCGACGAGACCATCGAGACCTCGCTGTCCACCCCGCGCGAGGCGCAGTTGCTCGCCACGGACGTGGGGCTGCCGATGCTGCTGCTGTCCCGGCATTCCCGGGACGCGCAGGGCACCCCGGTGGAGTGGGTGCGCTCGGTGTACCGGGGGTCGCGGTACAAGTTCGTCGCCGCGCTGAGCCGTCCGGCGGAGGAGACGACGGTCCTACGGCGCTCCTGAGGCGGCCGCGGAACCACCGGCCGTCAGTCCAGGAACGCCGTCTCGATCCAGCGGCGTACCGCGCGCGGGCGCATGCGGTGCAGGCGGTCCACGGTGTCGGCGACCTCCTGGGCGCCGCCCACCGACAGGAACTTCTCGCGCACCAGGTCGGAGTGGGCCGCCCGGGTCTCGGGGCCGGCCGCGCCGACCGGGATCAGCCGGGTGCGCGAGAGCGTACGGCCGTCCGTCAGCCGTACGGTGACCCGGGCGCCGGTCGCCTTGGTGGAGCGGGAGAAGTCCCGGCCGTCGGCCTCCAACGCGCCCACCAGGTCGACCAGTTCGTCCCCGCCGAAGCCGCGCAGCCAGGGCACGGCCAGCTCGCCGGCCTCGCGCACCGCCTCGCCGAACGGCGCGTCGGACAGGAAGAGTTCGCGGGTCATGTCGGTGTCGTGGCGCAGTTGGATCCGCTTGGCCAGCGCCCAGCGGTCGGGGTCGTCGAGGTGCGGCGAGGAGAAGTCGTCCACGCCGAAGCCGCCGGTGAGCAGCGTGGTCGCGACGGGGTACGGCACGTCGAGGACCAGCGCGCCCAGCGGGGAGCCGGGGCCGGTGACGTAGCGGGCGGCCCGCTCCCCCGCGAACAGGGTGTACAGGGAGGCCTCGACGACGACCTCGGCCACGTCCTGCGGCCGCAGTGCGCCGAGTTCCCTGTGGATCTCGGCCGCGCAGTCCACGGCGGCGTCGATGCCGGGGCCGCCCGGGTGCATCTTGAACGAGAGGGTGTCCGTGTGCCAGCGGCGGCCGAGCCCCTTGGCCACGGCCTGCGGCAGCGGCACGGTCGCGAACCGGGCGAGGAAGCCGTCGCTGTGCTCGATGATGTCGGGCGCCCCGCGCAGCCCCGCGTACGCGGCGTCGCAGGCGTCCATCGCGGTGCGCACCGGGGTGAAGGTGTTGAACAGCCGGGCGTCGCTGGCGAGGAAGGCGCGCATCAGCGGCCAGTTGGGCATCGCGAAGGCCAGTCCGAAGGCGTTCTCGAAGAGCGTCGCCGGGGCCCGGTCGCAGTGCAGCCGTCCGGCGACCGCCCCGGCGAGGTGGGTGTGCACGGCGCTCTGGCCGCGCAGCGGACCGAGGGTCGCGGAGGCGGTGATCCGGGCCGCGCACTCGTTGGCCGCGACCACCGCGGTCAGCAGCGACAGCCCGTCCAGCCGGCGGGCGTAGGCGAAGGCGAGCGGCACGGCGACCGTGGAGTTCGACAGGTGCCCGGCGTACGCGGTGTCGTCCAGGTTGAGCCAGGAGCCGAGCGCGGCGAACACCCCGGCCGCCTGGCGCGGATCGCGCTGCATGGGGTGCCCGAAGGCGGCCACCAGCCGTCTGCCGAGCGGGTGTTGCAGGCCGGCGCGGATGGAGGCGACCTGGGAGAGCACCTGGCTCGCGGCCAGTTTCAGGACCCGGCACGGGATGTCGCTCGGGCGCAGCGTCGCGGCCCAGTGCGAGAGTTCGCGCAGCGGGGTGTCGGCGGGGGCGCGGCGGCGGCCGGCCCGGGACGGGCTGCCGTACGGCTCGCCCCAGTCGGCGCACAGCGCCCGGGCGACGCTCTCCGCGAGGACGGCGGTCATGGCGGATACACCTTCCGTGCGTCGAGGGGGGACACGGCTGCGGGAGCACCGACGGTCCCGGTGCTCCCGCAGGGTCGGACGTGCGTGGGCGGTGTTACGCGGCCGGGACCTTGTCGAGGAAGCCGTAGACGCCCTTGATCCGGCCGGCGTCGTCGGTGACGAGGACGTCGAAGCCGATGGCGACCGGCTCGGCGCCCGGCTCGGTCACCAGGCCCCACTGGAAGCGGGCCTGGTTGTGGTGGGCGTCGACGGTGCCGTGCAGTTCGAAGGCGAGGCCCTGGAACTGCTCGCGGGCACCGGCCACCACGGCCCCGAAGCCCTCGTGGCCCTCGACCGCGGCGAGCGGGTCGATGTACGGGGCGTCGGCGGTGAACAGCTCGGCGATGGCCGCGGCGCGCTTGTCGGCGTCCGCCTCGTTCCAGATGTCGAGGTAGCGGGTGACGGTGGTGGTCAGGTCGCTCATGCGGGCGATCTCCTTCGTGGTGTGCAACTTCGGTTCTCGGACAGGTGGTTCAGGGGGTGGCGGGCGCCCACACCGGGAGGGCTCCGGGGAGCACCTCGAAGGTGGCCGCGCTGCCGATTCCGGGCTGGTACTCGCCGTCGTGCTCCAGCGGGAGGCGGCGGCCGTCGGTGCGCTCGACGGTGATCGTGCGCCCGCGGGCGTAGACGGTCGCCGGATGGTCCATGTGGGCGGCGTTCAGGGTCAGTTCGGGCACCTGGTCCGCCGGGACGCCGCCGCCGATGACACAGACGTCCAGCAGTCCGTCGTCCAGCAGCGAGTCGGGCAGCACCAGGAACCGGCCGCCGCGGTAGCGGCCCCCGCCGACGTTGGCGAGGACCGTGGGGCCCTCGTGCACCACCCGGCCGTCGACCGTCACCCGGCCCGGGTACGGCGGGTAGCCGGCGGCCGTGTCGGCGTAGGCGCGGGCGTAGCGCTCCCGGCCCCTCAGCGGCAGCTCCCTGGCGGTGAGCAGCGCGTCGGCGATCACGCCCGAACAGGCGCCGAGGTACACGTAGTTGCGGGTCTCGGCGAGACGGGCCAGGTCGAGGCGGCGCAGCCGGACGCTGCCGCCGACGCCGGTGTCGGTCAGGATCGCCTTCAGCGACTCGCTCCAGGGCCGCTCGCCCCACAGCATCTTGTAGCCGGAGTTGCCGGTGCCGCCGGGCACGACCGCGAGGGCGGCGTGCGTGGCGGTGGGCACGAGTCCCTGTACGGCCTCGCGGACGGTGCCGTCCCCGCCGATGACGACGATCAGGTCGGGCGCGCCCGGGGCGGCGTCGGCCGGCCGCCCCAGGGCCCGGCGCACGGCGGCCGTGGCATCGCCCGGTCCGGTGGTGAGGTGCACCTCGGTGTGCTCCAGGCAGGAGGCGCACAACTGGCGTACCTCCTCGACCAGTTCGGGCGAGTGGCTGCCGGAGGCGGGGTTGCCCAGGACGAGTGCCCGGGTGGGGGCCGGGGCTGCGGTCTCTGCCATGTCGGGCGTGCTCCTTCCCGTCGGACGCACCGGCGGTGGACCGGCCATCCACGACTCTGCCAAGCACGGCTGATCCGGCGCTGACGCGCGGCTGACACCGCTCCGGGCGGCACCGGTCGCGTCAGTGTCCGGTCAGGTCCGGGGTCTCGAATGGACGAATCGGTGCGTTGGCGGCAACTCTCGCCGCGACGCACCGATTTCCGCATACACCGCGAAAGGAGTGATGCCCATGACCGCGCCGACCCGTCCGGCGGCCCTGCCCCCCGGCAGGTACACCGCCGAACTGCGCCGTGAGGCGGCCCGGTTCGCCGGGGCCGCCCGGGCGATACCGCTGTCCGAGCCCGTCCCGGCCTGCCCGGGGTGGACGCTGGGCGACCTGGTCCGGCATGTGCGCCAGGGCCACGACTGGGCGACCACGATCCTGGCCACGCGCAGCACCGAGTTCATCCTGCCCGGCGGCGACCCGTCCGGCGCCCCGGACGAGGACAGGAGCTGGACCGAGCGGGTGGCCGAGCTCGGTGCCCGGGGCGGGGCCCTGGAGGGCCGGCTCGCCGACCCGGAGCTGCGCGCACGGTTCGTCGTCGAGGGCGCGGACCGGCTCGTCGAGGCGATCGACGGGGTGGGCCCCGAGGTGCCGGTGTGGGCCCCGCACGGCAGGCAGAACAAGGAGTTCTGGCCCCGCTGGGCGGTGTTCGAGACGGCCGTGCACCGGGCCGACGTGTACGGCATGGCCGGTCTGCCGTTCACACCGGCCGCGGAGGTCGCGCTGGACTGCGTGGACTTCTGTCTGGCCGCCTTCGGGGTGCCCGAGGCGAGGCCGTTCCTGTCGCCGCTGTTCGCCGAGGTGCCCCGCGGCGGACAGACGCTGTGCTTCCGCTCGACGCGGGAGTCGGCGTACGGCCCGTCGAGCTGGCTGGTCACCTGCGCCGCGGGGGGCGTCGAGGTGACCCGGGAGATCCCGGCCGGCACGCGGGCGGACGCCACCGTGGTCGCCGCGCCCGCGGATCTGCTGCTGGTGGTCAAGGGGCGGCTGCGGCCGGGGAGCCCGCGGGTGACGGTCCGCGGCGATCGTGAGCTGCTGGACTTCTGGCTGAGCCACGCCGTCTCCTGAGCCCCGGTCACCGGTACGGCGAAGGACCCGGGTCCGCCGAGCTCTCCCTCGGCGGACCCGGGTCCTTCGGCGTCGGCGGGCGTCACCAGGTGACGGGCAGTTCCTCCAGGCCGTAGACGATCGTGTTCTCGCGGAAGCGGACCTCCTCGGGCGGCACGGCCAGGCGCAGCGTGGGGAAGCGGGCGAAGAGGGCGCTCAGGCACACCTCCAGCTCCATCCGGGCCAGCGAGGCACCGGGGCACAGGTGCGCGCCGAAGCCGAAGGCGAGGTGGCCCGAGGCGTTACGGCGGATGTCGACGCGGCCGGCGCCGGGGTAGACCGACTCGTCGTGGTTGGCGGCGGGGATCGCGACGATCACACCGTCCCCCTTGCGGATCGTCGCCCCGCTCAGCTCGACGTCGTCCACGGCCGCGCGGACCTGGTTGTCCTGCGAGATGGACCAGTAGCGCAGCAGCTCCTCGACCGCCGGCCGGTACAGGGCGGGATCGGCGCGGAGTTCGGCCAGTTGGGCCGGGTCGCGCAGCAGGCTCAGGACGCTGAGGCTGATCTGGTGGGCGGTGGTCTCGTGCCCGGCGACGAGGAAGAAGCGGGCCATCGCGACGAGGTCCGCGTGCGTCAGCTCGCCGGCCGCCACGTACCGCGTGGCCAGGCGGCTGATCAGGTCGTCGCGCGGCTCGGCGGTGCGCTGCGCGGCCAGGCGGTCCAGGAACCGCGTCATCTCGACGAAGGCGGCGTACGTCTCCTCGGGACCGGCCTCCTGGGAGAGGATGACCTGGCTCTGCTCGGTGAAGTCCGCCTCGTCCTGCTCAGGGACGCCGAGCATCCGGGCGATCACCAGCGAGGGCAGCCGGAGCGCGAAGCTCCGCACCAGGTCCACCGGGTTGGGGCCCTGTTCGACCTCGTCCAGCAGCCGCGCGACGAGCAGTTCGACCTCGGGGCGCAGGGCGCGGGTACGGCGGGCGGTGAACTCGGTCAGCGCCATCCGGCGCAGCCGGCCGTGCTCGGGGTCGTCCATGCGGCTGAAGGACATCACGCCGGGTTCGGGCGGCAGCTGGATCCGGATGGGGAAGCCGGGCTGCTGGTCGTCGGCGCTGAACCGGTGGTCGCCCAGCACCTGGCGGACGTCCGCGTGCCGGGTCACCAGCCAGGCCTCACCGCCGCGGATCCGCACGCGCAGCGGGGGCCGTTCTCTCAGCTCCGCGTAGGCGTCGGGCGGTGTGTAGGGGCAGGAGCGGGGCATGGGCCAGGCGGGGAGTTCTGACATGGAGTCCTCCGGCGGTGTGGCAGGAACGGCGATGTTTCGGCCATGTTGACGAAGGGGGCTGACCGGATTCTGATGTACGGCTGACGGGCACGCGGAGTGGTGTCCGCGTGCCCGTCGGGTGTGGCCGGCGCTGTTCGCCCGGCTCAGGAGGCCTTCGCCCGGCCGGGCAGCAGCTGGACCAGGGCGGCCACCACCGCGCAGATCCCGGCCTGCACCAGCAGGCTCGTGCCGAAGGCGTGGGCGTAGGGGTGGGCGCCGGTACCGTGGCCGACGACGCCGAAGAAGACGACGCCGATCACCGCGATGCCGATGGCGTTGCCCATCTCCTGTGCGGTGGAGAACACCCCGGAGGCGGCGGCCGCGTGGTGCGGGGCCACGCCTTCCAGGACCAGGGAGGCGAGCGGGGCGATGACGAAGCCCATGCCGAAGCCGGCGACCACCATGGCCGGAATGCACCAGACCACGGAACCGCTGCCGTCCAGCTCCCACGCGGTCACGGCGAGGGCCACGTTGCCGACCGCCTGGATCAGCGCGCCGATGGTCAGGACCTGCCTGCCGAGCCTGGCCGCGACCTTCGGCGACTGCGCGGAGCCGATGAAGAAGCCGAGGCCGAGCGGGATGAACAGCAGCCCGGAGCGGAGCGCGGACAGCCCGCGGCCCTCCTGGAGGTAGAGCGCGAGGACCAGGAAGAAGGAGGCCATCGCGGCGAAGAACACCAGCAGGGAGACCACGCCCACGCCGAACGCCCGGTCCTCGAACAGGCTCGGGTGGACCAGCGGCGACTTGTCGCGGGCGGCCTTGCGACGCTGGGTCCACCAGAACGCGGCCAGCAGCGGCACCGCCGCGATCAGGCACTCCCAGGTCCAGGTCGGCCAGCCCTGCTCGCGGCCCTGGACCAGCGGCAGCACGATGGCGGTGAGGCCGGCGGTCACCAGGATCACGCCGGTCCAGTCGAGGCCGGTGCGGCCCTCGGCCCGGGACTCGGGCACCGTCTTCGGGGTGAGCAGCAGGACGACGGCGCCGATCGGGGCGTTGATCAGGAAGATGGTCCGCCAGTCCCAGCCGAAGATGTCGGCCTTGATCAGCAGACCGCCGATCAGCTGACCGAACACGGCCGAGGCGCCCATCGTGATGCCGTAGGCGTTGAACGCGGCGACCCGGGCCTTGCCCGTGTAGGCCGTGGTCAGGATGCCGAGCACCTGCGGGATGACGAGGGCCGCCGCGGCGCCCTGCACCGCGCGCGCCACGATCAGCTCGGCCATGTTCGGGGCGATGCCGCAGGCCAGCGAGGAGAGCGTGAACAGGGCCAGGCCGATCGAGAACACCTTGCGGCGGCCGAAGAGGTCGCCGAGCCGGCCGCCGGTGATGAGCATGGCGGACAGGCCGATGTTGAAGGTCGCGGCGACCAGCTGGATCTCGGCGCTGGTCGCGTGCATGTCGCGTTGGAGCGAGGGGATGGCGACGTTGACGATGAAGAAGTCGACGTTGGCGATGAAGAGGCCGGCCAGCACCACCAGGAGTGCACCCCAGGCGGGCTTGCCTCCGCCCTCCTCGATGTCCGGTGGCGGGGCGGCCGAGGCCGCGCTGCCGGTCAGTTCCGCTTCGGTGGTCATGGACGACCCTCCTAGGTCGTTTCTGTGCTGGTGGGGGGCGTGCCGGCGGGTGTCCGCACGGCGTGCCGGGGCACGGGACGGCACTCGGTGCGACAGTCCTTCCGAGCACTGTCCCGCGCCCCGCTGACACGGCGCTGACGCGGACCTCGGCACCCGGTGGCCGCGGCGGTCAGCCCACCGGTCCGGCGGTCAGCCGCTGGAGCCGGTGCGCGAAGTGCGCGGTGACGGCCTGGGCGTGGGTGTCGATGTAGAAGTGGCCGCCCTCGTACTCGTTGTGCCCGAGGTACCGGGGGGTGCGGCCGGCCCAGTGGGACATGGCGTCCGGGGCCTCCTGGAGCGGGTCGCTGCGCCCGCCGTAGGAGGCGAGCGGGCAGCTGACGCCGGCGCCGTCGTCGTCGTAGTCCCCGGCGACCCTGAGGTCGGCGCGCAGCGCGGGCACGACCAGGGCGAGCATCTCGGGGTTGTCGTAGACCTCGGCCGGGAAGGAGCCCAACTTCTTGATCCATTCGATGAGTTCGGGCTCCGGCATCCGGCTCTGCTCCTCGGTCGGCTTGAAGAAGCCGACGGGCGACCAGCCGGACATGCCGACCATGACGGGGGCCGGGCCGCCCTCCTCCTCCATGCGGATCGCCAGCCGGAACGCCAGCTGGGCGCCGAGGCAGTGCCCGAAGAAGGCGAACGGCCGCTCGTCCAGGTCGTTCAGCACCGCCTCGTGCAGGGCGTCCAGCAGCGGCCAGAAGTCCTCGTACGTCTCCTCCTCGCGGCGGTTGTGCCGGCCGGGCAGGGTGACGGCCTGTGCGGCGATGTCCGGCGGGAGCAGGCGTTCCCAGTCGCGGTAGATGATGGCGCCGCTGCCCGCGTGGGGCAGCAGGAACAGCCGGATCGAGGCGTCGGGCGAGGGCTCCACGGGGTGGAACCAGTGGCCCTCGCTGGACATCTGACTGCCCGGGGCGGCGGTGGCGGTGGTCACGGCTGCGTACTCCCAACGGTGGTGGACGGGCCGAGGGCGCGCACTGCGGGCAGCAGCACCTCGGCGATCTCCTTCAACTGCGGCTCCGGGTCGAGGGATCCGATCCGTACGACCAGGTGCCGGGCGCCGGCCCGGACGTAACCGCCGAGCCACTCGGCGCACTTCTCGGCGCTGCCCCAGGCATAGGCCTGGATGGTGCGCATCTGCTCCAGGGAGCGGCCGTAGTAGTGGCTGATGTAGTGCTCCAGTTCGGCCCGGGCGGTGCGCTCGTCGCTGTTCACGGTGACCGTGGCGTACAGCGCGGGCGTGACGGTGCGGCCGGCCTCCGCGGCGATCTCCGCGAGCCGGTGGCGGGCGCGGGCGTAGGCGTCGACGTCGGGCAGGAACGGCAGCCAGCCGTCGTAGCGGGCGGCGGCGCGGGCGAGGACCTTGGGGGTGTCGCTGCCGGCCAGCCAGAGCGGCAGCCCGCCGGGGACGGCCGGTGCGGGCAGCCGGTCCAGGTGCTCGGCCTGCCAGAACCTGCCCTGGAACTCGCTGGGTTCGCCCTCCTCGCCGGACCGCCAGGCCGCGCGCCACAGCGCGGTGATCTCGTCGAGGCGCCCGACCCGGCCCTGGAAGGAGGCGCCGACGGAGGCGAACTCCTCCTCGGTCTCGGCCATCGGGAAGCCCGAACCGAGGCCCAGGATCAGCCTGTTCGCGGCGACGTGGCTCAGGCTCGCGACCAGGTTGGCGCCGATGAGGGGGTGGCGCAGGGCGGGGGTGAGGGCGGCCGTGCCGACGGTGATGTGCCGGGTGGCGGCGGCCGCGGCCGAGAGGACGACGAGGGGGTCCAGCCGGGGGCGGGCGGTCAGGGAGTCCCCGGCCCACAGGGAGTCGAAGCCGAGCGCTTCCGCGGTCCTGGCGAAGTCGAGCAGGGGGGCCGCGGCGTAGGTGCCGTTGATGGCCTGCTCCCGGGTGGGCAGGAGGATGCCGATGCTCAGTGCGGTCACAGTGTGCTCCCCAGGGGGTGCCGGGCCGGTGCCGTCAGCCGGTCGCGCACCGCGCGGCGCAGGATCTTGCCCGACGGGTTGCGCGGCAGGGCGTCCACGACGTGGTAGGTGCCCGGGATCTTGTAGTCGGCGATGCGGCCCCGCAGGGACAGCAGGAGTTCGCGAGGGGTGGCGCTCGTGCCGGGCCGCAGGACGACGGCCGCGTGGACGCTCTCGCCCCAGCGGTCGTCGGGCAGGCCGACCACGGCCGCCTCGGCGACCGCCGGGTGCGCGGCGAGGGCCTTCTCGACCTCGGCCGGGTAGATGTTCTGTCCGGCGACGATGATCGTGTCGTTGATGCGGTCGCACAGGTGGAGGTGGCCGTCCTCGTCGAGGTAGCCGGCGTCGCCCATGTGCAGCCACTCCCCCACCAGGGTGCGTGCGGTGGCCTCGGGCAGGTTCCAGTAGCCGAGCATCCGGGAGGGTGTGCGCACGCAGATCTGGCCGATGGCGCCGGGCGGCAGGGTGTCGCCGTCGGGGCCGACGACCTTGATCTCGGTGCCGGGGCAGGGCAGGCCCACCGAGGTGAGTCTGGTGCTGCCCGGGTGGTGGGCCGCCGGCGGCAGGCACACGGCCACGCTGCCGGTCTCGGTGCTGGCGTAGATCTGGGCGAACTCGCAGTCGTAGGTGGCCAGGCACTGTTTGAGCAGGGTCTCGGACATCGGCGCGGCGCCGTAGGCGATCTTGCGCAGTGAGGTGAACGCCTCGGGTCCGGCCGCCCGTTCGGCCGCCATCGCCTGGAGCATCGCGGGCGCGGCGAAGGTGGTCGTCACGCGGTGCTCGCGGATGAGGCGGACCGCTTCCTGCGGGTCGAACTGCGGCATGATCACGCTGGTGCCGCCGGCGTTGAAGGTGTGCAGGAACCAGCCGATGCCGGCGACCCCGAAGCCCGGCAGCGAGATCAGGGCGACGTCCTCGGGCAGCCAGTCGATCCAGTCGACGCCCGCAGCGCGGCTCGCGTGCGGCAGGGTGAAGAAGCTGCGGTGGGCGAGGACGGCGCCCTTGGGCAGGCCGGTGGTGCCGCTCGTGTAGATCTGGACGACGGCGTCGTCCGGGCCGGTGCCGGGCGTGAGGTCGGTCTCGGGCTGGTCGGCCGCCCAGGCCGACAGGCCGGCGCCGCGCGCGGGTTCGCCGTAGGGGTCGGTGCCGTCGACGCGGATCACCTTGCGCAGTCCGCGCAGTTGGTGGCGGACTTCTGCGACGGTGTCCCAGAACTCGTCGTCCACGAAGATCAGCGCGGCCCGCGAGTCGCGCAGGATGTGGTCGACCTCGTGCGGGGTGAGCCGCCAGTTGACCGGGACCAGGACGGCGCCCGCCTTGGCGCAGGCGATCATCACGAGGTAGTAGTTCGCGGACTCGCGGCCCAGGTAGGCGACCCGGTCGCCGCGCCGGATCCCGCTGGTGCGCAGGGCGTGGGCGGCGCGGTTGCTGTCGCGGTGGAACTTGTCGTAGGTGGTGACCCGGCCCTCGCAGACGATCGCGGGGTGCTCCGGTCGGCTTCCGGCGTGGGCCCGGGAGGAGTGGTGGAGCGTCCAGCGCTCCCTGGGTATGTCGGTCATGGTGGTGGTGTCCCGTCCCTTGGTGTTCACGCTGCCGGGGCGAGCTGCCCGTCGAGGAACCGGGCGAGCGCGCGGACCGTGGGGTGGTCGTGGGTGAGGGAGGCCGGCAGGGGCAGCCGGAACGCCTGTTCCAGCGCGGCCTTGACCTGCTGGGCCATCAGGGAGTCCAGGCCCAGCGAGACGAATTCGCAGGTCACGTCCAGTTCGTCGGCCTCCTCCAGGTGCAGCACGGCGGCGACCCGCTCGCGGACGGCGCCGGTCACGGCGGCGATACGCTCGGCCTCGGGCAGTGCGGTGAGGGCCCGCAGGTCGAGGCCGGTGCCGTCGTCGTCGGTGGTGCGCCGGGCGAGCCGGTCGTAGAACAGGTCGCCGGTGACGCTGCCGGAGACGTAGCGGTCCCAGTCGAACTCGCCGACGATCCGCTGGGTGCGCGGGCGCCCCCACAGCCGGGCGAGGGTGTCCAGGGCGCGGGTCGGGGAGAAGAAGCGGACGCCGCTGCGTTCGATCTCCTCGCTGAGGTGCTCCTCCAGCCGGGCCGACATGCCGACCCGGGCCCAGGCGCCCCAGTTGACCGACAGCCCCGGCACCCCGCGCCGGGCGCGCCACTCGGCGAGCGCGTCGAGGGCGGCGCTGGCGGCGGCGTAGTGGCCCTGGGTGGCGCCGCCGAGGACGGAGGCGATGGAGGAGTAGGTGACGAAGAACTCCAGGTCCGGGAAGGACTCCTCGGCGGCCTCGTGCAGCAGCCAGCCGCCGTAGGCCTTCGCGGCGAGCTGGGCGTCGATCGACTCCCAGGTCAGCTCGGAGATGAGCTTCTTGTCGTAGGAGCCGGCGGCGTGCACGATCCCGCCGAGCGGGTACGGTCCGGCCGCGAGGTGGCGGACGAGCCGGCGCACGTCCTCGGGGCGGGAGACGTCGGCGCGTACGACGTCGATCTCGGCGTCGGCGGCGAGGTCGGCGAGGAGTTCGCCGGCCTCCTCGGTGGCCCGGCCGCCCCGGCTGACCAGGGTCAGGTGCCGGGCGCCGAGCGCGGCCAGTTTGCGGGCGGTGACCAGGCCGAGGCCGCCGAGGCCGCCGGTGACGAGGTAGGTGCGGTCCGGGCGCAGTCCGCTCGGTCCGTCCTCGGCGGTCCGGTCGGACTGCCGTTCCTGCGCCGGGTCCTCGGGCAGGGCCACCCAGGTGCGGCCGGCCGGGTCGGACAGGGCGGTGCGCAGGGCCTCGCCGGTCTCGTCGAGGCGGAAGCGGGGCGCGGTGGCGTCGGCGCCTGTGGCGTGCACGACGGCGGGGGCCGGCACGGTGAGCGTGGAGCGGAAGGTGCCGTCGTACCGGACGAGGACCTCGTCGCCCGGCGCGAACCCGGTGCCGTCGGCGGCGGAGAGGACCGTGCCGTGGGCCAACTGGCCGAGCAGCGGCGGGGGTTCCTCCTCGCCCGGGGTCTCCTCGGCGCGCTCGGCCCGGCCGGTGTCGAGGGCGGCGCGGGCGTCCTCGGCGGTCAGGCCGACCAGCCGCACCCGGACCTGCACCTCACCGTCCCCAGGCGCCCGGTCGGTGACCGGGGCGAGGGCCAGGTCGGACAGGTCGCCGGAGTCGGCGGCGCGCAGTTCGAAGCCCCCGCTCCAGGTGAGGGTGGAGTCACCGGCGAGCAGCCGGCGGACGTAACGGCGGCCGGGGCGGTGGGCGACCTGGAACTCGCCGGGCGGCTCGGCCCGCCACTCCTCGGCGAGCGGGGCGAGGCCGCTGCCCGGGGCGAGGTCGACCAGGGTGGCCCGGTACTGCGGGTACTCGGTGAGCAGCACCCGGCCGAAGCCCCACAGGGTGGCGGCGCCGAGGTGCCCGCCGTCGCCGGCCGGGTCGCCGGGCAGCCACTGGGCGCCCTCGGTGACGAGCCAGAGCCGGGGCGGCCGGGAGGCGGCCTCCAACGCGCCGGTCAGGGCGAGGAGTTCGCGGTAGTTGTCCTCGCACTCGGCGCGCAGCCGGCCGGCGGACATGGGCTGCGGGCGCTGCCGCCACAGCCGGCAGACGTCGGTGACGGTCGGGTCGTCCAGGGCCGCCTTGAGGTCGGTGAGGTCGGTCAGCCAGGTGACCTTCAGACCGGGTTCGGCGGCCAGTTCGGCGGCGCGTGCGGCGGAGGGGTCGAGCAGGACGACGTGCCGGGCCGGGGCGTGCTCCGCCGCGGGCAGGGCGCGGCGCACCCAGTCGGGGCGGTGCAGGAACTGACGGCGGCCGCCGCGTCCCTCGGGGCGGGCCATGCGCACACCGAGCAGCTCGGCGACCGGGTCGCCGTTCTCCAGCAGCAGCACGTCCGCGAGGCGCCGGTCCTGTTCGCCGCGCACCCGGGCGAGGACGCTCAGGTTCTCGCCGCGCGGCTTGCGGAAGTGCCGTACCACGGCGATCTCGCGCGGCGCGAACACCGGCCCCTCGGGGTCGAGGACGACCAGCGCCTGCACGGCCG
Organism: Streptomyces sp. NPDC055966; assembly: GCF_042269865.1. Classification (NCBI taxonomy): domain Bacteria; kingdom Bacillati; phylum Actinomycetota; class Actinomycetes; order Kitasatosporales; family Streptomycetaceae; genus Streptomyces; species Streptomyces sp. NPDC055966. Next base: position 348,292 of record NZ_JBHJYK010000002.1, read on the forward strand.
CCTCCAGCAGCTCGGCGGGCACGTGCTCGACGGCGGTGGCGTCACGGCCGGTCAGCTCGCCGGTGACCAGTCCGTCGCCGTGCCGGGCGGCGTGCAGGAGCAGCCGCATGCGGGGGCCCTGGGGGCGGCCGACGGAGGCGAGGTCGGTGTAGATGTCCTCGTCGTCGATGTGCTGGACGGCCGGGTCGAGGGTGGCGGCCAGTTCGGCCAGCTCCGAGACGGGGACGAGGGGTTCGGGGTCGGCGGCGACGACGGCGGTGGCGTGCAGGTTCTCCTCGCCGCCGACGGTCGTGAACACCTCGACCTCGGCGCCGCCGCCGTGCCGGGGGCGCCAGCGGGTGGTGAGCGCGGTCAGGGTCTCGGCGGGCAGCTCCAGCGGGGCGAGCAGTTTCAGCTCGCGCACGGCGGAGCGGGCGTGGCCCTGGACGGCGTCCTGCACGGCGAGCAGCAGGTCGACGTAGGCGCCGGCGGGCAGGACGGTACGGCCGCCGTCGGCGAGGTCGGCGAGCGCGCCCAGCTCCTCGGCGGTGAACTCGGCGTTGAACTCCCGTACCCCGCTGGCGAATCGCTCCTCGGTGCCGAGCAGCGGGTGGCGGGCGGGGCCGCCGGTGGCGGTGCGGCGCGGGGTGACGGAGGGCAGCCAGTAGCGCTTGCGCTGGAAGGCGTAGGTGGGCAGGTCCACGCGGGCGGGCGCCGGGTGCCCGGCGTGGTAGCCGGTCCAGGAGACGTTCAGGCCGGCCGCGTAGTAGTCGGCGAGCGCGGTGAGGGTGGTCGCGGTCGTGGTGTCCCGGCGGCGCAGGCTGGCCAGCCACAGGTGGTCCTCGACGCTCACCCCGCGCCGGGCGAGCGCGGTCAGTCCGGCCTGCGGGCCGATCTCGACCATGGCGTGCCGGCCGCGCTTGGCGACGGCCCGGATGCCGTCGAGGAAGCGGACGGGCTCGCCGATGTGCCGCACCCAGTAGTCGGGGGTGCCGATCTCGCGGAAGCGGGCGAGGCGTCCGGTGACGTTGGAGACGATGCTGATCTGCGGCTCGTGGAAGGTGATGCCGTCGAGGGCGGCGCGGAAGTCGTCGTAGACCTCGGCCATCAGCGGCGAGTGGAAGGCGTGCGAGACCTTCAGCCGCTCGACGCGGACGCCCTTGCCCTCCAGGATCCCGGCGACCTCCGCCAGCGCGGCCGTCGCCCCCGAGATCACCGTCTGGTCGGGGGCGTTGATCCCGGCCAGCGCCAGGTCGTCGTGGCCCTCCAGCAGCGGGGCGACCTCGTCGACCGGGGCGGCGACGGCGGCCATGCCGCCCTCGGTGCGCACGGCCTGCATCAGCCGGGCGCGGGCGGCGACCAGGGTGACCGCGTCGGGCAGGCTGAACAGCCCGGCCACGGCGGCGGCCACCACCTCGCCGATGCTGTGCCCGATGAGCACGTTGGGGCGGGCGCCCCAGGCCAGCCACTGCTGGGCGAGGGCGTACTCCAGCGTGAACAGGGCGGGCTGGGTGTACTCGGTGCGGTCGATCGCCTCGGGGTCGTCGGCGATGCCGAGCAGCAGCGCGCGCACGGAGCGGCCGAGCGGGGCGGCGAACAGCTCGTCGCACTCGTCCACGTGGGCGCGGAAGACGGGCAGGGCCGCGTAGAGGGCGGCGCCCATGCCGGCGTACTGGGAGCCCTGGCCGGTGAACAGGAACGCGGTCTTGCGGATGCCCGAGGGCCCCGCGTGCTCGGCCTCGGCGGCGTGGACCAGGAGCTTGTCCAGCGCCGCCCGGTCGGCGACGGGCGCGGCGATCCGGTACGGGTGGTGGGTGCGCGTGGTGTTGGCGCTGTGGCAGAGCGCGGAGACGGACAGCTCGGGCCGCCGGTCCAGCAACTCCCGGTATCGCGCGGCCAGTTCGCGCAGAGCGGCCGCGTTCTTGGCCGACAGGGTGAACAGCGGTGCCGCGCCGGCCGGTTCGGTGCCCGGCGCCGGGCCGGCCGGCGCCGGCTCGGGTGCCTGCTCCAGCACCACGGCGCCGATCGTCCCTGCGAACCCGAAGCTGTTGACGACCGCCCGCCGCACCTCGGCCTCCCAGGGCTCGCAGGCGGTGGGCACGCGCAGCGGGTACAGGTCCCAGGGGATGCGGCCGGAGGGCGTCGTCAGGTTGAGGTGCGGGTAGACCGTGCCGGCGCGCAGCTGGAGCACGGTCTTGATGACGCCGACGATGCCGGAGGCGGGCTCCATGTGACCGAGGTTGGTCTTCGCCGAACCGACCAGCACCGGGCGGTCCTTGGTGTGGGAGTCGACGAAGACGTCCCCGATGGCGCCGAACTCGATGGGGTCGCCGAGCGGGGTGCCGGTGCCGTGCGCCTCGACGTAACTGATGTCCCCGGGTGTCAGCCGGGCCGCGTCGAGCGCGCTGCGGATGACCTTCTCCTGGGCGGGCCCGTTGGGCACGGTCAGTCCGGCGCTGTCGCCGTCCTGGCCGACCGCCGTGCCGCGCACCAGGGCGAGGATCCGGTCGCCGTCGCGCTCGGCGTCGGACAGCCGCTTGAGGACGACGATGCCGCAGCCCTCGGCGCGCGCGTAGCCGTCGGCGGACTCGTCGAACGTCTTGCAGCGGCCGTCGGGGGCGAGCATCTGGGCGTTGGAGAACATCACCGGGATGCGCGGGTGGTGCAGGGCGTTGACGCCGCCGCACAGCGCGATGTCGGTCTCGCCGGCGCGCAGGGCCGTCACGGCGAGGTGCAGGGCGACCAGCGAGGAGGAGCAGGCGGTGTCGACGCTCATGCTCGGGCCGCGCCAGCCGAGGAAGTACGACAGCCGCCCGGACAGCGGGAACATGGTGATACCGGAGGCCAGATGGCCGTCCAGCTCCTCGTACGGCAGGGAGTCCAGCTCCAGGGCGTAGTCGATGGAGCTGGCGCCGATGTAGACGCCCCCGTTGCCGCGGCGCAGCGGGGCCGGGTCGATGCCGGCGTGCTCCAGCGCCTGCCAGGCGGTCTCCAGCAGCAGCCGCTGCTGGGGGTCCATGTAGCGGGCTTCCTTCGGGGAGATGTTGAAGAAGCCGGCGTCGAACAGGTCGATCCGGTCGAGGAACCCGCCGGCCGAGGCGATGATCTTGCCCTTGTCGTCGGGGCCCTGCGGGGTGAACGCGTCGACGTCCCAGCGGTCCCGGGGGATCGGGCGGATCCCGCTCCCGCCGTCCCGCAGGAAGGCGTCGAACTCGTCGGGCGAGCCGCTGCCGCCGGGGAACCGCAGACCGATTCCGACGATCGCGACCGGCTCGGGCGCCTGCTCTGTCTCCGTACGCGGCATGGAGCGACTCCTCAAGCTTCCTGGATGGCCTGGGTCAGGTGGTCCACGAGATGGGCGATCGTCGGCTCGTTGAAGAGCACGCTGACGTTGATCGACAGGTCCAGGAGCTGCTCCAGGCTCTGCCGTATCTCGGTCAGCCGCAGCGAGGTGAGGCCGAGATCGAAATAGCTGATGTCGACGGGCAGGTCCTCGGATTCCTCCATGAGAAGGACGGCCCGGAATTTCGCGAGGCAGATCGACTCGATTTCGTCGGCGAGTTCACTGCGCGGAAGGTCGCGCAGGCGCCGGCTCGTGCTGTCGACAGGTGGCATGCGCCTAGGCAAGCAGCGCCGGCTGACACCCCACTGACGGCTTCGGGCAGGCCGGTTGGCCGGATCGGACCGGTCAGCCGGGCGTCAGCGCCGGGTCAGATTCCGCTGTCAGGCTCGGCCTTGCTTCAAGAAATCCACTCGCCATATCCGAAAGGCTGAAGATGCTTCGCGAAGCCGCGCAGGAGGAGAGTGCTGAGGCACCTTCCGGATTGAAGAGCTACGACCTCTACATCGCGGGCAAGGACGTCGCCGGGGACGGCTGGGTCTACACCGTCAGCGGACGCTCCCTGCTGGAAGACGTGTTCACCAGCGTGAGCCTGAAGCGCTCGCTCGAACAGGACCCGGAGTCCGAGGCCGCGCAGCACCCCTACGTGGTCGGGCGCTGCGCGATCGCGGACGACTCCGCCATCGACCTGGCCACCCAGGCCGCCGCCGCTGCCGCCCCCGACTGGGCGGCCGTGCCGCTGGAGCGGCGGATGCGGCTGGGCACTCGCTTCCGCGAGGAACTGATCAAGCACCAGGACGAGTTCCTGCGCATGCTGGTCGCCGAGTCCCACCCCGTGAAGCTCGCCCGCTGGGAGCTGAGCTGCCTGTTGCAGATCTACGCCCCCGGCTCCCTGCGCTGGTACCTGAAGCAGATGCGGGTGGAGAAGGAGTACAACGGCCGCAGGCTGATCCTGCACCGCCAGCCGGACGGTGTGGTCGCCTTCAACCCGCCGCAGAACGCCCCGCTGCCGAGCGCCGCGCTGTGCGTGCTCGCCCTCATGGCGGGCAACGCCGTGGTGGTCCGGGCGCCGCGCAGCATCGCGCTGTCCACCATGTGGCTGCTGCGGGACGTCGTCGCCCCGCTGCTGGAGGAGATCGACGCGCCGGCCGGGGTGCTGAACGCGGTGTGCTCCAACCCGAAGCAGACCATGGACCGCTGGATCGCCGACCCGCTGATCAACGACATCTTCTACATCGGCGGCAGCCAGGAGGGCCTGCGCTTCGAGCAGGCCTGTGTGGCGCACGGCAAGAAGCCGATCCTCGAACTCGCCGGCAACGACGGCATCGTGGTGTGGAAGGACGCCGACGTGACGTGGGCGGCCGAGGCGATCACGGAGGCGTTCTACGGCTCCGGGCAGATCTGCATGGTCCCCAACTACGTCCTCGTCCACCCCGAGATCGCCGACGCGCTGATCGCCGAGGTGCGCGAGCAGGTCAAGGGCATCCGGCCGGGCCTGCCCGAGGAGGAGGACGTGCTGCTGTCGCCGGTGCGGCGCAGCGAGCGGTTCTTCCGGCTGCTGCGCCAGGCCCTCGACAACGGCGCCGAGCTGATCACCGGCGGGCACCGCACCGAGGTCGACGGCACGGTCTCCGAGACGGGCGTCTTCCTCCAGCCGACGGTGGTGCGCGTGGACGGCCTGGACCGGGCCCGCACCTACGACGTGGTCCGCGAGGAGACGTTCTTCCCGCTGGTTCCGATCGTGGTCGCCGAACGCGACAACGACGACGCCCTGTTGGAGGCCTTCCTCCAGTTCGTCAACAGCAACGACTACGGGCTGCGCAACTCCCTGTGGTCCCGCTCGGACCACGTCGTCGAGACCTTCGTGCGCCGCACCGTCAACGGCGGTCTGCTGAAGGTCAACGACTCGCACATCGGCTTCCTGCCCTACCTGCCGAGCCACGGCGGCACCGGCCGCACCGGCGGCGCGTTCGGCGAGGCCAACTACCCGATGCTCAAGACCTCCCACGTGCAGGGAGTCAGCATCGCCCGCGACGTCAGCCCGTACGACGCGGTGTTCGGCGCCTGATCCGCCCGCCCCGCCCGCCCTCGACGTATTCCCGGAGGTTCCCCGTGCGTTCCCTCGATGCCGCCCGGTCCGTCTGCGAGCGGTTCCACCCCGGACTGCTCAAGGAGCTGGACCAGATCCCGTACGCCGAGCGGGAGCGGCCCGGCAGCCCGGTGATCGACCTGTTCCGCATCCACGGCGGGGTCGGTCTGCTCATCCCCGAGTCCTACGGCGGCCACGGCGCGTCCCCGCTCGATGCGCTGCGGGTCCAGCTGGCCCTCGGCGCGCTGTCGCCGTCGCTGGTCGCGGCCGTCTCCATGCACCACTTCACGGCCGCCATGCTGTACTCCCTCGCCGTCAAGGACGGGCGGCTCACGCCCGCGCAGACCGAGCTGCTGCACCGGATCGTGCCCGAGCAGCAGGTGATGGCCTCCGGCTGGTCGGAGGGCCGTACCGCGCAGAACATCCTCAAGCCGGCGGTGACCGCGCGCCCCGTGGAGGGCGGGTTCCTGCTGTCCGGGGCGAAGAAGCCGTGCAGCCTGTCCCGTTCGATGAGCCTGCTCACCGCGTCCATCGCCATCCACGGCGAGGACGGCGGCGATCCCGAGCTGGCGCTCGCGATCGTCCCGGCCCGCGCGCCCGGCATGTCCGTGCACCCGTTCTGGGGCAACGACCTGCTGGCCGGTGCGGAGAGCGAAGAGGTCCGGCTGGAGGACGTGTTCGTCCCCGCCGACATGGTCGTGCGGGCGGGCGCCGACGACCCGACCCGGCTGGACGACCTCCAGTCGGCCGGGTTCGTGTGGTTCGAGATGCTGATCTCCGCCGGGTACGCGGGCGGTGCGGCCGCGCTGGTGGAACAGGTGCTGGACCGCAAGCGTGGCCCCGCCGAGGAGCGGGCCGCGCTCGCCGTCGACATGGAGGCCGCGCTGGCCCTGCTGGAGGGCGTGGCCACCGGCACCGGTGCGGAGCCCGGCGACGAGGAGTCGGTGGCGCGGGTGCTGGTCGCCCGGTACGCCGTGCAGAGCGCGCTGCCGGCCATCGTCGGGCGGGCGCTGGAGCTGCTGGGCGGGCTGGAGTTCATCAACAACCCGGCGTCGGCGCAGGGCGCTGCCGCGACGAGGGCGCTGGCCTTTCACCCGCCGTCGCGTATCGGCGCGGCCGAGCCGCTGCTCGCGTATTTCGGCGGGGGGCCGTTGGTTCTGGCCTGAACACCGATCCGGTCCTGGCCGCGTACACCGATCTTTGGAGAGACACGTGACCGTCATGCAGGAGTCTCCGGCGGCGACCGCAGCCGATTCGGAGGCGGAGATCCTCAACCTCTACCGGGCCCACCTCAGCAAGGGCCGGGCCACGCTCGCCGAGTTGTTCGGGAGCCATATGGAGACGGCGTCCGAGGGCGCCTGGCTCACCACCAGTGACGGTGAGCGGTTCCTGAACGCGGGTGGCTACGGAGTGTTCATCATGGGCGCCCGGCACCCGATCGTCATGGAGGAGGTGGAGCGCCAGCTGCGCACCCACCCCACCGCGACCCGCATCCTGCTGGAGCCGACGGTGGCGCGCGCCGCCGAGGCGCTGGTCTCCGTGCTGCCGGAGGGCCTGGACCGCGTGCACTTCGCGCTGTCCGGGGCGGAGGCCGTGGAGACCGGGCTGAAGCTGGCCCGTGCGGGCGGCCGCAAGCGCACCGTCTCGATGCGCGGCGGCTACCACGGCAAGACGCTGGGCGCCCTGTCGGCGACCGCGAAGGACGTCTACCAGGCGCCGTTCCGCCCGCTCGTGCCCGACTTCCAGCACCTGCCGTACGGCGACGCCGACGCCCTGGAGGCCGAGCTGAGGGCCCACCCGGGCGAGGTGTGCGTGATCCTGGAGCCGGTCCAGGGCGAGGGCGGGGTCATCGTCCCGCCGAAGGGCTATCTCAAGCGGGTCGAGCAACTGGTCCGCGAGTACGACGGGTTCCTCATCCTCGACGAGGTGCAGTCCGGGTTCGGGCGGCTCGGCGAGTGGTGGGGCGCCGACATCGACGGCGTCGTCCCGGACGTCCTGCTCACCGGCAAGGCGCTCGGCGGCGGGGTCATGCCGGTCTCGGCGGCCGTCGCCACCCGCAAGGCGTTCCGCCCCTTCGACAAGGACCCCTACGTCCACACCGCCACCTTCTCCGGGCAGCCGGTGCTGATGGCCGCGGTGCAGGGCGCGATCCGGGCCATGAAGGAGGAGCGCCTGGTCACCCGGGCCATGGACCTCGGCTCCCGGCTGCTGCCGCGGATCGCGGAGGTCGCCCGGCGCAACATCCCCGAGCTGGTCGTGGACGTGCGCGGCCGGGGCCTGCTCATCGGTGTGGAGCTGGTCGAGGCGGGCCTCGCCGGCGAGCTGCTGATCGAGCTGTTCAACCACGGCGTGGTCGCCAACCACTCCATGAACGGCAGCTCGGTGGTGCGGTTCACGCCGCCCGCCGTGCTGGACGACACCGACGTGGACTTCCTCGTCAACTCCTTCGACCTGGCCACCCGCGACCTGATCAAGGGCGCGGCCACAATGCCGGAAGGCGGTAACTGATCGTGCGGCACGTCGAACTCGATGCCCTGATACCCGCGGAGCAGGCCGAAACGGTCCTGCACGCCGTACGGCGCTGGGAGAGGTACCCCGACCTCGCGCCCCACGTCAACGCGACCACCGTGCACGCCTCCTACCCCGATCCGCGGGCCTCCTCCAGCTGGGAGCTGCACTTCCGCAGCGGCCTGCTGCGCTGGACCGAGGACGACACGATCGACCCGGCGGCCGGCGAGATCCGCTTCGAGCAGTGCGACGGCGACTTCGACTCCTTCTCCGGGGTCTGGTCCGTGCGGCAGTCCGAGGAGGACGTCACCGTCCGTTTCGACGCCGACTTCGACTTCGGCATCCCGAGCCTGGAGGGCATCCTCGACCCGATCGCCGAGCGGGTCATCAAGGAGACCGTCGCCTGGGCGCTGACCGGGCTGTTCCCGGGCGTGCGCATCCGGGGCGACGTCGAACTGACCACGCCCGCCGCGGTCGGCGCCTAGCACCCGGCGAGGAGCTGACCATGGACCAGGCGAACCCCTTCGAGACCCCGCGCACGTACTCGCTGCACCGCGCCGAGTACCTGGTGGGCCTCGCCGTCACCACCGGCCTGATCGTCTACCACTTCGGCGACATCCGCTGGCTGCCGGCGCTCGGACTGTTCCTCTACATCGACCTGATCGGCTACATCCCGGGCGCCATCGCCTTCCGCAGGAGCGGCGGGCGGCCGATCCCCAAGGCCTACTACGTCCTCTACAACGTCATGCACAGCCTCGTCACACAGGGCGCGGTCGCCGCGCTGTGGTGCTGGCTGGTGAAGCCGGAGTGGGCGCTGCTGGTGCTGCCGTTCCATCTGTTCGGCGACCGCGGTCTGTTCGGCAACTTCATGAAGTCCTTCGCGCTGCCCTTCGAACCGGTGCGCCAGGAGGGCTACTTGAAGCTCCTGGACGAGCTGGGCCTGCCGCACCCGAAGCCGGTCGGGCACGCCATGGACCCGGTGCCGGTCGGACACGTCCCGGCGCGTCCGGTCGTACGCGAGACGGAGGCCGTGCGATGACGACCGTCACGGACGTACGGCGTCCGGTCCGGCAGGATCCGGCCGAGCGCCGCCAGGCCCTTTACCACCTGGCCTCCCCGGTGTCGGTGCTCACCACCGGCCCCGAGGACCGGATGCACGGCACGACGGCCAGCACGGTCACCCTCGTCTCGCGCGCGCCCCTGCTCCTCGGGGTCGTGCTGCGCGCGGGCTCGTCCTTCGCCCGGCTGGCCGCCGCCGAGGGCCGGTTCGCGGTCAACGTGCTCGGCGCCGAACAGGCCGACGTGGCACGGCGGTTCGCGGACAGCGCGCGGCCCGACGGCGACGCCGCCTTCGCCGGCCTGGCCTGGACGGCGGACCGGTACGCGCACGCGCCGCTGATCGCGGGCGCGCTCGCGCACTACGTGTGCCGTTTCCACTCCGCCCACCCGGCGGGCGACGGCGAGCTGCTGCTCGGCCACGTCGTACGCGCCACGGCGGACGACGCGCTCCCCCTGTTCTCCTACGCCGGCGGGCTGTACGCCGGCTCCCTGCGTCCGGCGAAGGAGGCCGTCGCCCCATGACCGCACCCGTAGCTCCCGAGGCCGACTGGGACAAGGCGCCCGGTCTGCTGGACGGCGCGAAGGAACTCACCCTCGGCCCCGAGGAGTGCGACCTCGCCTACTGGATCACCTCCGTCGCCCAGGGCACCCTGCGCGACCGCGGGGCGAGTGGCCACCACGCGAACGCGCTCACGCCCGACTTCCTGAAGGCGCCCGGCCCGCTGCGCGAGGCCCTGGTGCTGGAGTTCGGCTTCCGGGCCCTGGCGGAGGAGCTGGCCACCCGGCTGCTCGGCCACTACGTCTCCATCGCGCCCGGCATCCCCGAAATGGAGTTCTACGCCACCCAGTTGCTCGACGAGGCCCGCCACGCGCGCGTCTTCCGGCAGCACCTGGTGGAACTGGGCATCCCGCAGAAGACCCTGCTGAAGGACATCGAGGAGATGGCCCGGGACTACCGCAAGCGGGTCCTGGACCCGGTGGTGGACTTCACCCTGGACATCGTCCGCGACCGGGCCGACTTCCCCGGCGGGGTGGGCGTGTTCGCCATCATCATCGAGGGCGTGCTCGCCCCGGCCGCCGAGCTGAGCGAGCGCAAGTGGACCCCGCTGTCCCCCGCGACCGGCGAGATCTCGCGCGGCACCGCCATCGACGAGATCCGGCATCTGACCGTGGCCAGCACCATCCTGCGCGACCACGTCGCCCAACACCCCGAGTACCGGCCGCGGTTGCTGGAGATCCTGCGCTCGGGCGTGAAGCTGTGGGACGAGATCCCGGACCGGGAGTTCGTCATCCACCGCGAGGAGCTGTTCCAGCAGGGCATGCACGAGCACGCGGACCTGATCGGCGACTACGAGATCTGGCCGGGCGTGCGGCTGCTCGACACCACCGCCGTGCAGCGCTACGACATGGCCGAGCGGTGGACCGACGAGATGGCCGAGGTCCGCATGGCCTACATGGGCCTGCCCGTCGAGGTCCTCGCCTCGGAGAACGCCGGGAGCCCGGAGAGCGGCGCATGAGCGCCGGGCGGGCCGCGGTCGTCGCGGGCATCGGGTCGTACGTCCCGCCCAACCTGGTGACCAACGACGACCTGACGGCCCGGCTGGACACCTCCGACGCCTGGATCCGCTCCCGCACCGGGATCGCCGAGCGGTACGTCGTCTCGCCGGGCACCTCCACCGGCGATCTGGCGGTGGAGGCGGGCCTGCGGGCGCTGAAGTCGGCCGGGGACGAGCGGGTCGGGGCGGTGGTGCTGGCCACCACCACCCCGGACCAGCCCTGCCCGGGGACCGCGCCGCAGGTGGCCGCGCGCCTCGGCCTCGGCCAGGTGCCGGCGTTCGACGTGGCGGCCGTCTGCTCCGGCTTCCTGTACGGCCTCGCCTCGGCCGCCGGGCTGATCGCGGCCGGGATCGCGGACAGCGTGCTGCTGATCGCGGCCGACGCCTTCACGACGATCATCAACCCGGCCGACCGCACGACCGCGGTCATCTTCGCGGACGGCGCGGGCGCGGTGGTGCTGCGGGCCGGCTCGGCCACCGAGCGCGGGGCGATCGGCCCGCTGGTGCTCGGCAGCGACGGCGAGCTGAGCCATCTGATCGCGGTACCGGCGGGCGGCTCGCGGCAGCGGTCGAGCGACCGGCCCGTGGCCCCGGAGGACCACTACTTCCAGATGCTCGGCCGGGACACCTACCGGCACGCGGTGGAGCGGATGACCGCCGCATCCGCCGAGGCCGCCGAGCGGGCCGGCTGGTCCCTCGACGACGTCGACCGGTTCGCGGCCCACCAGGCCAACGCCCGGATCCTGGACGCCGTCTCGGACCGGCTCGGCATCCCTCAGGAGCGGCGGCTGAGCAACATCGCCCGGGTCGGCAACACCGGCGCCGCGTCCCTGCCGCTGCTGCTCGCCGAGGCCACCGCGGACGGCACGCTCCGGGCCGGCCACCGGGTGCTGCTCACCGCGTTCGGGGGCGGCCTGTCCTGGGGGGCGGCGACCGTCGACTGGCCGGAGCTGCAAACCATCTGACCACCTGTCAGCCCCACCTTTCCTACCTTTCGAAAGGAACAGTCATGACCGTCATGCTGGAGCAGCTCAAGGACATCCTGTCCAACAAACTGAAGGTGTCGCCCGAGGCCATCACCCCGGAGGCCACCCGGGAGGACATCGAGCTGGACTCGCTGGCCGTGGTGGAGCTGTCGCTGCTGCTGAAGTCCGAGCTGGACCTGGACATCAGCGACGACGACCTCCTGGAGGCCGAGACCGTAGCGGACATGGTCCGGCTGATGGAGGAGCGGAGCGCGAAGGTCTGATGGCCGGTATGGACATCGCCGTCACCGGGCTCGGCCTGGTCACCCCGGGCGGGATCGGGGTCGGGCCGAGCTGGGCGGCGGTCTGCGACGGCAGGCCGGCCGCCGCCCTGGATCCGGTACTGGCGGACAATCCCGTACAGATCTCCTGCCGGGTGCCCGGCTTCGACCCCGAGATCCTGCTGAGCGCGCGGCGCGCGCACCGACTCGACCGGTTCGTGCAGTTCGCGCTGGTCGCCGCGCACGAGGCGGTGGCCGACGCGGGGCTGGACCCGCAGACCTGGGACGGCGCGCGGGTGGGTGTGGTGCTGGGCTGCGCCGACGGCGGTCCGGGCACGGTCGAGGACCAGCACCAGGTGCTGCGCGAGCAGGGCGCCGACCGGGTGTCGCCGCTGCTGCTGCCCATGCAGCTGCCGAACATGCTGGCCGGTCAGACGGCCATCGAGTTCGGGGCCACGGGTCCGAACCTGGTGGTGGCCACCGCGTGCGCGTCCGGCGCGACGGCCATCGGCACGGCGCGGGACCTGCTGGCGCTCGGCCGCTGCGACATCGTGCTCGCCGGGGGCAGCGAGGCCATGGTCACCCCGCTGGTCATGGCCGGTTTCGCCCAGATGGGCGCGCTGTCGAAGCGGCACGACGACCCCGCGTCCGCGTCCCGGCCGTTCGACTCCGACCGGGACGGGTTCGTCGCGGGCGAGGGCGCCGGGATCCTCGTGATGGAGCGGGTGGCCGACGCCCGTGCCCGTGGCGCCCATGTGCACGGCCGGATCATCGGCTACGGCGCGACGGCGGACGCGCACCACATGACGTCGCCGCATCCCGACGGCGCCGGCATCGAGGCGGCGGTGCGGGCGGCACTCGCGGACGCGGGCGCCGACCCGGACGACGTGCAGCACGTGAACGCCCACGGCACGTCGACGCCGCTCAACGACCTGTCCGAGGCCCGCATGATCCAGCGGACCCTGCGCGGGGATCCGCTGGTCACCTCCACGAAGGGGGTGACCGGGCACCTGCTGGGCGCCGCGGGGGCGGTCGAGGCCGCGTTCGCCGTGCTCAGCGTGGAGCACGAACTCATTCCGCCCGTCGCCAACTTGGTCATGCCCGATCCCCGGATCGAGATCAAGCTGGCCCAGACCCTGACCGAGATGCCGATCGACCTGGCGCTGAGCACCTCTCTGGGTTTCGGCGGGCAGAACACGGCACTGGCGATCGCCCCTGCCTGAGCCCGCCCCACGACAGCCGTCCGTAGCGAAGCTTCCGCGGGCGGCTGTTCCCCGTTCTCCGCGTTCTCCCGTTCTCCCCCGTCCTGCTCTGGAGACCCCATGTCCACCACCATGTCCACCAACGGCTCCCCCGCCCCGCCCGGACGGCTCGGCACCGGGCACATCCTCTTCCTCATCGTCGCGGCCGCCGCCCCGCTGTCCGCGATGGTCGGTACCGTGCCGCTCGCGTTCGCCTTCGGCGACGGGCCGGGCGTGCCGGCGGCGTTCCTGTTCGCCGGGGTCACCCTGCTGTGCTTCTCGGTGGGGTACGCGGTCAGCGCCCGGCGCACCGGCGGCTCCGGCGGCTTCTACGCCTCGGTCGCCGACGGACTCGGGCGCCCGCCCGCCGTCGCGGCCGGGTACGTGGCGCTGCTGTCGTACAACTGCGCCACCGTCGGGCTCGCCGGAGCGCTCGGCTACTTCACCCAACTGGTCCTCGCCGCCCACGGGTTGACGGTCTCCTGGGAGTGGTGCGCGGCCGTCGGGCTGGCGCTGACCGCGGTACTCGGGTACCGGGAGATCGCACTCAGCGCCCGGGTGCTGGCCCTGCTGATGCTGGGCGAGATCGGTGTGCTGGCCGCGCTGGACATCGCGATCCTCGCCCGGCACGGGCTGCACGCCCTGCCCGCCGCCTCGTTCTCGCCGCATGTCGCGGCCGGGCACGGGGCCGGGGTCTCGCTGATGTTCGCGTTCGTCTCCTTCATCGGCTTCGAGTCGGCGGCCCTGTACGGCAAGGAGGCGAAGGACCCGCGGCGCAGCGTGCCCCGGGCCACCTACGCGGCCGTCGTGCTGATCGCCGGCTTCTACGCGCTGACCAGCTGGCTGGCGGTGGGCGCGGTCGGCACCGGGCGGGTGCGGGAGGTCGCGGGCAAGGAGATGGGCGACCTGTTCTTCTCCCTCGGTGACGACTTCCTCGGCAAGGCCGGCAGCACCGGGCTCCAGGTGCTGCTGTGCACCAGCCTGTTCGCGGCGACGCTGGCCCTGCACAGCGCCGCCAACCGGTACACCCAGGTCCTCGCCGAGGACGGGCTGCTGCCCGGCGCCCTCGCCGCCGAGCATCGAAGGCACCGCTCCCCGCACCGGGCGAGCCTCGCGCAGAGCGCGCTGACCGCGGTGGTCGTGGGCGCCTTCGCCGTCGCCGGGCTCGACCCGTACGCCGACCTGACGACCAGCATGCTCGGTCTCGGCACCCTCGGCATCGTCGCCCTCCAGGCGCTGGCCGCGCTGTCCGTGCTGGGCCTGCGGGTGCGCGGCGAGGGGGAGGGGCACTGGTGGCGGACGGCGCTCGCCCCGCTGCTCGGCTTCGCCGGGCTCGCCGCCTCGGTGTGGCTGGTCGTCGGCAACTTCGACATGCTCACCGGGTCACCGTCCCGGGTGATCGCCGCCCTGCCCTGGCTGCTGCCGCTGGTCGCGCTCGGCGGGCTGGCGTACGCCGCCCGGCTGCGCGCCGCGCACCCGCTGCGCTACCGCCGGCTCGGCACCCGGCACCTCGACTCCCCCGCCTCCGCACCCTCCCCCGCCCTGACAGGAGACCGTCATGCATGACGCGCACGAGCTGATCGAGGCGGGCCCCGACGCCGTACGGCGCCTGGCCCGCCGCCGCTACGACCTCGACGTGGCCGCCCTGAGCGACGCCCTGCGCGCCCGCACCGCGACCCAGGCCGAGGTCAACCGGCTGCGCACCGAGCTGAACCGCACGGCCAAGGCCCGCCGCTCCGGCCCGCCCACCGAGGCCGAGAAGGAGGCGGCGCGGGCGCTGCGGGCCGAGGTGCAGCAGGCGGAGACCGCCGCCCGCAGGGCCGCGGGCGCGCTGTGCGAGCTGCTGCTGTCCATCCCCAACCTGCCGCTGGACTCGGTGCCGGACGGCGACTCCGAGAAGCAGGCCGTGGAGATACGGCGCGGCGGGCCCGCACCGCGTCCGGTGGCGGGGGCCCGCCATCACGCCGAGATCGGCGAGGCGCTCGGCATCCTCGACTCGCCCGCGGCCGCGAAGCTCTCCGGCGCCCGGTTCAGTGTGGCCCGGGGCGCGGGGGCGCGGCTGGAGCGGGCCCTCGGCGACTTCTTCCTGGACCTGCACACCCGTGAGCACGGCTACACCGAGCAGTCCGTGCCGTTCCTGGTCGGGCGCGACGCCATGACCGGCACCGGCCAACTGCCCAAGTTCGAGGAGGACTTGTTCCGCACCCAGGTCGGCGAGCGGGAGCTGTTCCTGATCCCGACGGCGGAGGTGCCGCTGACCAACCTGGTGGCCGGCGAGCTGCTGGACGCCCGCGGCCTGCCGTACGCCTTCACCGCCCGCACCCCCTGCTTCCGCGCGGAGGCGGGGGCGTACGGCCGGGACACCCGGGGTGTGCTCAGGCTGCACCAGTTCGAGAAGGTGGAACTGGTCCGGATCTGCGCGCCGGAGCAGGCGCAGGAGCAGCTGGAGCTGATGGTCGCGCAGGCCGAGGAGTGCCTGCGCCGACTCGAACTGTCCTTCCGCACCGTGCTGTTGCCCGCGGGTGACATGGGCTTCTCGGCGCGGATGACGTACGACATCGAGGTGTGGCTGCCGGGCGGCGGCGCCTACCGGGAGATCTCCTCCGTCTCCGACTGCGGCACCTTCCAGGCCCGCCGGGCCGACATCCGCGTCAAGCGGGCCGACGGCCGCAAGTCGCCAGCGGCCACCCTGAACGGTTCGGCCCTGCCGATCGGCCGCACGGTGGCCGCGCTGCTGGAGCAGGGGCAGCGGGAGGACGGCTCGGTGGTGCTGCCGGAGGCGCTGGTGGCGTACACCGGGTTCCGGCGCATCCTGCCGGGCGGGACGACCGAGTAGCGCACATCGAGAAGCAGAGGGGGCGGGAGTCGAAAGCGACTCCCGCCCCCTTCGGCGTGCGGTGCTCACGCGCCCGTCATGTGCACTCCGCCGTCGACGTGGACGATCTCGCCGGTGGTGCGCGGGAAGAAGTCCGACAGCAGGGCGACGACCCCGCGGGCGGCCGGGCCGGGGTCGGTGAGGTCCCAGCCGGCCGGGGCGCGGCCGGTGGTCCAGACGTCGGCCAGCTCGGCGAAGCCGGGGATGGACCTGGCGGCCATGGAGCGCAGGGGGCCGGCCGCGACCAGGTTGCAGCGGATGCCGCGGCCGCCGAGGTCACGGGCGAGATAGCGGCTGGTGGACTCCAGGGCGGCCTTCGCCACGCCCATCCAGTCGTAGTGCGGCCAGGCCACGCCCGCGTCGAAGGTGAGGCCGACGACCGCACCGCCGCGCCGCTCCAGCAGGGGCAGACAGGCGGTGGTGAGGGACTTCAGGGAGTACGCCGAGACCTGCACGGCCGTCGCGACGTCGGCCCAGGTGCCGTCCAGGAAGGAGAAGGCGCCCGGGGGCCCGTAGGCGATGGAGTGGACGACGCCGTCGAGGCGGTCGGTGTGCGCGCCGATCCGCTCGGCGAGGGTGTCGAGGTGGTCCTGGTCGGTGACGTCCAGCTCGATGACCGGGGCGGGTCTCGGCAGCTTGTCCGCGAACCGCTCGATCAGGGAGAGCCGGCCGAAGCCGGTGAGCAGCACCTCGGCGCCCTCCTCCTGGGCGATGCGGGCCACATGGAAGGCGATGGAGGCGTCCGTGACCATGCCGGTCACCAGGACGCGCTTGCCGGCGAGCAGTCCGCTCACGCCACCGACACCCCCTCGGGCAGCTCCGCGACCAGCGGCGAGTCGTGGTCCTGGGGGCCGATCGCGCTGCCGCCGCCGGGCGAGCCGAGACCCGCGAAGAAGGCGGCGTTGGAGGCCGCGTGGTCGCCGCCCCACTCCGCGGGCACGTCGTCCTCGAAGTAGATGGCGTCGACGGGGCAGACCGGTTCGCAGGCCCCGCAGTCCACGCATTCGTCCGGGTGGATGTAGAGGGCGCGGCGGCCTTCGTAGATGCAGTCGACGGGGCATTCGTCGATGCAGGAGCGGTCCTTGACGTCGACGCAGGGCAGTCCGATGACGTAGGCCATGCTCAACTCCTTGTCCAGAAAGGTCGGTTCAGTCGACGGGGGTGCCGGTGGTGCGTTCGCCGAGGGTCAGCACGGTGAGGGCGAGGACGGCCATGGCGGCGGCGATGACGCCGAACAGCGCGCCGGGGCCGTGGGCGTCGAGGACCGGCAGCAGGGCGAACGGCAGGGCGCCGGCGCTGAGTTTGGACAGCGAGTAGGCGGCGCCGGCGGCGGTGGCCCGGATCGAGGTCGGGTACTGCTCGGACAGATAGACGTGCGAGACGCTGGAGAAGACGTTGCTGAACAGGGTGTAGGCGAATCCGCAGACCACCACCAGGGCGGCCGAGCCCGCACAGGCGAAGCCGAGTCCGGCCACCACCATCGCGGCCGACGACAGGGCGATCAGGGTGCGCCGCTCGACCCGGTCCACGACGGGCAGGGCGAGCGCCGAGCCCACGGGGTACCCGAGGAAGGACAACGCCGTGAACCCGAGCCCGGCGACGATGCCGTACCCCTTGGCGGCGACGATCTGCGGCGCGAGCGTCCCGAAGCCGTAGTACCCGACGACCGAGAGCACGGAGAAGAGCCAGAGGACGAGGGTGCGCCGTCGCAGACCCGGCCGCAGGACGTCCCGGAAAGCGGCCGCGTGCGCGGGGGGCCCGGGCCGCGTCTCGGGTGGGGTGAGGAGCAGGCCGCGGCCGGCCGCCTCCGCCTCCATGCGCGACACCAGCCGCTCCGCCTCGGCGGCGCGGCCGTTCACCGCGAGCCACCGCGGCGACTCGATCAGCCCCCGCCGCAGCAGCCACACCACGGCGGAGCCGAGCGCGCCGAGCACGAACAGCCAGCGCCAGCCCGCCACGCCGAGCGGGGTGCGCGGGACCAGCCACAGCGCGGCGAAGCCCACCGCGGGGACGCCGCAGAAGGCGAGCGTGTAGGCGCCGGAGATGAACCGGCCGCGCCGGCCGGCGGGCAGGACGTCGGCCAGGTAGCAGTCGGACAGGGCCTGTTCGGCGCCGATGCCGAGGCCGGCGAGGAAGCGGGTGCCGATCAGCCACGCGGCGTTCGGGGCGAGCGCGCCGAGCAGCGAGAACGCCGAGTAGAGGGCGAGGTTGACGAGGAAGGCCCGGCGCCGGCCGAATCGGTCGGCGATCCGGCCGAGCGTCAGGGAACCGAGGAACTGGCCGAGGAATCCGGAGGCCAGCACGAGCTTGAGCGAGGTCGCGCCGAAGCCGAAGTCGCTCTGCAGGACCTTGCCGAGGGTGCCGGAGAGATTGTTCTCGAAGGTGTCGAAGAACAGGCCGACACCGATGACGGCCGTGAGTCTGCGGTGCAGCGGGAGGATCGGCAGCCGGTCCAGCCGGGCGCCGATCGGGGCGGGAGCGGTGACACCGCCCGCCGCCGCGGTGGTCTGGGACATGGATCGTGCTCCTTGGGGCGGGCGGACGTCGGGACGGCTCGGCGGGCGCGGGCCGGGGCTCAGGCGACCCGGGCGGCCTCGGCCGCCGCTGCCTGGCGGCGGATCTGCTCCGCGACGTCGCCGCGTCGCACGGGCGCGCTGACCTCGTGCAGATAGGAGGCGACCTCGCGGTACGAGGCCCAGAACCCGACCTCGTGGTATGGCACCCCGCGCTCGGCGCAGTACTGCATGGTGAGTTCGCGGGCGCGCGGCAGGCTCTTCTGCGGCATGGCCGGGAACAGGTGGTGCTCGACCTGGTAGTTGAGGCCGCCGTAGAGGAAGTCGACGAGCAGGCTGGGCCGGATGTTGCGGGAGGTGAGGACCTGGCGCTCCAGCCAGTCCAGGGTCTCCTCCTCGCCGTCGCGGATCTGCATGCCCTTGTGGTTGGGGGCGAAGATCATCCCGAAGTAGACGCCGAGGGCGGCGTGCTGGACGACGACGAACGCGACCGCGAGCGCCGGGGACAGGACGGTGAGGACGAGGCCGAGGTAGACGGCGGTGCGCAGCAGGATCAGGAAGGTCTCCAGCGCGGGCCGCTTGGTCTTGCCCTGGGCGATGGACAGGACGGCCGTCTTCAGCATCTTGAAGCCTTCGAGCACGAGCAGCACGAAGAACAGCACGCTCTGGTAGCGCACGACGAGCTTCTGGGTGCCCTTGCGGGAGGGGTACTGCTTGATGTCGAAGATGGCGGTGCGCCGGCCGATGTCCGGGTCCATGTCCAGGTGGTTGGGGTTGGAGTGGTGCCGGTTGTGGTGGTTGACCCACCAGCCGTAGCTGACCCCGTTGACCAGGTTGGCGTGCACGTAGCCGACCGCGGAGGCGGCCTTCTTGCTGCGGAACATCGCCTTGTGGCCGGCGTCGTGCCACATGAACGCCGACTGGCCGCCGCACAGGCCCATCCACAGGGCCGTGGCGAGCTGCCACCAGGAGTCGCCCAGTGCGAAGAAGGCGGCGAACCCGATCAGCAGCAGGAGGGTGTTGAGGGCGAGCTTGCCCACGTAGTAGCGCGGGTCGAGGTCGAGCAGTCCCTCGGCCTTGACCCGTTTGAGCAGTTCGGCGAAGGTCGCCGAGGCGCCGGGGCGGGCTGTGGCCGCGGAGGCGGGGGCCCCGGCCGTCTGTATGTGCGGACGCTGCATGCGTTGCTCTCCTTGGGAGAAGTGCCCGGATCGGGCGGCGGCGCCGCGGCCGGGCGGAGCTGCGGGCGCCGCGAGTCGACTTCAGCTCCCGCGCGCGGTCACCGTCGCGGGCGGGGCTCACCCGGCGGACCGGGGCGACGGGAGCACAGTGCGGTGCTCCCGGGCCCGGACCGCCGGGCGAACGTGTGTCCAGCGTTCCGTGGAGCGCTGATGTGACACTGATGTCCCTCTGATCGGACGTGCGGTGCCTGCCGCGCTCAGGCGGCCGCCTCGGCGCGCAGCCGCTCGTCCAGGGCGCGCACGACGGCGTCGGCGGCCTCGGCGACCTGCTGGTCGTCGGGTGCCCCGATGACGGCCATCAGCTGCTCGACCATGGCGTGCTGGAGTTCCTCGGTGGACCGGCTCACGGCTTTCTCCTTGTCGGTGGTCTTTGACGATGCGGTGATCTCTGACGATGCGTCAGAAGGCGTTGCATGCACGGAAGACGTGGGCGAAGCCGGGCAGCGAGGCCTGCGGGCCGACGATGGCGACGTACTCGGGGATGCTCAGGTCGGGCGCCCACTTCTGCTTGTACGACAGCTGGGTCTGCGCCGGGTACAGCGCGGCACCCTCGGCCCACAGGGCGTGCATCAGCCACTGGAACGCCGGGCTGTGGCCATCGAGTTCGTGGCTCGCGTCCAGCCCGGTGAAGGGGGTGAACCCGAAGTGCAGCCACTCGACGCCCTCGGCCCGGAACACCTCGATGGCGTGCGCGTTGATGGCCTCCATCAGGCCCGGGGAGCCCTCGGGGATGCGGCGGCTGAGGTCGTGCATCCAGCCGGCCCGGCTGCCGTACACCGGGGAGTACGAGATGTAGGCGACCGGGGCGCCGTCGATGGTGCCGACGAAGAGCCGGCGGTGGGCCTGGGCCGGGCCGCCGATCTGGCCGACCAGGAACTCCAGTTGCTGGGCGCCGCCCTTGGAGCCGAGCCAGGCCGCGTCGATGGCGGCGATGGCCTCGCGCACGTCGGCGGCGTCGGCCTCCTGGATGGTCAGGCCGTTGCGGTGGGCGCGGGAGATCTTGTTGCGCAGCTGCATGAACTTGGTGCCGCGCAGGGTGAATTCGGCGAGGCTCGCCGCCCAGGAGGCGCCGACCTGGTTGACGGTGAAGCCGCGCCGGGCGTAACGCTCGGCGTCGGCGCGCTGGAGCTGGACGCCGACGAGGCCGAGCCCCTCGTCCCGGACGCGCTGCCGGAAGGCGTCGAGGAGGGTGTCGTAGTCCTCCTCGGCGGCGAAGGGGCCGCCGAACTGCACGGCCCAGCGGCCGGTGCGGCGGTACACGACGACCCCGTCCGCGCCCGGGGCGGTGAAGACGCTGTTTCCGCTGTTGAGCGCCAGGAAAGAACTCGGATTCTCACTCGCGGTGTGGGATCGTATCGCCTCCAGAATCCGGCTGTCGGTGCTGCTTCCGGTGGCGGCCTCGGTGGTGGTGGCGGTCATTCGCGTACCCCTTTCGGGAGCGTTTTCGCGGCATGGGAGTGTTGCAGGGAGTACAGCACCGCCGGACCGTCCGGGAAAAGGGCCGTTGGAAATTCATTGCCCTGCGTCAGAAGCGTGTCAGCATTCCGTCAGCGCACGGTGTCACTGTGGTGGACGTGAACGGCACGGAGCACCGGAGCCGGGATCCCGCCCTCCCCACCGTGGTACGCACCACCGCCGGATCGCGATGTCCGAACGCGGGTGAATGAGAATTCACCATTCCGGATCCCAGGAACCGCCGGCCGCCCCCGTCCCGGCGGACAATCCGCCCCGGCGGGCCGCTGAAGGAAATCGAGGCCCGCCGGGGCGAGGCGTATGCGGTCACCCTTCTCTGCCACCGCAGCACCACATCGGAAACACCGTCGCCGAGGAATTGTCATCAAGGGGGAAAGACATGCTGAGGTTCTCCGTTCTCGGACCACTGGAGATACGCACCGACGCGGGCCCGGCGGACGTCCCGGGCGATCTCCAGCGCATCCTGGTGCAGACGCTGCTGGTCAGCGAGGGCCGGCCGGTGTCCGGGGAGAGCCTGGCCGAGGAGATGTGGGGTGAGGCCGCCCCCGACAACCAGGCCAACGCCCTCCAGGCGCACATCAGCCGGCTGCGCCGCAGGCTCCGCACGCTGGAGCCGGACCGCGCGGCCTCGCGGGTGACGATCCATCCGGCCGGCTACCGGCTGGGCCTCGGCGAGGGCGAGCTGGACGCGGCCGAGTTCGTCCGGGCCGTACGGCAGGCGGAGGGCGCCGGCGCGGCGGACGCCGGCCGCACCGCCCGGCTGCTGGAGGACGCGCTGGCGCTGTGGCGCGGGGCGGTCTTCGGCGGTTTCCCCGGCGGCACGCTGTGCCAGCTGGCGGGCGCCCGCCTGGAGGAGTACCGGATGCGCGCGATGGAGCTGCGCTTCGACGCCGAGTTACGGCTGGGACGGCACGCGGCCGTCCTCGCGGAGCTGGCCGAGGCGCACACCAACCACCCGCTGCGCGAGCGCTTCTGCGAGCAGTTGATGATCGCCCTGTACGGCGCGGGCCGGCAGGCCGACGCCCTCGACGCCTTCCGCCGCATGCGCCGCCGCCTCGACGACGAGCTCGGCATCCAGCCCTCCCCCGCGCTGCGCCGCGTCGAGAGCGCGATCCTCGCCCACGACCCCGCCCTGAGCGGGGACGCCCACCTCCAACTGGCCTGAGGAACAGCGGTGTTGTCCCGCGTAAGCGGTTCGTCAGCCCCCGGTCAGCCCGCCTTGCCAGGCTGGGCGGACCAGTGGGGTTCCGTCACTTCACGTATGCAGGGGGAGACATGAGGTCCCGCGTCGAGGAACTGGCCGGCATACGCGACAGCGTGCTCGCCGGCCCCAGCGAGAGGGCGACGGCCGCCCAGAGGGCCAAGGGCAAGCTCACCGTGCGCGAGCGGATCGGCCTGCTGCTCGACGCGGGCTCGTTCCACGAGGTCGAGCCGCTGCGCAGGCACCGGGCGACCGGCTTCGGACTGGAGGCGAAGAAGCCGTACACCGACGGAGTCGTCACCGGCTGGGGCACGGTCGAGGGCCGTACGGTCTTCGTCTACGCCCATGACTTCCGGATCTTCGGCGGTGCCCTGGGCGAGGCCCACGCGGCCAAGATCCACAAGATCATGGACATGGCCCTGGCGGCCGGCGCGCCGCTGGTCTCCCTGAACGACGGGGCGGGCGCCCGGATCCAGGAGGGCGTGACCGCGCTCGCCGGATACGGCGGCATCTTCCGCCGCAACGCCGCGGCCTCGGGCGTGATCCCGCAGATCAGTGTGATGCTCGGCCCGTGCGCGGGCGGCGCGGCGTACTCGCCGGCCCTCACCGACTTCGTGTTCATGGTCCGTGAGACCTCGCAGATGTTCATCACGGGCCCGGACGTGGTCAAGGCCGTGACCGGCGAGGAGATCAGCCAGAACGGGCTCGGCGGCGCCGACGTGCACGCCGAGACCAGCGGCGTGTGCCACTTCGCCTACGACGACGAGGAGACCTGTCTGGAGGAGGTCCGCTATCTGCTCTCCCTCCTCCCCCGCAACAACCGCGAGAACCCGCCCCCGGTGCCCTGCGACGACCCCGCGGACCGGCGCTGCGCCGCGCTCGCGGACCTGGTGCCGGTGGACGGGAACCGGCCGTACGACATGGCGAAGGTGATCGAGGAGATCGTCGACGACGGCGACTTCCTGGAGGTGCACCAGCGCTGGGCGCGCAACGTCATCTGTGCGCTGGCCCGTCTCGACGGGCAGGTGGTCGGGATCGTCGCCAACCAGCCGCAGACCCTGGCCGGCGTGCTGGACATCGAGGCGAGTGAAAAGGCCGCCCGCTTCGTCCAGATGTGCGACGCCTTCAGCATCCCGATCGTGACCCTGCTGGACGTGCCGGGCTTCCTGCCGGGCGTCGGCCAGGAGCACGGCGGCATCATCCGGCACGGCGCGAAGCTGCTGTACGCCTACTGCGACGCGACCGTGCCGCGCATCAGCCTCATCCTGCGCAAGGCCTACGGCGGCGCGTACATCGTCATGGACTCCCAGTCGATCGGCGCGGACCTGACGTACGCCTGGCCGACCAACGAGATCGCCGTGATGGGCGCCGAGGGCGCCGCGAACGTCATCTTCCGCCGGCAGATCGCCGAGGCCGACGATCCCGAGGCCCGGCGCGCGGAGCTGGTCAAGGAGTACAGGAACGAGCTGATGCACCCGTACTACGCGGCCGAACGCGGCCTCGTGGACGACGTGATCGACCCGGCCGACACCCGCGCGGTCCTCATCGGGGCGCTGTCGATGCTGCGCACCAAGCACGCCGAGCGCCCCGCCCGCAAACACGGCAATCCCCCACAGTGACGGAGGTTCCCATGTCCGGATCCGCTCCCCTGTCCCCCGCGTCCCCGGTCCCCCCGATCCGCGTCGAGCGGGGTCAGGCCTCACCGGAGGAGCTGGCCGCGCTCGCGGTGCTGCTGCTCAGCCGCAGCGCCCTGACCGCGCCCGGCACCGCCCCCGCCACCCCCGGCGGCACCTCCTGGCGCCCGCACGCCTACCACGCCCCGCACAGCTGGCAGCGCTCCTGAGCCCGGCGGGGCCGCCGGGCGGTCCGGGCCGCTGCGCGCCCGGGCCGTCCGGCTCACGGCCGGGGCTCACTGCTTGGCGAGCGTGATGTCCTGGTCGGCCGTCGCGTGGAAGGCGGGCAGCGGGAGGTCGCCGATGAGGCCGGTGTCCGTGGGCCGCAGTTCCATGAGGGTGGCCTGGACGTGGGCCTTGCCGGTCTTGAGGGTCTCTTCGCCGGGCTTGCCGGAGTTCTTCCAGTGGTGCTCGGCGCCGTCGCACCGCGCGCCGCTGCCGCCGATGCCGTACCGGACGCGGGAGTCGCCCTGGCTGATCGAGGAGCTGACGAACACCGGTCCGGTGCCGGCGGTGCACCGGTAGGTGCCGGAGAGCGTGACGGTGCCGTCGGAGGCGAGCTTGCCGGTGGCGTCGACGGTGACGGTCTCCGTAGGCGCAGCGGGCGCGGCGCCGGCCGGGCCGACGGCGGCGCAGAGCAGGGCCGCGGCGCCGAGGGCCGAGGCGAGAGCGGGGCGAACGGGCATGGGGGTACCTCCCGGTTCCCTGGGGTGATGGGGTCGAGAGTTCCACTGGATACCGGGCGTCCGTGCCGCAGGGCGTGACCGTCACTCCAACGGTGGCGCGTCATGGAACCGTCCGGGAGTTGTCCGGGTGTTGTCACGCTTCACGGCGAGCGGTTCCGGCGCGTTCACGGCGGTCGCATGGTCTGAGGTGACGGGCGACGGCCGGACCCGCCGGCCCCGCTCACGTCCCGTTGTGGAGGTGCGCCATGTGCTCCTGCCGGTCCTCGTGCCCCGCGTCCGCCACGGCCCCGCGGCACCCGGTCGCCGCCCACCCCGAACAGGGCTGGACGCTGCTGTGCGACGGCTCGATCGTCTTCGACGACAGCGGCGAGCTGCACGCGGACGGCAGCGTCGTCCCGCCGTGCCGGCTTCCGGCGGAGCGGCCCCCGGCGGCGGTCTGAACGGCCTGGACGGACACCGGTCAGGGCAGTACGGCGAACCCGTCCAGCTCGACCATCGCCTGCTCGTCCCACAGCCGTACGACCTCCACGACAGCCATCGCGGGATAGTCCCGGCCCGCGAGGTCCCGCCAGATCCGGCCCAGCCGGCCCGCGTGGGCGCGGTAGGCGGCGACGTCCGTGGCGTAGACCGTGACCCGGGCGAGGTCGGCGGGGGTGCCGCCGGACGCGCGCAGGGCGGTGAGGAGGTTGCCGAGCGCCTTCTCGAACTGCTCGGGGAGCGTCGCGCCGGTGACCTTGCCGTCGGTGTCGAGGGCGGTCTGGCCCGCGAGGAACACCACACGGGAGCCGGCGGCGACGACGGCGTGCGAGAAGCCTGAGGGCGGGGAGAGGGTGGGCGGGTTGATACGCGTGAGGGTGGGCGGGTTGATTCGCGTGAGGGTGGGCGGGTTGACGCGCTCGGTGCTCACCGGGCCTCCTGATGGTCAGCGGTGGCGTACAACTCCTTGGCGATGATGCCTCGTTGGACCTCGCTCGCGCCCTCGTAGACGCGGGGTGCGCGCACCTCGCGGTAGAGGTGTTCGAGGAGGTGGCCGCGGCGCAGGGCGCGGGCGCCGTGCAGCTGGACGGCGGTGTCGACGACGTACTGCGCGGTCTCGGTGGCGAGCAGCTTGGCCATCGCGGCCCGCCCGGGGACGCCGGGGGCGCCCTGGTCGTACGCGGTCGCCGCCGCGTAGACCATCAGCCGGGCCGCCTCGGTGCGCAGCGCCATCTCGGCGACCTGGTGGGCGACGGCCTGGAGGTCCTTCAGCGTGCCCCGGAACGCCTCCCGCCGCCGCGTGTGGTCGACGGTGGCGTCCAGTGCGGCCTGGGCCATGCCGACCGCGAACGCGCCGACGCTGGGCCGGAAGAGGTTCAGGGTGCCCATGGCGACGGCGAAGCCGCGGTCGGTCTCGCCGAGCACGTCGGCGGCGGTGACCGGGACGGCGTCGAAGCGAAGGGCGCCGATGGGGTGCGGGGAGAGCATCTCCAGGGCGGTGCCGGTGAGTCCGGGGCGGTCGGCGGGGACGAGGAAGGCGGTCACGCCGCGGGCTCCGGCGCCGGGTGTGGTGCGGGCGAAGACGGTGTAGAAGTCGGCCTCGGGGGCGTTGGAGATCCAGCACTTCTCGCCGGTGAGCCGCCAGCCGCCGGTGCCGGTGCCGTCCGGCTCGGCGGCGAGGGAGAGCGCGGCCGCGTCCGAGCCGGCGCCGGGCTCGCTCAGCGCGAAGGCCGCGACCGCGCTGCCGTCGGCGACCTTCGGCAGCCAGTGCTTGCGCTGGGCCGGGCTGCCGTGGGCGTGCACCGGATGGGCGCCGAGGCCCTGGAGGGCGAGGGCGGTCTCGGCCTCGGTGCAGGCCTGCGCGAGGGACTCCCGCATCAGGCACAGGTCGAGCGCGCCGGAGGTGAACAGCCGCTCCAGCAGGCCGAGTCGTCCGAGTTCGGTCAGGAGCGGCCGGTTGACGTGGCCCGGCTCCCCCTGGTCGGCGAGCGGGCGCAGCCGTGCGGCAGCGAGCGCGCGCAGTTCGGCGCACCAGGCGGTCTGCTCCGGTTCGAGTGAGAATGCGGGCACGGCCGGTCCTCCCTCCGGGGCGGGCCACGGGGCGCCCCGCCCTTCCTCGTTGCCGTCTTCCCTCTGACGTTATCGCGCTAGCTTGACTGCCGTCACCAAGACGATACGCTCCAGGCACGAGCCCGCCGCAGAGTTCCGTCCGTCACGGCAAGGGGGCGAACCGCCATGCACGTCACGGCCCACGTCGACACCTTCGCGCGCGACCATCTGCCCCCGCCGCACGAGTGGCCCGAGCTGCGGTTCGACCTGCCGGAGCTGTGCTACCCCGACCGGCTGAACTGCGCGGCGCAGCTGCTGGACCACGCCGACGCGGACCGCCCGGTCTTCCACACCCCGGAAGGCCCCAGCTGGACGTACGGCGAACTGCGCGCCCGCGTCGACCGGATCGCGCACGTGCTCACCGGCGACCTCGGTGTGGTCCCCGGCAACCGGGTGCTGCTGCGCGGCCCTACCACACCCTGGCTCGCCGCCTGCTGGCTGGCCGTGCTGAAGGCGGGAGCGATAGCGGTCACCGTGCTGGCCCAGCAGCGCCCGCACGAGCTGGCGACGATGTGCGAGATCGCCCGGGTGCGGCACGCGCTGTGCGACATACGCGCGGTGGCCGACCTGGTGAAGGCCGGGACACCGGACCTGCGGATCCTGACCTACGGCGGGGACGGCCCGGACGACCTGCTGTGCCGCCCGGCGCCCGACACCCCGTTCCCGGCGGTCGACACCGCCGCCGACGACATCGCCCTGATCGCGTTCACCTCCGGCACCACGGGTCGCCCGAAAGGGTGCATGCACTTCCACCGGGACGTGCTCGCCATAGCGGACACCTTCTCCCGGCACGTGCTGCGCCCCCGGGCGGACGACGTCTTCGCCGGCTCTCCCCCGCTCGGCTTCACCTTCGGCCTCGGCGGGCTGGTGATCTTCCCGATGCGGGCCGGTGCCAGCAGCCTGCTGCTGGAGCAGGCCGGCCCGAAACACCTGCTCCCGGCGATCGCCGGGCACCGCGTCTCGGTGCTGTTCACCGCCCCGACCGCCTACCGCGCCATGCTGGACGAGCTGGACGGGCACGACGTCTCCTCGCTGCGGCGCTGCGTCTCGGCCGGCGAGAACCTGCCCGCGGCCACCTGGCGGGCCTGGCACGAGCGCACCGGCGTGCGGGTCATCAACGGCATCGGCGCGACCGAGCTGCTGCACATCTTCGTCTCCGCCGCCGACGAGCACATCAGACCCGGGACCACGGGGGTGCCGGTGCCGGGCTGGCAGGCCCGGGTGCAGGACGCGGACGGCCGCCCGGTGCCCGACGGCGAGCCCGGGCTGCTGGCCGTGCGCGGCCCGGTCGGCTGCCGCTATCTGGCCGACCCGCGTCAGCGCGGATACGTCCGCGGCGGCTGGAACGTCACCGGCGACACCTATGTCCGCGAGCCCGACGGCTACTTCCGCTATGTGGCCCGCGCCGACGACATGATCATCTCGGCCGGGTACAACATCGCCGGGCCGGAGGTGGAGGACGCGCTGCTGCGCCATCCGGACGTGGTGGAGACGGCCGTCGTCGGCCGCCCCGACGCGGCGCGCGGACAGGTCGCCGTCGCGTACACGGTGCTGCGCGCCGGGGCGCCGCGCGACCCCGAGGCCCTGCGCCGCTTCCTGCTGGGGGAGCTGGCGCCCTACAAATGCCCGCGCGTGTTCGTCTTCCTGGACGCGCTGCCGCGCACCGCCACCGGCAAGCTGCAGCGGTTCCGTCTGCGCACCGATGGTGACCAGCAGTGATGCCGAAGACCTAAAATGATCAACGTGTCCGAGCAGCACGCCCCCCGGTCCCTCATCGTCACGCTCTACGGCGCGTACGGCCGCTTCATGCCCGGCCCCGTGCCCGTCGCGGAGCTGATCCGGCTCCTGGCCGCGGTCGGCGTGGACGCGCCCTCCGTGCGGTCCTCGGTGTCCCGGCTCAAACGGCGCGGCCTGCTGGTGCCGGCCCGCACGGCCGCCGGCGCCGCGGGCTACGAACTCTCCCCCGAGGCACGCCAGTTGCTGGACGACGGCGACCGCCGTATCTACGCGGCGGCGCCGCCCGGGGACGAGGGCTGGGTGCTGGCGGTCTTCTCCGTGCCCGAGTCGGAGCGGCAGAAGCGGCACGTGCTGCGCTCCCGGCTGGCCGGCCTCGGCTTCGGCACGGCGGCCCCCGGGGTGTGGATCGCCCCGGCGCGGCTGCACGAGGAGGCGGAACACACCCTGCGCCGCCTCCACTTGGACCCGTACGTCGACTTCTTCCGCGGTGCGCACCTGGGCTTCGCCCCGACGGCCGAGGCGGTCGCCCGCTGGTGGGACCTGGCCGCGATCGCCAAGGAGCACGAGCTCTTCCTGGACACCCACGCCCCGGTGCTGCGCGCCTGGGAACACCGCCCGGGCACCCCGCCCGAGGAGGCCTACCGCGACTACCTCCTCGCCCTCGACTCCTGGCGCCACCTGCCCTACACCGACCCCGGCCTGCCCACCGACCTGCTGCCCGCGGGGTGGCCGGGCCTGCGCTCGGCGGAGGTCTTCCGCGCACTGCACGCACGACTGCGGGACGCGGGCGCGGAGTTCGCCGGGGTGTGAGGCGTCGGACGCGGCAGCGGGCCGCACCGACAGCTCAGCGGCCGAGGGTGAGCCGGGGCTTCGGGGCGTCCGTGCGGCCGGTCTGCGGGCGGCGGCTGCCCGCGCGGTAGGGGGCGGGCCAGCCGACGCCGGGGCCGTCGTAGCCCTGCTCGGCCGCCGCGTGCAGGGTCCAGTGCGGGTCGTACAGATGCGGGCGGGCGAGGGCGCACAGGTCGGTGCGTCCGGCGAGGATCAGGGAGTTCACGTCGTCCCACGAGGAGATCGCGCCGACCGCGATCACCGGGATCCCCGCCTCGTGGCGGATCCGGTCGGCGAACGGCGTCTGGTACGACCGCCCGAACTCCGGGCGCTCCTCGGCCACCACCTGCCCGGTGGAGACGTCGATCGCGTCGGCGCCGTGCGCGCGGAAGGCCCGGGCGATCGCGACGGCGTCCTCGGCGCTCGTCCCGCCCTCGGCCCAGTCGGTGGCGGAGATGCGGACGGTCATCGGCCGCTCGGCCGGCCACACCGCGCGGACGGCGTCGAAGACCTCCAGCGGGAACCGCAGCCGCTTCTCCAGCGAGCCGCCGTAGCCGTCGGTGCGGCGGTTGGTGAGCGGGGACAGGAAGCCGGAGAGCAGGTAGCCGTGGGCGCAGTGCAGTTCGAGCAGATCGAACCCGGCCCGTGCGGCCCGCCAGGCGGCGGCCGTGAACTGCTCGCGCACATCGGTCAGTTGGGCCCGCGACAGCTGCCGCGGCAGCTGGCTGCCCGGCTTGTACGGCAGCGGGGAGGCGGCGACGAGCGGCCAGTTGCCCGTGGGCAGCGGCTCGTCCATGCCCTCCCACATCGGCCGGGTGGAGCCCTTGCGGCCGGCGTGCCCGAGCTGCACCCCGATCGCCGTGCCCGGCGCCTGCTGGTGCACGAAGTCGGTGACGCGCCGCCACGCCTCGGTCTGCCGGCCCGTGTACAGCCCGGCGCAGCCCGGGGTGATCCGGCCCTGCTCGCTCACGCACACCATCTCGGTCATCACCAGCCCGGCCCCGCCGAGGGCGCGGGCGCCGAGGTGGACGAGGTGGAAGTCGCCGGGGACGCCGTCGACGGCGGAGTACATGTCCATCGGCGACACCACGACCCGGTTGCGCAGGGTCAGTCCGCGCAGCCGGAACGGGGTGAACATCGGGGGCGTGCCGGGCGGGCAGCCGAACTCGCGCTCGACGGCCCCGGTGAAGTGCGCGTCGCGCAGCCGGAGGTTGTCGTGGGTGACCCGGCGGCTGCGGGTGAGCAGGTTGAAGGCGAACTGGCGCGGCGGCTGGGCGCGGTAGCGGGCCAGGTCCTCGAACCACTCCAGGCTCGCCCGGGCGGCCCGCTGGGTGGAGGCGACGACGGGCCGGCGCTCCGCTTCGTACGCGGTCAACGCCCGTGCCACGTCCGGCTGTTCCTCCAGGCAGGCGGCGAGGGCGAGCGCGTCCTCCACGGCGAGCTTGGTGCCGGAGCCGATGGAGAAGTGGGCGGTGTGGGCGGCGTCGCCGAGAAGGACCACGTTGGTGTGGGACCACCGGTCGTTGACCACCGTCCGGAACGTCGTCCAGGCCGACTTGTTGGAGCGCAGGGGGCGGCCGCGCAGGGCCGCCGAGAAGATCTTGGCGCACCGCTCGACGGACTCCGCCGGCTCCGGCTCCTCGAATCCGGCCGCCCGCCACACCTCCTCGCGCATCTCCACGATCACGGTGGAGGCGTCGGCCGCGTACGGGTAGCCGTGCAGTTGCACCGGGCCGTGCTCGGTCTCGGCGATCTCGAAGCGGAAGGCGTCGAAGGGGAAGTCGGCGGCGAGCCAGATGTAACGGCAGCGGTGTGCGCTCACCCGGGGGCCGAAGGCGTGGGCGTACGCCTCGCGGGTGGTGCTGTGCACCCCGTCGGCGGCGATGACGAGGTCGTACTCGGCCGACAGCGTGTCCGGGCGCGGGGCCTCGGTGCGGAAGCGGATGTCCACGCCGAGGGCGTGGCAGCGCTCGTGCAGGATCTCCAGGAGGCGCCGCCTGCCCAGTGCGGCGAAGCCGTGGCCGCCGGAGCGGTGGGTCGTGCCCCGGTGCACGATGTCGATGTCGTCCCAGCGGACGAAGTCCCGGCGCAGGGCCTCGTAGACCACGGGGTCGGCATGTTCGATGCCGCCGAGGGTCTCGTCGGAGAGGACGACGCCGAAGCCGAAGGTGTCGTCGGGGGCGTTGCGCTCCCACAGGGTGATCTCGCGGGCCGGGTCGAGGCGCTTGAGCAGGGCGGCGGCGTACAGACCGCCGGGACCGCCCCCGATGACGGCGACCTTCATGCCGGTGTCACCTCCCCTGCCACTTCGGCGGGCGCTTCTCGGTGAACGCCGCGTGGAACTCGGCGTAGTCCTCGCCGTTCATCAGCAGAGCCTGGGCCTGGGCGTCCAGTTCGACCGCGGCGGCCAGCGGCATGTCCAGCTCGGCTGTCAGCAGGGCCTTCGTCTGGGCGTGGGCCAGGGCCGGGCCGTCGGCGAGGCGGCGGGCGAGGGCCTGAGCCGCCTCGTCGGCGTGGCCCTCGTCCGTCAGCTCGCTGATCAGGCCGATGCGCTCCGCCTCGGGGGCGCGGACCGGCTCGCCCAGCATGAGCAGGCGGGTGGCGTGGCCGAGGCCGACGACCCGGGGCAGCAGATAGGCCGCGCCCATGTCGCCGCCGGACAGGCCGACGCGGGTGAAGAGGAAGGCGAAGCGGGCCGAGGGGTCCGCGACGCGGAAGTCGGCGGCCAGGGCGAGGACCGCGCCCGCGCCCGCCGCCACCCCGTGCACGGCGGCGATCACCGGGAACGGGCATTCACGGATCGCCCGCACGACCTGGCCGGTCATCCGGTTGAAGTCGAGCAGCTGGGCGGTGTCCATGGCGAGCGTGGCGCCGATGATCTCGTCCACGTCGCCGCCGGAGCAGAAGCCGCGGCCCTCGCCGGCCAGCACCAGGGCGCGCACGGCACGCTCCCGGGAGAGCTCGGCGAGCAGATCGCGCAGGTCGGCGTATCCGCCGAAGGTGAGGGCGTTGAGTCTGTCGGGGCGGGCGAGGGTGACGGTGGCCACCCCGTCGGCGAGAGAGACCCGCAGGTGCTCCCAGTCGGAGGTGCGGGCGGCGGAGCCGGTGAAGGGACTCATGACGTGCGGCCTCCTTGGCTGGGGTCCGTACGTGGCGCTGTATCCCTCGAAGTTATCACCTGTTTCTGACTGTCGTCACGAGGACGCGACATGCCTGTGTCACCGATCGGCGACAGGGCCGTAACAGCGGGGACGGGTGGGGGACGCGGGGCGTTCGCCTGGGTAAGCCGCCTGGTACCGGGGTCCGGGCCGACAGGGCCGGGGTCCCGGGCGAAGCCCCCAGGCCGTCCCCGTGGCCGGGGCCCGTACCATTCCTACAGTCGAAAGCAGGACAGCCTGCTCCATGAACGGACTCGCCTTGCACGAACGCCCCACCGAATCGGCCTCCTGGCGCATCGCGCTGCCGCACACCGCCGCGGCGGTGCCTGTGGCGCGGGCCCTGGTGCGCACGGCTCTCGCCGAGGTGGAGCACACGGCCGACAGCGACACCGCGGAGCTGCTCACCGCCGAGCTGGTGGCCAACGCGGTGGAGCACACCGCCGGGCGCGGCCCGATAGAGCTGGTGGTGCGGCTGCTGCCGACCGGCTGCCAGGTCGAGGTGCACGACGCGGACCCGGCGCCCCCCGGCCATCTGACCCGGCCGGTGATCGAGGTGCCGGACCCCTGGCAGGAGGACGGGCGCGGGCTGCTGCTCATCCGTGCCCTCAGCTCGTCCTGCGGGCACCGCCCCACCCCGTCGGGCAAGGCGGTGTGGTTCACACTGCCTGTGGTTCCCGCTCAGCGGCGGCGCTCGCTGTGACCTCGGGGGCCGCGGTGGCCAGGGTGGAGTGCCGGCGGCCGTAGGCGGCGTAGATCGCGAGGCCGACCGCGAGGAACACGGCGAACTGGATCCAGGTCCGCCAGCCGGTCTCGTACATCAGGTACAGGCAGAAGCCGATGCCGAGCAGCGGGCCCACCGGGTAGAGCGGGACGCGGAAGCTGCGGGTGAGGCCCGGTTCGCGGCGGCGCAGGGCCAGCACCGCGATGTTGACGACGGCCATGATCGCGAGCGTGCCGATGGTGCACAGGTTCATCACCGCGTCCAGCGAGGCGAAGGCCGCCGGGAGCGCGAAGACCACGGCGACGATCAGGGTGCCGGCGACCGGGGTGGCGGTCTTCGGGTTCACCTTCTCGAAGACGCGCGGGATCAGGCCGTCCCGGGACATCGACATCAGGATGCGGGTCTGGCCGTACATCACCGCGAGGACGACGGAGGCGATGGCGACGACCGCGCCGAAGGCGATCACGCCGCCGCCGACGGTCGAGCCCGTGACCTCGTTGACGACGTAGGACAGGGCCGCGGGGCGGCCGGCGACCTGCCTGCCGCCGACGGCGCCGATCGCGGCGAGCGCGACCGCGCAGTACAGCACGGTCACGATGCCCATGCAGACCATGATCGCCACGGGGATGTCCCGGCGCGGGTTCTTGGCCTCCTCGCCGGCGGTGGTGATCGCGTCGAAGCCGATGTACGAGAAGAACGCGGCGGTGGTGCCCGCGCCGATGCCGCCGAGGCCGGCCGGCGAGAACGGGGTGAGGTTGCCGTGCTTGAAGGCGCTGTAGCCGATGACGCAGAAGGCCAGCAGGATGACGAGCTTGACGGCGGCCATGGCCGCCGTCGCCCGGGCGCTCTCGCGCACGCCGCGCACCAGCAGCACCGAGGCCATGGCGATGACGATCACGGCGGGCAGGTTGACGATCCCGCCGTCGCCGGGGCCGGCCGACAGCGCGGCGGGGAGCTGGACTCCGGTGAGGCTGTGCAGCAGTTCGTTGACGTACTGACTCCAGCCGACGGCCACGGCCGAGATCGAGACGCCGTACTCCAGCAGCAGGCACCAGCCGACCAGGAAGGCGGTGGACTCGCCGAGACCGGCGTAGGCGAAGGAGTACGAGGAGCCGGAGACCGGGATCGCGCCGCCCAGCTCCGCGAAGGAGAAGGCGGTGAAGACGCAGGTGATCGCGGCGAGCACGTAGGAGACGACGACGGCCGGACCGGCCTGGGCGACGGAGTCGGAGAGGCCGACGAAGATGCCGGTGCCGACGATGGCGCCGACGCCGAAGCAGATGAGCTGGAAGAGGCCCATCGTGCGCTTCAGGCCGTGTCCCTCGCGGTCGGCGCCGGATTCGGCGACCAGCGCTTGCGGGGACTTGATGCGGGGAGCGGGCATGCGGGTGGTGCTCGTTTCTCGGTGGTGCGGACGACCGTCGTGGGGTCGTCGTGGCGGCACGCGCGGTCGCCGTGGGACCGCGCCGACGGCACCGAAAGGGGTGTTTTCGGGCCGCCGGTCAGGATAAGGCCTGGTGAGGCCGGTCAGGCAAGGCTGTGTGACGCGGATCGGGCGAGGGTGGCCACGAGGACCGCCTTGATCGTGTGCATCCGGTTCTCCGCCTCGTCGAAGACGACGGAGTGCTCGGACTCGAAGACCTCGTCGGTGACCTCCAGCTCGGTCAGTCCGTGCCGCTCGTGGATCTCCAGGCCGACCTTGGTGCCGAGGTCGTGGAAGGCCGGCAGACAGTGCAGGAACTTCACGTCAGGGTTCCCGGTGGCGGCGAGGACGTCCATGGTCACGGCGTACGGGCCGAGCAGCGCGATGCGCTCGTCCCAGACCTCCTTGGGCTCGCCCATGGACACCCAGACGTCGGTCGCGATGAAGTCGGCGCCGCGCACGCCCTCCGGCACGTCCTCGGTGAGCGTGACCCGGGCGCCGGAGGCGGTGGCGAGTTGCCGGGCGACCGCGACGATCGTCTCGTCCGGCCACAGCACCCTGGGCGCGACGATCCGCACGTCCATGCCGAGCAGGGCGCCGGTGACGAGGTAGGAGTTGCCCATGTTGTAGCGGGCGTCGCCGAGGTAGGCGAAGGTGACCTGGTCCAGCGGCTTGTCGGTGTGCTCGGTCATGGTGAGCACGTCGGCGAGCATCTGGGTGGGGTGCCACTCGTCGGTGAGGCCGTTGTAGACGGGGACGCCGGCATGGGCGGCCAGCTCCTCGACGACACCCTGGCCGTGGCCCCGGTACTCGATCGCGTCGAACATGCGGCCGAGCACGCGCGCGGTGTCCTTCACGGACTCCTTGTGCCCGATCTGGGAGCCGGCCGGGTCGAGGTAGGTCGTGTGGGCGCCCTGGTCGGCGGCGGCGACCTCGAACGCGCAGCGGGTGCGCGTCGAGGTCTTCTCGAAGACCAGCGCGATGTTCCTGCCCTTCAGGTACTGCGGCTCGGCCCCGGCCCGCTTGGCGGCCTTCAGCTCGGCCGCCAGCTCGACCAGGCCGCGGAACTCCTGCTCGGTGAAGTCCAGCTCCTTGAGGAAGTGGCGGCCGGCAAGGGCGGTCGGGACTGTCGCCATGGGGGCGCTCCGGAGGTACGTGAGGGACAGGACTTTGGAATTCTATACGACGCCCTGAATTTCTATACAGCCTCCTCGGGGTCCACTTCATCACACCGGCCGGGGATACCGCCCCGGCACGCCCGTCAGTCCCCTCGGGCCCAGCGGTCAGACGGGGTCGCGCTGCACCGGGCAGCTCATGCAGCGCGGGCCGCCCCGGCCCCGGCCCAGCTCGCTGCCCGGGATCTCGATCACCTCGATGCCCTGCTTGCGCAGGTGGGTGTTGGTGGTCGCGTTGCGCTCGTAGGCGACGACGACGCCGGGCTCGACCGCGAGCACGTTGCAGCCGTCGTCCCACTGCTCGCGCTCGGCGGCGTGCACGTCCTGGGTGGCGGTCAGCACCCGGATCTCACCGAGGCCGAGGGCGGCGGCGATGGCGCGGTGCATGTGCTCCGGTGGATGGTCGGTGACCTTCAGCTCCCGGTCGCCGACGCCGGGTTCGATGGTGTACGAGCGCAGCATGCCGAGGCCCGCGTACTGGGTGAAGATGTCGCCGTCGACCATGGTCATCACGGTGTCGAGGTGCATGAAGGCGCGCCGCTTGGGCATGTCGAGCGCGACGATCGTGCGCGCGGAGCCGGCCGCGAACAGCTGGTAGGCCAGCATCTCCACGGCCTGCGGGGTGGTGCGCTCGCTCATGCCGATCAGCACGGCGCCGTTGCCGATCACCAGCACGTCGCCGCCCTCGATGGTGGACGGATGGTCGGCCTGCCCCTGCGACCAGACCCGGAACGTCTCGTCGCGGAAGAGCGGGTGGTGCCGGTAGATCGCCTCGAAGTGGACGGTCTCGCGCTGCCGGGCGGGCAGCCGCATGGCGTTGATGGCGACCCCGTCGTAGATCCAGGCGGAGGTGTCGCGGGTGAACAGGTGGTTGGGCAGGGGGCCGAGGAGGAAGTCGTCGAGGTCCATCACATGGAAGCGGACGGACGTCGGCTCCGCGTGCGCCTGGAGGAACTCCCGCTTGGTCATGCCGCCCACGAGCGCCTCGGCCAGTTCCCGCGCGGGCAGGGCCGCGAAGGCGGCGCGCAGATGGTCGGCGGCGAGCGGGCCGTACTCCTTCTCGTGGAAGACCCGGTCGAGGACGAGGTCGCGGGCCGCGGGGAGTTCGAGGGTCTCGGTGAGCAGGTCGCCGAAGAGGTGCACGGCGACACCGCGGTCGCGCAGGACGTCGGCGAATCCGTCGTGCTCGGCGCGCGCCCGGCGCACCCACAGCACGTCGTCGAAGAGGAGGGCGTCCTTGTTGCTGGGGGTGAGCCTTTTGAGCTCCAGGTCGGGCCGGTGCAGGATCACGCGGCGCAGCCGACCGGCCTCGGAGTCGACACGGTAGGTCATGCCTCCATCCTGGCCGCACGCGACCGTCTTCACGCCCCTGTCGCCCGTTTCTGCCACTTCCTGTTCTCGTCTCATTGACGAGAAGCGCAACCCGGCGACGGCCCCGGCTTCTGGTTCCGGCCGCTGAGCGGGGCGCCGTCGGCGGCCCCGGCCGACGGGGTCACGGCCGACGGGGTCACGGCGGTGCGCGAGCGGATCGCCGTGCCCCCGGCAGCAACCCCGGTGTGCAGGCCGTCGCCGACGACACCCATACCGCCTGGGACTGCGTGCTGGTGGGACCGGCACCGAAGCGGACCGTCCGGCCCGGGGCCGGACGGTCCGCTTCGGTGTGTGCGAGCGGCGGCTGCGGCTGGTCGGCTGACCAGGTCGTACGCCCTCAGGCCCTACAGACGGGGGTCGACGGGCTCCGACTCCAGGGCCAGCACCCCGAACACGGCCTCGTGCACCCGCCACAGCGGCTCGCCCTCCGCGAGCCGGTCCAGGGCCTCCAGGCCGAGGGCGTACTCGCGCAGCGCCAGGGACCGCTTGTGGTTCAGGAACCGCTGCCGCAGCCGGGCCAGGTTGTCCGGCCGGGTGTACTCGGGCCCGTAGACGATCCGCAGGTACTCCCGCCCCCGGCACTTGATGCCGGGCTGCACCAGCCGCCCCTCCGGGTTCCGGACCACCGCGCCGACCGGCTTGACCACCATGCCCTCGCCGCCGCGGCCGGTCATCTCCAGCCACCAGTCGACACCGGCGCGCACCGACTGCGGGTCACCGGTGTCGACGTACAGCCTTCTGGTCGTCCGCAGCAGCCCGGTGCCGTCGTGCTCCACCAGCCGGTCGAGCAGGGCCAGTTGCTCGTCGTGCGGCAGCGCGGCGAGGCTGCGGCCCTGGACGGCGAGCAGCTGGAACGGGGCCAGGCGGACGCCGTCCAGGCCGTCCGTGGTCCAGCAGTAGCGGCGGTAGGCGGCGGTGAACGCGGCCGCGTCGGCCGCCCGTTCGCGCTGGTGCTCCAGCAGCCCGCCGACGTCCACGCCCCGCGCGGCGGCGGCCTCCAGCGCGCCGAGCGCACCCGGGAAGACCGCGCCCGACGCGGCGCCCACGGCCGCGTACTGGCCGCGCAGCAGACCCGAGGCCTTCAGCGACCAGGGCATCAGCTCGGCGTCCAACAGCAGCCAGTCGGTGGCCAGTTCGTCCCACAGTCCGGCGTCCGTCACCGCCGAGCGCAGCCGGGCGAGGATCTCCTCGGTCACCGTCTCGTCGTCGAAGAAGGGGCGCCCGGTGCGGGTGTAGAGGGACCCGGTCGGGCCCTGCACGCCGAAGCGCCTCGCGGCCGCCGCCGCGTCGCGGCACACCAGGGCCACGGCCCGCGAGCCCATGTGCTTCTCCTCGCACACGACCCGCCCGACGCCGTCGCGCGCGTACTGTGCGAAGGCCTCCTCGGGGTGCTCCAGGTAGCCATCCACCTGTGACGTCGCCGTCGGCGCCATGGTCGGCGGGAGGTACGGCAGCAGGCGCGGGTCGATCGCGAAGCGGCTCATGACCTCCAGGGCCGCCGCCGCGTTCTCCTCGCGCACCGCGACCATGCCCGCGTGCCGGGTCTCGACGGCCCGGCGGCCGTGCACGTCGGCCAGGTCCAGCGGCCGGCCGTCCTGCCCGCCGGGCGCCTCGGCGCGCAGGGGGCGGGCCGGCTCGTACCAGACCCGCTCGGCCGGTACGTCGACCAGCTCGCGCTCCGGCCAGCGCAGCGCGGTCAGCTTGCCGCCGAAGACGGCGCCGGTGTCCAGGCAGATGGTGTTGTTGAGCCAGGACGCCTCCGGGACCGGGGTGTGCCCGTAGACGACGGCCGCGCGGCCCCGGTAGTCCTCCGCCCACGGGTAGCGCACCGGCAGCCCGAACTCGTCGGTCTCGCCGGTGGTGTCGCCGTACAGGGCGTGCGAGCGGACCCGGCCGGAGGTGCGGCCGTGGTACTTCTCGGGCAGACCGGCGTGGCAGACGACCAGCCTGCCGCCGTCGAGGACGTAGTGGCTGACGAGGCCGTCCAGGAAGCGGCGTACCTCGGCCCGGAACTCCTCGCTCTCGCCCTCCATCTGGGCGATGGTCTCGGCGAGCCCGTGGGTGTGCTGGACCTTGCGGCCCTTGAGGTAGCGGCCGTACTTGTTCTCGTGGTTGCCCGGCACGCACAGCGCGTTGCCGGACCCGACCATCGACATCACCCGGCGCAGCACGCCCGGCGAGTCCGGGCCGCGGTCGACCAGGTCGCCGACGAAGACGGCGGTACGGCCCGCGGGGTGCACGCCGTCCGCATAGCCCAACTTGGCCAGCAGCAACTCCAGTTCGGCCGAGCAGCCGTGGATGTCGCCGATGATGTCGAAGGGGCCGGTGAGGTGGGTCAGGTCGTTGAAGCGCTTCTCGGTGACGACGGTGGCGCCGTCGATCTCCTCGACCCCGCGCAGCACGTGCACCTTGCGGAAGCCCTCGCGCTCCAGGTGCCGCAGGGAGCGGCGCAGTTCGCGGATGTGGCGCTGGATGACCCGGCGGGGCATGTCGGCGCGGTCAGTGCGGGCCGCGTTGCGCTCGGCGCACACCTCCTCGGGCACGTCGAGGACGACGGCGATGGGCAGCACGTCGTACTTCTTCGCCAGTTCGATCAGCTGGCGCCGGCTGTCCTGCTGCACGCTGGTGGCGTCCACCACCGTGCGGCGGCCGGCGGCGAGGCGTTTGCCGGCGATGTAGTGCAGGACGTCGAAGGCGTCCCGGGTCGCGCTCTGGTCGTTCTCGTCGTCGCTGACGAGGCCGCGGCAGAAGTCGGAGGAGATCACCTCGGTGGGCCTGAAGTGCCGCCGGGCGAAGGTGGACTTGCCGGAGCCGGAGGCGCCGACGAGGACGACGAGGGAGAGGTCGGTGACGGGCAGGACCCGTCCCGTGTGCTGCGTCTCGGTCATGCCGCCTTCGCCTCCTTCTCGGTGTCGTCGCGGTGGAACAGGGCCATCTGGGTGGGCGGGCCGACCTCGGGGTCGTCGGGGCCTATGGGGGTGAACTCGACGTCGTAGCCGTGGAGTCCGGCGATCCGGGCGGCCCAGGCGCGGAACTCCTCACGGGTCCACTCGAAGCGGTGGTCGCCGTGCCGGACGTGCCCCGCGGGCAGGGTCTCCCAGCGGACGTTGTACTCGACGTTCGGGGTCGTCACGACGACCGTGCGCGGGCGGGCGGCGCCGAACACCGCGTACTCCAGGGCGGGCAGCCGGGGCAGGTCGAGGTGCTCGATCACCTCGCTGAGCACGGCGGCGTCGTAGCCCTTCAGGCGCTTGTCGGTGTAGGCGAGCGAGCCCTGGAGGAGCCGGACCCGGGACGCCTGGCGCTCTCCCATGCGGTCCAGCTTCAGCCGCCGCGCGGCGATGGTGAGCGCCCGCGCCGACACGTCGAGCCCCACGATCTCCGTGAACCGCGTGTCCTTCAGCAGTTCCTGCACCAACTGCCCCTGTCCGCAGCCGAGATCGAGCACCCGGGCGGCGCCGGACGCCCGGAGCGCGGCGAGGATCGCCTCCCGGCGCAGCACGGCCAGCGGGGTCGGCCTCTCCTCGGCCTCCGTCTCCTCGGCGACCGCGTTGTCGATCTCCTCGACCTCGCTGTCGTCGGCCTCGGCGAGCCGGACCAGCTCCAGCCGCTCCGTCGCCTGCCGGGTCAGCGACCAGCGACGGGAGAGGTACCGGCTGGTGATGAGCTTCTGCTCGGGGTGCCCGGGCAGCCAGCCCTCGCCCGCGCGCAGCAGCTTGTCGACCTCGTCGGAGGAGACCCAGTAGTGCTTGGCGTCGTCGAGGACGGGCAGCAGCACGTACAGGTGGCGCAGGGCCTCGGCGAGCGTCAGGGTGTCGGACTCCAGGACGAGCCGGACGTAGCGGGAGTCGCCCCACGCGGGGAACTCGGTGTCGAGCGCGACCGGTTCGGCCGTGACCGTCCAGCCGAGCGGCTCGAAGAGGCGGTGGACGAGGCCGGGGCCGCCGCGCGCGGGCAGCGCGGGCACCTCGACACGCAACGGCCGCGCCCGCTCCGGCAGTTCCGGGCGGGCGGCGCACACCCCGCGCAGGGCGCTGGAGAAGACGCCGCTCAGCGCGACCGCGAGCAGCGAGGAGGCCGCGTAGGGGCGGTCGTTGACGTACTGCGCGAGCGCCGCGTCCGGAGCGCCGCCGCGGCCCTTGCCCTTGCCCCGCCGGACCAGCGCGACCGTGTCGATCTCCAGGAGCAGCGCGGCCGTGCAGCGCTGCTCGTCCGCCTCGGGGTAGAAGACGTGGGCGGTGCCATGGGACGTGGAGAACTTCTGCGCCTTGCCGGGGTGCTTGTGCAGCAGGTACCCCAGGTCGGTGGCCGGGTGGGCGGCGTCGCCGCGCGTCGAGATCGTCAGGAACACCTCAGCGATTCTTCCGGGCCCCGCCCCCGGTGACCACCCGTTTTCCCGGCCGCTCTCCTCTTCTCCCCTCGTCACGACCCCGCGGCGACGATGGCGCGGGCGTTGCGCACGGCCCGCTGCTGCGCCGCGCGCTGGTCCTCCAGCTCCTGCTTGTTCCGGCTGATGGCGCTCTTCTGGGCGCGCGCCTGGACGGCGTGGACGGACTGGATGTATCCGGTGTCGAGCTTGCACGTCGCGTCGGCGGCGGCCGTCTTGCGCTCCTTGCCGGTGGGCTTCTCGGTGCGGAACCAGGCCATGTCCAGGGCTGCCGCGTCCGGGTCGGTGTAGTGGAAGCCGCGCTTCTTCATGCAGTCCGACCAGGCACGCTCGGCCTTCTTCCAGGCCGGGTCCTTGCGGGCCTCCTTGCCGGACTGGATCCACAGGCGCATGGCGATCGAGGTGGTGCCGGTGAGCCGTATGCCGTCGACCTTCGTGGCGGGCGTGGGGCCGGTGATCTTCTGTCGTGCCTGCCCCAGGCAACCGCCCTCGGGTATGCGGTGTCCGTGCGCGAAGTGGCTGTCGCCGGTCCCGAACTCGGCGGTGAGGGCCAGGAACTGGTCGGTGGGCCACTCCAGGTGCTGGGTGCCGGCGGCCGGGTCCTGGTTGTGGTAGCCGTGCTCGGACGCCAGGTCGGGGTCGTCCACGCCGTACGGCCGGTCGTCGCCGACGGAACTGCTGAGGTCGAGCGTGCCCTGCCGGACCGGGTAGGTCGACTCGACCGACTTGGTGTCCAGCACCGCGAAGCCCGAGAAGCCGAGCCGGACCATGCACCGCTTGGCGAGGATCCACTGCGCCCGGTCGACGGCCTGGTTGTCGGCCGCGGAGGGGTCGATGTCGTACGCGTACAGCGGGAACGCCGAGACGGCGTTGAGACGGCGGGCCTCACCCGCGGAGTCGTCGTCGCCGCTGAGGCGGTCGGTGAACTGGCAGGCCGACAGGGCGAAGAGGGCGGCGAGAGCGAGAGGCAGGACTTTGCGCACGGGGTCATCCGATCAGGCCGCGATCATGGACGCCGTGACGGAGCCCACAATTCCGGCACGCGGAGATCACAACTGGTTCACAATCACCGGGTCCCGGCTCGGACCGGCCCACGTCGCGCGGGGTCTCAGCTGAAGTCGGCCCGCGCGAGATGCGTCCCGCAGACGCGGCAGCGGAAGAGGTACGCGGTCGGCTGTCCGTCCTTGTCGAGCGCCGCGAGGAACTCCTCGGCCGTGCCGTCCGCCCAGCCCCACGCGGCGCACTCCCGGCGCAGGTGGTCCAACGCATCGGGATAAGGCCGCAGTTCGCGCACGCCGGCCGCGCCGAGGAACACCGCGCCGTCGCGGCAATGCTCCGGCCAGCCCCAGTCCTGCCAGGTGGCGAAGCCGGGGGTGCGCTCGCAGATCTGCCGGGCCGTCCCGTCCGGCATCCGCCCGGCGTCCACGTCGTTGAAGAACACGCCGAGGCGCCTGGCCGCCGTGCCGTACGCGATGCAGTAGGGGCACAGCCGTCCGTCCGGCACGTCCTCGCCGTGGACCG
This sequence comes from Streptomyces sp. NPDC055966, assembly GCF_042269865.1. NCBI lineage: Bacteria > Bacillati > Actinomycetota > Actinomycetes > Kitasatosporales > Streptomycetaceae > Streptomyces > Streptomyces sp. NPDC055966. Next base: position 391,375 of record NZ_JBHJYK010000002.1, read on the forward strand.
GGCCGGTGTAGATCCAGCCCTGGTCGTGTCCGCAGCACGCGCACAGCTCGTCGGCTGCCCTCACCGAGCCGGTGGCGACCGGATCCGGGTGGTACGGGAACGGCGGCAGCAGCGGGCGGCGGCGGGGCTCCGGGCGCGGATTGACGACCTGTTCGATCGCCTGCCCGGTCAGCGCGGCGGGCGGCACCACGACCGCCCGTGCCCGCAGGTCCTCCGGCAGCTGCCGCACGTCGTCCTCGCTGGTCACGATCACCGTCGGATCCCCGAGCAGCACGATCGCCGCGCCGGTGCGGCGGGCCAGCTCGGCGACGATGTCCAGAACACCGGGGCCCGGCCGGTCGAACGACACCCCGAGGTGCAGATACACGTCGGCGTCAGTGCCGTCGGCGGCCCGCACCCACTCGACCGGCTCGCCGTCGGGCACGTCGTACGGGGCGTACGGCACCAGCACCTCACGCACGGCGGCGGCGTCCATCGGCACGACGTCGCCGTCACGGAACGCATGGACGTAGATGCCGGACCCCATGGTCCCTACTCCATCACATACCTGCACCACCCCGGCATCCCCCGGGCCCGGGCGGGCGACCCGGACGGCGGGGCGCACCTCTCCCCGGGGATGACAGGCGTGACCGCCCACACGGGCACCGCTCCCAACGGCCGTGGTGGAGGCGGCACTTCAGGTCTGGGCGGGTCACCACGGCGCCGCGGGCTCCTCGACCGCGCCGAACGGCGACGTCCTTCCCGGCCCGCCCGGCCGAGCGGGGAAGGACGTGGCCGTGAGCCGTCCGTCCTACGACAGCTGCGACTGCACCTGGGCGGAGATCAGCTCCAGGTGGTCCAGGTCGTCGAGGTCGAGCACCTGGAGGTAGACGCGACGGGAGCCGATCGCGGCGTACCGGCCGATCTTGTCGACGACCTCGGCCGGGGAGCCGGCCAGGCCGTTGGCCTTCAGCTCGTCCACCTCACGGCCGATCGCCGCGGCGCGCCGGGCGACCTCCTGGTCGTCCCGGCCGACACAGACCACGAGCGCGTTGGAGTACGTCAGGTCGTCCGCGCCGCGGCCGGCCTCCTCGGCGGCGGCCCGGACCCGGCCGAACTGCCGCTCGCTGTCCTCGACCGAGGCGAACGGGATGTTGAACTCGTCGGCGTACTTCGCGGCCAGCCGCGGCGTACGGGTCGCGCCGTGGCCGCCGATGAGCACGGGAACCTTGCCCTGGGCGGGCTTGGGCAGCGCGGGCGACTCGGTGAGGTCGTAGTGGGTGCCGTGGAAGTCGAAGGTCTTGCCGGGCTCGGTCGCCCACAGCCCGGTGACGATCGCGAGCTGCTCCTCCAGCCGGGCGAACTTCTCCTTCGGGAAGGGGATGCCGTACGCCTTGTGCTCCTCCTCGAACCAGCCGGCGCCGAGGCCCAGCTCCACGCGGCCGCCGGACATCTGGTCGACCTGGGCGACCTGGATGGCGAGCACACCGGGCAGCCGGAAGGTGCCGGCGGTCATCAGCGTGCCGAGGCGGATGCGCTTGGTCTCGCGGGCGAGGCCGGCCAGGGTGATCCAGGCGTCCGTGGGGCCGGGCAGGCCGTCCGTGCCGCCCATGCTGAGGTAGTGGTCGGAACGGAAGAAGGCGTCGAAGCCGAGGTCCTCGGCGGCCTTCGCCACGGTGAGCAAGGTGTCGTAGGTGGCCCCCTGCTGGGGCTCGGTGAAGATTCGAAGGTCCATACACCTATCCTGCACGCCGCGGCCCGCGTCAACCTCGCCGGTACCGCCGGGTGCGCTGATCCCCGGTCGGGTGAAAATCGGGGGCGGGGTGCCAGGGGCGCCGTGCGGGCCAGTGACCGGCCCCGGTGATGATCGTTGGGACGACGGTGCCGGACCGTCCGGCACCCGCGCCGGCCCCGCCGGGCCGGGGGCCGAGGAGGCCGTGATGTCCGAAGAGCTGGGCTCCGCCGGGCAGCCGAAGGGGCTGCTGGAGCAGATGGAAGAGCTGATGGCGGCGCTGAACGCGGATCTGTCGGAACTGGCCGATCTGCACGCCACGGGAACGGCTCCGGCTCAAGCGGACGAAGGCGGCACCGACCGACCGGGGCAGTGCCGACTGACCGGCGCGACGCCGGTTGACCGAAGCGACGCCGGCTGACGAGAGGCGTCGTCACCGGGGACGTCTCCGGCGGGGACGAGCGAGAACGGGCCGAGGCGAACGGCGGCGCTTGAGCGACACCGGCTGCGGGGAGCAGCGGCAGTTGAGCGGCACCGGCTCGGGGAGCGGCTCCGGTTGGCGGGAGCCCGGTTGGCGGGAGCGGCATCGTCCGAGGTGCGCGGCTCCGGGCCGAAGTGAGCGGCACCCGTCGGCCGAGCCACGTCGAGCCGATGTGAGCAGCATCGGTCGGCATGACGACGTCGAGCCGACGCGCGGGACACAGGCCGAACGAGCGGCACCGGTCGACGGGGACGACGCCCGGTCGGCATGAGCGGCGGCGTCATCGAGGGCGGCTCCGGGTGGGTCAGCCGAATTCGCGCTCCGGTAAGACCTCCTCGCGCGCTGCCAGTTTGCGCAGCATCTCGCGGACGCGGTCGCGGGACTCGTCGGCCGCGTCGATGGCCTCCATGCACTGCCAGTACGTCGTCTCGTCGGCGGCGGCGCTCGCCATGCCGACCAGGGCGATGCCGACCTCGCCGAGCAGACCCCCGAGGCAGAGCAGCGTCTCGCGGGCGTCCTCCAACTCGGTGAGCTGGGCGGCGCGCAGATCGCCGGGGTCCAGTTCGGGCGGGTCCAGGACGCCGCAGCCCCGGCCCGCCAGCTCCGTCAGGCCCAGTGCCTCGCCGCGCAGCTCCGGCGGGCCGGAGACCGCGAGCCGACTGCCGATCGCCTGGGCCAGGGCCTGCGCCTGCCAGACCTCCGCCAGGATTTCGCCTGCGTTCGCGCCGTTCGCCAGGGCTCGCCTGCTCGCGAGGATGAGCCGTATCGCATCCATAGGTCGCCCCCGTCCCTCCACATGCCTTCTCGCACGTCCGCCGGAACTCTCTTCTCGCTACCTAGTCCACTACCCAGAGTGAGGGCGCCTGAGTCGAAAAGCCAGAGGTGGGCGGAAATTTGTGGACAACAATTCGGATTCGACAGGCGATTTCGCTACGGAACGTAATAATGGAGTTCAGGAGTCCGGCAGTTGACCCGGTTCGTCCCCGTCCCTGTCCCCCGCGACCGGAAAACGACGCTCATTTCGGTCGATCTTGGCGGCCAGCGCGGCCAGCGGGTCGATGCCGAGGGTGCCGCAGAACTGGAGGAGGTAGGCGAGGACATCGGCGACCTCGTCCTCGACGCGGTGCGCGGTGCCGGCGTCGGCCATCACCCGCGCGGACTCCTCCGGGGTCAACCACTGGAAGATCTCCACCAGTTCGGAGGCCTCCACCGACAGAGCGGCGGCGAGGTTCTTGGGCGTGTGGTAGGGCTGCCAGTTCCGCGCGGCCGCGAACTCGGCGAGCCGGCGCTGGAGTCGGGCCAGGTCAAGAGGTTCCGTCACGGTCCAGGTGTACCACCGTGACACCCCGGACCCCGGTGGCCCAGGAGCCGTCGCTCACCGCGCCCAGCCACCGGATGTGCCCGCGCTCGCCCATCCGGGCCGCCAGCCACAGCAGTGCGCGGCGCTGGGCGGGGTCGAGGCCGCGGTCGAGGCCGTCGGCCAGGACGGTCAGGCTGCACAGCGCGTCCGGCACCTCGCCGGGGGTGTCCACGGCGAGGACACCGGGCCCGGTCAGCAGCACCAGCGCCAGTGCCAGATAACGGAGTTCGCCGTCCCCGAGCCGGGCCAGCTCGGTGCGCAGGCCGTCGCCGCGGTCGAGCAGCGCCCGTACCGTGCCGTCCGCCAGCGGCTCGGCGACCAGGTCGGTCACGGGCCCGGCGCAGCCCGCGCGCAGCGCCTCGACCAGCAGAGCGTGCCGGCGGGCGCACTCGGCGCGGGTGCGCCACAACACGTCGGCGAGGTTGTCGCAGCCGGGCAGCAGCCGTCCGGAGCCCGCGGGGACGGGCGTGCGCATGGACGCGGGGTGGGGGTCGCACGGGAAGACGGAGCGCAGGGCGACCACCATCTGCTCGGCCGCGGCGAGCACCTGCCGCTGCCCGTCCGTCTTGCCGGCCACGCGCAACGGCAGCAGGGCGGTGCCGAGCCGGTCGTCGGGGAGCGGGGCGCGGGTGACCGGGGCGGAGCCCGCGGTGTGCCAGGCGGCCTGGACGGCGCGGCGGGACGGGTCGCGCAGCGCGGTCTCCAGCAGCACGACGCCGCCCGCGGTCAGCCGCTCCCCCGCGATCCGCAGAACGGGTTCGGCCTGGACGGCGACGTCGAGCCGGACGGGACCCTCGGCACCGTCGGCCGTACACCCGATCCGGAAGCCGCGCCGTCCGCCCGCGTCGGGGCGCGCCCGCTGCGGCACACAGGCGGGCGGGTCCGGGAACGCCTCCCGGAGCGCGACACCTGCGGCGAGCCGGGCGAGCGCCTCGTACGCCATGAGCGCGGTCGTCTTGCCCGCGCCGCTGGGCCCCGCGAGCACCGTGACCGGGCCGAGCGGAATCGAGGCCCGCCGGTGCCCGGCGAAGGCCGACAGCCGCAGCTCGGTGATCCGAGCGCGTACGTCGGGGCACCGGGCGGCTCCGGCCGCACCGGCGGGTGCGGCCGGTTCGAGGGCTCCGAAGAGTTCGGAGAGTTCGGGGGTTCCCGGGGCGTCCCCGGGCACGCGGGACTGCGCAGGTACGGTCCCGCCGGGCGCGGCGGCCGCCGCGGGCTCGGTGGACACGGAAGGCACGGCCATGCCCGGACGGTAGAACTCCGCCGCCCCGCCGAACCGTTTGCCCTCGGGACCTTCCTACGAACGAGGGATGCCCGTGGGGCCGTCGGTGCGCCGGCGGCCCCGCGGACAGGGGCTCAGCCCCCCGACATCCCCGCCCCCTCCATCAGCCCGCTGACCTCGGTCCCGGGCGGGGTGAGGAGGAACACGTTCCGGTCGACGCGGTGCATCCCGCTGCCGAGTCCGAAGACCACGCCCGTACTGAAGTCGAGGACGCGCTTGGCGACCTCCGTCTCGGCGCTGGACAGGTCGAGCAGTACCGGCACCCCGGCCATCAGGGTCTCGGCGACCTCCCGCGCGTCCGCGAAGACGTTGACGCGCAAAACCACGAACCGGCGCCGGGTCTCGGTCTCGGCGTCCGGCAGCGCGCGGTGGTTCACCGCGGACGGCCACGCGTCCCGGCCCCGCAACGGCACGACCTGGGCGAGCCCTTCCCACTGTTCATCGGTGACGTCGTAACGGCTCACCGGCTCCCCCCGACCTGACTCACACTCAATGCCTGCACCGGCCAATTCTTACGCCAAGTCACCCGTTCGGCCCAACAACGACACGGTGCGCGACCGATCCGATGCCCCGACTCCGGCGTGACACAGGGCACATGTACGGTTAAGTCCGCTTCTTACCTCTCTCACACCGGACTCTTCACAAGCGGCCATGTCGCGGTCATTTGCCGTCAGTAGCTTCCCGTGCCGTGCACTTGGCAGAAACACCGCAGGTGACACCCGGCCGGCGGACGCAGTCGGCGGTGTCCGCCGTTCCGGGAACCCACCTGGAGTCCGCCCCCGAGGCGCCCGCGCAGTGGCATCGCGTCCTGACGCTGCTGGCCGACGTCAGCCTGTTCATCGGCGCCCGCACGGTGTGGACCCAGGCGGCGACGCACCGGCTGACCCTCGCCGCGGTCATCTCCCTCTGTTACGCCGCGATCCTGGTGACCGGCATCCTCGCGCTCACGGTCCGCCGGGCGCGCTCGCTGGCCCGCCTGGACCTGGTGGTGCTCGTCACGGCCATCGCCCTCACCCTGTGCACGTGGGCGCTCAACCACGCCGGCGGCGACGAGGCGGTCCTGACCACCCAGGCGGCGAGGGAGATCCTCGGCGGGCACCAGGTCTACGACCACCCGTGGCCGTGGCTGTTCCACCTCCCCGGCGTCGCCCTGACGCCGACGACGACCGGCGGCTACGACTTCACGTACGGCTACCCGCCGCTGACGCCGCTGCTCACGCTGCCGTTCCTGGGGCTCGGCCACAACGGCGCGCCGGCCACCGCGGCGGTGACGGTCGTCCTGATCGTGGGCACGGTCGTGCTGTGGCAGCGGCTGCCGGCGCCGTGGCGCTCGGCGGCCACGATGATCTGCCTGGGCTTCAGCTTCCTGCCGATGTACGCCCGCCAGGGCTACCCGGCGATCGTCGCCCTGGTCCTGCTGATGCCGGTGGTGGCGGGCTGGACCCGGCTGGGTGCCGGGGGGCGGCTGGGCGCGGCCGGGATCGCGCGTGCCGCGTGCCTCGGGGCCGCGTGCGCGGCACAGCAACTCCCGTGGTTCCTCGCGCCGTTCCTGCTGGCCGGGATCTACGCCGTGCGCCGCGGCGAGCTGGACGGGCGGGCGGCGGCGCGCGTGGTGCTGCGGGTCACGGGCATCGCGGTGCTCACCTGGTTCGTGATCAACGCCTACTTCGTGGTGACCGAGCCCGGCCCCTGGATCCGGGGCATCGTCCTGCCGCTGACCCAGGGCGCGGTGGTGCACGGCCAGGGCCTGGTGGACATCTCGCTGTACTTCACCCACGGCAGCGACCGGCTCGACTGGTACAGCCACGCGAGCATGCTGCTCGCCGCGGCCCTGCTGGGGCTGTTCGTGCTGTTCGTCCGGCGCCTCGGTCCGGCGGCGACCGTGCTGCCCTGGTGCGTCTTCTACCTGGCGACCCGCTCGCAGGACGGCTACTACCTGATGATGACGCCGCTGTGGCTCGCGGCGGCGATCACCACGCCCCTGTCGGAGTTCACGCGCGCGTGGCAGCCGCGGCCGGCGTGGCTGACGGCCCGGCGCCGCAGGCCCGCGCTGACCGGAGCCGTGGTGCTGCTCGTGCTGCCCGCGCTGCTGAGCGTGACCGTGGCGGCGACCGGCGGGCCGCCGCTGCGCATGGACATCACGAAGGCCCGGCACGCCCCGGCGGGCGCGCTGTCCACGCTGACCGTGAAGGTCACCAACACCGGGAGCGACCCGCTCACCCCGCACTACATGCTCACGACGGGCCAGGGCATGGGCAAGTACTGGTCGCTGGCACACGGCCCCGCCACGATCCCCGCGCACGGCACGGCGACCGTGGTCCTGCGGGCGCCCGACGGCGGCTACCCGCTGCCCACGAGCAAGAGCACCCACTTCCGGCTGCGCGCCTTCACGGCCACCCCGCAGACGCTCTCCACCGAGGACGTGCAGGGGTCGGAGCTGGGCCTGACCGGCTGACGCCCGCAGGCCCCGGCCCGACCGCCCGGTCGGGCCGTCCGGCTCAGGAACCCGCGCGCGTGAAGCGCAGCGCGGCCGTCACCGTGGTCAGGCCGCGCATCATCCCCATCTGGTTCCAGCCCATGCCGAACTGGTCGCGGTCCACGGTGAACTCGGTCTCCAGGGTGAGCCCGCCGGCGTCCGCCGAGGCCAGGCGCGCGGTGAGCTCCTGCGGCCGGCTGATGCCCCGCACGGTCAGCTGCCCGGTGACCCGCACGCCGTCCGCGTCGAGCCGCTCGGCGCCCCGGACGGCGAAGGTGATCTCCGGGTGCTGGTCGGTGTCGAGGAAGTCCGCCGAGCGCAGGTGCTTGTCCCGCTTGGCGTGTTTCGTGTCCAGGGACGCGGCGTCCAGGGTCACGGTGCCGGTGGCCGAGCCGTCCGGGCTCACCTCGCCCCCGCCGCTGATCGCGGTGAACGCGCCCTTCACGGTGACCAGGCCCCACATGGTCTTGTGCCGCAGCGCCACGGTGGACGCGCTGGGGTCGAGCTGCCAGGTACCTGTTTCCACGGCGACGGTCATGGTCGTACTCTCCCGAAAGGTGATTCAAATTTGGATAATCGAAGGAGCCCTACGCTAGCCCGTTATCCAAATTTGCACAACGGGTAGACTGGCCGTATGTCCGCCACCACCACACCCCCCGCCGACCAGCCCTCTTGCCCTCTCGCCGAGAGCGGGGAGCGGCTGCTCCCGGACGAGCTGCGCGCGTGGATGGTGCTGCTGGCCGCGACCGGCGGGGTGGAGCAGCGGATGCGGACGGCGGTGAAGGAGACCCTCGGCGTCTCGCACGACGAGTTCCTGATCCTGTGCCTGCTGGCCGAACGGCCGCGCACCGGGTTGCGGATGACCCAGGTCGCCGACCTCCTCGGCCGCCCCAAGACCCGGCTCACCTACCAGATCGCCTGCCTCCAGCGGGCCGGCCTGGTCAACCGCCGTGCCGTGTGCGGCGACAAGCGCGGCGTGGAGGTCGCGCTCACCGACAAGGCGCGCGAACTGCTGCGCGAGACCTCCGCGCTGCTCGCCGGGACCGTCCGGCAGGCCCTCGCCGACTCCATGGGCACCGAACAGCGCGCGGCCATGTGCGCGCTCGTCCCCGAGGTCGCGCCCCCCGACGGTTCCTGAACTCCCCCTCCACAGCTCCTGAACGTCATCGGCCGACGGGCGGGAGGCGCAGGTCACAGGCGTGAGGAGGGCAACTTCACAGTGCGCTCTTCACCCGTCCTCTAGCATCCTGCCCTAGCATCCGAGCATGACGGTCCTGCCTGACGACGGGCTCTCCCTGGCCGCCGAGTTCCCTGACGCGACGCACGAGCAGTGGCAACGCCTGGTCGAGGGTGTGCTGCGCAAGTCGGGCAAGGAAGTCTCTGGCGCGGCAGCAGAGGACGCCCTGTCCACGACGCTGGAGGACGGGCTGCGCACCCGGCCCCTCTACACCGCGCGCGACGCCGCGCCCGACCCCGGCCTGCCCGGTTTCGCCCCGTACCTGCGCGGCGGCCGCCCCGAGGGCAACACCGCCGACGGCTGGGACGTGCGGCAGCGGCACGTGGCACTCGCCGAGGGCGCCGTGCTGGCCGACCTGGAGAACGGCGGCACCTCGCTGTGGCTGGTGCTGGGCGAGGGCGGCTTCCCGGTCGCCGACCTGCCCCGCGCGCTCGACGGCGTCTACCTCGACCTCGCGCCGGTCGTCCTCGACGCGGGCCGCGACACCGAGGCCGCGGCCGAGGCACTGCTGCGGCTCTACTCGGACAGGGGCGTCGACGCCAAGGCCGTACGCGGCAACCTGGGCGGTGACCCGCTCGGCTACGAGGCCCGCACCGGCACCGCGCTCGACGTCGCGCCGTACGCCGCCCTGGCCGCCCGCTGCGCCGAGCAGTACCCGGGGCTGCGCGCGCTCACCGTGGACGCGCTGCCGTACCACGAGGCGGGCGGTTCGGCCGCGCAGGAGCTGGGCGCCTCCCTCGCCACCGGTGTGGCCTATCTGCGCGAGCTGACCGAGGCGGGCCTCGGCATCGAACAGGCCGCCGCCCAGCTGGAGTTCCGCTACGCGGCCACCGCCGACCAGTTCCTGACCGTCGCCAAGCTGCGCGCCGCGCGCCGGCTGTGGGCGCGGGTCGTCGAGGTGTCCGGGGCGCCCGGCGCGGGCGCGCAGGTGCAGCACGCGGTCACCTCGCCGGTGATGATGAGCCGCCGCGACCCGTGGGTGAACATGCTCCGCACGACGGTCGCGACGCTGGCCGCCGGGGTGGGCGGCGCCGACTCCGTCACCGTGCTGCCGTTCGACCACGCGCTCGGCCTGCCCGACGCGTTCGCCCGCCGCATCGCCCGCAACACCTCCACGATCCTGATCGAGGAGTCGCACCTGGCCCGGGTCATCGACCCGGCCGGCGGCTCCTGGTACGTCGAGCGGCTGACCGACGAACTCGCCCACGCCGCCTGGGAGTTCTTCCGGTCGGTCGAGCGGGACGGCGGCCAGCCGGCCGTGCTGCGCTCGGGCCGGCTGCGCACCGACCTCGCGGCGACGTGGGCGGAGCGCTCCAAGAGGCTCGCCAAGCGGCGCGAACCCATCACCGGCGTGAGCGAGTTCCCGCTGCTCGGCGAGAAGCCGGTGGAGCGCGAGCCCGCGCCCGAGCCGCCGTCCGGCGGGCTGCCGCGCGTGCGCCGCGACGAGGCGTACGAGGAGCTGCGGGCCCGCTCCGACGCCCACCTCGCGGCGACCGGCGCCCGCCCCCGGATCTACCTCGCGACGATCGGCTCGGCCGCCGAGTACACCGCGCGCGCCACCTTCGCCGCCAACCTCTTCCAGGCGGGCGGCATCGAGCCGGTCACCGAGGGCCGCTTCGAGGACAGCGGCGCCACCGAGGCCGTGCTCTGCTCCAGCGACGGCCAGTACGCCGAACAGGCCGAGCGCCAGGCCGAGTTGCTGCGAGCGGCCGGTGCCCGTCAGGTCTTCCTGGCGGGCCGGGGCGACCACCCCGGCATCGACGCGTACGTCTTCGCGGGCTGCGACGCCGTCGACGTCCTGTCCACGACTCTCGACCGCATGGGAGTGTCCTGATGGGAATCCCCGACTTCTCCGGCATCGAGCTGGAGACCGCCGAGGGAGCGGCCGCCGACGGCAGCGCCGAGCAGTGGCTGGCGGCCGGCGGCGACCGGCCGCTGTGGGAGACCCCGGAGGGCATCGGGGTCAAGGCGCTGTACACCGGCCGTGACCTGGAAGGCCTGGACTTCCTCGGCACCTACCCGGGCATGGCGCCGTACCTGCGCGGCCCGTACCCGACGATGTACGTCAACCAGCCCTGGACGATCCGCCAGTACGCGGGCTTCTCCACCGCCGAGGAGTCCAACGCGTTCTACCGGCGCAACCTGGCGGCCGGCCAGAAGGGCCTGTCGGTCGCCTTCGACCTGCCCACGCACCGGGGCTACGACAGCGACCACCCGCGCGTGACCGGCGACGTCGGCATGGCGGGCGTGGCCATCGACTCGATCTACGACATGCGCCAGCTCTTCGACGGCATCCCGCTGGACCGGATGACCGTGTCGATGACGATGAACGGCGCCGTGCTGCCGGTGCTGGCGCTGTACATCGTGGCGGCGGAGGAACAGGGCGTACCGCCCGAGAAGCTGGCCGGGACCATCCAGAACGACATCCTCAAGGAGTTCATGGTCCGCAACACCTACATCTATCCGCCGAAGCCGTCGATGCGGATCATCTCCGACATCTTCGCGTACACCTCGCAGCGGATGCCGCGCTACAACTCGATCTCCATCTCCGGCTACCACATCCAGGAGGCGGGCGCGACGGCCGACCTGGAGCTGGCGTACACGCTCGCGGACGGCGTCGAGTACATCCGTGCCGGGCGTGAAGCGGGCCTGGACGTGGACGCGTTCGCGCCGCGCCTGAGCTTCTTCTGGGCGATCGGCATGAACTTCTTCATGGAGGTCGCGAAGCTGCGGGCGGCGCGGCTGCTGTGGGCGAAGCTGGTGAAGCAGTTCGACCCGCAGAACACCAAGTCGCTCTCCCTGCGCACCCATTCGCAGACGTCCGGCTGGTCGCTGACCGCGCAGGACGTGTTCAACAACGTGACGCGTACGGCCGTGGAGGCGATGGCGGCGACCCAGGGCCACACCCAGTCGCTGCACACCAACGCCCTCGACGAGGCGCTCGCGCTGCCCACCGACTTCTCGGCGCGCATCGCCCGCAACACCCAGCTGCTCATCCAGCAGGAGTCCGGCACCACCCGGGTCATCGACCCGTGGGGCGGCAGCGCCTACGTGGAGAAGCTGACGTACGACCTCGCCCACAAGGCCTGGCAGCACATCCAGGAGGTGGAGGCGGCGGGCGGCATGGCCAAGGCGATCGACGCCGGCATCCCCAAGCTGCGCATCGAGGAGGCCGCGGCCCGCACCCAGGCCCGCATCGACTCCGGCCGCCAGCCCGTGATCGGCGTGAACAAGTACCGCGTGGAGAACGACGAGGCGATCGACGTCCTCAAGGTCGACAACTCCTCCGTACGCGCCCAGCAGATCGAGAAGCTGCGCCGGCTGCGGGCGGAACGGGACGAGCAGGCCTGCCGGGGCGCGCTCGACGCGCTCACCCGGGCGGCCGGCGGCGAGGGCAACCTGCTGGAGCTGGCGGTGAACGCGGCCCGCGCCAAGGCCACCGTCGGCGAGATCTCCGACGCCCTGGAGAAGGTGTACGGCCGGCACGCGAGCCAGATCCGTACGATCTCCGGCGTGTACCGCAACGAAGCAGGCCAGTCCCCGAACGTGGACCGCACCCGTGCCCTGGTGGACGCCTTCGAGGAGGCCGAGGGGCGCCGGCCGCGCATCCTGGTCGCCAAGATGGGCCAGGACGGTCACGACCGCGGCCAGAAGGTGATCGCCACCGCCTTCGCCGACCTCGGCTTCGACGTCGACGTCGGCCCGCTGTTCCAGACGCCCGAGGAGGTCGCCCGCCAGGCGGTCGAGGCGGACGTCCACGTGGTCGGGGTGTCCTCGCTGGCCGCGGGCCATCTCACCCTCGTCCCGGCGCTGCGCGAGCAGCTGGCCGAGGAGGGCCGCGAGGACATCATGATCGTGGTAGGCGGGGTGATCCCGCCGCAGGACGTGCCGACGCTGCTGGAGATGGGTGCCACGGCCGTGTTCCCGCCGGGGACGGTGATCCCGGACGCGGCGTACGACCTGGTCGAGCGGCTGTCGGCCGACCTCGGCCACGAGCTGTAGCGCCGCGATGGCCGCGATCGATCTCGACACGTATGTGAAGGGTGTGCTCGACGGCAAGCGGGCCCTGGTGGCCCGCGCCATCACGCTCGTCGAGTCCACCCGGCCCCAGCACCGGGCGCTGGCACAGGAGTTGCTGACGCGGCTCCTGCCGCACAGCGGCCGGGCGCGGCGGATCGGCGTCAGCGGGGTGCCTGGGGTCGGCAAGTCGACGTTCATCGACGCGTTCGGCACGATGCTGACCTCGCTGGGCCACCGGGTCGCGGTGCTCGCCGTCGACCCGTCCTCGACCCGCACGGGCGGCTCCATCCTGGGCGACAAGACCAGGATGGAGCGCCTGTCCGTGGACCCGGCGGCCTTCATCCGCCCCTCTCCCAGCGCGGGCACGCTGGGCGGGGTCGCGAAGGCCACCCGGGAGTCGATGGTGGTGATGGAGGCGGCGGGCTACGACGTGGTCCTCGTGGAGACCGTCGGTGTGGGCCAGTCCGAGACGACGGTCGCGGGCATGGTCGACACCTTCCTGCTGCTGACCCTGGCCCGCACCGGCGACCAGCTCCAGGGCATCAAGAAGGGCGTCCTGGAACTGGCCGACGTCATCGCCGTCAACAAGGCGGACGGCCCGCACGAGCGGGACGCCCGTGCGGCGGCCCGTGAACTGGCGGGCGCCCTGCGGCTGATGCACGGCAAGGACGCCTTCTGGACTCCCCCGGTGCTCAGTTGCAGCGCGCGGGAGTCGGCCGGCCTGGACACGCTCTGGGAACGTCTGGAGCAGCACCGCACGCTCCTGGACTCCACCGGCCGCCTCACCGCCAAGCGGCGCGACCAGCAGGTCGAGTGGACCTGGGCCATGGTCCGCGACGAGCTCCTCGGCCGTCTGCACGCGGCCCCGGCGGTGCGTGAGAGCGCGCCCGATCTCGAACGGCGGGTCAGGGACGGCGAGTTGACGGCGACGCTGGCCGCGGAGCGGATCCTGGCGGCGTTCGAGGGCGGACTGCCCACGGCGGCGCAGGCCTGAGACGGCCGGGGCCCGCGGCGGCCCACCGTGTGGTGCCGCGGTCACGACGGCCCGGCTGCCCGTCAGTGCTCGTGCGGGCCGGGACGGTGGACGGGGCCGTGGGCGTCGTCGCAGTGCTCCGCCTGCTGTTCGGCCGACGGTGCGGTGATCTGGAGCAGGTCCGCGGCGTCCGTGTCCTCTCCGAGGTGGTCGACCTGGAGGGTGGCGTGGCCGATGCCGTGCCGGTCGCGCAGCAGGTTCCGGAGATGGCGCCGTACGGCGTGGCAGTCGCCGCCGGGTTCGACCAGGACGTGGGCGGACAGGGCGGGTTCGCCGGAGGTGATGGTCCACACGTGCAGGTCGTGGATCTCCACGACGGAGGGCTGTCCGGCGAGCTCGTCGCCGATCGTGTCCGGGTCGAGGCCGGCCGGGGCGGCCTCCAGGAAGATCCGTCCGGAGTCCCGGACCAGTCCGTAACCGGCCTTGAACATCAGAGCGACCACGACGAGCGTGGCGACGGCGTCGGCCCGGGCGAACCCGGTGAGGACGACGATCAGCGCGGCGACGGCGGTGCCGACGAAGGCGAACAGGTCGTTGAGGATGTGCTGGTAGGCGCCCTCGACGTTCAGGGAGCTGCGGTTGGCCCTGGAGATGCACCAGGTGGCGACCACGTTCACGGCGATGCCGGCGAGCGCCGTCGCCAGCATCAGTCCGCCCTCGACCTCGGGCGGGCTGATGAGCCGCCGCACCGCCTCGTACGCCAGCCAGGCTCCGAGCAGCAGCAGGGTCAGGCCGTTGGCCTGGGCGGAGAGGATCTCCGCGCGCTTGAGTCCGTAGGTGAAGCCGCCGCGGGCGGGGCGGGCCGACAGACGCATCGCGACGAGGGCGAGCACGATCGAGGCGGCGTCGGTGAGCATGTGTGCCGCGTCGGAGATCAGGGCCAGGGAGCCGGCGATGACGCCGACGGCGACCTCGACCGCCATGAACGCCGTGATCAAGGTGAGCGCACAGGCCAGCCAGCGGCGGTCGGCGTCCGCCGACACACCGTGCGAGTGGCCCGCGTGCCCGCCGGCGCCATGCGCGTGCCCGTGGTCGTGATCGTGGTCGTGGTCGTGGTCGTGATCACTCATGTCGTACGCCTCCCCCTCGCGTCGGGTTCCTGGCCGCAGTGAAACGCATGGTCGGTGTATTCACCAAAGGCTGCACCGGTGACCGTTGTCATCTTCTTTAACGAGGCTCTGACCTGCGCAGACGTAATCCGTCCGGACGGAAATGGGACCGATTTCCACCTTCCCGCCACGTAGCACGACGCACCTCACCGCACCCGATTCGACACGCTGGGCCGACAGCAAGTGATGAGGCGTCAGAAGATCCCTCGTAGGGGCTAATGGTGCGACAATCCACTTTTACTCCACGGGACTTGGCGCTTCGGCACCTTGCCCGTGGGGCGGCATCCGACGCCCCGGATCCCCCGATCAGCCCGTGGTGCCGACCTTCTGATATGACCGTCATGTCAGCTGTGTGTACTTTCGTCACAAGCTGGCTGACGGGCCGGCATCTCCGCACACGAGACAGGAGAGCGACATGAAGGTCGCCCGTTCCACCATGGTCACCGCCGCTGTCGGGACCGCCGCCGCCCTGGCCGCGTCCGGCATCACGTACGCCTCGGCTGCCTCGTCCCTGACGTCCCCGGCCGCCCCGGCGGCCACCGCCGCGGCGCCGCAGGGTGGTGACGGCGGACAGAGCAAGGGCAACGAAGGCAGAGGCAACGAGGGCAGGGACAACGAAGGCCACGGGGGCCACGAGGGTTACGAGGGCCGGATCCAGGTCAACGAACGCTCGTACTCCAGCGACCCCGGCGACTGCGTCACCGTGGTCAGCGGCCTGGGCGCCAAGACCCTGAACATCCGCAACGAGAGCCACAGGACCGTCGAGGTGTTCCGCGGGGCGGTCTGCGACAACGGCGCTCCGATCGCCACCGTCGGCCCCCACAGCGACAGTTACGGCGTGGAAGCGGGCCCCACCGACGGCATCTACATCGACAACGGCGTGGTGGCCAGCTTCCGCGTGGTCCGCCACCACGAGTTCTAGTCCGAAGCCGATCACATGACGAAGAGCCCCGGCCCGCCGCAATCGGGCCGGGGTGACCATCGCATCGATCCGACCCTGCCGGACGACCCGCGTCCCGAGCGGGTCTGGTACACGTCCTACGGCTCGAACATGCACCTGGACCGGCTTGCCGCCTACGTCCGCGGCGGCCGCCCGGACGGCGCCGCACGGGAGTACCCCGGGTGCCGGAACCCCGCGATGCCCGTGCGGTCCATCCCCGTGGAACTGGCCGGGGCGCTGTACTTCGCCACCGAGTCTCCCGTCTGGGGCGGCGGCAGGGCCTTCTACGACGAACGAGTCGACGGGCGCGTACTGGCCAGAGCCCACCTGATGACCGCGGAGCAGTTCTCCGACGTCGCCGCCCAGGAGATGTACCGGGAGCCCGGACCGGACCTGGACCTGCGGGACGTGCTCAGGGACGGTCGCGCCGTGCTGGGCGAGGGCCGCTACGAGACCCTGGTGTGCGCCGGGCAGGTGGACGGCCTCCCCCTCCTCACGTTCACGGCGCCCTGGGGGATGACCGACGTTCCGTGGGTCGCCCCGTCCCCCGCCTACGTCCGCCTGCTCGCCTCGGGCCTCCTCGCGGCCGGTGCCTGGGACATGGACACGGTGGCCGCGTACGTGGCCGGGTGCCCCGGCGCGGCGGAACACTGGTCGTTTGAGGAGGTCACCGACCTCCTGAGGGACGAGGCGTAGAGCTGCCCCTAGGAGGCGGAGTCGGGGACATCGCGTGCCGCGGCGTACGCCTGCGCCGGTGTCATCGAGACACCGCCCAGGCTGACGGTCCTGTACTGGCTGACCTGGGCGCAGGTCTTGGAGTCGTCGGCGGTGGAGGCGTGGGCGTTGGAGACGGCGGCGTGGGTGTCGGCGGGTGCGGGGCGGGAGCTGCCGCCGGGGAAGGAGGTGCCGGTGGGCCAGTCCGATCCGATCACCAGGGTCAGGCCTGTGCCGGTGCCCTGCTGCAGGTGCGCGGAGGACAGGCCGAGCGCCTTGGCGACTGTCTGCGCCTCGCCCTTCTCGCCGCTGCCGTACGTCAGCATGGTCGTCGCCGCGGGGCTGGGCGCGTTGGCGGTGGTGGTGGCGGAGCTGAAGCCCTGGTCGGTCAGGGCGGTCGCGATCTGCGAGGCGCGGCCGGTCACCGCGGTGCCGTTCTCCACCGTCACCGCGATCTGCGCCGCCGGCACCGCCGAAGCGGTGGGCTCCGCCGTCGCCGAGGACGTCGCCGAGGCCGCCGCCGACTTCTCGCCCGAACCGGTCGTCAGGGACTGGTCGTCGGCGATCGTGGAGAACAGCGTCCGCGCACCCGGCCCCACGACCACCCGGTCCCTGTTGTTCGGGTCGGGGGCGGTCTGCATGGTCGTGAACGTCATGCGTTTCGTGGGCACCTTGTCCACGTCCGACGCGAGCGAGATCAGCTTCTTCACCGTGCCCAGACCGTCGTCCACGGTCAGCGCCTTGGTGGCCGCGTCGGCAAGGCCGTAGACCGCCGTGGGATCGGTGAGCGTGCCCGCGCTCTTGAAGTTGCGCATCATCGCGCTCAGGAAGAGGTGCTGGGTCGTCGTACGGCCCAGGTCGCTGCCGTCGCCGAAGCCGTGCCGGGACCGCACGAACTCCAGCGCCGCCTCGCCCTTGAGGGTGTGGTCGCCCTTGGACAGCTTCAGGTGCGAGTACGTGTCGTAGACGTTGTCGCTGACGCACACGGAGACGCCGCCGATCGCGTCCGACATCTTCACCACGCCGGAGAAGTCGAGCTTGACGAAGTGGTCGATCGGGATGCCCGTGAGCTGGTGGACGGTGGCCACCTGGCAGGCGGGGCCGTACGTCAGCGCGCTGTTGATCTGGCCGTAGTAACCGGGCGTCGACTGGCCGGAGCCGGGGTCCTGGCAGGCCGGGACCCTGGTCATGGTGTCGCGGGGGATGCTCATCACCGTGGCGTTGGAGCGGTCGGCGGAGATGTGCAGCACCATCTCCACGTCCGCGTTCCCGTTGCCCGACTGCACACCGGTCTGCGAGCAGCCGCCGCCCAGCTTGCAGTCCTCCGCACTGGTGCGCCCGTCGGAGCCCATGACCAGGATGTTGATCGGGGTGCGGCCGAAGGCGTCGGCCTTCTCGGAGCCGCCCTTGCCGTCGAGCGACAGGCTGTGGATGTTGCCGTTCAGGTGCTCGTAGAACCACCAGCCCGCACCGGCCGTGACGAGGATGAGCACCGACGTGCCGACGGCGAGGACCTTCAACACCCGCCTGACGCGCCCCGCCTGACGGCCCGCGCGACCGCGCCCGGTGTCACGCGAGCGGCCGCCCGCCCGGGCCGCATCCTTGCCGCCCCGCCCACGCGGTCCCCCGGCCTCGGTCGCCCGCGTCCCAGGGACCCGTGCGCCACGGCTCCGCGTCGCCTGGCGGCCTGGGCCGTCCCACGGGTCGCTCATCTCCCACTCCCATGAACGGTCGGGCCATCGGTCCGGGCCGTCAGGGGTACGACCGGACGCGTGCGGCGTGTGTAAGGCAGGACGTGGCACCGCCCCGCATGGTTGCACAGTTGCGCAATCTTACAAACACTCGTGCCGGACGCGTGCACGACGACGGCTGGATCGCCCGACCCCGGTCCGCTGCCGCACGCCCCGCCGTGATCCGGACCGATCCGGCGGACCGGTTCCGCCGGCGGGGATCACCCACGACTCACGCCTCGGGACACTCACGCCTCGGGCAGCCACTTCACCACCGCGTCTCCCGATGCGGCCGTCGTCGCGTAGAACGCCCTCAGCTCCTGGTGCGCCGCCGCGAACGCGCCCCACGTCGCGGACTCCGCGGCCGGGCCGCCGTAGCGCGGCAGCAGGTCGCCTCGGGCGTAGTCCCACAGTGCGTCGAAGTCGGCGGCCGTCAGGAACCCGGCCACCCGGCGGGCCTGCGCCGCCGTCAGCACCAGGAGCGGCGGCTTGTGCCGGTCGGCGCGGAACACGGGCCGGCCGCCCAGCACCACCTGGGCCCGGGACGGGTCCCCGGGAACCTGCGGCGGAGCGCCGGCGTAGATGCGCTCCTGGTCCAGATACCGCTTGTCCAGCACCTCCTCACGGTGCCGGCCGGTGCGGTGCCGGACGGTCTCCACGTCGCTGTCGAAAAGCCGTTCCAGCCAGGTCGCGCTGTTGCGCAGTGCCGGTGGCGGCACCGCTCGCAGACGGAGGTACGCACTCATGTCACAAGGAGCGCACGGGAGCGCCCGAGCATCACGCGGCCGGACGGAAGCGGGGTCGGGGCGGCACCCCCCCGCCCCTCGCCGTACCGCCACGGGGGGAGTCACGAACGGCACGGAGAGGGGTCCGGGACCCCGGCACCGGCAGCGGCAGGCGGTCGCCCTGCGCCGGCGCGGTACCGGGCCCGGCTCTCCGTCAGCGCACGGGCCGCGCGAAACGTCACCCGAGGAAGGCCGAGGCGACGAGTGCGACGGCGCGGTCGTCGTCGTGTGCCAGTCGGCGCAGGACCTCCCGCACGGTGGTCCCGGGCAGCTCGACCAGCGCCTGGATCAGGCGTATGCGCGTCGCGGAATCCGCGGTGGGCGCGGCGAGTTCGTCGACCAGCGCGGTCATGATCCGGTCTCCGCATCCGGGTTCCCTGGACAGCGTTGCCAGGACTTCCGCCGCGTCGACGTCGTGGGAGCCTTCGACCACCATACGGACGAGCGTCGGCACGGCCTCGGTCGCGCCGTGCCTGCCCAACGCCAGAGCGGCGTGCCCGCGCACCGTCGGGTCCGGGTCCCGGAGCGCGTCGGCGAGCACCTCGGTCGCACCCGGGGCCTCGGGCATCTCGGCGATCGCCAGCACCGCACGCCGTCGGACGCCGGCGTCCTCCGCGTGCATGCCGGCGGCCAGGGTCGCCGTCCCGTCGCCGCCCGAGCGGGCGAGCGCCCAGCGCAGGGCGCCCGCGACGTTGGGGTCGGACTCGGCCAGGACCGCGTCGGCGAGCAGCTCGGCGGGGACCGGCCCGCCCTCCGGCCGGGCCAGGACGGCCTGCTGCCTGCGCGCGGCGCTGGGCGAGTCGAGCCCTTGCATGAGCTCGACGACGCGCAGGACGTCCTGCCAGTCGGCGGGCGCCGACGCATCGATCGCCCGGAGCCGCTCCAGCAGCTCCCGTTCCCGCTCGATGCGGTCTTCCGTCCACCGGATGAGGTCGCCGACCAGGGCGGACGGCGTGAACGCCGGGTCCCGCAGCGCGCGCCCGATCTGCTGGAGGGAGAGCCCGAGGGACCGCAGGCTCTCCACGTGGAAGATCCTGCGGACGTCCTCGGCGGAGTACTCGCGGTAGCCGCCGACGGTGCGACCGGTCGGTCGTACCAGCCCGAGGGCTTCGTAGTGCCGGAGCATCCGGGGGCTCACCCCCGAGCGGCGGGCCACTTCGCCGATCAGCACGCCGCGGCCTCCGGGGCCTGCGGGGCCTTCTCGGCCGGGCCGAGTGCGACGACTCGCCTCGCCTCGTCGACGGCCGCGTCGAAACCGGTCTGCGGGTTCTGCCGGAGCAGTTCGGTGGCACGGGCGTGCGCGGCCACCGCCGGGTCGGGGTGCGCCGCGGCCTCCGCCAGGGCGGGCCCGGTCACGTCGCCGAGGCCGACGAGGGCCCGGCTCAGACTCAGCCGCACATCGCGGTCGCCGCGGCCGAGCTGCCCGACCAGTGCGTCGGCCAGGTCCTTCTTCCCGTCCTCGGGCACGAGGACGACGGCGACGCGCCACGCGGCCCGCGCGACCTCGTCGTCGGTGTCGCCCAGCATGTCGCGCGTGAGCCAGGTCCACGCGCTCTGCTCGCCGATTTTGGAGAGCGTGTGCAACGCCTGGCTGCGGGCCTGCGTGCGCGCGGAGTCGAGCTCCCGGCGGATCCGCGGCAGGGTGATCTCCGACGGGAGGCGGGTCAGCGCCCAGGACAGCATGTCGCGCACGAAGAAGTCCGGCTCGACCGCGCACCGCTCGACGAGCGTCTCCAGGAAGCCGGGATCGGGGTTCGAGCCGGCCGCCAGGGCCGCCTGGAGCCGGACCGACGTGTCCTCGGCGCTCAGGGCGTCGGCCATGCGGGCGTGCTGCGGGGTTCCGTTGGTCGGGTTGATCGGGACCACCTCCTGCACCCAGCGGACACCTTGTCACTATGTCAAGGTCAAGCCCGTGACCGGCGCAGCGGGGGCGCCGTTGCCTCAGCCCGTGGAATGCCGCGTCGGCGGGGCCGTCTCCTCGGTCGCGGCCCAGGAGGCGAGCAGGCGCAGCCGCTCCTCGGAGGGCGAGCCGGGCTCGGCGGTGTAGATGGTCAGGGTGAGGCCGGGTTCGGCGGCCATCTCCAGGCCCTCGAAGGCGAGGGTGACCTCGCCGACGGCCGGATGGTGGAACCGTTTGGTGCCGGTGCCGTGGCGGCGGACGTCGTGGGCGCCCCAGCGGGTGCGGAACTCCTCGCTGCGGGTGGACAGCTCGCCGACGAGATCGTGCAGGTCCTTGTCGTGCGGGTCGCGGCCGGCTTCGGCGCGCAGGATGGCCACCGCCATGTCGGCGAAGAGCTCCCAGTCGGGGTAGAACCGCCGGGACGCGGGGTCGAGGAAGTTGAAGCGGGCCAGGTTCGCCTGGTTGTGGGGGTTGGCGTGGACGTCGGTGTAGAAGGCGCGGGCGAGCTGGTTGGCGGCGAGGACGTCCATGCGGCCGTTGCGAACGAACGCGGGTCCCGCGGTGATCGCGTCCAGGGTCCACTGCAGGCTGCGGTGCGGGGTCCACTGCCGGGTGGTACGGCGCCGGGGGCGGGTGAGGGCGTCGGAGCCGTCGGCGGCCTGGGCCAGATGGAGGAGGTGGGCGCGTTCGGCGTCGTCCAGCTGCAGGACGCGGGCGACGGCTTCGAGGACGGCCGGGGAGACACCGGCGAGGTTGCCCCGCTCCAGCTTCGCGTAGTACTCGACGCTCATGTCGGCCAGTGCCGCGACCTCGCTCCTGCGCAGCCCCGGCACGCGGCGCCGGGAACCGGCGGGCAGCCCTGCCCGCGCCGGGGTGATCTTCGCTCGCCGCGAGGTGAGGAACTCGCGGACCTCGTCACGGTTGTCCACCCCTCGACCGTACGGCCTGCCCGCCCCGGGAGGGATGTACCGGCAGTACACCTCTCGCCGGTAACTCGCTGCCCGTGCGGAAACACGGTTACCTGGAGGACGTGGCGCCGGCATCAACGGCCGCACAGGCCGCGGCAGCGGCCCGACCTCAGCACGTAAGGACTTCTCTCATGCGCGGAGCAGTGATCCACGCCCCCGGCGATGTGCGCTTCGAGGCCCTCGACGACCCGAAGATCCTCAAGCCGACCGACGCGATCATCCGGACGGCCGTCACCTGCGTGTGCGGCTCCGACCTGTGGCCCTACCGCGGCCTGGACGCGACCGACGAGGCCCACCCGATGGGCCATGAGTACGTCGGCTTCGTGGAGGAGGTGGGCAGCGAGGTCACCGCGGTCAGGCCGGGCCAGTTCGTCGTCGGCTCCTTCGCCACCTCCGACAACACCTGCGCCAACTGCCGCAACGGCTGGCAGTCCAACTGCCTGAACCGCGAGTTCATGAGCACCTGCCAGGCCGAGTACGTGCGCATCCCCAACGCCCAGGGCACCCTGGTCGCCACCGACGGGCACCCGGCCGAGGAGCTCTGGCCCGGCCTGCTCGCCGTCTCCGACGTGATGGGCACCGGCTGGTACGCCGCGCTGGCGGCCGAGGTGAAGCCGGGTTCCACCGCCGTGGTGGTGGGCGACGGCGCGGTCGGCCTGTGCGGGGTGATCGCGGCGAAGGAGCTCGGCGCGGAGCGCATCATCGCGATGAGCCGCCACGCGAGCCGTCAGCAGCTCGCCCGGGAGTTCGGCGCCACCGACATCGTCACCGAACGGGGCGAGGAGGGCGTCGCCCGTGTCAAGGACCTCACCGACGGGATCGGCGCCGACGCGGTGCTGGAGTGTGTCGGCACCGCCCAGGCGATGCGGCAGGCCCTGCACTCGGCGCGGCCGGGCGGCAACGTCGGCTTCGTCGGCGTCCCCCACGAGGTGGCGATCGACGGACAGGAGCTGTTCTTCTCGCACGTCGGCCTGCGCGGCGGCCCGGCTCCCGTCCGCCGCTACCTGCCCGACCTGATCGACCGCGTCCTGACCGGCCGGATCGCCCCGGGCCGGGTCTTCGACCTCACCCTGCCCCTGGAGCAGGTCGCGGAGGGCTACAAGGCCATGGACGAACGCCGCGCCGTCAAGGCGCTCCTCAAGCCCTGACCCCGCCCGGGCGAACGACACAGAAAGTACGACCTTGCAGATCACCCGAAGCTCGATCGACACCCTCAAGGGCCCGGCCGACTGGTTCACCGGCGACGTCTACATCGACGCCGTCGCCGCCGCGCCCGCACCGTCCCGGGTCAGCGCCAACCTGGTGCACTTCATGCCCGGTGCGCGCACCCACTGGCACCGCCACCCGCTGGGCCAGACCGTCTTCGTCACCGAGGGGGTGGGCCTGTGCCAGCGCCGGGGCGGGCCGATCGAGGTCATCCGTCCCGGCGACCGCGTCCTGTTCGAGGCCGACGAGGAGCACTGGCACGGGGCCGCGCCGAACCGCCTGATGGTCCACCTGGCCATCAACGAGAGCGACACCGACCACGACGTCGTGCACTGGCTGACACCCGTCACCGACGAGGAGTACGCCGCCGCCCCGGCCGTCGACTGACACCTCCCCCGGGAATCCACGACGCCACGTCCGCAGCCGCGACAGCCAGGAGGCCGCCCCGCTGGGGATGACGCCGGGCTGGAACCCCGCTCGGCGCGTTCCCCACGGCGGCATCCGCATGTGCCGTATCCCGTGGAGACCCACACCCCGTGACATCGGCAGCCGACACAGCAGGAGCAGCCACGTGACCAGCCGCGTCACCCTCGTCTCGCCCGCCGACGTAGTAGATGGCCAGCGCGATCAGCGCGGTGCCGGCCAGCCGGATCACGGTGTGGCGGCGGGTGCGGACATGCTGCTCGTGGTCGAGCCTCCTCCAGGGGATCGTGCGTCCCTCGGTTCAGTGGAGCGTCGCGACGGCCAAGGGCCTGACTCCAGCCCCTCGGGGAGGGGCTGTTCACGGTGGCGCGACCGCGCTGGAATTCCACCAGCTTCCTTATGGGGAATGCCGACGGCGAACTCCACCGCTTCCAGGCCGCGTTGGATGTCGCCGTGGGTGTCAGCGGATCGCCACGACGACGCAGCTGTCCCCGTACTGCCAGACCGCGCCCGCCCGTTCGAAGCCCGCCTGTCGCAGCAGCCCGACATGGGCGGACAGGGACAGGCCGGCCGCGCCGCCGCCGGTGACCGGCTGCCGCCGTCGGCGTTCGGCGAGGAGGTCGGCGAGTTCGGGGTCCTCCCCGACCGCCGCCCACCAGGAGACCCAGTCCTCGTGGGCGAGGGCCAGCCGGCGCTGGGCCCGGCGGTGTCCGACGTGCGCCGCCACCCCGGCGAGCAGGGCGTCGTCCTGCGGCAGGTGGTCGCCGTTGACGAGGACGCCGCCGGGCCGCAGCAGGGCGGCGAGCTGCCGGTAGACGCGGCACAGGGCGGCCGGGCGCAGGTAGTGCAGGGCGGTCGTCGAGACGGCCGCGTCCAGGGGGCGGTCGAGGTCCAGGGTCTGCGTCCAGCCGTCCTCGCCGATCACCGTGTCGACGTAGCGGGCCGCGTCGGGGTGGTGGGTGCGGGCCAGTTCCAGCAGCAGCGGGTCCCGGTCCACGGCCACGATCTCCGCCCGCGGCAGCCTGCGGGCCAGCCGGGCCGCCAGGGAGCCGGGACCGCAGCCGAGGTCCACCACCAGGGGCCGGTCCGCGTGCTCTCCGGTGACGTACTCCACGACGTCCGCGATCACCGTGAAGCGGTCCTCGCGGTCGACGGCGTACCGCTGCTGCTGGAGTTCCCAGCGCTCCACCCACTTCTCGGCCGTCGCCAGGCTGAGACCCATCCGTCGTGCCACCTTGCCGTCGTCCTGCCATCGCCTTGCCGCCGTCCGGCACCTGCTCCAGGGACCCTACCGTTGGAAACGGTTTCCATTACGGGGCCGGGAGCAGCGGGTCACCCGAGAGAGGCAAGGACCGACAACAACCGGTCGATCTCCTCCGCGGTGTTGTATACGTGCAGGCTCACCCGCACCGACTCGCTCCTCTCGCCCGCGTCGCCCTGGCAGTGGTGGTCGGAGCGGACCATGAAGCCGTGGCTGAAGAGGATGAACCCCAGGTCGCCGGAGGCGATGTCGCGGTGCCGGAAGGCGACGATGCCCTGCCGGTGCTGGACGGGCGAGTCGGCGGCCAGGCTGGTCCGGCAGCCGAGGATCTCGTAGGCGTCCAGGTGGCGCAGGCCGTCGGTCAGGCGCGCCGCCAGGGCCACCGTCCACCGCTCGATCCGGTCCGTACCCGCTGCCTCCAGCCAGTCCAGGGCGGCGGCCAGGGAGGCGATGCCCACGGTGTTGGGCGTGCCCGACCAGCCGCCGGGAGTGAAGGCGGGGCCGCGCGCCTGGCGGGCCCAGACCGCCCCCGAGCCGGGCAGTGCCATGGCTTTGTGCCCGGAGAACACGACGAAGTCCACGTCCGCCGCGGCGGCCACGCACACCGGCAGATGGCCGATGCTCTGGGCGGCGTCCAGGCAGATGACCGCGTCGGGGCCGACCGCCCGTCTGATGCGGTGGACGTTCATGTCGCCGCCGTAGACGTGGTGGACGTGGGTGACGGCGACGAACCGGGTGCGCGGCCCGGTGAGTTCGGCGAGGGCGGTGTGGTCGTAGTCGCCCGACGCCTGCTGGTAGGGCATCGGCAGGACGCCGATGCGCACGCCGCGCCGGGCCAGCTCCCGCCGCGTCTCCAGCCAGGGCTCGATGTTGGCCTGGTGGTCGGCGACGGGTACGACGATCTCGTCGCCGTCGGTGAGCAGGCCGGGGAGCCAGTCCCGGGCGATCGTGCGCAGCCCCTCCGTGGTGCCGCTGGTGAAGTGCACGGCCGACCGCTCGGGAACCGGGTCGCCCAGGAACCGGCGCACCCGGTCGCGGGTCTCCTCGACCAGGGCGGTGGTGCGGTTGGCCCAGGGGTAGGTGCCGCGCCCGGCGTTGGCGTTGGTGGTGGTGAGGTAGGTCTGCACGGCGTCGAGCACGGCCCGGGGCTTCTGGGCGGTGGCCGCGCTGTCCAGGTAGGCCAGGTCCGGGTGCCCGGCGATGATCGGGAACTGGGCGCGCAGCTCCTGCTGCCACCCCGTCAACTCCACGACGGAGTCGGGAACTTCATCGGCCACCGTGCTCAGTCCCGCACCAGGGGTGCGCCCGCGTCGCGCCAGGCGATGACGCCGCCGGCCAGGCTGCGGACGTCGGGGTGTCCCATCCGGGTCAGCAGGGCGGCGTAGCGGGCGGACTTCTCGCCGACCGGGCAGGCCAGCAGCACCGGGCGCGTACGGCTGAAGGGGAGGCCGCCGTGGAGGAGTTCCTCGAACAGCTCGTCCACGATGTTGACCGAGCCGTCGATGTGCAGGGCGGCGTAGGCGTACGGGCTGCGCAGGTCGACGACGAGGGGGCTGCCGGTGGCGAGCCACGCCTGGGCGTCGGCGACACCGATGACCGGGGCCGCCCGTATCTCGGCCTCGGACAGGTCGGCCGGGGAGTCCGGACGGCGCGGTCGGCCGAACAGGTCGGGCCGCCGTTTCCTGATGTAGCCCAGGTAGCTCTCGACCCGGTCGCAGACGATGAAGACGGCGGACTGCCGCTCCGTCAACGCGGCGTCCATGGTGGCCAGTTGGCGTACGGCGCCGAAGTAGGCGGCCCCTCCCGTCGGCCCCGCCAGGATGCCGCACCGGCGGTTCAGCGTCAGCATGCCCTCGATGGCGTCGTCGGAGCCCACCGCCTCGATCGTGTCGTACGTGCCGGGGTCGAACAGGCCCACCTCGTGCGCCTCGTCGATGGTGCGGATGCCGGGGACGAAGTCGGACTTGGCGGCGACCAGGCCGACGACCCGTACGGCGGGGTCGTGCTCGCGCAGCACGCGGGCGACACCCGTGGAGGAACCGGCGGTGCCGACGCAGGCGACGAACCAGTCCGGGGCCCGGCCGTCCAGGTCCTTGACGATCTCCGGGCCCGTGCCGGTGAGGTGGGCCTCGGTGTTGCGCGGGTTGAAGTACTGGTCGGTGTGCAGATAGGCGCTGCCCGGCTCGGACAGGGTCCGGTGGAAGAGGGTCAGCGGGTCGTCGGTGGCGGTCGGGTCGAGGCACTCGCTCTGCCCCGGCAGCTCCTCGATCTCGGCGCCGAGCAGCAGGAGAAGGTCCTTGATCTCCGGCACGCGCATCCGGTTGGTGACGCTCTTGAACGTCAGGCCGTGCATGCCGGCGATGACGGCCAGGGCCTTGGCGGTGTTGCCGCTGGAGAGTTCGACGACCTGGCTGCCGCTCTCGGTCGCGGCGGCCAGGTGCGGGCGGGCCATGTTCCAGGCCGCCCGGTCCTTGACCGAGCCGAAGGGGTTGAGCAGTTCCAGCTTGGCGTACAGGTCGATGTTCCTCAGTCCGTGCACGGCCGGGTCGATGCGGACCAACGGGGTGTTGCCGATGGCCTCGGTGACGCTGTCGTACCTCACTGCGCTCCCCCCATGTCGTGCCCCCCTGTGTCCATGGATGTGGTCGGCCAGTACAGGTCGTCCAGGCACCAGCGCCACGCGCCGCCGTCCTGCCAGGCGGCGACCTTGCGCGCGCCGGGCTGCCGCTGGGCGTGGGTGGCGTGGAAGTCCATGCAGTAGCCGGCGGTGTTGGCGAAGGCCAGCACGTCCCCGGGCTCGGGCCGGTGCGGCAGGAAGACGGTCCGGCGGGTGATCAGGTCGGTCTCCAGGCACAGGCTGCCGAAGAGGTGGGCGGCGACCGGGCCGGGGCCGGGGAGGGCCGGGTCCCGGGGGACGAGCACGGGGTCCACCAGCACCCCGTGCTGTTCCAGGGCGATGTCGTCGGCCTTCGCCGCGAGCCGTACGAGGAGTGCGCCGCCGTTCCCCTGCTCCCGCACCTCCAACACCTTCGCCAGGGTCAGCCCGCACTGGTCCAGCAGGGCCCGGCCCGGCTCGACGTGCAGGTCGTACAGGTGCTCCAGCAGCAGCCCGGCCAGGGGGCGTCCGCCGTAGGACGCGGCCGGGTGGGCGAGCAGTTCGTCGAGGTAGCGGGGCCCCGAGACCGGCCGGTGGGCGGGGTAGAGGCCGAGCGTTCCGCGCAGGGTGCCGGCCTCGTTGCGCAGCCCGTAGCCGTGGCCGCCCCAGGTCAGGGGCGGACGCGAGCCGAGGACGGCCGCGGTCAGCTCGGACGTGTACCGCTCCCACTGCGCGCCGTCGGCGAGGTAGTCGAGGCCGAACCCGCCGCCGATGTCCACGGCGGACGGCCGCAGGCCGCGGCCGCGGCACTCCTCCAGCACCCGCAGACAGCCCTCCAGCGCGGTCGCCTTCTCGGTCAGGCTCGTGGTGTCGAGGTGGTACGCCACGCCGGTCACGTCGATCACGTCACCGTGCCGTTCGGCCGCCTTCAGCAGTGCCTCCGACTCGCCGGCCGGTGTGCCGAAACGGCTGCGCCGGCTCAGCACGCGCACGCCGGACGCCTCGAATCCCGACAGCCGCAGCAGGACGCGGGCGCGGGGCAGCGTGTGCCTCCGCACCAGCGCGGCGAGCGTCTCCAGCTCGCCGCGCGAGTCGACGCCGACGGTGACCGAGGTGCGTGCCGCCAGCCAGAGGAACTCCGGGTTCTTGGGCCCGGTGGCGACGATCCGGTCGGGGGTGAGGCCGGCGCCGAGCGCGTGCTGCAACTCGGCCAGCGAGGCGACGTCCACCCCGGCGTCGGTGGCGGCCAGCCGCCGCAGCAGGGCACCGGACCGGTTGGCCTTGTGCGCGAAGAACACCTGGCCGGACAGCCGATGCCGGCTGAACACCGCTCGGAACTCTGCGACATTCGAGGCGAGTTGGTCGGGAACCAGCACGTGCAGGGGAGATCCGAGCGCGTCGGAGAGCGTGTGCAGCAGCCCGGGGGACTCCACGAGCGAGCGCATCCGCTTCCCCAACCGCGGTGCGAGATACAAGGGCTCCGCGCCCATACCCGGCCCTCCCCCAGCACGTCGGGCCCGGCATTCCGGGCGCGGCCCCACTCCCCGCGATTCGCCTCATAACCCGTTTCCCGCCGCGAGCCGGTTCATCCCCGCACATCACGAAGTGGCCGGAATGCACCCCATTTCCCGTCCGGCATCCGCATGACCACAAGAAGCAGCAAGCATGCGTGGGGTGCGTCGTCGCCCTCGTGGTACGTCCGACACCGGGAGCCCATGTCCCGTACGCGCCAACTCGCCTTCCCCGCTTCGTCGTTGACTCTCGCCACGGCGGCCTGATCGTCACGACCACGGGCACCGCCCACGCCGCCGACATCTCGCAGTCGTACCTGCCGCTGCAGTACGCCGCCTGCCGGGACCCGGGCCAACTTGCCTCGGTTGCCCATGACTTCGGGCATCCTGCGGGTGACCTGGTCCCAGGTGGCCTGTTCGTCCTTCAGCGAGGCGCCGGAGCACACGGTGCAGGTACGGCCGTCGTACGTCGCGCCGCGGACGGCCGCGAAGCCGTATTCGTGGGTCTCGTCACCGACCGCCACCGTGAGGGTCTCGCGGTCGACGCCGGTGCCGACCTTGCCGCGCGCCGGGGTGCCGTCGTGGTCGTCGTCGTGGCCGGACGTGTCGGAGGAAACCGGGCGGTGACCGCTGCGGCGGACACCCCCGCCCCGCCCGGTCACACCATGCTGTGGGGAGGCCGTACCGCCGGCCTCGGGCTACGCTGCCGGAGGGGGCTGTTCTGGATCACGGAGTCCGCCATGCCGAAGTCCGAGCTGTCGAGGAACCGGGCCTCTCTGCGGCACCAGCTCAGCTACGCCGTACGGCACCCGGGACGCGTCCCCTCCCACCTCCGCCGTGCCGCGCGGGACACCTGGCTGGGCCTCCGGCACCGCGACCACGTCGCCTACTACCGCGCCGTCATGGCCTCCGACACCGCGCGCGGCCCCGAGCGCGCCGTCGGCAGCGGCTCGGAGGCCGGCTGGCTGGCGCTCGGGCAGATGCAGTTCGACTACCTGCTCGAACACGGCCTGAAGCCGCGGGACCGCATGCTGGAGATCGGCTGCGGGAACCTGCGCGCGGGGTGGCGGTTCATCGACCACCTCGCGCCCGGCCACTACTACGGGATCGACATCTCGCCGGACATCCTCGTCGAGGCGCAGCGGACCCTCGTCCGCCGGGGGCTGCAGGACCGCCTCGCCCATCTGGCCCTCGTCGAGAACCTGACGCTCGACTTCCTGCCCGCGGGCTGGTTCACCGTGGTGCACGCCCACAGCGTCTTCTCGCACTCGCCCCGGGAGGTGATCGACGAGTGCCTGGCCAACGTCGGGCGGGTGCTGGCCCCCGGCGGCTTCTTCGACTTCACCTACGACCGCACGGAGGGCCCCGAGCACCAGGTGCTCCGCGAGGACTTCTACTACCGCACCGAGACCCTCCTCGCGCTGGCCGAACGGCACGGCCTGTCCGCCCGTTTCATGGACGACTGGGAGCGGCGCCCGCACGGCCAGTCGAAGATCCGGGTCACGCACGCGGTCGCGGGGTAGCGGCCTCACCCTGCGGTGGTCCTGGTGAAGGTGCTGGTGAGAGGCCAGTAAGAGCATTCGCTGACGGCCCCAGAGTCCTGCCGTCGGCGGCGGTCGGCCAGGCACACTGGCGGCGCCGACCGCCCCAGAGGAAGCCCCGCCCATGGACAGCACAAGACACCGGCTCGCGATCCTGCACCCCCGCCGCAGCCTGGGCACGGTGTTCGCGCTCTCCTTCGCCTGCGTCACCGCTGCCACCACCCTCCTCGGCGGCGTCCTCAGCTACAACGCCGCTGCCCGGATGGTGCGCGTCGACCAGGACGACGTCTTCCACGGCGTCGTCGACGACCTCCACCAGCAGGTCTCCCAGCAGCGGCTGTCGCCGACGGACTACTTCAGCGTGAGCCCCGACACCGAAAGCCCCCGCGACGACCTCTCGCGCCGCATACGCACCGACGTCCAGGTCCTCGGCCGAGCGGGCCGTGTGGAGGAACGCGGCTTCCCGGCGCTGCCGGTCCGCGCGGCCGACCGTGCCGCGGCCTCGCACGCCAGGGCCGGGCACACCGTCTACTACAAGGCCGAGATCCAGGGGGACCGCTACCGCGTCGCCACCGTCGCGCTGGGCGGCGGCCGGGGCGCCGTGCAGGTGGCGCAGCAGTACAGCGACACCGAGGATCTGCTCAGGGAACTCAAGGAACGCACCGTCGAGCTGAGCGCCGCCGTCCTCGTCGTCGCGGGCCTCGCGGGCTGGTGGCTGGCCCGCAGGATCGCCGGGCGGCTCGTCCGGCTCACCCAGGTCGCCGAGGACGTGGCCCGCACCGGCCGGCTGGACACTTCGGTCCCGGTCGCCGGACCGGACGAAGTCGGCCGGCTGGGGCGGGCGTTCGACGGGATGCTCGGCCGGCTCGCCGCCTCCGAGGAGGTGCAGCGGCGCCTTGTCCAGGACGCCGGGCACGAGCTGCGCACCCCGCTGACCTCGTTGCAGACGAACGTGGCTCTTCTGGACCGTATAGACCGACTGCCGCCGCAGGCCAAGGCGGACCTGATCGCGGACATGAAGAGCGAGACCCGCGAACTGGTCAACCTGGTCAACGAGCTGGTCGACCTCGCTGCGGGCGACCGGGGTGCCGAACAGCCCAGGGAGATCACCCTGGGCGCCCTGGCCGGGGACGCGGCCGCCCTCGCCCGGCGCCGCACCGGCCGGGAGATCCGCATCGAGGCCGACGACGCCGTCGTACGGGCCCGTCCGGACGCGGTGCAGCGGGCGCTGACCAACCTCCTGGAGAACGCGGCCAAGTTCGACCAGGAAGGAACCGAGCCGATCGAGGTCGTGATCACCGGTACGCGCGTGGAGGTGCTCGACCGCGGACCGGGCATCGCCGAGGCCGACCTGCCCCGCGTCTTCGACCGTTTCTACCGCGCCGACGGCGCACGCAGCCTGCCCGGCTCCGGGCTGGGCCTGGCCATCGTGCACGCCGTCGCCGTCACCCACGGCGGCACGGCCTTCGCCCGCAACCGCGCCGGCGGCGGCGCGGTCATCGGCTTCACCCTCGACCCGGCCTCCCTCGTCGAACACCGTCCGCGTACGACGCCCATGGCCGACTGCGCCGCCACGCCTCGCTGAGCCGCAGATCATCAGGACGTGTGCGCCGACGCGGTCATGACCGCGGGTGACAGGTAGATCCGCAGTCCCTCCCGCCGGACGGACGTCCAGGCGCGGGCGTAGGAGGGCGGCGCACCCGAGCCGTCGGTCAGGACCGCGACCGGCGTCCGTTCGGCCGTCCGGGTGAGGGCGACAGCCGTCGTGTTCGCGCTGTGGCCGCTGGTGTCGACGGAGGAACATCCGGCGTAGAAGGCGATCGGGACGTTGTCGCCGCCGGTGACCAGGCACGGCGCACGCACGCCCAGCCGGTGCAGCGCCTGCGCCGTACGCGCCCAGCCGCGGTGCCCGGCGGTGGTCCGCTCGACCGTACGCTCCAGCACCACGAGCTGGACGGCGAGATGCCCGGCGAGCCCGAGCGCCACCAGCGTCACGGCCGTCGGACGCCAGGTGCGGGGCGCCGCGGTGACCAGGTGGGCGAGGGCGTCGGCGACCGGGATCGCCACCAGCGCGTAGGCCGGGAGCAGGAAGCGGGGTGCGGCGTAGCCGATCAGGAAGAGGTACGGGAAGGCGGCCGTGGCGGCGCAGGCCAGCGGCACCAGCGTGCGGGCCGTGCGCCCGGCCCGGACCGCGACGACCAGGGCGAACGCCGCGAGCACGGGGAGCGCGAACCACCAGGCGTACACCGCCGGGTTCGGCAGCGTGCCGGTGCACGGACGGCACAGCGTACGGCCGACCAGGCTCCGGAGTTGGTCGTCCACGGCCCAGTTCCAGCCCAGCCCGCCCTGGGCGTCGGAGCCCTCGGCCAGCCGCTCGGCCAGACCGCCGTAGCTGACGTACGCCTCCACGACCCACTCGCCCGCCCCGGCGACCAGCCCTCCCACGAGCGCGACCAGCAACGGCCAGTGCCGCCACCGGCGTACGAGCACCAGCGCGGCGAGCAACGGCACGCACGCCCAGACCGCGTCCGTCGGCCGCATCAGCGCCATCAGCGCCGCGCTTCCCGCCAGGCCCCACACCGGAGCGCGCCGGGCCCGGTCCTCCTGGGCCCGCAGGAAGCAGCCGGCCCCGGCGAGTGCGCCGATCGCCACCGAGAAGTTGGGCATGGCCTGCGGGCCGTAGAAGAGCGTCACCCACAGCGATGCGAACAGCGCGCCGCCGAGAGCGAGGACGCGGGTGGGGAACAGACCGTGCCAGGCGCGCAGGGCAAGGAACAACGCCAGTCCGGACAGCAGGGCCAGATAGATCCGCAGCAGCGTGGTGGACGACGACCAGGAGGCGATCGGTGCCACCAGCAGCGGGACGCCGCGGGCACGTGGCGCGCTGAAGAACGCGGCGGGGGCATGCGTGCTGACCTGGCTGACGTACACCGTTTCGTCCCAGCCCAGCCCCATGCCGGGCCGGACGAGGACGAGTTGGGCGAGGGTGAAGGCTCCGGCCACCCCTGCGGGCCGGCCGTCCCGCCGCCGGTCCCACCAGCGATCGGACAGGTGTGCCCGCCGGCTGGGGGCCACGGGCTCGCGCTGCGTGTTCACGGTCCTGGTCATCCACAACCCTTCGGCCGAGAGCGAGGGGTCAGAACATGGTCAAGCTAACCCGCGACTCCCGGACGCGCAGCGCGGAAGTGGCCGGGCTCCGCATCCCTGAGGGGCCGGGGTACCGCGCATCGCGAGATGCGCCTGCCGGCCGCACCGCGGAGGAGCCCCTGCGGCTGGGCGGGCGTCCGGACGACATCCCCGGCGCGCGGGGCATCACCGGCGACCTGTCGCGGCATGCGCCGGGAGTCGTGGCGAGGTCCTCGCCGCCCGGCACGGACGCTCCGACGCCTCCGGCCCGCCCGGGACGCCGCCCGGCACACGGCCGAGGTCCTGAACCAGACCCTCGGAGCCGAACCGGCGACCGACACACCCCGGCGTTCCCTGCGTCCCCGCAGGCGCGCCGCCCGCACGACGGAGAACCGGCCCACCGGCTCCTCCGGCCGGTCGGCCCAGCGCCACCGGACATGCCGACCGGTACAAGGACGCACCTTGGGTGGGCGCAAATCCTGGACCCGCGAGCAGGCTGTGGATCCATGGCTTCTGGTTCGACGAACAAACCGTGTGCGGACCGCCCGACGCTGCTTGATGATGTGCCTCATGCAACGTGATGGTGGCGATGGCCCGCTCGGATGGTACGTCGCGGCCAATATCGCCCGTGAGACCGCACACGGCGAGGCTGGGCTGGAGATCCAGCGCGGCCTCAAGTACTTCGCACCTGGTGCGAAGGTGTGGATACCTCGGCGGCCGCTTTGGTGGGGTGGCCGCA
This sequence comes from Streptomyces sp. NPDC055966, assembly GCF_042269865.1. Classification (NCBI taxonomy): domain Bacteria; kingdom Bacillati; phylum Actinomycetota; class Actinomycetes; order Kitasatosporales; family Streptomycetaceae; genus Streptomyces; species Streptomyces sp. NPDC055966. The sequence goes on from NZ_JBHJYK010000002.1 coordinate 425,524, forward strand.
TGACGGTGGTAGGGCACCATCGGGGCAACACCCGCCGCTACGTGAACATGGTCGTGCGGCGCGAGGACCTGGAGAACTTCCGTGTGAAGGGCGTCTACAGCCCGAAGTTGCTGAGGTCGCTCAACGGTCACTATCACGAGCTGACCGATCCTCTGAAGCCACAGACCGCTTGGGTCTCGCGTGACGAAGCTCAAGGGTGGGCCGATGCATGGAACTGCCCACAGGAACCGGTGCGGTTGGACGGTCGTTTGCAGACGCGTGTCGCCGTGCCCAACCCGCCGCCGGTGGAGCTGGAAGTGGAAGGACGGACGTACTACTTGGCTCACTACAGCACTCGCGGCCCGCGCTACAGCTCCGAGCCGCCACCGCGGGAGCCGGCTCTGCGACGGCCATGACCTGTTCCCGGACATCGGTTTGGGAAGCTACGGTCACTTGCGGCTGGCTGGGTCGCGCGGCAGCGCGCAGCAGCGACTGAGCCACCCGTTCGGCATCGTCGGGGTGCATGTAGATCTCCTGAGTCCACAGCACCGAGAGCCGCACGGTGGCGTCGGTGACGTTCAAGTCCGGATCGCTGCCATAGGCGCTCATGCAACTGAGCATGCCTCAGGCCCGACTTCAGGGAGAGACCGGACGGTCACCGCCCGCGCCCTCGCCCGCGTCGCCCTCCAGACCGCTGCGCCACCCCGTCTGTGGCCGCTGGCCGTAGCCGTACTGCTCGAACTCCTGGAACACGCGCTGGTGTGACCGAGCCGGCTTCGGAATGGTCCGTCAGGAACCGATGACGTCGAGCCAGAACGAGACGAGCGAGGTCAGCGCGCCAGGGGCGCCCGCGCCGAAGGCGACCACCATGGCCTGACCGATCGCCACGTCATGGGGGTCGAGGCCGTGGGACCAGGTCAGCCGGGCATCGATGCCGGGGATGCTGCGGAGAGGGCCGTACGCGCCCAGGGTGCCGTGCGCTTCGGCAATGGGCGTGCCATTGCGCAGGAGCCGGGCCCGGCACAGGCTGGTGGGGCGCAGCTCGTAGGTGCGCGCGCCCACCACGGCCGTGCGGGTGCGTGTTCTGCGGCGCAGGGCCCAGCGGCTGTCGCTCCCCCGGCGCGTGGGGACCACCTGCCCGTCGACCTTGATGTGGCCGTGCTCGCGGCCGGGCCGGACCGTGACGGGTGGCATGCCGGGTCCCTGGACGAGCGCGATGACGGCGGGCCAGCGGTCGTAGCTGATCCGTATCGGCCCGAACGGGCTGTCGGCCGTGCGGTGCTGGGAGAGCCGGACGGTACGGCGCTTGCTGAAGAAGGACATGGTTGCATCGGCTCCGGAGACGGGGAGTTGGGGACAGGCCGGGCGGCGGGGTGGCCCCGGTAGGGCACAGCTCCTGGCGTAGCCGCTGATGCGGTATCGCCGTGGGGACCGGGCGGTGCAGGCGACAACGAATCCGTGATCATGGAGCTGGATACGTACACGCCCCCGGGCGTGGCCCTGACGCCTGCGATCTCGCGCATGCCGCTCACCCTAGACGGACGTCCGCCGCTCGAACGCCGCCGTCGGCCGGTGGCGGGAGACCGCTGCTCAGCACCGGGGAATCGGCACCATGTCCGGTGGTCGTTCTCGGACGGGTGAAGCGTCCGACCGCCCCAGCGCCCCCGCCGCCCTCGACTGCCCCCGCCATCCCCGCGTCATGCCGGGGCGAAGGCCGCGACGGCCCGTACCCGACCCTCGCCTCTCGCCTCTCGTGTCGGCACCGTCCGCGAGGTCATCATCAAGACGGAGCCGAAGGACGAACTCTGCCGTCGTGGGAGACACCCTGGCCTGCACAAGCCCGAGCGGCGGCGAGGAGATCAGCCTGATCGGCGGCCAACTCGCCGACAGCGGTGGGCAGACCGGTGCCCCTGGGCCCGGCGCCGTACGTGCTCCTCACACCACCTGGTAGTTGGCCATCATCGCCATGTCCTCGTGCTCCAGGTTGTGGCAGTGCAGCATGTACCGGCCCCGATAGCCGCGGAAGCGGACCAGCACGTCCACGACCTCGTACGGGCGGACGTCCACCGTGTCCTTCCAGCCCGCGTCGGTGGGCTCGGGCGCCCGCCCGCCGCGCGACAGCACCTGGAAGTGGGCCATGGCTGTCGGTTCGTTGCTCTCCTGGGCCGCTGAGCGAGGCGAGGCTGTCGATCCGCTGGCTGCGGACGCGGTCGTGCATCTGCTGGCGCTGAGCGGCGCCAGGGTGCACGGATCGCTTCCGGAAGCCACCCCTGACCTGGTGCGGACGGTGCTGCTGGAGGCGCTGCCGCAGTTCCTGTCCGTCGCGCCGGGCGACGAGGGCGCGGCGCTCGGGGTCCTGAGGGTGCTGGCGGACCGTACCCGGGCGGACGGGCGGCTCAACGCCAAGCGGCACGCGCGGCTGCGAGAGGCGATCGACGGGTGCGCCGAGGAACACCTGCGGGTGATGCGCGATCCGGGGACCACCGGGTTCCGGCGGGTTACTTCTGGGTGACGTCGGTGCAGTAGACGTCCTTCTTCGGCAGGTGGCCGGTGGTCAGGAAGCCGACGGTGACCTTGTCGATGCAGGCGGAGCCCTCGTTGTAGACGTAGTGCCCGCCGTTGTCGACGCCGACGAAGGCGGAGCCGTCGCCGAGAGCCTTGTGCAGCCCGACGCCGCCTTCCCACGGGGTGGCGTTGTCCCGGCGGTTCTGCAGGATCAGGGTGTTGCGCGGGCCGCCGGCCACGACCTTGACGGTCGCCTCGGCAGGCTTGTTCCAGAAGGCGCAGGCCCAGATGTTGGCGGGCATGCCCGCGGTGAGCGGCCACTTCTCGCGGTCGGCGGCGGTGCGGGTGGCGTAGCCGTCGACGTCGTGCGGCCATTCGGCGTCGCCGCAGGTCAGAGCCATGAACATGGTGGCCTGGTTGTCCGCGGGGACGCCCGGGGACGACGGTGAGTCGGCGAACACCTCCTTGAGAACCGCGGCGTCGGCGGCCGTGGTGCTGCCGTGGGACAGGTCGTCGGCGGCCTTCCAGAACTTGGCGAGTACGGGAAGGGTGTTGTTGTGCAGAAGCAGGGCGTAGGTCATGTTCCGCAGCAGCGCCCCGTCCAGTGACACCGATGCGCCGGGAATCGCTGCGGGCCTGCGGTCTAGCCGGTCGGCGAGGGTGAGGTAGGTGTGGGTCACCTGCGCGACGTTCGTGCCCAGCTGGAGTGTGCTGTTCTGCGCCGCGGCGACGCGTGCGGCGTCGGGGAACCGGTCGGCCATGCCCTTGCCCCACGTGTCCGCGACCTGGTTGGCCCAAACCTTGGTGGGGTCGACGTTGCCTTCCAGGATCATCCGGTCGGTGTGGTTCTGGAAGAGCGAGCGGTAGACGGCGCCGAGGTAGGTGCCGTAGGACTGGCCCCAGTAGGAGATCTTCTTCTCACCGAGCGCCTGGCGGATGCGGTCCATGTCGCGGGCGGTGTTGGCGGTGTTGTAGTACCGCAGGTTCTTGCCCACGGTGTCGGCGCACTGCTTGGCGTCGGCCTTGGCGAGGGCCACGTTCTTGGTGATCGAGCCGCCCGCGGCGGGATAGGGGAACAGCCCGGTCACGCTCGGGTCCTTCAGACCGCAGCTTTGCGGGGTGCTGTGTTCGACGCCGCGCGGGTCGAAGCCGATCAGGTCGTAACGGTCCAGCACGGACTTCGGCAGTGTGGACGCCATGGTTTCAGGCATGTCGAGACCGCCCAGGGCCGGCCCGCCGGGGTTCAGCAGCAGGACGCCACGTCGCTTCCCGGGTTTGGCGGTGGACAGCCGGGAGACCGCCACGTCGATCTTCGCGCCGCCCGGGTTCTGGTAGTCCAGTGGGACCTCCAACGTCCCGCAGGCCAGGTGGGGGTTACGGGTTTGTCCCTCGGCCAGTGCCGGGCACTCGCCCCAGGTGATCTTGGCGGCGCCCGCGGTCTCGCCGGTGCTGGCGGAGACCTTGGCCGTTTGCGCGCCCTGGGCCTCGGCGCCACACGCGGCCAGTGCGGTTCCTGCGAGCGTGGAAACCAGCAGAGCCGCGGCAAGTCGGCGGCCTCTGGGAAAACCGTGCTTCGCGGAACTGCATGTCGTGGTCATGGCGTTGTCCTTAGCTACTCGGCTGGTCGGCCTGCCTGGTCCGGCCGTTGTGTTGACGGTTCGAGTCAACAAGAGAGCACCGGTGGCGCGCGTCACCGCAGAGAGGACAAATCTGGTAGCTCGCTCGGGGGATGCGGGGACCCTTGGAACATCTGAGAGAGCCATTGCGCAGGGCGGGGAGCACGCTGATCGGGCAGCCAGTCCATGAGTCTGGAACACCGCCTCGGCGGGGCGGTCGGTCGGGGAGGGGCGCGGCCGTGGCCGCGCTTGCCCGCCCCGGCCGGCATCTCAGGGCCGTCAGGCTCGGTTGCCGCCCCCTGCCAACCCCGCCCGGTAGGCCAGGACCACCGCCTGGACGCGGTCGCGGAGGTCCAGTTTGGTGAGGATGCGCGAGACGTAGGTCTTCACGGTCTCGTGGCTGATGACCAACTCGGTGGCGATTTCGGCGTTTGACAGGCCCTCGCTGATGAGGAGAAGGACCTCGTGCTCGCGGGGGGTGAGGACCTTGAGGCGCTCGCGCTCGGGGGACGCGTGGGCGGCGGAGGGGCGTACGCGTTCGGCGAAGCGGCCGATCAGGGTGCGGGTCACGGCGGGGGCCAGGAGGGACTCGCCGCGGGCGACGACGCGTACCGCGTTGATCAGTTCGGGCGGTGGGGCGTCCTTGAGAATGAAGCCGCTGGCGCCGGCGCGCAGGGCCTCGTACACGTACTCGTCGACGTTGAAGGTCGTCACGACGAGGATCCTGGCGGGGCTGGCGGAGTCGGGCCCCGCCAGGCGCCGGGTGGCCTCGATTCCGTCGAGCAGGGGCATGCGGATGTCCATGACGACGACGTCCGGCTTCAGCTCCTGCGCGCTGCGGATCGCCGCTCGGCCGTCGACGGCCTCGCCCACGACCTCCATGTCGGGCTGGGCGGAGAAGATCGTGACGAAGCCGGCACGCACGAGGGCCTGGTCCTCGCACACCAGCACCCTGATCGCAGCGGGCAGAACACTCACGCGGCACCTCGCGCGGGGATGCGTGCGTGCACGCGGAACCCGCCATCCGGGCTGGGCCCCGCCGCGAATTCGCCCCCCAGCATCTCCACCCGTTCCCGCAGCCCGGTCAGGCCCCGGCCGCCCGAGACCTGCGGGCCGCCGCCCGGCAGGGCGGCGGACGCGGGAGCGCCGTCGGCCGTCCCGGCGGTGGTGACCTCGACGTCCGTCCAGTCGGAGGTGTGCGCGAGCCGTACCAGCGTCCGCCGGCCCGGGGCGTATTTCACGGCGTTCGTCAGGGATTCCTGCACGACGCGATACGCCGTGAGTTGGGCACCTATGGCCATGGCCGACTGCTCTCCGTCCTCGACCAGCTCGATCGGCTGGCCGCCCGCTCGCGTCTGCTCCACCAGATCAGGCACCCGGCCCGGCAGCGGCGTCCGCTCCCGGGGCGCCGAATCACCGGTCGCCTCCAGCACGCCGAGCAGGAACCGGAGTTCGGCCAGCGCGCGACGGCCGGTGCCGTTGATGGCGTCGAGGGACTCGTGGAGGCGGTCCGGCGACTCGGTCAGGTACTGTGCTGCACCTGCCTGCACCACCATCGCGGTCACATGGTGGGTCACCACGTCGTGCAATTCCCGGGCCAGGCGGCTGCGTTCCGTCGCGATGGCCACCTGCACGGACAGGCGCCGACGCTCGGCCTCCTGCGCCCGCCGCCCGCGGACCTGGACACCCAGGCCCCACACCACCGCCAGGACCATGTAATAGAGCAGGTAGTCGGTCAGTCCCTCGGGCGAGCCCAGCACATGCAACACGACGCCGAAGACCACGTAGCCGCCCGTCGCCGCCAGCGGTACGACCCGCCGGAGGCGCTCCTGGTGGGCACCCACGGAGTACAGCGCGATGTACACCCCCAGGCTGCCGAAGGTCGGCGGGTAGCCCAGGCACTCGTGCACCGCGAACGAGGCCCCCACCACCGCGAGGCAGGCGGCCGGCCACCGGGTGCGCACCGCAAGCGGCAGGGTCTGCCCCAGGTTCAGCAGCACACTCGCGACCGAGGTGCCGTGGGTGGCAAGGCCGCCGAACTGCGCCCCGACCCGCGACAGCGGCGCCGCGAACGACAGCACCGTGAAGACAAGCGCGACTCCGCGGTCCCTGGTGGCGGCAGGGCGTGATCCCCACCACCGCGACAGCACGCGAAGCCGTGCGGCTGCGGCGGCCACCGGGTTCACGCGTGCGGAGGGGCCCCTGTCCTGCGCACGCGCCGTTGGCGCGGGGGACGCCGAGCCCGATGGTTCACGCGCTGCTTGGTCTTCCGTCATCATCATCCACGATCCCGTAGGTCCGGCGCTGAGCGGCATGAGGACCGGGCCGTGGTCCGCTACCCGCCCGCCCGTTCGCTACGACCTGTTCGGTATCGAACACCACACGGCGCCGCGGGCCGGACCGTCTTGCACTGTGAGCCTAGCGTCCTGGGGCGGGGGCTGCGTCCCCCGGGAGAGGACAGCCGGGTAGCTCGCTCGGGGGACCCGCAAAGACGGTAAGTGCCCACCCGTCGGTGACGACGCGCAGGAGTCGCGGCCCGTAACTTTCCGGCATCGAGAGCGCAGACCGAACCCGGGAGCGGGCCCTGAGGAGGAAGCCCTGTCGTCCGACCACCGTCAGTCACCGATGCGACTCGCCGATCGCGGGGTCAACACGACCGGATCGGCCGAGAAGAACACCGGGCGCCCTGTGCGGTGGGCGACGTCCGCGCGGGTGGGTCTGCCGGTGCTGGTCGGGTTGCTGCGGCAGTACGGCCCGTCGACGGCTACCCGCCGTGCGGAGCGGCTGGGCGTCAATGCCTGGCGGGACACGTTCGACGTGAGTGACTGGGCCCTGCGGCTCACGACCGCAGAGGCCGCCGCCTTGCATCAGGAGCTGAGGGCTGTCATCGCCGGTTACCGGAGAGATACGCCGGAGGCGGCGGCGAGTGCCCCCGCGGGGGCGGAACGGATCGTCGTGGTCACGCACATCCTGCCGGAGCTGGATGCGTCCGCCCCGTCGGCCACCTGTTCCAGTCCTCAAGAAGCGACAGTAACGGAGACGTCGTGACGGAGGATGTCCTGGAGGCCGACGGCATACCCGGGAGGCGGTCCGTACGGGCGCTGGGCGGGGTGCTGGCGGCCATGGCCGTATCGCTGACCGGTACTCGGATCTCGGCCGTGGCACTGCCCTGGTTCGTTCTTGTCACGACCGGCAGTGCCACCCAGACCGGACTGGTGGCCTTCTGCGAGATGGCCCCCTACGTGGTGGTCAAAGCGTTCACCGGGCCGTTGGTGGACCGGATCGGCCCGCGGGCCGTTTCCTGGACCACGGATCTGGCCAGCGCAACCGCTGCCGCCGCGGTTCCTCTGTTCCATGCCCTGGAGCTGCTGTCCTTTCCGCTCCTGCTGGCCCTGGTCGCGCTGATCGGCGCGGTGCGGGGCCCCGGCGACCTGGCCAAGGGAGTCATGGTCCCGGAGGCGGCCGAGCACGGCGGGGTGCAACTGGAGCGGGCCACCGGTCTTGCCGCCGTGACCGAACGGCTCGCCTCCACCATCGGCCCGGCGGCCGGCGGCTCCCTGGTGGCGCTGCTCGGCCCCCTGACGGGACTTGTCGTCAACGCGGGCTGCTTTGCGCTCGGATCGGTGATCATCGCGCTGGCGCTGCCCCGCGGGATGGGACATGCGGTCGAGGAAGCCCCCTCCCAGGCTGAGGAGACGGAACCGGGTTACTGGCGACGATTCGGCGAGGGCTTCGCGTTCCTGCGTGGCGAGTTGTTGCTGCTGACCGTCATCGTCATGGTCGGGGTCACCAATCTGCTGGACGCGGGGTTCACCACGGTGCTCATGCCCGTCTGGGCCAAAGAGTCCGGCAACGGGCCGACTGCGATCGGCCTGATGGGCAGCGTGTTGGGAGCCACTGCGGTGGCTGGGAGTCTGATCGCTGCGGCGGCCGCGCACCGGCTACGACGCCGGATGGTTTTCTTCACCGGGTTTCTGTTGGCCGGTGCGCCGAGATTCCTGATTCTCGCCTCCGATGCACCGATGGGGGCGGTACTGGCCGTGTTCGCCGTCAGTGGGTTCGGGGCGGGCTTCCTGAACCCGGTGCTGGGGACCGTTCTCTTCGAGCGGGTGCCTCGCCGGATGCTGGGCCGGGTCAACGCCCTTGGTGACTCGCTGGCCTGGGCCGGCATCCCTCTCGGTGGACTGATCGCTGGGGCGGCGGTGGCCTCCGTCGGACTTGCGCCGGTGCTGCTCGCCGGCGGGGCTGCGTACTTCCTCACCACGAACCTGACCGGGCTGCGGCCGGAATGGCACGAGATGGACCGCGTAAGTGGGCGAGACGCCCAGGAGCGGCAACCCGAGGAAACGCTTCAGCCAGCCAGTACGAATCCCACGACATGACCGCTTACGGGAGGCAGGGGGAACCATCTGGTTGCCTCCTCCCTCCCACTCCTCCTTCGAACACCCGACTGCGCTGCGGGCGAACTCCAGCACCGTCGCGCGGCCGATCCCACAGGACCGGGCCGAGGGCGCTCCGATGGGGTTCCATCCCTGATCCCTGCGCAGTCGGATCGTGCGGAGTCGGCCGCCCGCCGGCGGACCTCACGCCCGGCCCGGGCCTGCTCCCCGCTCGCCCCGCGCTTGGCATCCTCCGGCGCTCTCGTGTCAATCTCCCCGAGGATCAGGCCCAGGACTTCCTCCAGCACTCGGCTGTGACGATCGCGCACACCTCCCCGACATCCTGCGCAGAGCCGAAAGAGTGGCCATGGACAATGGGAGTCCCCTGGGACTTTTCAGGGACTTCCGGCTGCATCAACGGGCATGGCCGTGAAACAGCGGAAAGGCAATGTGCGCGGGTCAGCTGCTCGGCCCCATCTAAAGCGGCAGGTCACAGGGCTCGCCGGTCCCTTCCGGAACATCTGACCATCAGAAACCAGCAGCTCCGTTGCCCGTCCCTCCACTACGGGGAACAGGCTGCCCCGACCAGTTCCCCTCCACGAGGCCCGCTCCCGTTCATTCCCCCGCAGGCTCACACATCATGGCCCTCACCGCTTCTCTGACCGCCATATTGGAGTCATGCCCCTCCAGCCCACGGCATCCCACACTCACGCCGAGCAACCCCTCGGGCGCGGAGGCCGAGGACCTCGCGCTGTCCCGGGAGAAATTCCGGCGGCGCCTGCCGGAGTCGCTAGACGAGTTGCGCAGCCCGACCCTCGGGATCGTGGAGCTGCCACTCGGCAGAGTCCGCGACGACGGCAAAGCAGCTGAGCACGACCGAATCACAGGGGGCGGCGTTGCAGTTCTCCGCCACGCCGCCCGCGACAAGCCGGGCCAGGAGACCCATCGCCCGTGGGCTGCCCTGCTGCGGCCCAGCAGCAAGACAAACGTGAGCATACGAGGAAGCCGGCCAGCTCGCCTCCGCACCTGTTCCAGGGCCCTCCAACGACCTGACGGTCTTTCAGGCCATGCGTCATTCGTGCGTCACGCCGCAAGAACCAACGGGCTCCGCCACCGCCACGCACCCCTCCCCTTCAGACGAATGCGCAGGTCACGCGGCGTCGTCCGCCTTCACCCGTTCTCACCTCCCCAAACAGGTCGAGCCGACGAAAGAAATCAGAAAACTGCAGGTCAAGAGCGTTTCCCAGCAGGTTCCAGGATCGCGACGCACTCCACGTGATGCGTCATCGGAAAGAGATCGAACGCCCGCAGCGTCCGCACCCGGTAGCCGCCGTCGCGGAAGTACCCCAGGTCGCGGGCCAGCGCAGCGGGATCGCAGGCGACGTAGGCGATGCGGCGGGCGCCGAGGGAGGTGAGGTGGGCCACCGTGGTGCGGCCCGCGCCGGCGCGCGGGGGGTCGAGGACGATCAGGTCGACCTCGGTGATGCCCGTGCGCGGGAGGACCGATTCGACCTTGCCCTGTTCGACGCGGACGCGGGGGAACTCGGCGAGGTTGTGGCGGGCGTCCTCGACCGCTCGTTTGCCGGACTCGATGCCGAGGACCGCGCCCTTCTCGCCGAGGCGGTCGGCCAACGCCCCCGCGAACAGGCCCACTCCGCAGTAGAGGTCCAGGGCCGTCTCGCCCTTGCGGGGCAGCAGGCCCTGCATGACGGCGGTCACCAGGGTGTCGGCCGCCTTCGGGTGGACCTGCCAGAAGCCGCCGTTGCCGACGCGGTGGGTGCGGCCGTCCGCGCGTTCGCGGACGAAGGGGCGGCCGTGGACGCGGTGCACGCCCCCCGACTTCTCGTCGACGCGCAGGACCGAGACCGGCTTGTCCAGTTCGACCAGGGGGAGGCGGGCACCCGGGCGCGGGGTCAGGATGACCTGGCGGTCCTGGGAGCCCGTCGCCGCGATGGCCTCGACCGACTCCATGCCGGTCCAGTCCCGCCGCTCGATGCCCAGCTCGGACACCCCGGCCGCCGCGATCATGCAGTGGTCGATGTGCTCGACCTCGTGCGAGCGGTGGCGGCGCAGGCCCGCCTGCCCCGTCACGGCGTCCACGGCGTACTGGACGCGGGTGCGCCACTGCGGGACCTCGCCCGCGGGCAGCTTGTCGCCCTCCGCCGGCACCACCGTGCCGTCCCAGCCGGCCTCCTCGGGCGTGAGGCCCGCGAGCCGCTGGAGCTGCTCGGCGATCACCTCGCCCTTCAGCCGGCGCTGGGCACCCGGCTTGGCGTGCTGCCAGTCGCAGCCACCGCAGCGGCCGGGGCCGGCGAAGGGGCAGGGGGCCTCGATGCGGTCCTTGGAGGGCTCCAGGATCTCGACGGCGTCCGCGCGCAGGAAACGCGCGCCCTCCTCGCCCTCCGTCACCCGGGCCAGCACCCGCTCGCCCGGCAGCGTGTGCCGGACGAACAGCACCTGGCCCTCGGCCGTGCGGGCGATGCAGTGGCCGCCGTGGGCGACGGGGCCGATCTCGACCTCGTACTCCTCGCCCACCAGCGACTTCGTCGGTTCTGCCTGCATGGCGGGGTGACTCCAGATCCAGAAGGGGAAGCGGCCGCAAAGAGGTGGGCCGGACAACAGCCCACCAGTCTACGGCCTCGCCGCTCCCCCTCGGTCCGAGGCGGCCGACGCCGTCGACGCCGCCTCAGTCCTTCGCCGCAGGCGACTCCTTCGCCGCCGGGGACTCCTTCGCCGCCGGGGACTCCTTCGCCGCCGAGGTCGCCCTGGCCCGCTCCGCCGCCGGCCCCCGCCGCACCGCGCCCGGCGCGCTCCACTCCTGGCGCCTGCGGGCGCGCAGCTTGGCCGCCTCGGAGGACGCCAGCTGGTAGGGGACGGAGGTGACCATCACGCCGGGCGTGAAGAGCAGACGGCCCTTCAGGCGCAGGGCGCTCTGGTTGTGCAGCAGGTGCTCGTACCAGTGGCCGACCACGTACTCGGGGATGATCACCGACACCGCGTCCCGCGGCGACTCCGCGCGCAGGCTCTTCACGTACTCGATCACCGGGCGCGTGACCTCGCGGTACGGCGAGTCCAGGACCTTCAGCGGCACGTCGATGCCGCGCCGCTCCCACTCCTCGCGCAGCGCCTTGGTCTCCGCCGCGTCGACGTTGACCGTGAGCGCCTCCAGGGTGTCCGAGCGCATCAGCCGGGCGTAGGCCAGGGCGCGCAGCGTGGGACGGTGGATCTTCGAGATCAGCACCACCGAGCGCACCCGCGACGGGCGGGTCAGGTCGTCGTCGGCGGCAGGGGTCTCGGGGGCGGCGATCTCCTCGGCCACACGGTCGTAGTGCCTGCGGATCGCGGTCATCGTCGCGTAGAAGATGCACATGCCCATCAGGGCGACCCAGGCGCCGTGCGTGAACTTGGTGACGAGGACGACGACGAGCACCAGGCCGGTGAAGAAGGCGCCGAAGGCGTTGATCGCGCGGGAGCGCACCATGTGCCGGCGCTTGGCCTGGTCCTTCTCGACGGCGAGGTGACGGTTCCAGTGCCGGACCATGCCGGTCTGGCTGAGCGTGAAGGACACGAACACGCCGACGATGTACAGCTGGATCAGCCGCGTGGAGTCCGCGCCGTAGATGATCGTCAGCAGGCTCGCCGCGCCCGCGAGCAGCACGATGCCGTTCGAGAACGCGAGGCGGTCGCCGCGGGTGTGCAGCTGGCGCGGGAGGTAGCGGTCCTGGGCGAGGATCGAGCCGAGCAGCGGGAAGCCGTTGTACGCCGTGTTCGCCGCGAGGAAGAGCACCAGCGCCGTCGCCGCCGCCAGCACCACGAACAGGAAGCTGCCCTTGCCGAAGACCGCCTCGGCGACCTGGGAGATCACCGGGTTCTGGACGTATCCGGAGCCGAGGGGCACGCCGTTCCGGATCAGGTCGGTGGCCGGGTTCTCGGCCATGCGGACCTTGGTCGTCATGGCGAGGGCGATGATGCCGCAGAACATGGTGACGGCGAGCAGGCCCATCATCGCGAGGGTCGTCGCCGCGTTCTTCGACTTGGGTTTGCGGAAGGCCGGGACGCCGTTGGAGATGGCTTCCACGCCGGTGAGCGCGGCACAGCCGGAGGAGAAGGCGCGCAGCAGCAGGAAGACGAGCGCGAAGCCGGCCAGACCCTGGTGTTCGGCCTTGATGTGGAAGTCGGCCGTGGGGGCGCGCATGGCGTCGCCGAGGACCAGGCCGCGGTAGGCGCCCCAGGCGATCATGACGAAGACGCCGCCGACGAACACGTACGTCGGGATCGCGAAGAGCTTGCCGGACTCCTTGACGCCGCGCAGGTTCATCAGCGTCAGCAGCACGATCACGGCGACCGCGCACAGCACCTTGTGCTGCACCACGAACGGGACCGCGGAGCCGAGGTTCTCGATGCCGGAGGCGATGGACACGGCGACGGTGAGGACGTAGTCGACGAGCAGGGCGCTGGCCACGGTCAGGCCCGCCTTGGGGCCCAGGTTGGTGGTGGCGACCTCGTAGTCGCCGCCGCCGCTCGGGTACGCGTGGACGTTCTGCCGGTACGAGGCGACCACGGTGAACATCAGCACCACGACCGCGACCGCGATCCAGGGGCTGAAGTGGTACGCCGACACGCCCGCGATGGACAGGACCAGCAGCACCTCGCCGGGCGCGTAGGCGACGGAGGAGAGCGGGTCGGAGGCGAAGACGGGGAGTGCGATGCGCTTCGGCAGGAGCGTTTCGCCCAGCCGGTCACTGCGCAGTGCGCGCCCGATCAGGATCCGTTTGGGCACGTCGGTCAGTTTGGACACGACAGAGGATCGTAAGGGTTCGAACTGGCTGCCGCCCACCCGGCGTCATCGATCTGCCTCACGAGTGAAATCACGGGAGCGCGCGACTGCGGATTCCGTGGTCCGCGCGCTCCCCGTGCCTAGATGGCAAACCCCGCCTGTCATCGCACTTCGGAGGTTCCATGCCCGCTGCAGCGGAGCTGATCGGGGCGACACTCGCCCTCGTCGGCGTCGGAATCCTGACCCTGTGCAGCGTGCGCAGCATCACGCGTCGGCGTCCGCGTCAGGTGGTCGCCGACGCGGAGCGCTGACGCGTGTACACGCGATCAACACTCTGTACACACATGATCAACACCATGCACACCCATGATCAACGCTCTGTATGTGCTTGATCATCACCCCGTACACAGGTCGTACACGGCCCTGCCTGCCGCACGGGGGTAGCCAACCCCTCGGCGCCGCTGTGTAGCTTTGGGCGTCGGTCTGAGACCCTGAGGCCGAGCAGTAACTTTTGGACACCGGAAGGACGGTCGTGCACATCGTCATCATGGGCTGCGGAAGAGTGGGTTCCGCACTCGCCCAGACCCTGGAGCAACAGGGCCACACGGTCGCAGTGATCGACCAGGACCCCACTGCCTTCCGTCGGCTGGGCCCCGGTTTCGGGGGCCGCCGGGTCACCGGCGTCGGCTTCGACCAGGACACCCTGCGCGAGGCGGGCATCGAGGAGGCCGGCGCCTTCGCCGCCGTCTCCAGCGGTGACAACTCCAACATCATCTCCGCGCGCGTGGCCCGCGAGATGTTCGGCGTCGAGAACGTGGCCGCCCGCATCTACGACCCCCGCCGCGCGGAGGTCTACCAGCGCCTGGGCATCCCCACCGTGGCCACGGTGCGCTGGACCGCCGACCAGATGCTGCGCCGGCTGCTGCCGTCGGGCGCCGAGCCGCTGTGGCGCGACCCGACCGGCGGCGTGCAGCTCGCCGAGGTGCACGCGTCCGCGAAGTGGGTCGGCCACAAGATCAGCAGGCTCCAGGAGGAGACGGGCGTCCGTGTGGCGTTCCTGACCCGCCTGGGCGAGGCGATCCTGCCGAGCTCGCAGACCGTGTTGCAGGAGGGCGACCTCGTGCACGTGATGATGCGGACGGACGACGTGGCCAAGGTCGAAGCCGCCTTCGCCCAGGGCCCCGAAGAGGAGGGCGGTCACTGATGAGGGTCGCCATTGCCGGAGCCGGCGCCGTCGGCCGCTCGATCGCGGGCGAACTGCTGGAGAACGGCCACGAGGTCCTGCTCGTCGACAAGGCCCCGACCGCCATCTCGGTGGAGCGGGTGCCGCAGGCGGAGTGGCTGCTGGCCGACGCCTGTGAGATCACGTCCCTGGACGAGGCGGCGCTCCAGCGCTGCAACGTCGTCATCGCCGCGACCGGCGACGACAAGGTCAACCTGGTGGTCTCGCTGCTCGCCAAGACGGAGTACGGCGTCCCGCGCGTCGTCGCCCGCGTCAACAACCCCAAGAACGAGTGGCTGTTCAACGAGGCCTGGGGCGTGGACGTGGCCGTCTCCACCCCGCGCCTGATGTCCGCCCTGGTCGAGGAGGCGGTGAGCGTCGGCGACCTGGTCCGGCTGCTCCGCTTCAGCCACGGCGACGCCAACCTCGTCGAGCTGACCCTGCCCGAGGAGTCGGCCCTGGCCGGCACCCAGGTCGGCGAGGTCCAGTGGCCGGAAGACACCTCGCTGGTCACGATCATCCGCGGCACCCGGGTCCTGACCCCGTCCGGGGAGGACTCCCTGGAGGCCGGCGACGAACTCCTCTTCGTGGCCGCCCAGGCCCGGGAGGAACAGCTGGAGGAACTGCTGTCGGTGCGGCGCGAAGAGAGCTGACCGCACAGGAGAAGGGCGCCCCTGCTGCCAGGGGCGCCCTTTTTCGTCGTACGACCGCTGTCGTACGGCCGCTGGGTACGACCGACGTCTACGCGTCCCGGCGGTGCCGTCCGCCCGCCTGGTCGCCGCCGCCCTCGGCGGCCAGTGCGGCCTTGCGCTCCTTCTCCGCCTGCTCCTCCGCCTCCATCTCCGCGAACACGTCGATCGGCGCGGGGGCCTTCACGAGGAAGACCCAGGTGAGCCAGACGGCCAGCAGGAAGGGCGGGATCTTCAGGGCGACCAGGATCCAGCCGAGCTTGGTGGTGTCCGACCACCAGTACAGCGGGAAGAGGATCGCGCACTTGGCGAGCAGGATCAGGCCCCAGGCCCAACTGGCCTTCGCATAGGCCTTCTTGCGGCCGGGGTTGCGGGTGCGCCAGGAGAGGTTCTCCTTGAAGACCGGGCCCAGGATGAGGCCGAGCAGGGGCACACCGGCGAGGGTCGTGATGATGTACGCCAGCGCCAGGCCCAGCGTGTAGAGCATGCCGGGGAGGTAGAAGTCCTTGGCGTTGCCGGTGAACATCGCGAAGACGACACCGAAGGCCACGCCGAAGACACCGCTGAAGGCGTGCTTGACGGTGTCCTTCATGGCCAGCCGGACCACGACCAGGACCAGGGAGACGACCAGCGCGGCGATGGCCGACACGTGCAGGTTCTTGTCGATCGTGAAGATCGCGACGAAGAGCAGGCCCGGCACGACCGTCTCGATCATGCCGCGGACCCCGCCGAACGCCTCGAACAGCGCGGCCTCGGTCACCGCCCGGGCGTCGTCGGTCTGCGCCTGACCGGTGTCTTCGGTCGGCTTGTCGAGGGACGTCACCGGCTACTCCCGTCCGAGGGGTCGCAGTTCGTATTTCGGGTTGAACAGCACCCGGCGGCCCCGGCTCATCGAGATCCGGCCCGATGCGATCAGCTTGCGCCCCGGTTCTATGCCCATGATGGAACGCCTGCCGAGCCACACCACGTCCAGCGCCGCGGAGCCGTCGAACAGCTCGGCCTCCAGGGCCGGGACTCCGGCACGCGGACGCAGGGTGACCGTGCGCAAGGTACCAGTTACGGTGACGATCTGCCGGTCCTGGCAGTCGCCGATCCTGGTGCAGCCGGCGGTCTGGGCGTCTTCCCGCAGTTCCTCGGACTCCAGGTCCTCCTGCGACGAGGACAGCCGGTCGAGCATGCGCCGGAACCGGCCGGCCGGCTTTTCGGAACGGGGAACAGCACTCATACCTGAAAGCGTACCGGGGCACACCGACACCGCCGTAGCCCCGCTCATCGCGACCGCCTCACTTCTCGAACCGGTACCCCATCCCGGGCTCGGTGATGAAGTGCTCGGGGTGCGACGGGTCCGACTCCAGCTTGCGGCGCAGCTGGGCCATGTACACACGCAGGTAGTTGGTCTCGGTGCCGTATGACGGCCCCCACACCTCCTGGAGCAGCTGCCGCTGGCTGACCAGCCGGCCGGTGTTGCGGACCAGCACCTCCAGCAGGTGCCACTCGGTCGGGGTGAGCCGGACGTCCTTGCCGGCGCGGTTGACCTTCTTGGCGGCCAGGTCGACGGTGAAGCCGTCGGTCTCCACGGTCGTCAGGTCCTCCTCGCCGGGCCCGACCGGCTCGGCCCGGCGCACGGAGGCCCGCAGCCGGGCCAGCAGCTCGTCCATGCCGAAGGGCTTGGTGACGTAGTCGTCGGCGCCGGCGTCGAGCGCCTCGACCTTCTCGTCGGAGGAGTGGCGGGCGGACAGCACCAGGATGGGCACGCGGGTCCAGCCGCGCAGGCCCTTGATCACCTCGACGCCGTCCATGTCGGGCAGGCCCAGGTCGAGCACGACGACGTCGGGGTGACGGGAGGCGGCGAGTTCGAGGGCGGTGCGGCCGTCGGGAGCCGCGTCGACCTCGTACTTGCGTGCCTTGAGGTTGATCACGAGGGCGCGCACGATCTGCGGCTCGTCGTCGACCACGAGCACCCGGGTCATAGGGTCTGCCTTTCTGGTTCTGCGAGGTCCCGGCCCGTCGGGAGGGCCCCTGGACGTGATCCTGCCGCGCGGAGGCTGAGGACCATGGTGAGCCCCCCGCCCGGCGTGTCCTCTGCGTTGAGGGTGCCGCCCATGGCCTCCGCGAAGCCCCGGGCGACGGCGAGCCCGAGCCCGACGCCCGCGCCGCGCGGAGCGTCGCCGTAGCGCTGGAAGGGCTCGAATATCCGGTCCTTCGCCCCGTCCGGCACGCCCGGCCCGCGGTCCACCACGCGGACCTCGACGCGGTCGGCTATCGCGCTCGCGGAGACGAGCACACGCCGTCCGCGCGGGCTGTACTTGACGGCGTTCTCGACCAGGTTGGCCACGGACCGCTCCAGCAGCCCGGGGTCGACCGCGACCATCGGCAGCGTCTCGGGGACCTCCAGCTCGACGCTGTCCTCGGGCACGCCGACCAGGGCCATCGGGACCACCTCGTCCACGTCGATCTCGCGGATGATCGGCGTGACCGTGCCGGTCTGGAGGCGGGACATGTCGAGGAGGTTGCCGACCAGGTGGTCGAGGCGGTCGGCGCCCTCCTCGATGCCCTCCAGCAGCTCCGCCCGGTCCTCCTCGGACCAGGCCACGTCGTGGGAGCGCAGCGAGGAGACGGCGGCCTTGATGCCGGCGAGCGGGGTGCGCAGGTCGTGGCTGACGGCGGCGAGCAGGGCGGTGCGGATGCGGTTGCCCTCGGCGAGCGTGCGGGCCTGGTCGGCCTCCTCCTGAAGGCGCTTGCGGTCCAGGGCGACCGCGGCCTGCGCGGCGAAGGCCGCGAGCACGCGCCGGTCCTCGGCGGGCAGCACCCGGCCGGTGAGCGCGAGCGCCATGTGGTCGCCGACGGGCATGTCGACGTCGGCGTCCTCGGGCCGCTGAAGCGGGCGCCCGAACCCGGCGCGGCCCGCGCAGGTCCACGGCGCGACGTCGCCCGCCCGCTCCAGCAGCGCGGCGGACTCCATCGCGAAGGTCTCCCGGACCCGCTCCAGCAGCTCCTCCAGGCTGGTCTCGCCGCGCAGCACGTTCCCTGCGAGGAAGGAGAGGATCTCCGACTCGGCGCGCAGCCGGGCCGCCTGGTGGGTGCGCCGGGCGGCGAGGTCCACCACCGAGGCCACCGACACCGCGACGCACAGGAAGATCACTATGGCGACGATGTTCTTGGGGTCGGCGATGGTCCACTTGTGCAGCGGCGGTGTGTAGAAGTAGTTCAGCAGCAGCGAGCCGAAGGCCACCGAGGCCAGGGCGGGCAGCAGGCCGCCGAGCAGGGCCGACGCGACCGTGACCGTCAGGAAGAGCAGCATGTCGTTGGCGAGGCCGACGTCGACGCTGTTCAGCAGGACGGCGAGCGCTGCCGGGCCGCCGAGTCCGGCGAGCCAGCCCGAGACGATCCGGGCCCGCCCGAGCCGGGCCCCCCGGGTCACGGGCAGTCCGCGGCCCTTGGCGACCTCCTCGTGAGTGACGATGTGCACGTCGAGGTCGGGGCCGGACTCCCGGGCGACCGTGGCGCCGACGCCGGGCCCGAAGACGTACTGCCAGGCCTTGCGGCGCGAGGAGCCGAGGACGATCTGGGTGGCGTTGACGCCGCGCGCGAAGTCGAGCAGGGCGGCCGGTATGTCGTCGCCGATCACATGGTGGAAGGTGCCGCCCAGGTCCTCCACGAGGGTGCGCTGGACGGCCAGCTCCTTCGGGGAGCCCGAGGTCAGGCCGTCGCTGCGGGCGATGTAGACGGCGAGCACCTCGCCGCCGGCGCCCTTCTCGGCGAGCCGGGCGGCGCGGCGTATCAGGGTGCGTCCCTCGGGGCCGCCGGTCAGGCCGACCACGATCCGCTCGCGCGAACCCCAGATCTTGGAGACCCGGTGCTCGCTGCGGTAGGCGTTGAGGTACTCGTCGACCCGGTCGGCCACCCACAGCAGCGCCAGCTCCCGCAGGGCGGTGAGGTTTCCGGGGCGGAAGTAGTTGGACAGGGCCGCGTCGACCTTGTCGGGCTGGTAGATGTTGCCGTGGGCCATCCGGCGGCGCAGGGCCTCCGGGGACATGTCGACCAGCTCGATCTGGTCGGCCCGGCGTACGACCTCGTCCGGGACGGTCTCGCGCTGGCGCACCCCGGTGATCGACTCGACCACGTCGCCGAGTGATTCCAGGTGCTGGATGTTGACGGTCGAGATCACGTCGATGCCGGCGGCGAGCAGTTCCTCGACGTCCTGCCAGCGCTTGGCGTTGCGCGAGCCGGGGACATTGGTGTGGGCGAGTTCGTCCACCAGGGCGACGGCGGGCGCCCGGCGCAGCACGGCGTCGACGTCCATCTCGTCGAAGACGGCGTCCCGGTACTCCAGCTTCTTGCGCCGGATCTGCTCCAGTCCGTGCAGCATCACCTCGGTGCGCGGCCGGTCGTGGTGTTCCACGAAGGCCACGACGCAGTCGGTGCCACGCTCCACACGGCGGTGTGCCTCGGAGAGCATGGCGTAGGTCTTGCCCACACCCGGTGCCGCGCCGAGGTAGATCCGAAGTTTGCCGCGTGCCATGGCTCCATTGTCTTCCGGTGACTGCTGCCTACGCAGCGTCGACCTTACGGCCAACGATGCGGACAAAGGGGACGAGGGCCGGGTCAAGGGGGGTCTTTGACGCAATTCTGATGGCGAACGAAACGGGCCGCGCCCGGAAAGGCACGGCCCGTACGAGAACTGCTGCGATCAGCGAACCTCGGTGATCTCCGGCCCACGCTGCAGCTGGTCGACGCCGCCCGAGAAGCGGGACTCGTCCTGCTGCACGCCCTCGGGGACCATCTGCGCGTCGTTGGGCAGCTTGAGGACGATCGGGTCGCGGGGTGCCATCGGGCCCTCGCCGCGGACCACGACCGTGTCGCGGAAGATCTGCTCCAGCAGCCCGGCGGCCTGCGGCTGCACGGCGCCCTGGCCGGAGATCACGCCGCGCAGGAACCAGCGCGGGCCGTCCACGCCGACGAACCGCACGACCTGGAAGCCGCCGGTGCCGTCGGGCAGCTGCACCGGCACCTGGGCCCGCAGCTCCCAGCCGAGGGGGCCCTCGACCTCGTCGACGATGCCACCCTGCTGGGTGATGCCGGCCCCGATCTCCTCACGGACCTCGCCCCAGATGCCCTCGCGCTTGGGCGCGGCGAAGGCCTGGAGCTGGACCGCGCTGTCGCGCAGCACGACCGTCGCGGCGACGATCGCGTCACCGGCGACCTCGACCCGCAGTTCCATGCCGTCGACGCCCGGGATGAACATCCCGCCGAGGTCCACGCGGCCCTCACCCGGGTCGCTCACCTCTTCGCTGTCCCAGGGCCCCTCGGGCCGGGGCCCGGGCTCCAGCCGTACGCGCTCGGCCGGCTCCTCGTTCTCGTCCGCCTCGGTGTCGACGCTGTCGACGACCTGCTCGGCCTCGCCGGCCGCGTCCTCGGCGGCACCCTTCTTCTTGCGACGTCCGAACACGTCACTGTCCTTCCCGGTCGGATACGACCGAAGCGTATCGATTCCCACCCGTCGGACCGCCAATGGCGGCCTGACTGCTTGTGCCGCTCTCGCCGCCCACCGCGGCATGGCCACCGGTGGACCCGAAGCCCCCTTCGGCCCGCGCCGAGCCGGGAAGTTCCGCCACCTCCTGGAAGCGGACCCTCTCGACCTGCTGGACGACCAGTTGGGCAATCCGGTCGAAGCGCTCGAACCGCACGGACTCGCGCGGGTCGAGATTCACCACGATCACCTTGATCTCCCCACGGTACCCGGCATCAACCGTCCCCGGGGCATTCACGAGGGCGACACCGCAGCGGGCGGCAAGGCCGGATCGCGGGTGCACGAAGGCCGCGTACCCCTCCGGGAGGGCGATCGACACTCCCGTGGGCAGTACGGCCCGCTCGCCGGGCTTCAGCTCGCAACGCTCGGTGGTGCGCAGATCGGCCCCGGCGTCACCGGGATGCTCGTACACCGGAAGCGGTACGTCGGGGTCGACGCGCCGGAGCAGGACGTCGAGGGGGCTGGGACTCACGGGTTCACCTCGAAGGCGCGGGCGCGCCGGATCTGGTCCGGGTCGTTCATGGCGGCCCGGATCTCCTCCTGGCGGCCGTGGTCGACGAAGTGGTCGACCTTCACCTCGATGAAGAGGGCGTCGGCGCGGACGGCGACGGGCCCGTCGGGGCCGCCGATGCGCCCGACGGCCCTGGAGTAGATCTTCCGCCCGGCGACGGCGGTGACCTCGGCCGCGAGGTGGAGCGTGGTGCCCACCGGGACGGGCCGCGCGAAGTCGGTCTCCAGCCGGCCGGTGACGGCGATGGTGCGCAGCAGCCAGTTCAGCGAGCCGAGGGTCTCGTCCAGGGCCGTGGCCAGCACGCCGCCGTGCGCGAGGCCCGGGGCGCCCTGGTGGGCGGGCTGGACGGTGAACTCGGCGGTCAGCGAGACGCCCTCGCCGGCCCGTGCCTCCAGGTGCAGTCCGTGTGCCTGTCCGGGGCCACAACCGAAACAGTGTTCGTAGTGGGCGCCGAGGAGTTCTCCGGGCGCGGGCGCGTCGGGGTGCCGTACCGGTTTCGAGGCGTCGGCAGGAGGCTGAAGGCTTGCGGAACTACCACTCACAGGCGCAGACCTTACCCGCCCGCCCGTCACCCCAGGATCCCGTGCCAAGCTTGGCGTCATGCAGCTCTCCGCCACCCCGTACGAAGAACGCCTCACCGCCCCGCGCTCGTGGTGGTTCATCAGCTTCCTGGTGGGCGTCTCGTTCGCCCTGATCCTGCTTCCGTTCGGCACGCTTCCGCTGCTCGGCGGTCTGGTCGGCGGTACGGCCGCGGCGGCGGTGGTCGCCAGCGCGTACGGGTCCCCGCGCATCCGTGTGGTGGGTGACTCGCTGATCGCGGGCGAGGCGAAGATCCCGGTGTCGGCACTGGGCACGTCGCAGGTGCTGGACGCGGAGGAGGCCCGCGCCTGGCGGACGTACAAGGCCGACACGCGCGCGTTCCTGCTGCTGCGCGCCTACATCCCGGGGGCCCTGCGGGTGGAGGTCACCGACCCCGCGGACCCGACGCCGTACCTGTACCTCTCCACGCGGGAGCCGGAGCAGCTGGCGGCGGCGATCGAGGCGGCACGGACGGCGCACGCCCAGGGCTCGGGCGCCTAGAGCTCTTCGAGTCCCTCCAGGGGCTTCGCCGGCTCCTCCAGGGGCGGCAGCTCGGGCAGCTCGTCCCAGGGCACCTGGATCCTGCGCAGGTCGGTGCGGATGCGGGCGGCGAGCTTCTTGGTGTCCCGGCGGTTCATGGCCGCGCCGACGGCCGCGCCCACCATGAACGGCATGAGGTTGGGCAGGTCGCGCACCACGCGTTTCATGATCTGCTGGCGCAGTTCGCGCTTCATGTGGCCGCTCAGGGCCGCGTCGTACGTCGACGGCTTCAGCACGTCGATCCCGCGCTCCCCCGACCAGGAGGACAGATACGCGGTGCTCCGGGTCTTGAGGCCGCCCGGCGGGCGTACGCCGTAGACCTCGTGGAGCTCGGCGACGAGCTTCAGCTCGATCGCGGCGACCCCGGTGATCTCCGCGGCCAGTTCGGTGGGCATGGCGGGCGGCACCGGCAGCATCGCCGCGACGCCGACCCCGGCGCCGACCGTCGAGGTCCCGGCCGCCGCTCCGGCCACCAGTTTGTCGGCGAGCTCCTCGGGCCCGAGGCCGGGGAACTGCCTGCGCAGGGTCGCGAGGTCGCGTACGGGGACACGAGGGGCGATCTCGATGATCCGGTCCGCGAGGTACGCCAGCCCCGCGCGAGCGCCCCTGCTGCCCTTACGGACCCCTTCCCGGGCCAGGTCCCGGGCCTTGTCACGCATCACCGCGGCCCGTCGGGCGACGGGCGCGGGCTGGCGCCGCACCGACGCCGGGTGGTCGGCCCGGTCGTCCACCGGCGCGAGCGAGGCTCCCCTGCCGGATGAGCCCCGCTCTTCTTCACGTGCGCCGTACGGGCCGTCGAACGGCCCTGAGTCCGCTTTCCCCGGAGGGAAGCGGCGCTTCCGGGGAGGGGTCGAGCCAGTCATGGCCGACCCGTCCTCAGTCGCAGTCGCGGCAGATCGGCTGACCGTTCTTCTCGCGGGCCAGCTGGCTGCGGTGGTGCACCAGGAAGCAGCTCATGCAGGTGAACTCGTCCTGCTGCTTCGGCAGGACCCGGACGGCCAGTTCCTCGTTCGAAAGGTCGGCGCCGGGCAGTTCGAGGCCTTCGGCGGCCTCGAACTCGTCGACGTCCACCGTGGAGGAGGTCTTGTCGTTCCGCCGGGCCTTCAGCTCTTCAAGGCTGTCGGAGTCGACATCGTCGTCGGTCTTGCGTGGAGTGTCGTAATCGGTTGCCATATCGCTCTCCCCCTCTGGGTGTCTGCGGTGTCTCCAGCGCACGTAACGCGTGAGAGGCCGGACTTGTGCCCGACCTGAGGCGGAGATTTTGCCTCACATCAAGGTCTGTTACTCAATCGACACCCAACCCGACCCCTCAAGTGTGATCGGCTTGGATGGCGGTGAGGACCGTACACGGTCCGAATGGGGCACCTCAAAGGCGCCTCACCGTGTACTTCCCGTGATCAAGAGCCCCGAAAACCCGGACTTTCCCGGCTTTCCACTATGTGTCATGATCACAGAGAGTGCATGGCTGAAAATCCGCCCATGTGATTGATCACACAGCAAGAACCTCGTGAGAGGTCCGGAAAATTCCGCGTAAAGCGAACACCCTCCGCGTGTGTCAATGGATCACAGCGGCAAGGTGACACGCATCACCAGGCCGCCGCCCTCGCGGGGTCGGGCCGCGATGTGCCCGCCGTGCGCGCGCGCCACGGACCGGACGATGGACAGGCCGAGACCGACCCCCTTGTCGCTACCCGTACGCTCCGTGCGCAATCGCCGGAAGGGCTCGAACAGATTGTCGATCTCGTACGCCGGCACCACCGGCCCGGTGTTCGAGACCGTGAGCACCGCCTGCCCGTGCTCGATCTCGGTGGTCACCTCGACCCAGCCGCCCTCGGCCACGTTGTAGCGCACCGCGTTCTGCACGAGGTTCAGCGCGATCCGCTCCAGCAGGACGCCGTTGCCCTGCACCACGGCGGGCTTGCGCTCGCCGCGGATCTTCACGCCCTTCGCCTCGGCCTCGGCGTGCACCTGGTCGACGGCCTGGGTGGCGACCTCGGCCAGGTCGACCGGCCCCCGCTCGACGATCTGGTTGTCGCTGCGGGCGAGCAGCAGCAGGCCCTCGACCAGCTGCTCGCTGCGCTCGTTGGTGGCGAGCAGGGTCTTGCCGAGCTGCTGGAGTTCCACGGGCGCGTTCGGGTCCGACAGGTGCACCTCAAGGAGCGTGCGGTTGATCGCGAGCGGGGTGCGCAGCTCGTGCGAGGCGTTGCCGACGAAGCGCTGCTGGGCCGTGAAGGCGCGCTGGAGCCGGTCCAGCATGTCGTCGAAGGTGTCGGCCAGCTCCTTCAGCTCGTCGTCCGGGCCGTCCAGCTCGATCCGGCGGGACAGGTCCGAGCCGGCCACCTGACGCGCGGTGCGGGTGATCCGGCCGAGCGGGGACAGCACGCGGCCGGCCATCGCGTAGCCGAACGCGAAGGCGATGACGGCGAGGCCCAGCAGGGCCAGCAGCGAGCGGCTGAGCAGGTCGTCCAGGGCGGCCTGGCGCTGCCCGTCGACGCACTGGCTGATCGCGTGGTTGAAGTCCGCGAGCGACAGGCTGGTGGTGTTGATCGCCGGGCAGTTGTCGCTGGAGACCTTCAGCTCCTGGAAGCTGACGATCTTGAACAGCGGCTGGTTGCCCGTGCTGATCGCCTGTGCGGCCAGCAGGTAGATGATCGACAGCAGCAGGATGCCGGCGATCAGGAACATGCCGCCGTACAGCAGCGTGAGCCGTATGCGGATGGTGGGGCGCAGCCAGGGGAACGGGGGTTGCGGTCTCCTGGGGTCCCAGGTGGGCTTCGGTGGCGCCTGAGCGGGTGCGGGGGTCGCGGCCATGGAGATCAGATCCGGTAGCCGGAGCCGGGCACGGTGACGATGACCGGTGGCTCGCCCAGCTTGCGGCGCAGCGTCATGACCGTCACGCGGACCACGTTGGTGAACGGGTCGGTGTTCTCGTCCCAGGCCTTCTCCAGCAGCTGCTCGGCCGAGACGACCGCGCCCTCGCTGCGCATCAGGACCTCCAGGACCGCGAACTCCTTCGGCGCGAGCTGGACCTCCTTGCCCTCGCGGAAGACCTCGCGGCGGTTGGGGTCGAGCTTGATGCCGGCGCGCTCCAGCACGGGCGGCAGGGGCACGCTCGTACGACGGCCGAGGGCGCGCACGCGCGCGATCAGCTCGCTGAACGCGAAGGGCTTGGGCAGATAGTCGTCGGCGCCGATCTCCAGGCCCTCGACACGGTCGCTGACGTCGCCGGACGCCGTGAGCATGAGCACGCGCGTGGGCATGCCCAGCTCGACGATCTTGCGACAGACGTCGTCGCCGTGCACGAGCGGGAGGTCGCGGTCGAGGACGACCACGTCGTAGTCGTTAACGCCGATGCGCTCCAGGGCGGCCGCACCGTCGTACACGACGTCGACGGCCATGGCCTCCCGGCGCAGTCCGGTGGCCACCGCATCGGCGAGCAGTTGCTCGTCCTCGACGACGAGTACGCGCACGTCGCATCCTTCCTCTGTCCGCCCGCCGTCGCGCACCGTGGGCGCGTGCGGGCAGGGGTGTTCGTGGGGTGTGACCTCCATCCTGCCCTTTTCGGTCGTAAGTCGGCTGTAAGGCGGGTTGCGAACCGTACGGATCGGCGCTCCGGGGCAGGAATACGAGATTTTCTCCTCCGGTTGAGGTTTCCGGGTGAGGGAGCGGGGGGAGGACGGCTTTACACCCCGCGATCACACTCTGCATGTGCCGCAGCACCATGCGGTACTCCGCCGCCGCTTTTCGCAGAGCGGGCGCGGGTGTCCGGCACCGTCGCCGCCCGGCAGGGCAGCGCTGGGCACTCGCGAGGGCCGTGATCGCCCCTTTTTCCCGACGGCACACCCCCGTGCCACCGACCCACGACCCAAGGACGAGGGGGCGCAGCATGGACGCTTTCACCGCAGGACTTCTCCAGCGCATAAAGGCGACCGAGTCCGACCTGTCGCGGGCTCGTGACGAGGGCGACGACTTCCTCGTCGAGGTGGAGCAGGCAGAGCTCGACGACCTGCGACGCCTCGCCGCCGAACACGGTGTGGAAGTCGGCGCGTCACGCGTCTGATCAGCTTGGCAGCACGACGGCGGGACCCCCGGTGAATCCAGCACCGGGGGTCCCGTCCGTTCTGCCCGTCCCGTTCTGCCTGGGCTGCTGCCCGAGCTGTTGCCGGACCCGGCTCAGCCGTGCTCAGTCATGCCACGCCCCGAAGTCCTCCAGCAGGCCCTGGAGCGGCTCGAACACGCCCGGTGACCCGGCGACGGTGAGCTCCCGCGAGGGCCGCTCCCCCGCCCGCCCGCCGACCAGCGCGCCCGCCTCCCGGGCGATGAGATCCCCGGCGGCGAAGTCCCATGCGTTGAGCCCGCGCTCGTAGTAGCCGTCCAGCCGGCCGCACGCCACGTCGCACAGGTCGATCGCCGCCGAGCCGCCGCGCCGGATGTCGCGCAGCATCGGGATCAGCCGCGCGGCCACCTCGGCCTGGTGGGCGCGGACCTCGGTGACGTAGTTGAAGCCGGTGGAGACCAGCGCCTGCTCCAGCGGGGGCGCGGGGCGGCAGGCCAGCGCCCGCTCGCCCTCCCATGCGCCCCTCGCCCAGGCTCCGCCGCCGAGCACGGCGTGGTACGTCTCTCCGCGCATCGGCGCCGCGACGACCCCGGCGACGGTCTCGCCGTCCTGCTGCGCGGCGATGGACACCGCCCAGGTCGGCAGGCCGTACAGGTAGTTGACGGTGCCGTCGAGCGGGTCGATGACCCAGCGGACGCCGCTCGTGCCCGGGACGGCGGCGCCCTCCTCGCCGAGGAAGCCGTCGTCGGGGCGGCGGCCGGAGATCAGGTCGGTGATCAGCTTCTCGGCCGCGATGTCCATCTCGGTGACGACGTCGATCGGGCTGGACTTGGTCCTCGCCACCGCCAGGTCGGCCGGGCGGCCGTCCCTCAGCAGCTCTCCGGCTCGGCGGGCGGCCTCCTGGGCCAGCTCCAGCAGGTCCCGGTGCAGGGCGTCGGTCACGGGGCTCCTCACGCGTAGGGGCTGTCGGCGCCCGCGGCGGCCGGGCGCGGGGCGCGGGCCGGGCAGCAGCCGACGGGGCAGAGGTGGTGGCTGGGGCCGAGGGCGCCCAGGGCGCAGGGGGTGACCTCCTGGCCGCGCTCCACGGCGGCGCGCTCGGTGATCAGCTCCCGGACGGCGGCGGCGAAGCGGGGGTCCGCGCCGACCGTGGCCGAGCGGCGCACCGGCAGGCCCAGCTCCTCGGCCTTGGCCCGGGCCTCGGTGTCGAGGTCGTAGAGGACCTCCATGTGGTCGGAGACGAAGCCGATGGGGGCCATGACGACGGCCGGGACGCCCGCCGCGTGCCGCTCCTCCAGGTGGTCGCAGATGTCCGGCTCCAGCCACGGGATGTGCGGGGCGCCGGAGCGCGACTGGTAGACGAGCCGCCAGGGGTGGTCGATGCCGGTGCGCTCGCGGACCGCGTCGGCGATCAGCTGGGCCACGTCCAGGTGCTGCTCGACGTAGGCGCCGCCCTCGCCGTGCGTCTCGACCGGGCCGGAGGTGTCGGCGGCGGAGGTCGGGATGGAGTGCGTGGTGAAGGCGATGTGGGCGCCCGCGCGGACGTCCTCGGGGAGGTCGGCGAGGGAGCGCAGCACGCCGTCGGTCATGGGCTCCACGAAGCCGGGGTGGTTGAAGTAGTGCCGCAGTTTGTCGATCTTCGGCAGCTCCAGGCCCTCGTCCGCCAGCGCGGCCAGCGCGTCGGCGAGGTTCTCGCGGTACTGCCGGCAGCCCGAGTAGGAGGCGTAGGCGCTGGTGGCGAGCACGAGGATGCGGCGGCGCCCGTCGGCGACCATCTCGCGCAGGGTGTCCGTCAGGTACGGCGCCCAGTTGCGGTTGCCCCAGTAGACCGGCAGGTCCAGGCCGTGTTCGGCGAAGTCCTTGCGCAGGGCGTCCAGGAGGGCGCGGTTCTGGTCGTTGATGGGACTGACTCCGCCGAACAGGAAGTAGTGCTGCCCGACTTCCTTCAGGCGTTCCCTCGGGATGCCCCGCCCGCGCGTGACGTTCTCCAGGAACGGGACCACGTCGTCCGGGCCTTCGGGGCCGCCGAAGGAGAGCAGGAGCAGGGCGTCGTACGGGGTGGCATCGAGCGCGTCTGGCATGACTCGATCCTGCCACCCGGCACTGACAGCCGGGGAACGGCGGGGTGACGAGTCGGGTTCCAGTAGGTTTAGTGCGGTTTTTCCCGTGGATTTCCGTGGCGATATCCGGGTGTGCTTAGGGTCGCCTGACTCGTAAGCTGTATCGGCCGCATTCGGACCTTACGAGCCGTCCCGGAGACCACGTGCCCAGCCCCTACAGCGCCCTGTTCGCCGAGCCCGGCACGAAAGCGTTCTCCACCGCGGGATTCCTCGGCCGGATGCCGCTGTCGATGATGGGCATCGGCGTCGTCACGATGGTCTCCCAGCTGACCGGTCGGTACGGCCTCGCGGGCGCGCTGTCGGCCACCATCGCGCTGTCCGCGGCGGCGATCGGGCCGCAGGTCTCCCGGCTGGTCGACCGGCACGGGCAGCGCCGGGTGCTGCGCCCCGCGACCCTGGTGGCGCTCGCGGCGGCGGCCGGGCTGCTGCTCGCCGCGCAGCTGCGCGGGCCGGACTGGGTGCTGTTCGTGTGCGCCGCCGGGATCGGTTCGGTGCCGAGCCTCGGCGCGATGGTCCGGGCGCGCTGGGCGGTCCTGTACCGGGGCACCCCGAAGCTGCACACGGCGTACTCCTTCGAGTCGGTCGTGGACGAGGTGTGCTTCATCTTCGGCCCGATCATCTCCATCGGGCTGTCCACGACGTGGTTCCCGGAGGCAGGACCGCTGCTGGCCGCCTGCTTCCTGGCCGCCGGCGTCCTCTGGCTCACCGCCCAGCGGGCCACCGAGCCCGAGCCGCACCCGCGTGAGCGCCACGGCGGCGGCAGCGCCCTGCGCTCGCCCGGCCTCCAGGTGCTGGTGGCCACCTTCGCGGCGACCGGCGCGATCTTCGGGGCGGTGGACGTGGTGACGGTCGCCTTCGCCGACGAGCGCGGGCACAAGGGAGCCGCGAGCATCGTGCTGGCGCTGTACGCGGCCGGTTCCTGTGCCGCCGGGGTGGTCTTCGGGCTGCTGCGGTTCGCCGGGGCGCCGGAACGTCGCTGGCTGCTGGGCGTGGCGGCGATGGCCGTGAGTATGATCCCCCTCCTACTGGTCGGAAACCTGCCGCTTCTGGCCGTGGCGCTGTTCGTTGCGGGGCTGTCCATCGCACCGACGATGATCACGACGATGTCCCTGATCGAAGAGCACGTACCTCGCGCGAAGCTGACCGAGGGCATGACCTGGGTGAGCACCGGCCTGGCGGTCGGCGTCGCGCTCGGCTCGTCCGTGGCCGGCTGGGTGATCGACGCAGCCGGGGCGCGGGCCGGGTACGGGGTTCCGGCCGTGTTCGGGACCGTCGCGGTCGCGGTCGGTTTCCTCGGGTACCGCCGGCTGCGCAGGCCGGTCTCGGGTCGGGGAGGCACCGTTGAGCAGCACAGCGAGCGGGAAGAACGGCACCTGGCGTAACTGGGGCGGGAACGTCACCGCCCGGCCCGCCCGGCAGGTCGCACCGGCCTCGGTGGAGGAGCTGGCCGAGGCGGTGCGCCGGGCCCGCGAGGACGGCCTGAAGGTCAAGGCGGTCGGTACGGGGCACTCGTTCACGTCGATCGCGGCCACCGACGGTGTCTTGATCCGCCCTCAACTGTTGACGGGTATCCGCACCATCGACCGGGAAGCCATGACGGTCACGGTGGAGGCGGGCACCCCGCTCAAGCGACTCAATGCCGCTCTCGCGCGCGAGGGCCTGTCGCTCACCAACATGGGCGACATCATGGAGCAGACCGTCTCCGGCGCCACCAGCACCGGCACCCACGGCACGGGGCGCGAGTCCGCCTCCATCGCCGCCCAGATCAAGGGGCTCGAACTCGTCACGGCCGACGGCTCGGTGCTCGCCTGCTCCGAGAAGGAGAATCCCGACGTCTTCGCCGCGGCCCGCACAGGTCTCGGCGCCCTGGGCGTCGTCACCGCGATCACGTTCGCCGTGGAGCCCCTCTTCCTGCTCACCGCGCGTGAGGAGCCGATGCCGTTCGAGCGGGTTCTCGCGGAGTTCGATCAACTCTGGGCCGAGAACGAGCACTTCGAGTTCTACTGGTTCCCTCACACCGGCAACACCAACACCAAGCGCAACAACCGCAGCGCCGGCCCGGAGCAGCCGGTGGGGCAGCTGGCCGGCTGGTTCGAGGACGAGTTCCTCTCCAACGGCGTCTTCCAGGCGGCCCAGTGGGTCGGCCGGGCCGTTCCCCGGACCATCCCCGCGATCGCCCGGATATCCAGCAAGGCACTGTCCGCGCGGACGTACACCGACATCCCTTACAAGGTCTTCACCTCACCGCGCCGGGTGCGCTTCGTGGAGATGGAGTACGCGGTGCCGCGCGCGGCCCTGGCGCAGACGCTGCGCGAGCTGAAGGACATGGTCGACCGCTCGGGCCTGCGCATCAGCTTCCCGGTCGAGGTCCGCACGGCACCGGCCGACGACATCACCCTGTCCACCGCGTCCGGCCGGGACAGCGCCTACGTCGCCGTCCACATGTTCCGGGGCGCGCCGTACCAGGCCTACTTCACCGCCGCGGAGCGCATCTTCACCGCGTACGAGGGCCGGCCCCACTGGGGCAAGGTGCACACGCGGGACGCCGAGTACTTCGCGCGCGTGTACCCGCGCTTCGGCGAGTTCACTGCGCTGAGGGACCGCCTTGACCCGGATCGGCTGTTCCAGAACGACTACTTGCGGAGGGTTCTGGGGGTGTAGGCGTCGCGGCGGACCCGCTGGGCGTGGGGGTCGGGGTGGCGGAGCCCTCGCTCGGCCGTCCGCTCGGCGAGTCACCGGGAGTGGGCGTCCCGCCGGGTGTCGTACCCCCGCCGGAACCGGGCGCGTGCTCGCGGGACGGCCCGTCCGAGGGGGTCGCCGGCCCGCCGGAGGGGACATCGGACTCGGACCGCTCGGGGTGCGACCCGGACGTGCCCCGTCCGCCGACCGCGTCACTGACCGTCGTACCCGCGCCGCCGCTGAAGCTGCTGCCGGAGACCAGTTCGTACGTGGTGATGCCGGCCATCGTCACACCGAACACGAGGGCGGCCGCGACCACCGGCCGCCGCCAGCTCTTCACCCGCGCGCGGTAGACGGTCCCCTCGGTGAACTCGCCCGGCCCCGGAGCCAGTTGTTCCCGGGGGCGGGGCGCGACCGTCGCGTCCCTCAGCTGCTCCCCGGTGCGCTTGAAGAAGTGCTGGAAGAGCGTGCCGCCGCAGGTGGCGACGATGCTGACGACTCCCGCGCCGAGGATCGTGCCGTACACGCCGAAGTACGACGCCAGCTTGGCCGCCACGACCGCCGCCAGGGCGCTGCCCGCGACCTGGGGGACGCTCAGGTCGATCCGCCTGCGACCCTGCGCACGACCCTCTTCGGGCGTTACACGCATACCCGGAACTTGCCTTTCCTTCTCATACGTGACGACGCACTTGTCGTCATGGACGACATTGACGACATTGATCCATCGACTGCATGAGAAAGGGACGTACAGCAGAAACCATTAGTTCCGTTTCTGGGGATTGCGTGAAGTTCGCCACGTTCATGATCGGCGAAACCGGTTGCCGGGAGCCGAGCGGCCGCTCTTGCCGGAAGTTGGGCGGCGCGCCCATCCACGCACATGGTCCAAATGGAGTACTGTTGCGAGCCCTGGGTCCGGTCTCCCACCAGGATGTCCGGGGCCTTGCAGGACCGCCGGGAGGGGGCAAGTTGCACAGGGTGACGGAGTTGGTCACTTAGCGTTGCGAACGGTCACCGTGCCATAACGGCGGCCCCGGGCCCGTGCCCGACACGCCGGGCAACTCGGCAAGGTTGTGGCAGGCTGCACCCGGGCAGGCCACACTCGACTAGCGGAAGCAGCGACGCACGTGACGTCGGCAGGCACCACCCGGGAGGTCCCCATGCCCGAACTGCGTGTCGTGGCCGTCTCGAATGACGGCACACGGCTGGTGCTGAAAGCTGCCGACGCAACGGAGTACACCCTTCCGATCGACGAGCGCCTTCGCGCCGCCGTGCGCGGCGACCGGCCCCGCCTCGGCCAGATCGAGATCGAGGTCGAGAGCCATCTGAGGCCCCGTGACATCCAGGCGCGGATACGTGCGGGTGCCACCGCGGAGGAGGTCGCGCAGCTCGCCGGCATCCCCGTCGACCGGGTACGGCGCTTCGAGGGGCCCGTGCTGGCCGAGCGTGCCTTCATGGCCGAGCGCGCCCGCAAGACCCCGGTCCGCCGCCCCGGCGAGAACTCCGGTCCGCTGCTCGGCGAGGCCGTGCAGGAGCGGCTGTTGCTGCGCGGCGCCGAGAAGGACAGCGTGCAGTGGGACTCCTGGCGCCGTGACGACGGCACGTGGGAGGTGCTCCTCGTCTACCGGGTCGCGGGCGAACCGCACTCGGCGAGCTGGACGTACGACCCGCCCCGGCGGCTCGTGCAGGCCGTGGACGAGGAGGCTCGCTCGCTGATCGGCGAGTCCGACGATCTCGCCGTACCGGAGCCGAGCTTCCCGTTCGTCCCGCGCATCGCCCGGCTGCCGCGCGAGCGTTCGATGGACCGTGCCCTCGAACGGGTCGACCGCGACCGGGAGCGGCCGAGCCTGCCCGCGCCGCCTGCCGAGGCCGCCGAGGAGTCCGCGTCCACGGCGTCCACGGGCGAACGCGACTCGCTGACCAGCCTGTTGGAGGCCGTCCCGAGTTTCCGGGGCGACCTGGTCGTCCCGGAGCGCCGGGAGGAGGCGCCGGAGGAGCCCGTCGACGAACCGGAGGCGGAGGAGCCGCCGGCGCCCGCCGCCTCGGCCGGTTCGGCGTACGCCGACGTCCTCATGCCCCGCTCGGTCGGCAGCCACCGCGACCGGCTCGTCGGCGCCACCGACCGCCAGGCCGAGGCCGACGGCGTCCGCCCCGGCCGCCGCGCCGCCGTCCCGAGCTGGGACGAGATCGTGTTCGGCACGCGCCGCAAGAAGCAGGAGTAGCCAGAGCCGTACAGCAGAAGTGGGGGCACGCGTGCGTGCCCCACTTCCCGCTGCCGAAAAGGCTTTTCGCTACTGCGGGTCCGCCCCCACCGCGACCGGACGGTCCGGGTCGGAGGACCACTCGGACCAGGAACCGACGTACAGGGCCGCCGGGATGCCCGCCACGGCCAGGGCGAGGACCTCGTGCGCGGCGGAGACGCCCGAGCCGCAGTAGACGCCCACCTCGGCGTCCTCGGCGACGCCCAAGGCCTTGAAACGGTCGCGCAGTTCGGCCGCGGGCAGGAAGCGGCCGTCGGGACCCACGTTCTCGGTCGTCGGCGCCGACAGCGCACCCGGGATGTGCCCGCCGACGCGGTCGATCGGCTCCACCTCACCGCGGTAGCGCTCCCCCGCGCGGGCGTCCAGCAGCACGCCTGTACGGGCCAGGGCCGCGGCCTCGTCCGCGTCCAGCCGACCGGTGGCAGCCGGTGCCGGACGGAAGTCGCCCTCGGCCGGATCCGTTGCCTCCGTGGACAGTTCGCCCGCCCAGGAGGGCAATCCGCCGTCCAGGACCCGCACGTCCGGGTGACCCGTCCAGCGCAGCAGCCACCACGCGCGCGCGGCCGCCCAGCCCTGGCCGCCGTCGTACACGACGACCGGCCGGTCCGCGCACACGCCCGCGCGGCGCATCGCGGCGCCGAACTCCCCGAGGTCCGGCAGCGGATGCCGGCCGCTCGCCCCGGGCGCCCCGGCCAACTCCCGGTCCAGGTCGACGAAGACCGCGCCGGGGATGTGCCCGGCCGCGTACTCGGCCCGCCCGTCGAAGGCCGGCGCGCCCGCCGCCCTGGCCGTGCTCAGCTGCCAGCGCACGTCCAGCAGGACCGGCGGGCGCTCACCGGTCAGCTCGTGTGCGAGGTCGGTTGCGGTGATGATGACGTTCATGGCGTCCATGCATACGCCAGGGGTGGCCGCGGCGTCCAGGTCGGGCTACTCTGCTCGGCCGGACAGGCTCGATCACGAGGAGTGGGGGATCGAGCACGTGCTGTACAGCCGACGGCCACCCTCCGGCCATCGTCAGGAAGCGCCGAAAGTCGGCAGAACGGGCATCCTCCCGGAGGTGTCGCCGAGCGGCGGCGCGGTATCGCCCGCAGCGGAGTGGAGGATGCGGGCACCGGCACGGGCGTTCCCGCCGCCGGCGTGGACACCCCTTCCGGGGAGCGGAAGCGACACGGCCACCGCGAGGGGCCGGGGAGAGAGTGATCGATGACCGAGGCACGGGAGCCGGCCCGGCCGCACGCGCGGCGCGCGCCCGGCACACCCTGCTGGGTGAGCCTGATGGCGCACGGGCTGGCCGCCACCGAGGAGTTCTACGGCGAGCTGTTCGGCTGGGAGTTCCGGCCGGGCCCGCAGCAGCTGGGCCCGTATGTGCGGGCGCTGCTCGACGGGCGGGAGGTGGCCGGAATGGGCCAGCTGCCGCCGGACCGCCGGCTGCCGATCGCCTGGACGCCGTACTTCGCCTCGGACGACGTGGACCGCACGGCGGACACGGTACGGCTGTGCGGCGGCACGGTGGCGGTCGGCCCGCTGGACGCCGCCGAGGCCGGGCGGATGGCGATCGCCGCCGACCCCTCCGGGGCGGTGTTCGGCATCTGGCAGGGTTCCGCGCACCTCGGCACGGCCCTCACCGGCGTGCCGGGCACGCCGGCCTGGAACGAGCTGGTGACGTACGAGACGGAGAGCGTCGCCAAGTTCTACGCGACCGTGTTCGGTTACGAGGAGGAGCCGGTGGTGTCCGCCGACTTCGACTACGTGACCCTGCACCTGGACGGCCGGCCGGTCGCCGGGCTGCACGGCGTGGGCCACGGCCTGCCCCGGGACCGGGGGTCGCACTGGAGGACGTACTTCGAGGTCGCCGACGCGGATCTGACCCTGCGGCAGGTCACGGAGCTGGGCGGCCGGGTCGTCCGGCCGGCGCAGGACAGCCCGCACGGGCGCGTGGCGACGGTGGCGGACCCGGAGGGCGCGGAGTTCTCGCTGATCCAGGAGCCGCACTGAGCACGCGCCCCAGGGGGCCGGCTCAGGCGGGCGGGACCGGCAGGACGTCCGGGGACAGGGCCGCCGCGCGGGCCGACGCGGCGGTCATCCGGCGCCGGTGGTGGCGGCGGCACAGGACCTCGTAGCCGACCTCGCCCGTGGAGTGGTCGACATCGCCGACGACCACCTGGGCGCCCTCGACGACCATCGCGCCGCCTATCGTGCGGGCGTTGTGCGTGGCGCGGGCGCCGCACCAGCACAGCGCCTCCACCTGGAGCACCTCGATGCGGTCGGCCAGCTCGACCAGCCGCTGCGAGCCCGGGAAGAGCTTGGAGCGGAAGTCCGTGGTGATCCCGAACGCGTACGCGTCCAGGCCGAGATCGTCCACCACGCGCGCGAGCTGGTCGATCTGTGCGGGCGCGAGGAACTGCGCCTCGTCCGCGATCACATAGTCGGCCCGGCCCCCCTGCGAGAGATGGTCGACGACGTACGCGTACAGGTCCTGGTCGTCCGCGACCTCCACCGCGTCGGTGACCAGGCCGAGCCGGGAGGACAGCTTGCCCTCGCCCGCACGGTCGTTCCGGGTGAAGATCATGCCGGTGAGACCCCGGGCCGAGCGGTTGTGCTCGATCTGGAGAGCCAGCGTCGACTTCCCGCAGTCCATCGTTCCGGAGAAGAACACCAGCTCGGGCATGAGGAGTTGATCACCTTTCGGCGAGTAGTCGGGGGTGCGTCGGGGGCGTGTGTCAGGAGCGGACTTCGAGCAGCGGGACGAGCTGCTCGGCGGGGGTCATCGAACCGTGGTTGCCGACGAGCGCCGACTCCTTGGGCTCCCGCTCGGTGGCGATGATCAGGACGTCGTCGTGGGCGGCCGCGACCACGTCGCCGAGCCGGTCGTACACCCGCTCGTCGATCCGCGGTCCGAACCAGCCCGCCGCGATCGCCTCGTCGCGCGAGGCCACCCAGAACTGCTCGCCGAGGACCTCGCGCCAGCAGGTCAGTACGTCGTTCTCGGCGCCCGGTACCGCGTACACGTGCCGCGCCCGGCCCTCGCCGCCCAGCAGGGCGACGCCGGCCCGCAGCTCCCAGTCCGTGTCGAAGTCGAAGCGGTGCTCGTCGTCGAACGGGACGTCGACCATGCCGTGGTCGGCGGTCACGTAGAGCGCGCTGCGCGGGGGCAGCTGCTCGGCGAGGCGCTGGGCGAGCCGGTCGACGTACATCAGCTGGCCGCGCCAGGTGTCGGAGGCGACGCCGTAGCGGTGGCCGGAGCCGTCCAGCTCGGAGTAGTACGTGTAGACGAGCGAGCGGTCCCCGGCGGCCAGTTGCTCGGCGGCGGCGTCCATGCGCTCCTCGCCGCTCAGCCGGCCGTGGAAGGTGCCGCCGCTGAGCGCGATCTTCGTGAGCGGGGTGTGCTGGAAGGCGGGCGAGGAGACCTGGGCGGAGTGCACCCCGGCCTCGTGGGCCAGCTGGAAGACGGTGGGGTACGGCTGCCAGGGGCGCGGGTCGGTGTACGGCTGGAAGCGGAGCTGGTTCATCAGCTCGCCGGTGGCCGGGTTGCGGGCGCTGTAGCCGGGCAGGCCGTGGGCGCCGGGCGGCAGGCCGGTGCCGACCGAGGCGAGGGAGGTCGCGGTGGTCGCCGGGTAGCCGGCGGTGAGCGGGCGGCCGGTGCCGCCGCGCGAGCTGCCGAGCAGGGAGGTCAGGAAGGGGGCCTCGTCGGGATGGGCCCTCAGCTGCTCCCAGCCGAGCCCGTCGACCAGGAGGACGCAGACCCGGTCGGCCGGGGTCAGTTCCCCGATCGTGGCGGTCATGCCGGGGACGCCCATGCCCGCGGCCAGGGTGGGCAGCAGGTCGGCGAGGGAGCCGGTGCCGTACTCGGGCAGCGGGGCGGTGTCCAGGGCGAGGGGTTCCGGGTGGTCCCAGGCGGAGGTGAGCTGGGACATCAGCGCGTGAGGTCCGCGGTCGCCTCCGAGACGGCCTGCGCGAAGGCGAGTGCCTGGCGCACCGTCTCGGGGCCGTCCCCGGCCTCGCTGACGCGCAGGCTGAGGTCGTCCGCCGTGGAGTTTCCGGTGTAGCCGTGGTCGGCGTCGCAGTTGGGGTCGCCGCAGGCGGCGGGCTCCAGGTCGATGCGGTTGACGGCGCCCCAGCCGATGGTGAGCACGACCTCGCGGGGCAGGGTGCCCGGGGCGTACTGCTCGGGGTTCGCGACGACCCGGCTGACCACGACCGAGGAGATCCGGCCGAGCTTGACCGACTCGGTGGAGGTGGTGGCGTACGGGGTCGGGGAGGTGCTGTCGGCGGCCTGCTCGTCGGTGTGGCTGACGATGAAGCGGTTGCCGGTGAGGACCAGGACGGTCACATGGCGGCGCACCTCGTTCTGGTCGAACGTGGTCTCCTGGTGGACCAGGTACGACCGGATCGGCTCGCCGCCCACAGCGGCCTCCACCGCCTCGGCCACGAGGGCCGGGTAGTAGCCGCTGCGCTCGATCGCTGCGCGCAGCCCCTGGGTCGTCGTACTGGTCTTGGCCATGGCGTCCATCCTAATCCGTGGGCAGGGCCGCTCCGGGCCAGTCACCGGGACCGAGGCGGGCCGTTCACGCGCGCGTGGCCCGCCCGTCGTCGTGCCGACGGACGAGCCCCGGCACGATGTCCAGCCGCTCGGCGGCGATCAGGCAGGAGACCGGTCCGGGCCCGCCGGCGTCCGCCTCGAACGCGACCACGACGGGCGGTGCCCCGCCGAGCGCCCGCCGCAGCCGCGCGGTCTCCTGTGCGGTGGGCTCCCGGAAGACGGGGTCCTGGAAGGTCGCGGGGCACGAGACGAAGCACGGGTCGGTGAGGACCACCTCCAGGCCGTGGTGGTACGTCAGGTCGTACCCGGCGGCCAGCCGCAGCAGGCCGGTGTCCCAGACGATCACTTCCCAGTCCCACCAGCTGCCCTCGGGCAGTCGCCGGCCGGCGATCTCCATGAAGTCCCCCTCTCCCCCATCTCCCTCCTCTCCCCCATCTCGTCCGCTCAGTACGCCGGCATCGTGCGCGGTCCGAGGTCGTCGCGGGCGGGCGGGGGTGCGAGGCGGAGGGTGGCGCCGAGGACGCTCACGCCGTGCGGGGCGACGACCACCGGTTCCAGGGTGACGGCGACCACCTCCGGATGATCGTCGACCAGCCGGGACACCCGCAGCAGCAGCTCCTCCAGGGCAGGGGTGTCGACGGGGGTGGAGCCGCGCCAGCCGAACAGCAGCGGGGCCGTACGGATCGCGCGTACGAGCGAGGTCGCCTCGCGGTCGGTGACCGGGACCAGCCGGTGCGCCATGTCCCCGAGCAGCTGGGAGGCGGCCCCGGCCAGCCCGAAGGACAGCACGGCGCCGGCGGCCGGGTCGATCACCGCGCGGACGACCGTGTCGACACCTCGGGGCGCCATGCCCTGCACCACCGGCCGCAGTTCCTCCGGCGCCCCGAACAGCTCGGTCAACTCGGCGTACGCCCGTCGCAGTTGCTCCTCGTCCGCGAGGTCGAGGCGTACGCCGCCCAGGTCCGCGCGGTGCCGCAGGTGGGGGGCGGTGGCCTTGAGGGCCACGGGGTAGCCGAGGGTGCGGGCGGCGTCGGCGGCGGCGTCGGCGGTCGGGGCGGGCAGGGCCTGGCGGACGGGGATGCCGTACTTGCCGAGCAGCTCGCAGGTCTCGGCGGCGGAGATCGTGAGCCCTTCTCCGCGCGCGAGCAGCTCCCCGATCAGCCGCGCGGCCCCCTTCTCGTCGATGTCGTCGTACTCGGGCACCTTCCCGGGCTCCGCCGCCTCCCGCCGCCACTGCCCGTACTTGACGGCTTCGGCGAGGGCGCGCACCGCGCGTTCGGCTGCGGGGTAGGCGGGGATGGCCTTGTCGGACGCCGCTCCCTCGGCGGGCAGCCGTCCCGCCGGGCGGAAGGGCGGGGCGGCGCCCTCGGTTCCGGCGGTCCCGGGAGTCCTCTCGACGGCCTGCGGTGCCGTGCTCGCCGCGGCCGACAGGGCCTCGGCCAGTCCCCCCAGCTCCACATGCACCACCAGCACCGGCTTGCCCGGCACCGCCGCCGCGGCCGACCGCAGCGCCTGCGCCAGCTCGGCATCCCCCGGCGAGCCTTCTCCGATCGCGGGGATCGCGGTGACGACGACGGCGTCGCACGTGTCGTCCGCCAGCGCGGCTCCCAGCGCCCGGTGGAAGTCCTCCGCCGTCGCCGCGGTCGTCAGGTCCAGCGGGCGCGACGGGCGCAGTCCTTCGGCGAGGCAGCGGTCGTACGCCAGCACGCCCAGCGACTCGGAGTTGCCGAGGATCGTCACGCGCGGCCCGGCCGGCAGGGGCTGCCGGGCGAGCAGCAGGCCCGTGTCGACCAGTTCGGTGATCGTGTCGACGCGCAGCACTCCGGCCTGCCGCAGCAGCGCGGAGACGGTGGCGTGCGGCAGCCGCGTCGCCCGCACCGCGTGCCCCTGCGGGGCGGAGCCGACCCCCTGCACGACGACCAGCGGCTTCGCCGCCGCCGTGCGCCGCGCGAGCCGCGTGAACTTGCGCGGGTTGCCGATGGATTCCAGGTACATGAGGGCGACGTCGGTCTCGGGGTCGTCGTACCAGTACTGGAGGACGTCGTTGCCGGAGACGTCGGCGCGGTTGCCGGCGGAGACGAACGTGGAGACGCCCGTCACCCCGGTGACGCCGCCGCCGCGCCGGTGCAGCCGGGACAGCAGGGCGATGCCGATGGCGCCGGACTGGGCGAACATGCCGATGCGTCCGGGGCGGGGCATCTCGGGGGCGAGCGAGGCGTTCAGCCGGACGCCGGGGGCGGTGTTGATGATCCCGAAGGCGTTGGGGCCGATGAGCCGCATGCCGTACGCGCGCGCGTGGCGCACGAGCGCCCGCTGCCGCTCCCGCCCGTCGGGCCCGCTCTCGGCGTATCCGGCGGACAGGACCACGAGTCCCTGCACGCCGTGTTCGCCGCACTCCGCGACCACCGCCGGCACGTGATCGGCCGGTACCGCGATCACCGCGAGGTCGACCGGGCCGTCGATGTCCCGCACCGAGCGGTGCGCGGGCACCCCGTCGATCTCCTTGCAGTCCTCGGGGAAGGCCTGGTTCACGGCGTGCAGCAGGCCGCCGTAGCCGCCGTCCCGGATGTTGCCGAGGACGCTGCGGCCGACGCCGCCGGGGGCGCGGCCGACGCCGATGACGGCCACCGAGCCGGGCGCGAGGAGCCGCCGTACCGAGCGGGCCTCGGCGCGCTGTTCCCGCGCGCGCTGGACGGCGAGCGAGCGGTCGGTCGGTTCGAGGTCGAACTCCAGGCGGACGACGCCGTCCTCGAAGCTGCGCTTCTGGGTGTACCCGGCGTCCGTGAACACCTTGATCATCTTGGTGTTGGCGGGCAGCACCTCGGCGGCGAAGCGGCGGATGCCCCGCTCGCGCGCGACGGCCGCGATGTGCTCCAGCAGGGCGGAGGCGACTCCGCGGCCCTGGTGGGCGTCCTGCACGAGGAAGGCGACCTCGGCCTCGTCGGCCGGCACGGAGGCGGGCATGCCGTCGGCGCCGATGCGGTCGTAGCGTACGGTGGCGATGAACTCGCCGCCGATGGTGGCCGCGAGTCCCACCCGGTCCACAAAGTCGTGGTGCGTGAAGCGGTGGACGTCCTTGGCGGACAGTCGTGGGTACGGCGCGAAGAAGCGGTAGTACTTCGACTCGTCCGAGACCTGCTCGTAGAAGCTGACCAGGCGGTCGGCGTCATCAATGGTGATGGGCCGGATGCGCGCGGTACCCCCGTCGCGCAGCACCACGTCCGCCTCCCAGTGGGCGGGGTACTCGTACCGGTCCTGCCGGTCCGCCGAGCTCTGCATGGGCCCCAGAGTACGGCTCGCGTCCGACAACGGCGCGAGGCAGTCTGTGGGGGACGGAAGTCGGATCGAGGCCGCGGTCCGATGTCACACCGGAGGGGACGAGGGTCCGCTCCGGACACGCTTCGCGATATGGGAAACTGGTCTAGACAACCCTGAACACCGAAGGGCAGCAACACATGGCTGAGCGCCGCGTCAACGTCGGCTGGGCCGAGGGCCTCCACGCCCGCCCCGCCTCCATCTTCGTCCGAGCCGCCACGGCCGCAGGCGTCCCGGTGACGATCGCCAAGGCTGACGGCAACCCCGTCAACGCGGCCTCCATGCTGGCCGTCCTGGGTCTGGGCGCCCAGGGTGGCGAGGAGATCGTCCTCGCCTCCGACGCCGAGGGCGCGGACATCGCCCTGGAGCGTCTGGCCAAGCTGGTCTCCGAGGGCCTGGAGGAGCTGCCCGAGACCGTCTGATCCGGCCCCGCCCGGAACACGGAACACCGAAGCCGCGTCGCCCTTTCCGGGGCGGCGCGGCTTCGCCGTTTGGCACGGTCTTCCACAATGCGTGAACACACCTGAATTCAGGCAGCAAGAATACACCGCCACCGAATTACTCTTCTTTGTATACGGCGCTCGTGTTAATGACGCAGGCCGGTCATGTTTACGGCGTGTTGCGAAGTCCTCACACCCTCGCCGCCGGCAGAAAAGCGAAGCCGGTGCGCGGCCGTCGCGCGCTCGCCGTGCAGAGCCGTGAGCGCCCGCGCGCGCTCGCCGTCGCCGCGCGCCACCGCGTCCACGATCGCGCCGTGCTCCGCCCAGGACTCGACCGGGGTCGGCAGCGCCTCCACCGCGTACATCCAGGCGATCTTGTGGCGCAACTGGGTCAGCATCGAGGTCAGCGAGGGGCTCGCGCAGGCCTGGGCGAGCGTCTCGTGGAACCAGCCGCCCAGTGACCGAAGATCCTCGCTGCTGCCCCGCCTGGCCCGCTCCTGGCCCAGTCTGACCAGGCCGCGCAGCACCTTCAGATGTGCCTCCGTGCGCCGCTGCGCGGCTCGGGCGGCGCCGAGCGGCTCCAGGAGCATCCGCATCTCCAGCAGGTCGGCCGCCTCCTGCTCGGTCGGCTCGGCCACGCACGCGCCCGCGTGCCGGCGCGTCACCACGAAGCCCTCCGCCTCCAGCGTGCGCAGGGCCTCGCGGACGGGGACGCGCGAGACGCCGTAGCGGCGGGCCAGGACTTCCTCGGTGAGGCGGCTGCCGCGCTCGTGGACACCGGCGACGATGTCGTCCCGGATCGCTGTGCATACCGAGTGCGCCGGAATACGCATGACCGACCTCCGCCTTAATCCCCGTGACACGTCGACGATGGACGCGTGTTCCGTGACTCTATTGCAATGAGCCAGAATTTCCGACGGCGGGCCGGAATCCATGGATATTTTTTGGACAGCGACTCCCGTAAGCGCACCGAGGACACCGTGGAAAAACGACGAAAGCCCCGGCTCGGTGAGCCGGGGCTTCGGATGCCGTGTCTCGTGCGCCGTGCGCGTCAGACGTTCACGCCGTGCTCGCGGAGATAGGCGACCGGGTCGACGTCCGAGCCGTAGTCGGGGGTCGTACGGGCCTCGAAGTGCAGGTGCGGTCCGGTGACGTTGCCGGTCGCGCCGGACAGGCCTATCTGCTCGCCCGGGGTGACCTGTTGGCCCACCGTGACGCCGAGGGACGACAGGTGGCCGTACTGGGTGTACATGCCGTCGGCCATCCGGATCACGATCTGGTTGCCGTACGCGCCGCCCCAGCCGGTGGAGACGACGGTGCCGGAGCCGACCGCGTGGACGGGCGTGCCGCTGGCCGCGTGGAAGTCGATGCCGGTGTGGGAACCGGAGGACCACAGGGAACTGCTGGCCTTGTAGCCCGTGGAGACGTACGAGTCCGCGATCGGGGCGACGAAGCGGTTCAGCCGCTCGCGCTCCGCCTCGCGTGCGGCGCGGGCCTTGGTCTCGTGGATCTCCTGGGCCCGCCGGGCCGCGGCCTCCTCGGCCGCCTTCTGCGCGGCGGCCTGCCGCTGGGCGGCTGCCTGCGCGTCGATCTGCTCGGCGATGTCGTCGCCCACGCTGATCACCGGGGTGAGGCCGGTCTGCTCGACGGAGTTCTGGGCGGCGGACGCGGGGGAGGCCGCGAGGGTGCCGATGACACCGGTGGTGAGGGCCGCGACGCCGGCCGCCTGAGCGGCGGTGCGCGTGACCCG
This sequence comes from Streptomyces sp. NPDC055966, assembly GCF_042269865.1. Taxonomy (NCBI): domain Bacteria; kingdom Bacillati; phylum Actinomycetota; class Actinomycetes; order Kitasatosporales; family Streptomycetaceae; genus Streptomyces; species Streptomyces sp. NPDC055966. The sequence continues at coordinate 469,007 of NZ_JBHJYK010000002.1, forward strand.
GCCGGGCTTGCGGTGCTTCCCGGTGGCGCACATGAACGCCATGGAGTGGCTGGTCCTTTCCTTCCCTCTCGCCTACCGGGTTAGCTGACGGGTTCGGAGCAGGAAGGTCTCCTACGGCCCCCACGCGCACGCGTGGGCGTCCGATTCACCCCAGGGGACGTTGTGGGTCCCCGGCTCCCCTGGCTCGCGCCGTACGGGGACTCGGCGATGGCTGTCCGGTGCCGCGGGTGCGGCGCACTGCCTGACGAACAGCCCGGACGACGCTAGGCGGGCCTGCCGCCGGTCCCCAAACCGAACCGGGCTTTTGTAGCGCATCCCACAGGGCAGACAGGCAACCTCCGTCCCAAATCGGGCATCTGGGGAAGGGCGCGGAACGACGAGGGGCCCTGACGGCCCGTAGGCGGTCAGGGCCCCACGCGTGCGTGCCCTACTCGGCCGCGACCACGCTGACTTCGCCGATGCCGAGCGCCTCCACCGGCGCCTTGATCTGCGAGGCGTCACCGACGAGGACGGTCACCAGGCCGTCCACCGGGAAGGCGTTCACGACGGCGGCCGTGGCCTCCACCGTGCCCGTGGCGGCCAGCTGCCGGTACAGCGTCGCCTGGAAGTCGTCGGGCAGATGCTGCTCGACCTGGTCGGCCAGCGTGCTCGCGACGGCCGCCGCCGTCTCGTACTTGAGCGGCGCGACCCCGACGAGGTTCTGGACGGCCACGTCCCGCTCGGCGTCGGTCAGTCCCTCCGCCGCGAGGGTGCGCAGCACCTTCCACAGGTCGTCCAGCGCGGGACCGGTGTTCGGCGTGTCCACCGAGCCGCTGATGGCGAGCAGGGAGGCACCCGTGCCGTCCGCGGCGGACCGCAGGACCTGGCCGAAGGCACGCACACCGTAGGTGTAGCCCTTCTCCTCGCGCAGGACGCGGTCCAGGCGGGAGGTGAGGGTGCCGCCCAGGCAGTACGTGCCGAGCACCTGCGCGGGCCACACGCGGTCGTGCCGGTCGGGGCCCACGCGGCCGATCAGCAGCTGCGTCTGGACCGCACCGGGCCGGTCCACGATGACCACGCGGCCGGTGTCGTCGGCGCTCACGGCCGGCACGGGCCGGGGCTGCCCCGGGGTACCGCTCCAGGCACCCAGGGTGTCGCCGAGCAGGGCGTCCAGGTCGATGCCGGTGAAGTCGCCGACCACGACCGTGGTGGCCGTCGAGGGGCGCACATGGCGGTCGTAGAAGGCGCGTACGGCGGCCGCGTCGATCTTCTCGACCGTCTCCTCGGTGCCCTGGCGCGGACGCGACATGCGCGAGGTGGCCGGGAACAGCTCCTTGGACAGCTCCTTGGCGGCCCGGCGGGTGGGGTTGGCCAGCTCGTGCGGGATCTCGTCCAGGCGGTTGCGGACCAGCCGTTCGACCTCGCTCTCGGCGAACGCGGGCGCGCGCAGGGCGTCGGCGAGCAGGCCGAGGCCCTTGGCGAGGCGGGAGGCGGGCACCTCCAGGCTGATGCGGACACCGGAGTGGTCGGCGTGCGCGTCGAGCGTGGCGCCCGCACGCTCCAGCTCGGCCGCGAACTCCTCGGCGGAGTGCTGGTCGGTGCCCTCGGAGAAGGCCCGCGCCATGATCGTGGCGACGCCGTCCAGACCGGCCGGCTCGGCGTCCAGGGGCGCGTCGAGCAGCACCTCGACGGCGACGACCTGCTGGCCGGGGCGGTGGCAGCGCAGCACCGTCAGGCCGTTGTCGAGCGCCGCGCGCTCGGGGGCCGGGAACGCCCACGGCTTGGCCTCGCCGGGCCGCGGCTGAGGGTGGAAGTCCATGCTGGCGAGCTGCTCGGTCACTTGGCCGTCTCCTCGTTCTCGTTGCCGGCCTCTACGGTCGCTTCCTGCTCCGGGTCCTCGGGCACGTCGGCGTCGGGGGCCGCTTCCGGGGACTTCGGCTCGTAGACGAGGACCGCGCGGTTGTCGGGGCGCAGGCGGGCCTTGGCGACCTCCTGGACCTCCTCGGCGGTCACCGCCAGGACGCGCTGGACAGCCGTGAGGGCGAGCTGCGGGTCGCCGAACAGGACGGCGAACCGGCACAGTTCGTCGGCGCGGCCCGCCACCGTGCCGAGCCGGTCCAGCCACTCGCGCTCCAACTGGGCCTGGGCGCGCTCCATTTCCTCCGGCGTCGGGCCCTCCTCGGCGAACCGGGCGAGCTCCTCGTCGATGGCGGCCTCGATGACCGGCACCTCGACGTCGCCGGAGGCCTTCACGTCCAGCCAGCCCATCGAGGGCGCGCCGGCGAGGCGCAGCAGGCCGAAGCCGGCCGCGACGGCCGTACGGTCGCGGCGCACCAGCCGGTTGTACAGGCGGGAGGACTCGCCGCCGCCGAGGACGGTCAGGGCGAGGTCGGCCGCGTCGCACGCGCGCGTGCCGTCCTCCGGCAGCCGGTAGGCGGCCATCAGGGCGCGCGCCGGGACCTCCTCGACGACGACCTCGCGCTTCTGCTCGCCGATGACCTCGGGCAGGGAGCCGTCGCGGGGCGCGGGCTTGCCGTCGTGCGCGGGGATCGAGCCGAAGTACTTCTCGATCCAGGCGAGGGTCCGTACGGGGTCGATGTCGCCGACCACGGACAGCACCGCGTTGTTCGGCGCGTAGTAGGTGCGGAAGAACTGGCGGGCGTCCTCCAGGGTGGCCGCGTCCAGGTCCGCCATCGAGCCGATCGGCGTGTGGTGGTAGGGGTGGCCCTGCGGGTAGCTGAGGGCGGTCAGCTTCTCGAAGGCGGTGCCGTAGGGGACGTTGTCGTAGCGCTGGCGGCGCTCGTTCTTGACGACGTCCCGCTGGTTCTCCATGGACTCGTCGTCCAGGGCGGCCAGCAGCGAGCCCATGCGGTCGGCCTCCAGCCAGAGCGCGAGCTCCAGCTGGTGGGCGGGCATGGTCTCGAAGTAGTTGGTGCGCTCGAAGCTGGTGGTGCCGTTCAGCGAGCCGCCGGCACCCTGCACCAGTTCGAAGTGGCCGTTGCCCTTCACCTGTCCCGAGCCCTGGAACATCAAGTGCTCGAAAAGGTGAGCCAGGCCGGTACGCCCCTTGACTTCGTGGCGGGAGCCGACGTCGTACCAGAGGCAGACCGCCGCCACCGGGGTCAGGTGGTCCTCGGAGAGCACCACGCGCAGACCGTTGGCCAGGCGGTGCTCGGTCGCTGTCAGGCCCCCGGAGCCTGCCTCGGCTGTGGTCGTGTGACCCATGGGCATGTACGTCCCTTCGCGAGCGGAGGCGGTTGTGCAAACCGCGGTTTTCCTGCCGTGCCTGCCACTGTATGCAAAGCGTGCGGGGCCTCGGCGAAGTTCCCGCGGGCCGTACGCCCACAGCGGATCGCGCACACCGTTCCGGGCGGGTACCGGAGCGGGTGCCGGTGCGGGTGCCGGGACGGCTTCCGGCGGCCGACGGGGCCGCGGACACCGGGTCGTGGCACGGGTTGTCAGTGCCTCGGTCCACAATGGTCGGCGTCAGATCCGTCAAACGCTTCAGCAAGGAGCCAGGCAGGATGGCCCGCCGCAGCACGAAGACCCCGCCGCCCGACGACTCGTACGAGGAGAAGATCCTCGACATCGACGTCGTGGACGAGATGCGTGGCTCCTACCTCGAGTACGCGTACTCGGTCATCTATTCGCGCGCCCTGCCGGACGCCCGTGACGGCCTCAAGCCGGTGCACCGCCGGATCGTGTACCAGATGAACGAGATGGGCGTGCGCCCCGACCGCGCCTATGTGAAGTGCGCGCGTGTCGTCGGCGAGGTCATGGGCAAGCTGCACCCGCACGGCGACGCGTCGATCTACGACGCCCTGGTGCGCATGGCCCAGCCGTTCTCCATGCGCGTGCCGCTCGTCGACGGCCACGGCAACTTCGGCTCGCTGGGCAACGACGACCCGCCGGCCGCGATGCGGTACACCGAGTGCCGGATGGCCGAGGCGACGAGCCTGATGACCGAGTCGATCGACGAGGACACGGTCGACTTCGCGCCCAACTACGACGGCCAGGAGCAGGAGCCGGTGGCTCTGCCGGCCGCCTTCCCGAACCTGCTGGTCAACGGCTCCTCGGGCATCGCGGTCGGCATGGCGACGAACATGCCGCCGCACAACCTCGGCGAGGTGATCGCGGCCGCCCGCCATCTGATCCGGTCTCCGAACGCCGACCTGGACGCGCTGATGCGGCACGTCCCGGGCCCGGACCTGCCCACCGGCGGCCGGATCGTCGGCCTCGACGGCATCCGGGACGCGTACGCGACGGGCCGCGGCACCTTCAAGATCCGGGCCACGGTGTCGGTGGAGACGGTGACGGCCCGCCGCAAGGGCCTGGTCATCACCGAACTGCCCTTCACGGTCGGCCCCGAGAAGGTCATCGCGAAGATCAAGGACCTGGTCAACGCGAAGAAGGTCCAGGGCATCGCCGACGTCAAGGACCTCACCGACCGCGAGCACGGCCTGCGCCTGGTCATCGAGATCAAGAACGGCTTCGTGCCGGAGGCGATCCTGGAGCAGCTGTACAAGCTGACCCCGATGGAGGAGTCCTTCGGCATCAACAACGTGGCGCTGGTGGACGGCCAGCCGCTCACGCTGGGCCTGAAGGAGCTGCTGGAGGTCTATCTCGACCACCGCTTCGACGTGGTCCGGCGCCGCAGCGAGTTCCGCCGCACCAAGCGCCGCGACCGGCTGCACCTGGTCGAGGGTCTGCTGACCGCGCTGCTCGACATCGACGAGGTCATCCGGCTGATCCGCTCCAGCGAGAACTCCGCGCAGGCCAAGCAGCGCCTGATGGAGCGCTTCTCGCTGAGCGAGATCCAGACGCAGTACATCCTCGACACGCCGCTGCGCCGGCTCACCAAGTACGACCGCATCGAGCTGGAGGCGGAGAAGGACAGGCTCACCGCGGAGATCGAGGAGCTGACCCGGATCCTGGAGTCCGACGCGGAGCTGCGCAAGCTGGTCTCGGCCGAACTGGCCGCCGTGGCCAAGAAGTTCGGCACCGACCGGCGCACGGTCCTGCTGGAGTCCGCGGGTGCCCCGGTGGCCGCGGTGCCGCTCCAGGTGGCCGACGACCCGTGCCGGGTGCTGATGTCCTCGACCGGTCTGCTGGCCCGTGCGGCGGCCGACGCGGCGTTCCCGGAGGAGGCCGGCGCGAAGCGCGTCAAGCACGACGTGATCGTCTCGGCGGTGCCGGCGACCGCACGCGGTGAGATCGGGGCGGTGACCTCGGCGGGCCGGCTGCTGCGGATCAACGTGGTCGACCTGCCCCAGCTGCCGCAGACGGCGACCGCGCCGAACCTCGCCGGGGGCGCCCCGCTCGCGGAGTTCGTGTCCCTGGTGGACGACGAGACGGTGGTCTGCCTGACCACGCTCGACGAGTCGTCCCCGGGCCTCGCGCTCGGCACGGAACAGGGTGTCGTCAAGCGCGTGGTGCCCGACTACCCGTCCAACAAGGACGAGTTGGAGGTCATCACGCTCAAGGAGGGCGACCGGATCGTCGGCGCGGTGGAACTGCGCACCGGCGACGAGGACCTGGTGTTCATCACGGACGACGCGCAGCTGCTGCGCTTCCAGGCGTCCATCGTGCGCCCGCAGGGCCGCCCGGCGGGCGGTATGGCGGGCATCAAGGTCGCCGACGGCGCCAAGGTGATCTCCTTCACGGCGGTCGACCCGGCCGCCGACGCGGTGGTCTTCACGGTGGCGGGTTCGCGCGGCACGCTGGACGACTCCGTGCAGACCACGGCCAAGCTGACCCCGTTCGACCAGTACCCGCGCAAGGGCCGGGCCACGGGCGGCGTGCGCTGCCAGCGGTTCCTGAAGGGCGAGGACTGCCTGTCGCTGGCCTGGGCGGGCCCGGTTCCCGCGCGCGCGGCCCAGAAGACCGGCGCCCCGGCCGAGCTGCCGGAGCTGGACCCGCGCCGGGACGGCTCGGGCACGTCGCTGCCGATGACGGTCTCGGTCGTCGCGGGGCCGGTCTTCTAGACCGGCGGGTCCTGCGGCCCGGCCCCCGTCTCCTGCGGTCCCTGGACGTACCGCAGGACGCCCCACATGCCGTGTTCGTCGGCGTGTGGGGCGTCGTTCCTGGCCGCCTCCAGCTCCTTGCCCAGAGCGTCGGTGTCGATGCCGGAGCCGATCAGCACGAGCTGGGTGAGCCGGTCGCCGGCCGCGGTCCAGGGCTCGGGGTAGAAGCGCAGGAACCGGCCGACGGCGTGCACGGCGTACCGGTTGCGGGTGTCGTACGGCCCGAAGTCGACGTACCCCTTGATCCGGTACAGCCCCTCGGGCCGGCTGTCGAGGAACCGCATGAGCTCGCGCGGGTCCATGGGCAGGTCGGAGGTGAAGGACAGGCTGTCGTAGCCGGTGTGGAGATGACCGGTGTGGTCGTCGTCATCGGTGTGGTCGTGCAGGTCGTCGAAGGACAGCTGCCCGATGCGCTCCTCGCTGGGCTTGCAGTCGAAGAGGAACTCCGGGTCGATACGGCCGTAGGCGGCGGGGACGACGGCGGCTCGGTCGGCGAGGGACCGTACGAGGCCGAGCACGCGCTCGCCGTCCGCGGCCCGGTCGAGCTTGTTGACCACCACGAGGTCGGCGAGGGCCAGGTGCCGGTCGACCTCGGGGTGGCGGGCCCGGGTGTCGTCGAACTCGGCGGCGTCCACGACCTCGACCAGGCCGCCGTAGACGATCCCGGGGTGCTCGCTGGCCAGCACCATCCGCACGAGTTCCTGCGGCTCGGCGAGCCCACTGGCCTCGATGACGATCACGTCGATGCCGACGCCGGGGGCGGCGAGCCGGTTCAGGTAGACGTCGAGCTCGCTCGCGTCGACGGCACAGCACAGGCAGCCGTTGCCCAGCGAGAGGGTCGAGTCGCCGAGGGCACCGGCGACGGCCATCGCGTCGATCTCGATGGCCCCGAAGTCGTTGACGATCGCGCCGATCCGGCTGCCGCCGCTGCGGTGCAGGAGGTGGTTGAGGAGCGTGGTCTTGCCGGAGCCGAGGAATCCGGCGAGCACGACGACGGGGATCTGCTGCGGGGTGCTGCTGTTGCCCAACGGGCGCCCTCTCTCACGTGGACCGACTGCCGGTCCAGGATAAGAGCGGCGCCCCCGGGCCCGGGCTCACGGCTGAACCGGCACCGCCACCGGGGGCTCCGGTCCGACGTAGCGGGCGACGGGGCGGATGATCTTCGGATCGGCCGCCTGTTCCAGGATGTTGGCGCTCCAGCCCACCACCCTGGCCGCCGCGAAGGTGGGGGTGAACATCTCGCGGGGCAGCCCGCACAGTTCCATGACCACGCCGGCGTAGAACTCGACGTTGGTGTGGAGTTCGCGGCCGGGCTTCAGCTCTTCGAGGATCGCCTCGACCTTCCGCTCGACCTCCACGGCGAACGCGACGCGCGGGCCGCCGAAGCTCTCGGCGATCTCCCGCAGCATCCGCGAACGGGGGTCCTCCGTGCGGTAGACGGCGTGCCCGAACCCCATGATCCGGTCGCCGCCGAGCACCCGCGCGCGGATCCAGGAGTCGATCCGGTCCGGGGTGCCGATGGCGTCCAGGGTGTCCAGGGCCCGGCTGGGCGCGCCGCCGTGCAGCGGCCCGGACAGGGCACCCACGGCCCCGGTCAGACAGGCCACCACGTCGGCGCCGGTGGAGGCGATGACCCGGGCGGTGAAGGTTGACGGGTTGAATCCATGGTCAATGGTGGAGATCAGGTATTGCTCGACCGCACGGGCGTGCCGAGGCTCGGGTTCCTCACCGGTGAGCATGTACAGGTAGTTGGCCGCGTGGGCGAGGTCCTCGCGCGGCTCGACCGGATCGAGTCCCTGCCCGAGCCGGTACAGGGCGGTGAGCAGGGTGGGTACGGCCGCGCAGGCGGCCAGGGTGTCGGCGCGGCGCCGGTCGGCGTCGATGTCGTACACCGGCCGCATGCCCTGGGACGCGCCCAGCAGTGACAGGGCCGTGCGCAGCCCGGACAGCGGGCCGGAGACCCGGCTCGCGGCGGCGATCGCGGGCAGTGCGGCGCGGACCTCCGCGGGCAGCCGGCGCAGCGCGGCGGTCTCGGCCGCGAAGGCGGCCCGGTGCCGCGCGTCCGGGAGTGCGCCGTGGACCAGGAGATGCCAGACGTCCTCGAAGCCGCGGGTCCGCGCGAGTTCGACGGCCGAGTACTGGCGGTAGTGGTAGAAGCCCTGCCGTCCCCGGACGTCACCGATCTCGGTCTCGGTGACGACAACGCCGGCGAGGCCGCGCGGGGCGTCGATGAGCGGAGTGGCGGCTCTGTTGATGGACATGGATTCCCTCCGGTTTTCCTCTCTGGACTTGATTTGACTGTCCATGCTTGACTGTTTCCCTGTCAACGTTGATTGAATCAATGCATCGCTATCAAGATGTGCAGAGACGGCTACGGTGACCCCTATGCGCGATCACGAACCCGCTCCCGGCCGCCCCGGGCGAAGGCTGACCACCAAGGAGACCGCCGAACTGCTCGGTGTGAAGCCCGAGACGGTCTACGCGTACGTGAGCCGCGGTCTGCTCAGCAGCAGACGCGAACCGGGCGGCCGGGCCAGCACCTTCGAGGCGAAGGAGGTCGAGGCCCTCGCCCGGCGCAACCGGCGTGAGGCGGCCGGGACTCCGGGCTCCGGCGGCGACCTGTCGGTGCGGACCCGCATCACGCTGATCGAGCAGGACCGCTACTTCTTCCGCGGCGTGGACGCCGTCGACCTGGCCCTGCGCCACTCGTACGAGGAGGTCGCGGAATGGCTGTGGACGGGCCGGCCGGCTCCGGGGGCCGCCTTCTCCGCCCCCGCCGCCACGGTCGAGGTCGCCCGCCGGGCGGTGAACGCGCTGTCCGAGCACGCCTCCCCCACCGACCGGCTCCGGGTGGCGGCGATCGCCGCGGCGGCCGAGGACCCGCTGCGCTTCGACCTGTCCGAGGACACGGTGCTGAACACCGCGCGGATCCTCATCCCCACCCTCGTCGCCGCGCTGCCGCCGGCCCGGCACGCCCACAGGGACGACGGCCCGCTGGCCCACCGGCTGTGGGGCCGGCTGACCGGACGCCCTGCCGACGAGGCGTCCCTGCGGGTCCTCGACACCGCGCTCGCCCTGCTCGCCGACCACGACCTGGCCGCGTCCACGCTCGCCGTCCGGGTCGCCGCCTCGGCCCGGGCCCACGCCTACGCGGCCGTCTCGGCCGGGCTCGGCGTCCTGGAGGGCCCGCTGCACGGTGCCGCGAGCGGCGGCGCCCACCGCATACTGCTCGACGTGCTCGACCAGGGCACGGCGGTCCCGGTGATCGCCGACGAACTGCGCGCGGGCCGTCGTGTCCCCGGACTCGGCCACCGGCTGTACGCGGGCGAGGATCCCCGCGCGCGCGTGCTGTTCAGCCTCCTGGAGCAGGTGCCGCGCGCGGAGTCCGCCCTGCTCGCGGCCCGGGACATCGTCGCCACGACCGCCCGGCACACCCCGCTGCACGCCAACGTCGACCTGGCCCTGGCGGTGTTCACGGCGTCCAGCGGCATGCCCGCCACGGCCGGCGAGACGATCTTCGCGGTCGCCCGGACGGCGGGCTGGATCGCGCACGCGCTGGAGGAGTACGGCGAGCGCCCCCTGCGCATGCGCCCCGTCGGCCACTACGTCGGCGCACGACCGCCGCAGCCCCTTCCGGAGTAGGGCCCGCGCCGCCCGCCGGAGCAGTACTCGGTCACGGCCGGAAGTCGCCCCGCACGAAGTCAGGTTAGGCTCACCTCTGTGAGTAGGTGCGCGACCGTCTCCCGGAGCCTCGACGAGCCCGTTTCCGGCACGGCGGCCACGGCGACGACGTGGCTGCTGCTGGAACAGCCCGGCCCGTGGGGCGCCAAGGCGCTCACTTCCAGCCATCTGGACCCCGGGTTGGGACGAGCGCTGGAGCGGGCGGCCGAGGGAACCGGCGTGCGCGTGGCCCTCATACGGCGCCCCGGGCGGCACGCCGACCCCGGCACGCCACCGCTGCGGCATGTGTACGCGGCCCACACCGTTCCGGGAAACGCGTGGCTGCACAGCGCCACCGTCCGCGCACCGGAACGGCTGCTCGACCTCGACTTCACCGCTCTCGGCACGGGCGACCACCGCTCCTTCGGCGCCGCGCTCGACGGCCGCCCGCACCGGGGCGACCCGCTCGCGCTCGTGTGCACCAATGGCAAGCGCGACCGCTGCTGCGCCCTTCTGGGCCGCCCGCTCGCCGGCGAGCTGGCCGCCTCGGGGGTGCACGGGGTCTGGGAGGTCACCCATCTGGGTGGACATCGTTTCTCGCCGACGGTGCTCGTCCTGCCGTACGGCTACGCCTACGGCCGCGCCGAGGCGCGCACGGTCAAGGAGGCCCTGCACGGCGTCCGTGAGGGGCGTGTGGTGGTCGAGGGATGCCGGGGGTGCTCCGCTTGGGAACGGCCCGGCCAGGCGGCCGAGCTGGCCGTGCGGAGGGCGGCGGGCGAGGACCGCGCGGGCGTGCTGAGCGTCGTACGGACCGACGGCGCGGCCCCGCGCTGGGAGGTCGCCGTCGCCCACACCGACGGCCGTCTGTGGCGGGTCACCGTGGCGCAGGGGGCGTCGCTGCCGCCGCGCGCGGAGAGCTGTGGCGCGGAAGTGCTGGGCACGCCCGCGCGGATGGACGTGACCGCGGTGCGCGAACTGCGGCCGACGGCACTGGCGAGTTGAGCGCACCCCCGTCGTTCAAGAATTGGTCAAGAGATCCCCACCACAACCCCTGGGGCACACGGGGCCTTCCCACGTAACGTCGTCCCCATGAGCCCGCCTCCGCCCGCCCGCCGCCTGCGCGTCGGTCTGCCGCGACGGGCGTTCTCCCAGGTGCTGCTCATGCAGGTGACGATCGCGGCGGGAGTGGCGGTGCTGGCGACCGGGCTGTTCCTGGCGCCGCTGAGCAAGCAGCTGGACCACGAGGCGATGCGCCGCGCGCTGGCCATCGCCCAGACCACGGCCCAGGACCCGCAGATCGCCGAGGGCGTGCTGACCACCGAGCCGACGACGGACGGGCCGGTGCAGCGGGAGGCGGAACGGATCCGGCAGGCCACCCACGCCGAGTACATCGTGGTGATGGACCGGCGGGGCGTGCGCTGGTCGCACACCACTCCGTCGGAGATCGGCGCGCACGTCTCGACCGACCCCCGCGAAGCGCTGGCCGGCAAGCAGGTCATGGAGATCGACGACGGCACCCTGGGCCGCTCGGCCCGTGGCAAGGTGCCGCTCTACGACGCCGGCCACCGGATCGTCGGCGCGGTCTCCGTCGGCATCGCGTACGACAGTGTGCGGGCGCGGCTGATCAGCGCGATCCCGGGGCTGTTCGCGTACGCCGGCGGCGCTCTCGCGGTGGGCGCGCTGGCCGCCTGGGTGATCTCCCGCCGGGTCCAGCGGCAGACCCGCGACCTGGCGTTCTCCGACATCTCGGCGCTGCTCGCGGAGCGCGAGGCGATGCTGCACGGCATCCGGGAGGGCGTGGTGGCCCTCGACCGCGGCGGCCGCGTCCGGCTGCTCAACGACGAGGCGCGGCGGCTGCTGGGCATCGGCGACGAGGCGGTCGGCCGCACGCCCGACGAGGCGCTCGGCGAGGGCCGTACGACCGATGTCCTGGCCGGGCGGGTCACGGGGACCGACCTGCTCACCGTGCGCGGTCAGCGCGTCCTGGTCGCCAACCGCATGCCCACCGGCGACGGCGGCGCCGTGGCCACCCTGCGCGACCGCACCGAACTGGAGCGGCTCGGGCGCGAACTGGACTCCACGCGCGGGCTGATCGACGCCCTGCGCGCCCAGGACCACGAGCACGCCAACCGCATGCACACCCTGCTCGGGCTGCTGGAACTGGACATGTACGACGACGCCGTGGAGTACGTCGGCGAGGTGGTCGGCGACCACCGGGTCACCGCCGAGCAGATCACCGAGAAGATCCAGGACCCGCTGCTGGCGGCACTGCTGGTCGGCAAGGCGACCGTGGCGGCCGAGCGCGGCGTCGCCCTGTGGGTGTCGGAGCGCACCCGGCTCCCGGACCGGCTGATCGACCCCCGGGGCCTGGTCACGGTCGTGGGCAATCTGGTGGACAACGCCCTGGACGCGGTCGCGGGCACGCCGCACGCGCGCGTGGAGGTCGAATTGCGCACCGAGGGGCGTGCGGTCGTCCTCAGGGTGCGCGACACCGGCCCCGGCATCCCGGCGGACCAGCGGGAGTTGATCTTCACGGAGGGCTGGTCCACCAAGGAGCCGCCCGCGCACGGCAAACGGGGCCTCGGGCTCTCGCTGGTGCACCGGCTGGCCGAACGGCAGGGCGGCAGGGCGACGGTGGGGACCGCGGACGGCGGCGGTGCCGAGTTCGCCGTGGTCCTGCCCGAGGCGCTCACCGAGCCGGAGCCGGAACGGGCACCGGCGCTCACGGGACCGGCCGCGCCGGCCCCCGAGCACACCCCCGCCGCTGCCGAGGAGGAGGCTCGATGATCGAGGTCCTGGTCGTGGACGACGACACCCGCGTCGCCCGCGTCAACGCCGCCTACGTCGAGAAGGTCCCGGGCTTCCATGTGGCGGGCGAGGCGCACAGCGCGGCCGAGGCGCTGCGTCTGGTGGAGACGCTGGCGCGGGTGGACCTGGTGCTCATGGACCACTATCTGCCGGACGACACCGGGCTCTCGGTCGTGCGCGAGATGCGCCGGCGCGGCCACCAGACCGACGTGATCATGGTGACGGCGGCACGGGACGTGTCGACCGTGCAGGCCGCCTTGCGGCACGGGGCACTGCAGTACCTGGTGAAGCCGTTCGCCTTCGCCGGCCTGCGGAGCAAGCTGGAGGCGTACGCGGACCTGCGGCGCACCCTGGACGGCGGCGGGGAGGCCGGGCAGGCGGAGGTGGACCGGATCTTCGGCGCCCTGTCCGCTCCGTCGGAGCCCGGCCTGCCCAAGGGCCACTCCCCCACGACGGCCGAGCTGGTGCGTCAGGCGCTGATGCATGCTCAAGCGCCGCTGTCCGCACAGGAGATCGCGGAGCGGACGGGGGTGAGCCGGCAGACCGCACAGCGCTATCTGAAGCTCCTGGAGCGCACGGGACGGGCGCGGCTCACTCTCAAGTACGGCGACGCGGGCCGCCCGGAACACCGTTACGTGTGGGCGACCCGCGTCTGAACGGGCAGGGCCTGCGCGCTACTTGGCGGCCTTGACGAACTCGGTCGTGTACGTCTTGCTCAAGTCGACCTCGGCGTTCTTGATGTTGGGGTTGAACGACTTGAGGACCTTCTCCACGGTCTCGGGGCCGCCCTCGGGCATCACACCGTCCTTGGTGAACATCGGCAGGGTGCTCTTGACGGCCTGGGTGTAGAGCGCCTTGTTGCCCTGGGAGTAGTCGGCGGGCATCTTGGCGGCGATCTCGTCGGCGCTGTGGGTGGACATCCAGGTGAGCGTCTTGACGAATGCATTGACCAACTTCTGGACGGTGTCCTTGTGTCCGTTCACCCAGTCCGTCTTCATGTACAGACTTGACGAGGGGTACGGCCCGCCCAGCGCCTCCTGCGAGCCCTCGGGGGTGCGCATGTCGAGGAGGATCTTGCCCGCCTTCTTGTCCAGGATCGTCGCGACGGTCGGGTCGGTGGTCATGCCGCCGTCGATCGCGCCGTTCTGGAGCGCCGCGATGAAGGTCGGCCCGGCGCCGACCGAGACCGGCGTGAACTCGCTGACGTCGACGCCGTTCTTGACCGCCAGGTACTTGGTGAGGAAGTCGGTGGAGGAGCCGAGGCTGGTCACGCCCAGCTTGCGGCCCTTGAAGTCCTTGGGTGACGTGAGGTCGCCCGCCGCCTTGCCGGAGACGACCTCGACCTCGCCGGGCGCGTGGGAGAACTGGACGACCGACTCCACCGGCTTGCCCTTCACCTGGAGGTCGAGGGTGTGGTCGTAGAAGCCGACCGCTCCCTGCACCTGGCCGGAGACGAGCGCGGTCTCGGCCTGGACCCCGGCGGGCTCACTGAGCAGCTGGACGTTCAGTCCCTCCGCCTGGAAGTAGCCGAGGCGCTGTGTGAGCATCGCGGGCAGGTAGATGACCTTGTCCAGGCCACCGACCATGATCTTGACCGACTCACCCTTGCCGCCCCCGCCGCTGCCGGTGTCGGCCGTGGAGCTCGCCGCGTCGTTGGCGCAGGCGGTGAGCGAGGAGAGGGCGAGGAGTCCGGCGGCGGCCAGGGAGGCGTATCTGGCGGTCTTGCGCATGGCGGTGTCACGTCCTTGTGAGAGGGGCGGTGCGGGAAAGGCGTGGGGGGCTGGTTCGAGAGGGGCCGGTCAGTCGTCGGAACCGGCGGGCTTCCAGCGGAAGATGCGGCGCTCGGCGAAGGTGAGCAGCCCCTCGGCGACGAGGGCGACGAGGGCGAGGATGACCATCGCCGCGTAGACACCGGCCGCGTTGAAGGTGTTCTGCGACTGCGAGACGAGCAGGCCGATGCCCTTGGTGGCGCCGATGTACTCACCGACGATGGCGCCGATCAGCGCGAAGCCGAAGCTGACGTGCAGGCTGGTGAAGATCCAGGAGGTGGCCGACGGGATGACCACCTGCAGGGTCACCCTGCGGTCACTGGCACCCAGGATGCGGGCGTTGGCCACGAGGTTGCGGTCCACCTCCCGGGCGCCCTGGAAGGCGTTGAAGAACACCGGGAAGAAGACGAGCACGACGGCCGAGGCGACCTTCGAGGAGGGACCGAGGCCGAACCAGATCAGGAAGATGGGTGCGAGGACGATCCTGGGGATCGAGTTGAGCACCTTGATGTATGGACCAAGCACCTCTGCGAGCAATCTGATCCGCCCGAGCGCAATACCGAGCAGCACACCGGCGACCACACCGATGATCCAGCCGAGCAGTGCCTCGTAGAGCGTGTACCAGATCTGTTCGCCCAGGGATCCGAGCGCGGTGCCGTGCATGACCCAGGTCCAGATCTGGTCCCAGATCTTCGACGGCATCGAGAAGTTGAACGGGTCGATCGCCTTGGCCCGGGACAGTCCCTCCCACAGACCGAGGACGGCGACCAGGAGCGCCACGCGCACGGCATTGACGAAGACCTTGCGGCGGCGGGCGGCCTGAGCGCGGCTCTGCGCGCGATCGGGGACCTTGGCGGTCTCGACGTCAGGTGTGCTGAGAACGTCAGGCGACACGGGCGGCACCCCTCTCGCGGGTGATGCGGACCTCTTCGCCGAGCGACTCCCAGATCTCGCGGTAGATCTCGATGAACCGCGGCTCCAGGCGCACCGATTCGACCTTGCGCGGCCGCGGCAGATCGATGTCGAAGACCTGCTTCACGGTCGCGGGCCCCGCGGTCATCACGACCACCCTGTCGGCGAGCGCGATGGACTCCTCCAGGTCGTGGGTGACGAAGACGACGGAGGCGCCCGTGCCCTCCCACAGCTCCAGCAGCTCGTCCGACATCAGCGCCCTGGTCTGCACGTCGAGCGCGGAGAACGGCTCGTCCATCAGCAGGATCTCGGGGTCGTTGACGAACGTGGCGGCGAGGGCGACGCGCTTGCGCTGACCGCCGGAGAGCTGGTGCGGGTAGCGGTCCTCGAAACCGGAGAGTCCGACCCGGGCCAGCCAGTCCCGCGCCTTCTCCTTCGCCTCCGCCTTCGGCACGCCCCGGAAGCGCGGGCCGGCCATCACGTTCGACAGCACCGTGCGCCAGGGGAAGGTGGCGTCCTGCTGGAAGACGAAGCCGACCTTGTCGCCGACGCCGCCGACCGGCTCCCCGGCCACCAGCACCTCGCCCTCGCTGGGCTCCTCCAGGCCGCTGACCAGCGTCAGCGTGGTGGACTTTCCGCAGCCGGTCGGTCCTACGACGGCCACGAACTCGCCGCGCCGCACGGTGAGGTCCAGGCCGCGCACGGCCGTGTGCAGTCCCCCGGACGGGGTTCTGAAGGTCTTGCTCGCGCCCCGCAACTCGATGGCGGGGCTGGTGTGTGCGCTCATGGCCCGGACGGTAGGTGTGGCTCCGGCCGCAGCAGGAGTCTTGTGGGCACAAGCCGTTCTTTTGCTCGCAGGAGCCTGTTGTGCTCTTTTTGCTCGCGCTACAACTGC
The DNA here is from genome assembly GCF_042269865.1 of Streptomyces sp. NPDC055966. Classification (NCBI taxonomy): domain Bacteria; kingdom Bacillati; phylum Actinomycetota; class Actinomycetes; order Kitasatosporales; family Streptomycetaceae; genus Streptomyces; species Streptomyces sp. NPDC055966. The sequence goes on from NZ_JBHJYK010000002.1 coordinate 485,053, forward strand.
GGAGCCGAAACACGGGTTTAACACCCGTCGGCCTTGAAGGAGAGGCCTGATGATTGACGTCCTGGTCGTGGACGACGATTTCCGCGTCGCAGAGATAAACGCCAAGTACGTGGGAAAGGTTCCCGGGTTCCGGGTGACCGCCCGCGCGCACAGCGCCGCCCAGGCGCTGTCGGCCGTCGAACGCGGCAGCGTCGACCTGGTCCTGCTCGACCACTTTCTGCCGGACCGGACCGGCCTCGACCTCGTCCACCGCATGCGTGAACAGGGCCACCGCACGGACGTCATCATGATCACGGCGGCCAGCGAGGTGACGACCGTTCAGCAGGCGATGCGCCTGGGCGCCCTGCACTACCTGGTCAAACCGTTCACCTTCGCCGCGCTGCGCACCCGCCTGGAGTCCTACGCCGCCCTGCGCCGCACCGTGGACCGGGTGGGCGGCCACGGCCTGACGGGCCAGGAGCAGGTCGACCGCATCTTCGGAGCACTGCGCACAGCCCCCGCACCGTCCGCGCCCGGCCTGCCGAGCGGTCACTCGGAGCCCACGACGGACCTGATCTGCGGCGTCCTGCACCGCGCCGACCAGCCGCTGTCGGCCCACGAGGTGGCCGCCAGGACCGGCCTGAGCCGCTCCACGGCCCAGCGCTACCTCCGCCATCTGGAACAGGCCGGCCGGCTGCGCCTCTCCCTGAAGTACGGCGACACCGGCCGTCCGGAGCACCGCTACGCGTGGGTGGCGCCGTAACGATCCGTCCGGCCCGCTACGCGGCCCCGGCACCGGTCAGCGACCGCACCTCGGTCTCGGCGTACTTGGCCTCGTCCGCGACCTCGGCCGAGGTGACCGTGCCCAGCCAGCCGGCCACGAAGCCGAGCGGGATGGAGACGATGCCCGGGTTCTGGAGCGGGAAGTACTGGAAGTCGACGCCCGGGAACAGCGAGTCCGGGCTGCCGGAGACCACCGGGGACAGCAGGACGAGCCCCAGCGCCGGGAGCAGCCCGCCGTACACGGCCCACACCGCGCCGCGGGTGGTGAAGGCGCGCCAGAACAGCGAGTACAGCAGCACGGGCAGGTTCGCCGACGCCGCGACCGCGAACGCCAGGCCCACGAGATAGGCGACGTTGAGGTCGCGGGCCAGCAGGCCGAGTGCGATCGCCACGACGCCGATGCCGAGCGCCGCGAACCGTGCCACCACGACCTCGCCGCGCGGCGTGCCGGGCGACCGCCGCAGCGACGCGTACAGGTCGTGCGCCACCGAGGCCGACGAGGCGAGCGTGAGGCCGGCGACCACGGCGAGGATCGTGGCGAAGGCGACGGCGGCGACGACCGCGAACAGAACCGTTCCACCAGTGGAGCCCGCGCCGCCGCCCAGGTCGAGGGCGAGGAGCGGCACCGCCGTGTTCCCGGCCGCGTTCGAACCCCGTACGGCATCCGGCCCGACCAGCGCGGCGGCGCCCAGGCCGAGGACGATCGTCATCAGGTAGAAGCCGCCGATCAGCCCGATGGACCACACGGCGGAACGGCGGGCGGCCCGCGCGGTGGGCACCGTGTAGAAGCGGGACAGGATGTGCGGAAGTCCCGCCGTGCCCAGCACCAGGGCGAGCCCGAGGCTGATGAAATCGAGGCGGGCGGTCCAGCTCCCGCCGTACTTCAGGCCCGGGGCCAGGAACGCCCTGCCGTGACCGCTGCGGTCCGCTGCCGTGAGCAGCAGCCGGTCGAAGTCGCCGTGGAAGCGCAGCAGGACGAGCACGGTCAGCACGACCGTCCCGCTCAGCAGCAGCACCGCCTTCACGATCTGGATCCAGGTGGTGGCCCGCATCCCGCCCAGCGACACATAGATCACCATGAGCGCGCCGACCCCGATGACCGTCCAGGCCCGGGCCGCCCCGCCGGTCCGCCCCATCAGCAGCGCCACCAGACTGCCCGCACCGACCATCTGCGCCACCAGATACAGGACGGACACCGTCACCGAGGACGTTCCCGCCGCGATCCGCACCGGCCGCTCGCTCATCCGCGCGGCCACCACGTCGGCAAGGGTGAACCGCCCGCAGTTGCGCACCAGTTCGGCCACCAGGAACAGCACCACCAGCCAGGCCACCAGGAATCCCACGACATACAGCAGCCCGTCGTATCCGTAGAGCGCGATCAGCCCGGTCACCCCGAGGAAGGAGGCCGCCGACATGTAGTCACCCGCGATGGCGAAACCATTTTCCATCGGGGAGAACAAGCGTCCGCCCGCGTAGAACTCCTCCGCCGAACCGCGCCGCCACCGACTCACCCACGTCGTGATCCCGAGAGTGACGGCCACAAAAGCGCTGAACAGCAGCAGCGCCAGCGTCTGATGGCCACCGGTCACGAGGCACCTCCCCGCGCCTCGCGGGTCAGCTCCTGGGTGTCCCAGCGCAGCTCCAGCGCCGCGCGGTCCCGCCGCAGCCGCGCGTGCCGGGCGTAGGCCCACGCGAGCAGGAACGTGCTGAGGAACTGTCCGAGCCCGGCCAGCATGCCCACGTTGACCGCTCCCGCCACGGGCCGGGCCATGAGTCCGGGCGCGGCCGTGGCGGCGACCACATATCCCACGTACCAGACGAGGAAAGCGACGACTCCCGGCACGACGAACCGCCGGTACCTGCTGCGCACCTCCTGGAACGCCGCGCTGCGCTGTACCTCGACGTACACGTCACGCGTGCGAACCGCCGGTCCGCTCTGCTCACCGCGAGCGGACGGCACCACCGACGCCGGCATGCCCGCGCCGTCCAGCTCACCCCAGCCGGACGCCAGCGCGTCGTACCACGGGTCCTCGTACATCGCGTCGTGCGAGGGCGTGCCGTGCTCTTCCTGGCTCCCGCCCGAACTCTCGGGACCGTCCCCGGCTCCGCGGGCACGACCGTTGCTTGACTGCATGCCCAAGGATGGACAGATCGGGAAGTTCCCTGACTCTTCTTCCCCCGGCTCTTCACCCCATCAGGTGATTCACTGTGTGGGCGGCCTCACCAGCCCCTTGCCGTAGGCGTAACGCACCGCCTGCGCCCGGTCCTTGAGGCCCGTCTTGGCGAAGAGGTTGTTGATGTGCGTCTTCACCGTCGCCGTCGACACATGCAGCCTGCGGGCGATCTCCTGGTTGCTGAGCCCGTCGGCGATCAGCACCAGGACCTCGGTCTCGCGTGCGGTCAGCCCGTCGGGCGCGACATCGGCGGGTTCCGGCCCGGGCGGGTGCTCGGGCTGCGACAGCCGCTCCAGCAGCCTGCGCTGCACACTGGGAGACAGCCCCGCGTCCCCCGACAGCACGCTCTCCACGGCCCTCACGATCTCGTCGCCACCGGCGTCCTTCGTCAGATAGCCGCGGGCACCCGCGCGCAGCGCGGGGAACAGCGACTCGTCGTCCGCGTACGTGGTGAGCACGACGACCTGGGTCCTGGGGTACTGCGACCGGATCCGCCGGGTGGCCTCCACGCCGTCGCAGCGGGGCATCCTGAGGTCCATCAGGACGACGTCCGGGGCGAGTTCGCCGACCAGCTGCACCGCCTCCTCGCCGTCTCCCGCCGCACCGACGACCTCCACGCCGGACAGCAGCCCGAGGAGCATCACGATGCCTTCCCGGACCACGGTCTGGTCGTCGGCGACCACCACCCGCGCGGGCTTCTTCTCTCCCTCCGTCTCGGTCATACCGGCACCTTCAGCGTCACCACGAACCCCTCCTCGTCCGGACCCGCGTCCAACGAGCCGCCCAGCAGCTCGGCACGCTCGCGCATACCCAGCAGACCGTACCCGCCGCCGGATCCGGTGAGTTCGCCCGGCAGCCCGCCCGAGTCCCTTACGTTCAGCGTCACTTCGTGGTCGCTGTAGTCGAGCCACAGCTGCACCTTGGCGCCCTGGGCGTGCTTGCGGACGTTGGTGAGCGCCTCCTGCGCGACCCGGCGCACGGTCTGGGAGGCCTCGGCCGGCAGTGGTCTGCGCTCACCCGTGACGGTGACCTCGGCGCCGTCGGCTCCGGTGACGAGTTCGCTCAGGAAGTCTTCCAGCGGGGTCAGTTCGCCCCGCAGCGCCGACAGTGCCTGCCGGGTCTCCGCGAGCCCGTCGCGGGCCATTCCGCGCGCGGCCACCACCCGCTCCAGGATCCGTTCGCGGTCGGCGCCGTTCTCGATCAGCAGCCGGGCCGCCTCCAGGTGCACGAGCTGAGCCGAGAGGCTGTGGGCCAGCACATCGTGGATCTCGCGCGCGATCCTTGTGCGCTCGGCCAGTGCCGCGGACTCGGCCTCGGCGGCCCGGGCGGCCCGCTCCTGGGCGAGCAGCCGCTGCGCGCTGCCACGGGCTTCGGCGTCCAGCCGCAGGACGTATCCGGCGAGGGCCATGCCGGCCACCGTGGCCGCCGTGGTCAGCCAGACGTCGTTGTTGAACGCGGAGTACGACGCCAGGGCCACCGAGGTCACGGGCACGGCCGCTGCGAGCGGCAGCCGCTCCAGGGCGCTGATCCCGCATCCGCACCAGAGCACCAGGGCCGGTCCTCTGAACCCTGTGGCCTCGGCGGCGACCGCGATGGCCAGGAGCACACCCATGAGCGCGAGCGAGGAGACCAGCCGGTGCTGGTAGGTGGTCCGGAAGAGGGCCCAGGAGACGGCGGCGGCGAGGAGCACCCCGGCCGCTGCCCCGAGCGCTCCTGCGAGGTCGACGTGTTTCTGGTTGAACGCGCCCCACAGGAGCAGCGCGAGCACGAGGAGCCGCACGGCCCAGGCGAGCATGCGCCGGGGCCGGCTGATTCCTGCACGGCCGAGCGCCTCGCGCGACGGCCAGCGGGTCCAGAGGTTCTCCGTCACACGCTCTCCTTCCGGGCCGTCCACATGTCGTCACCGTACGCCGGAGAGGCACGGGTCGCGGTGCCGAGGGATTGGGCCCGCCAGACCAGGACGCCGCCGCGGACCAGCAGGGTGCCGGCGAGGCCGAGCATCAGGGCCGAGCTGTCCTGGTGCAGGCCCAGCGCGGTGCCGAGGGCGTAGATACCGATCCGCAGGGCGATGCCCACGGCCCACACGGCGCCGCTCGCCTTGGTGCTCTTGGTCCACACGACGCCGTCCGGAGCGGTCCAGAGGCGGGTGGTCCAGGCCCAGCCGGCGCCGGTGGCCACCCCTATGAGCACCTCCACGGCGAGCAGCGCGGCGGACTCCGTGCGGTGATGTGCGTCGAGGATGCCGGGCTCGCGCAGCGCGACGACGGCGAGGATCACGGGGATCAGCCACCAGCGCCGGTCGGTGTTGATCGCGCGGGCGCGGAACTGCCGCACCATCACTATGGCGACCACGGCCACGATCACCAGCGCGTTGACGAGCCCGGACATCAGAGCCTCCGTGAGCGGGAAGGTAGTGCCGGAGCAGGCGCTGCCGACACCAACGACGCTACGGAAATTCGCAGGTCCGGAGATCGGAGCGGAGGTGGATCACGGGTGGAAACCTCGGGCGGCTCATCTCCACCCACGGGTGTAGACGCCGGGCGAAGAAGACGCCGGGAAGGGACGAGGCAGGGGGCACCGGGGCAGGGCGGGATGGTGCCGGACGCGGTGCTGGACCTGGCACTGGGTGCGCTGAGGGGCGAGCAGCAGCGGGAGATCGGCACGGCGCCGGTGTCTGGGTGCGGGTGACGGGTGGCCTGGCGACGGAGCCCGGAATCCGGGTGGAGATGACAGCTCAGGGGCGGCGGGACGGGGAGGACCCGGAGCGAGGTGTCGTGGGAGTGCGACGGCCGATCCCGATCGGCTTGGGGAAGACCACGGTGACTCGGCCGGGCCGACGCCACGGCTGCGGCGGGCGTGATGCACCGGCGCGACAAGGCGGCGGCCCGGGCCCGCCGGAGCGGCCCGAGATCCGCACCGGCTGGCCGGCCCTGCCGGCCCGGCTACGCGCCGGACCACCTCAGGCGGCCCGGACAGGCACCCAACCGCGACCGCGACGCCGACCCGCGCCGACCCGGCCCCGCTCGCCGCCCCAGGGCCAAGGCCCCGCATCCAGGCCGCGCTGCCTGCACGACCCGTCGGATCTGCCTCGCTCCGGCCTGCCGGGACACCCCCCGGTCGGCCGGAGCCCGGCGCAGCGGCTACGCGTCGATGCGCGAACGGTCGAGCGTCGCCGCCGAGCTGGAGATGAACTCCTTGCGGGGTGCCACGTCGTTGCCCATCAGCAGGTCGAAGACCTGTTCCGCAGCTTCCAGGTCGGCGAGGTTGATCCGGCGCAGGGTGCGATGGCGCGGGTCCATCGTGGTCTCGGCCAGCTGGTCGGCGTCCATCTCGCCCAGACCCTTGTAGCGCTGGATGGAGTCCTTGTACCGGATCCCCTTGCTCTGGAACTCCATGAGCTTGTCACGCAGCTCGCGGTCGGAGTACGTGTAGACGTACTTGTCCTGGCCCTTCTTGGGCTGGACGATCTCGATCCGGTGCAGCGGCGGCACCGCGGCGAAGACCCGGCCGGCCTCGACCATGGGCCGCATGTAGCGCTGGAAGAGCGTGAGCAACAGGCAGCGGATGTGGGAGCCGTCCACATCCGCGTCGGTCATCATGATGATCTTGCCGTAGCGGGCCTGGTCGATGTCGAAGGTGCGGCCCGAGCCCGCTCCTATGACCTGGATGATGGCACCGCACTCGGCGTTCTTCAGCATGTCGGTCACCGACGACCGCTGGACGTTGAGGATCTTGCCCCGGATCGGCAGCAGGGCCTGGAACTCGGAGTTCCGCGCCAGCTTCGCCGTACCGAGCGCGGAGTCACCCTCGACGATGAACAGTTCGCTGCGGTCGACGTCGTCGCTGCGGCAGTCGGCGAGCTTCGCCGGCAGGGACGAGGACTCCAGGGCCGTCTTCCGCCGCTGGGCGTCCTTGTGCTGGCGGGCCGCGACGCGCGTACGGGCGGCCGCCACGACCTTCTCCATGACGACCCGGGCCTGCGCCGCGGCGTCGCGCTTGGTGGCGGTCAGGAACGCCTTCAGTTCCTTGGTGACCACGTTGTTCACGATGCGGCGGGCCGCCGAGGTGCCGAGGACCTCCTTGGTCTGGCCCTCGAACTGCGGCTCGGCCAGGCGCACGGTGACGACGGCGGTGAGGCCCTCCAGGGCGTCGTCCTTGACGATGTTGTCCTCGGCCACGCGCAGCATCTTCTTGGCGCGCAGCACATCGTTCATCGTCTGCGTGAGGGCCTGCTCGAAGCCGGCCACGTGGGTGCCGCCCTTGGGCGTGGCGATGATGTTGACGAAGGACCTGACGGTCGCGTCGTAGCCCGTGCCCCAGCGCAGCGCGACGTCCACGCCCAGTTCGCGGGTGACCTCGGTGGGCGTCATCTGGCCGTGCTCGTCCAGGACCGGGACGGTCTCCTTGAAGGTGCCCTGTCCCGAGAACCGCAGGACGTCACAGACCGGCTTGTCGTTCGCCAGGTACTCGCAGAACTCGCTGATGCCGCCGTCGAAGCGGAAGGACTCCTCGCCCTTGCTGCCGCCCTCGCCCAGCCCGAACTCGTCACGGACGACGATCGTCAGGCCCGGCACCAGGAAGGCGGTCTGCCGGGCGCGCTGGTGCAGGTTCTCCAGGGAGAGCTTGGCGTCCTTGAGGAAGATCTGCCGGTCGGCCCAGTACCGCACGCGCGTGCCGCTGCGGGTCTTCGGGACCTTCCTGGTCTTGCGCAGGCCGCTCTTGGCCTCGAACTTCGCCTCGGCACCGTCGCCGGCGAAGGCACCCGGCACGCCCCGCCGGAAGCTGATGGCGTGCGTGTGGCCACCCCGGTCCACCTCGACGTCGAGTCGGGCGGAGAGGGCGTTGACCACGGAGGCACCGACGCCGTGCAGACCGCCGGAGGCGGCGTAGGAACCACCGCCGAACTTGCCGCCTGCGTGCAGCTTGGTCATCACGACCTCGACGCCGGACAGGCCGGTCCTCGGCTCGACGTCCACGGGGATACCCCGGCCGTTGTCGCGCACCTCCACGGAGCCGTCGTCGTGGAGGACCACCTCGATGTGGTCACAGACACCCGCGAGGGCCTCGTCCACGGAGTTGTCGATGATCTCCCACAGACAGTGCATCAGACCGCGGCTGTCGGTCGAGCCGATGTACATGCCCGGGCGCTTGCGCACGGCTTCGAGGCCCTCGAGGACGAGCAGGTGCCGCGCGGTGTAGTTGGAACCGTCCCGGTCTGCTCCTGCCAGCAGCGCTGTGGACGGCACGGACGTATCGGCGGTCACGCGGTTCGCTCCTCGCTGAATTTCAGTTGACCCCTTGTTGGGTAAGGGGGCGGCTTCGGTTGCCGCTCAGAGGGTACCGAGGCCTGGTAGAGCCGGTGTAACGCCACCCTCGTCGAAAACTCAGACTAGTCCAGTCTCGCATGCGTGTTCGATCCCTCGTTGGAGTGAAGCACACATCACGTTCCCTTGGAGGCATGAACCATTTAGGCTCCGGGCACGTCCTCATGAACAACCGGCAACCCGGCCGGGAGGACCGAGACACAACACTGCGCGAAACCGTAAGCACGCAAGAGACGCACTACGGCACATTCGCCGCCAACCGGCAGCAGACAGCCGCCCCGGAAGATTTTTTTCGAGGAAAAGCCACGAGCGGGAACGTTTTCGGGCTGGTTGGATGTTGACCCTGGTACGACAGCTCGTCGAGCTAGAGAAGAGGCGACGTGACTACTGTTCTGACCCCCGCGAGCCCGCTGACGGCCGCCGATCGCTGCGACCGCTGCGGCGCCCAGGCATACCTGCGCGTCGTCCTGCTGAGCGGCGGAGAACTGCTCTTCTGCGCCCACCACGGTCGCAAGTTCGAGCCGGAACTCAAGAAGATCGCCGCTGAGATACAGGACGAGACGGAGCGGCTGACGACCGTTCCGAACACCGCTTCCGAAGAAGAGCGCTGAATCTCGCACACACGACGAGCCAGCGCCGGCACAAGCCGGTGGAAACGGGCGGGGGGGGCCCCCCCGGGGGCCCCCCCCCGCCCCGGTCCCCCGGGGGGGCCCCCCACAGGCACCCCCG
>NZ_JBHJYK010000002.1:494051-594936 GCF_042269865.1 Streptomyces sp. NPDC055966
GCCCGCGCCGCCACACGCCGTTGGAAAGGGGGGGCGGCTCCCGACCGGGAGCCGCCGCCCGTACTCGTACCCTGGTGTGCCCCTCAAGAGGACTCGCCGGAACCCGCCCGGCCGCCCGAGGACACGTCCAGCGCTCGTGCGACCTCGGAGACGCGCGTGTAGACGCCGGGGCTCCCAGGTCTGCCGCAGCCGCTCCCCCAGGACACCAGCCCGATCAGCCGTCCCGAGGCCACCAGAGGGCCTCCGCTGTCGCCCTGGCAGGCGTCGGGGCCACCCTTGGCCTCTCCCGCGCAGAGCATGCTGCCCGCCCGGTAGGCGCCCTCCGGGCCGCCCGGATAGGCGCGGGCACAGGCGTCGTCGGGCAGCACGCGTACGCGTGCCGCGTGGAGCCTGCGCGCGTAGGCGCCCCCGCCGCTCGTGTCGCCCCATCCGGAGACGAGAGCCTCGGTGCCCGGCGCGTAGGCCGTATCTCCCGCACCGGCCAGGGCGACGACCGCGCTGCGCGGCAGCGGCTTGGCGAGGGTGAGGACGGCGAAGTCGCCGGCATTGGTCGTGGCGTCGTACCCCGGGTTGACCCGGGCGTCCCGTACCGCGATCTCCTCGCCCTTGTCCGACAGCAGATCCGTACGGCCCGCGATGACCTTGAGGTCGCGCACCGCGTTCGGCGGCCCCCCGAGCACGTCCTCGCCGAGGCAGTGGGCCGCCGTGAGCACGGTGGTCCGTGCGACCGCGACGCCGCCGCAGAACTGACCCGCCCGCGTACCTCCGAACCGGTCACGGCTGGACAGCGCGACCGTCCACGGGGCCTGTGAGACGTCGATCGGAAACCCCCCGACCACGACGCTGTCAGCGGCCGCGGGGGCCGCGCCGACCAGGGGTATGGCGGCTGTGGCGGCCGCCAGGGCCAGCGGCCGGACCAGGGCCCGGGCAACGGAACGACGCATGAGGGAACCTCGCTCTCGGGTGATGTCGGAACACCCAGAGTGATCCACGGCTCCGTTGCGCGCAGCACGAAGACCCGGCTCCCGCAGTGGGGAACCGGGTCTTCGGTGTCGTACGGACGCGACCTAGTCGAGGTAGTCGCGCAGCACCTGGGAACGCGACGGGTGGCGCAGCTTCGACATGGTCTTGGACTCGATCTGGCGGATGCGCTCACGCGTCACGCCGTAGACCTTGCCGATCTCGTCGAGGGTCTTCGGCTGACCGTCGGTGAGACCGAACCGCATGGAGACGACACCGGCCTCGCGCTCGGACAGGGTGTCCAGCACCGAGTGCAGCTGCTCCTGGAGGAGCGTGAAGCTGACGGCGTCGGCGGGGACGACGGCCTCGGAGTCCTCGATGAGGTCACCGAACTCACTGTCGCCGTCCTCGCCCAGCGGGGTGTGCAGCGAGATGGGCTCGCGGCCGTACTTCTGGACCTCGATGACCTTCTCCGGGGTCATGTCGAGCTCCTTGGCCAGCTCCTCCGGGGTGGGCTCACGGCCCAGGTCCTGGAGCATCTGGCGCTGCACGCGCGCGAGCTTGTTGATGACCTCGACCATGTGCACCGGGATACGGATGGTGCGGGCCTGGTCGGCCATGGCGCGGGTGATCGCCTGCCGGATCCACCAGGTGGCGTACGTGGAGAACTTGTAGCCCTTGGTGTAGTCGAACTTCTCGACCGCGCGGATCAGACCGAGGTTGCCCTCCTGGATGAGGTCCAGGAAGAGCATGCCGCGGCCGGTGTAGCGCTTGGCCAGGGAGACCACCAGACGGAGGTTGGCCTCCAGGAGGTGGTTCTTGGCGCGCCGGCCGTCCTCGGCGATGATCTCCAGCTCGCGCTTGAGCTTCGGCGCCAGCTTGTCGGCGTTGGCCAGCTTGTCCTCGGCGAACAGGCCCGCCTCGATCCGCTTGGCCAGCTCGACCTCCTGCTCGGCGTTGAGCAGGGGGACCTTGCCGATCTGCTTCAGGTAGTCCTTGACGGGGTCGGCGGTGGCGCCGGCCGCGGCGACCTGCTGCGCGGGCGCGTCGTCCTCGTCCTCGTCGGACAGGACGAAGCCGGCGCTCTCGGCACCCTCGGGCTCGTCGGCCACCTTGGTGTCCTCAAGAACCTCGTCCTCGAGAATCTCGGCGTCGTCCTTCTTGGCCGCGGTCTTCTTGGCGGCCGTCTTCTTCGCGACGGTCTTCTTGGCGGCCACCTTCTTGGCGGTCGTCTTCTTGGCCGCGGCCTTCTTGGCGGGTGCGGCTTCCTCGGCGGAATCGGCTGCGACCGGAGCGGCGGGCGCCACGGGGGCGGCCGTGGTGGCGGTGGCCTTCCTCGTCGTCACCGTCTTCGCCGCGACCGTCTTGGTGGCGGTGCGCTTGGCCGGACTCTTCGCTGCGACGCTCTTGCGGGTGCGCTTGGGCTCTGCGGCACTGACCATCAGCGTCACACCCTCTTCCTCAAGGATCTGGTTGAGGCTGCGCAGTACGTTCTTCCACTGAGTGGCCGGAATCTGGTCAGCTTCGAAGGCCCGACGCACATCGTCGCCGGCGATCTGCCCATCAGCCTTTCCCCGCTCAATGAGAGCCATGACAGAGACGGACTCGGCGATCTCCGGCGGGAGCGTACGGGATGTGCTGGCCGACACGAACAACCTCTCGGAACGTTGGAAAACGGCTTCCGGCACCGTCCACTGCGGACAGGAGCCGACCACCGGCCTGGGGATGGGCCGACGGCGCGGGCGGGGGCCGGGGAGATGCACAGCGCCTGTCATGGCGTCCGTATTCCCTCCGCGGCTGTCACCTCTTAGGTCATCGCGCTGTTTCCACGAGCGTTACGCCCAATCCGCGTGGCCCGAGTCACACCCCGTAAGCAAACAAAAACGGTCAGACACGGACAGATGAGATCACTGCCGCCCTCGCGTCCGGTCACGCCCGCGACCACGGCCGCCCGTCGCACCGCCGGACCCCGCCGATCCGCACGGGATCCGGCGGGGTCCGGCAGCGGCCGGTACCCGAGCCCGGCATCGACACGAGACCCACGAGAAGCACGCTGACACCGCACACCGGCGACCACATCGCCTTCATGGCACGGATCAGCGCTTGCGTCAGTGCTCGCGCGGGGCGGGCACCACGCGTTCGACCTCGGGGTGGACCGTGAGCAGTTGACGCATGGCCGTCTCCGCCGCCGCGCCGTCGCCGGTGCCGAGAGCGTCGACGATGCGCGCGTGCTGCGCGAGGGACGCCTCGTTCGGCCGGTCGCAGGCCGTCACCGGGCCGCCCGACACCTGGAGGGCGGCGGACACGATCCCGGACAGGTGCTCCAGCATGCGGTTGCCGGCGATCTGGATGAGCAGGCCGTGGAACTCGTTGTCGGCGCGCGAATAGGTCAGCGCGTCGCCCTGTGCCATGGCGTGGCTCATGATCTCCACCATGTCGCACAGGCGCTGCTGCACCTCCTCCCGTCCGTGCCCTGCGGCGAGGCGGGCGGCGAGCGGCTCGATGGTCCAGCGCAGTTCGCTCAGCTCCCGGCGCTGGTCGTCGCGCTGCGGCCCGAAGGCCCGCCATTCGATGATGTCCGGATCGAGCAGGTTCCAGTCGCTGACGGGACGCACGCGCGTGCCGACGTTCGGGCGGGCGCTGACCAGGCCCTTGGCCTCGAGGACTCGGAGGGACTCGCGGACGACGGTACGGGACACCTCGAAGCGCTGGCCGATCTCCTCGGGCACCAGCGGACGGTCCGCGCCCAGGTCGCCCGAGACGATCATCTGTCCCAGTTGTTGGACGAGTTGGCCGTGCAGGCCGCGTCCGCGGCTGCCCGCGGCCCGCCTGCCGACGCGGCCCAGCTCGGGTTCCGCGCCCTCCCAGGAGGGTGTTCCCACGCGATCGGGCACAGCGGCCTCGGCGTAGGGGTAGCGGTCGAGTTCGCCCGGGCCGGCCAGACCGGAGTCGGTGGAGCGGGCGGCGGTCATCATGGTGTGCGCAAGGGTACTCACGGAACCTTTGTCGGCGCCGTTTCCAACTCCCTTGAGGTCTTTGGTGAAAAGCACACGAAAGGGTGATCGCTCACGCCGTCGCAATTGACGCCTTATCGGAAAGAAATGGGCTTTCTGTGGGGAGTTGTGCACACGGCGAGATCGAAAGTGGACGCGCATCCCTCACCGGAAACCGGTGCGCAGCGTCGTGAACAGGTACGCGCACAGGAGCGCCACGAGCGACAACACCAGTGCGCCGCCCATGGGTTGAGCGAGCACGCGTGCCAGCCCGAGGGCATACCTCTCCCCTCCGAAGGGCCACGGGAGCAGGAACACCTCTCTCAACCGTCCAGGAAATCCGGCCGCCGTACGCGGGGCGGGTCCCTGCATCGCCTTGTGCAGGACGGGAACGACGAGGACAGGTACGGCGAGTACGGCGGCGAGGCCTCCCGTGGTGGACCGGAAGACACCGGCCGCGAGGACTCCTGCCCAGGCGCAGCCGATGAGGAGGCCGAACCAACTCACGCCCAGCGAAAGCCAGTCCGCGGGAACTCGCGCCAGCTCCCGTCCGTAGACGAGGTAGAGCGCCTCGGCGTCGCAGCCCAGGGTGAGGAAGGCGAGCAGCGTCGCGGTGACTCCGGAGACGAGAAGTTTGGCGGCCAGCAGTCCCAGCCGGCGGGGCACGGTGCCGCGGTCCGCCGCGAGGGCGGGGTGGCGGAACTCGTCCCCAAAGGCCAGCGCACCGAGCAACCCCGCCGTGAGCGCCGCGGGCGGCAGCGGCAGCTCCCGCGGCCATGCGGCGAACAGCCGTGCCTGCGGGGTGTGGCCGAGCCGAGCCAGCAGTACGGCGGTGAGCACGGACACCGCCAGCACGGCAGCGCAGGTGAGGAAGCCGGCGCCGATCCCGATGGTGCGCCGGATCTCGTAGCGCAGGGGGCGGAGGGGACCGGGGGTGGAGCGGACGGAGATGGGGGGCGGGAGGGCGGAGAGGTTGTCGAGGGCGTGGCCGCCTTCAGGACGGGCGGCGCGATCGGCCCAGATCTGACGCGTGCCCGGATTCCTGGCACCGGGCAGACGGGCGCGGAGTGCGGAGATGCCCGCCGCGGGGATGCTCGTTCCGGCGGCCTTCGCTTCCTGAGTCGCCGCGGCCCGGCCCTGCGCGACGCGGGCGCCTCGCGCAGAGTGGGTGCCCTGCGCGCCGGCGCTCCGGCCGACGTCGGCACCAGCGAGTACGTCTGCGGGGATCGCTCCTTCGGCCCAGCCGCGCATGTCCTCATCGCCGGACTTCACAGCTCCGTGCGCCGTCCCGCCGGCTTCCGGGAGGGCTCTTGGCGGCGCGCCCTCCGTCGCGGCGTCCCGCGCCGCCTCCGCGCACTCCGCCCCGGGACGGAGGTCGGGCACGTTCCCGTAGGACGGTCGCTCACCGTCGGCCGTCTGCGCCCGCTTTGCCGACGCGAGCGCGGAGGTCCGCCCCACCTCGACCGAGGCGAGACCGGTCCCGCACGGCTCCGGCATCGGCGCATCCGCTTCCGCGCACTCCCGCCCCTCCGCCGAGAAGCCCGCCGGCGCTGAGCCCCGTTCACTCACCTGGGCCTCCGTCGCCGTGTCGCTCGGTTTCGCCGGCGAGAAGCCGAACGCCATCGCGGCCTTGCCCGCCCCGGGCGAGCCAGGTACCGGGGAGCCCGGCCCGGCCGGGGACGGGGTTGACGCCGAGGTGCCCGACTCCGCCGTCGGCAGACCGGGCGCCGCGGTCTGCGCCTCCACCACCGAGGCGTCCGTCTCGTCGCGCTCGCACCGTGCCCGTGGCCCGGTCGCCACGACCCCGCTCGCCTCCGCCGGCCCGGCGCCGGACCCCGTACCGGCACCCGGGCCCATGTCACCGACCTCGTCGGCGAGTTGGTGAACGAGAATGCCGTTGCGGAAGGCCGTCTCACCGATGTCGGCGGTCGTGGAGCCGTACACCGAGAGGCGGTTGCCGTCCTCCCGCACGACCTCCACGGACCGGCGCGCACCACGGGCTTCCTTGGCGAGCAGGGACGCGAGTCGTCCCGCCTGGGGGCTGCGGACGGCGACACGCGGGCGCAGTCGGGTGCGGGCGAAGTCCCCGGCGTCCTGGTCGGCCACGAGCCTGCCGCCGTCGAGGGTGACGACACGGTCGGCCCTCCGTGCCGCCTCCTTGGCGTCGGCCGTGGTGAAGACCACGGTGCCGCCCTGCCGCGCGTGGGCCCGCAGCATGCCGTGCAACCACTGCGCCTCGTGGGCGGAGAGGCCGGCGGCGGGCTCGTCCAGGACGAGCGTGTGCGGGTCGGGCAGCAGTGCGCAGGCGAGGCCGAGCCGGCGGTCCATGCCGCGCGAGAGCCTGCCGAGGCACTCTTCACGGAGGCTGACGAGGCCGACGCCTTCGAGGACCTCGTCGGCGCGGCGCACGGGAACGCCCGAGGCCGCGCAGAGCATCCGCAGATGGCCGCGGACGGAGCGGGCAGGGTGCCCCGGCACATCGCCGAGGAGCACGCCGACCTCCCGGGACGGGTGGGCGATCCGGTGCAGGGGCCGCCCTCTGAAGTAGGTGATGCCGCGCCCCTGTTGGAGTTCGAGCATCAGTCTGAGCGCCGTGGTCTTGCCCGCGCCGGCACATCCGAGGAGCGCGGTGACCTCTCCGGCACGCGCTTCGAAGGAGACGTCGTCGACGGCGGGCGGCTGCGCCTTGCGGGGATTGCTGGTCAGTCCGAAGGCCTGGATCACCTGAAGCAAGATAGCTTGCGATGTCTGATTTTTCTGGTATCACCCGATCTGCTTCTAGACATGGCGCCGCCGGAATCGGCTGACGTCCGCCGTTCGCCGCAACCGGAGCCCCGGTGTCGGCGCCCGGCCTCTCCGCCGTCCGGCCGACCGCTGTACGCCTCAGATCTCGGGGCGCAGCATGGGAGGGTTGAGGAGAGTGGCCCCGCCGGCCCGGAAGAGCTGCGCCGGCCGGCCGCCCTGGCGCGTGGTCGTCCCTCCCGTGGGAACGAGGAATCCGGGCGTGCCGGTGACCTTCCGGTGGAAATTGCGGGGATCGAGCGCCACTGCCCACACCGCCTCGTACACCCGGCGCAGCTCACCCACGGTGAACTCCGGCGGGCAGAACGCGGTGGCAAGCGAGGAGTACTCGATCTTGGACCGGGCCCGCTCCACCCCGTCGGTGAGGATCTGGGCATGGTCGAAGGCGAGCGGCGCCACCGGCTCGCCGTCGCGTCCGTAGCCACCCCGCTGAAGCAGTTCCTCGACCGGCGCCCAGCGCGCGTTGCTGGCGTCGCCCCCCGCGCGCGGGGCCGGCAGGTCGGGCGCGAGCGCGAGGTGCGCGACGCTGACCACCCGCATGCGCGGGTCCCGCTTGGGGTCGCCGTAGGTGGCGAGCTGCTCGAGGTGGGCTCCGTTGTCCCGGGCCTGGACCGCGGGGTCGTGCGCCGTCAGCCCGGTCTCCTCCTCGAGTTCGCGCGCCGCCGCCTGGGACAGGTCCTCGTCGGCCCGCACGAACCCGCCCGGCAGCGCCCAGCGCCCCTGGAAGGGGGGCTCGCCCCTGCGTACCGCCAGCGCGCACAGGGCATGACGGCGCACGGTCAGCACGACCAGGTCCACGGTGACGGCGAAGGGCGGAAAGGCTGACGGGTCGTAGGGCATGCGGCGATCATAGTCGTCTGCCTGACGATAAACACTCCCTTCGTCGGTCGCATCGGTGGTGGTTCCACTTCGTTCCGTTATGGGGCGCAGGGCCGGCTCCGTTTCTGCGCTCGGTCTCGTCGTACGAGGTCACACTCCCAGTTGCAGGCCGTCCGCCGCTTCCTCGACCATGGCGAGGCCCAGCCGGCTGATGCGTACGGCGAAGGGCGCGCCGGCGAGACGCAGCCCGGTGAGACCGAGTTCGCCGAGCGGCGCGCTGCGCACGGGGCTCAGGGTGACCGTACGGGCCGGGGCGTCGGGGCGGACACCCGCGAGAGCGGTGAGCACCATGATCGCGGAAGCCGCTGCGGTGGCCGCCGGCCGGCAGGCCGCGGGGTGCGGAAGGGGAGCACTCCCGGCGGCGCGCTGTTCGCCGCCGAACATCTCCGGCAGCCGGTGCCCGAAGTGTTCCGCCGCCTCCAGCAGGCCTCTCAGCAGACCGGCGGCTTCCCTCTCATAGCCGGCGGCAGCCAGTCCGGTGACGGCGACGGCGGTCTCGTGAACCCGGACGGCTCCACTCCGATGGCCGAACGGGTTGTGTCCAATCTCCTTGGCACCGAGACCGCGAAGCCCCCAGCCCGCATCCATGGCGGGAGTGCCGAGCAACCGGGCGAGCTGTTCGGTCTGCACCTGGTCGAGGAGGCCCGGGGCGAGCCGGCCGGAACCGAGCAGGCCGGTGTCGAGCAGGTGGGCGGCGGCCGAGCCCAGGTGCGGTACGGGACGGCCGTCCGGCGCCAGAGCCGCGGCCGGACGTCCACCACCGCGGTCCTCGACCCAGAAGCCGGTCCGGAAGGCTGTCTGCAGAGCCTGCGCCCACTGGCGCAACTCGGCGGCGCCCGGCCGGTCGTAGGCGTCGAGGAGGTCGGCGCCCAGCAGGGCCGCACGGTGCGCGTGGGCCTGCGTTTCGCAGCGGACCGGACCCGTGGGCTGCGGATCGGGGAGGTAGGACTGGTCGCGGGTGGTGGTCCGCAGCCAGGTGAGGCAGCGTTCGGCGGCGGGCAGCAGTTCCCTGGCCTCTCTGTCGGGCAGTCCCCAGCGGCGGGCCTCGGCGAGCAGGACGGGGAAGAGCAGCGTGGCCTCCGTTCCCGTGCAGCCCGGCGGGAGGAGAGGGCCGGCGTCGCGTCGCGGCCCGGGGATCATGCCGGCCCGGGCGTCGTCGCCCGGGAGTTGCGTGCGGGCCAGGGCACGCAGTGTTCCCGCGGCGAGCCGGGTGCCGAGAGGCAGGGCCATACGAGCGGCGGCGAGCGCCTCGGCGGGCGCCATCCCGCAGCGCCAGGGCGCGCCCGCCGCGAGATAGGTGTCGGAAGG
The DNA here is from genome assembly GCF_042269865.1 of Streptomyces sp. NPDC055966. Classification (NCBI taxonomy): domain Bacteria; kingdom Bacillati; phylum Actinomycetota; class Actinomycetes; order Kitasatosporales; family Streptomycetaceae; genus Streptomyces; species Streptomyces sp. NPDC055966. The sequence goes on from NZ_JBHJYK010000002.1 coordinate 502,994, forward strand.
GTGGGCGGTGTCACGCAGGAGAAGGGCCTGGAGGTCGGCGACGGCCGCGTCGAGCAGCGGGGCCACCCGGGGGTCGTCGCCCGTCGCCCGGGCGCAGGCGATCGGGCTGGTCGTGGTCTGTCCCGCGGCCCTCAAGGGGCCCGCGCCGTCGAGCCGTATCCGCAGTTCCACGGTCGCCGTCCCACCCGGTGGCAGTTGCAGTTCCCAGCGCAGCAGTCCGGCGGACGCCAGGACGTCGGAAGGAGGCGGGTCGGCGGTGACGCTGGCAGCGGCATCGGCCGTGGCCCAGCGCAGCCCTGAGTCGCGGACCGTGGCAGGGAGTTGGGGGCCCGTCCTGCCGGAGGCGATGGCACCGAGTTCGGCGAGATCCGTGCCGAGGGCGATCTCGACGGGGAGCCTCAGCGGTCGCACGCCGGCGTTGCGGACGGTGATCCGTTCTGTTCCCTCGGCGCGGCGTGTTCGTTCGACGACGACATCCGGATCGGGGCCCGCCGCCGGGGAAGCCCGGAGCGTGGCGACGAAACGGGCGCTGTCGGCACCGGTCATCCTGGCCTGCACGGCGAGCGGTTCACGTCCGGCCACGCGGACCTGACACCGCGAGAGCAGCCGCCGCCCGCCTCGGTAGAACCCGTCCAGCCCCCGGCCCGTCAGCTGTCCCAGCTCACCCGAGATGGCGAGGCCGGGCAGGGCGACGCAGATCAACGCGGCGTGGGTGGGCGGCAGTTCGGATATCGGGCGACTGCTCGTCGCCGTGCGGGGCGACGGGAGCGTGACAGGCCGACGAGCCGGGTGTGGAGCGCGGGAGGGTGCGCCTGCGTCAGCTGGAAGGGCCGGCCGGGATTCCAGGGACGGCGGTCGTACACCAAGGGTCTCCAGCGCCGTCATGACGGCGCTGTCCGGCCGGAACCGTGCGGGCCCGTCCCTCGCCGGTCGCTCGGCGGTGGCGAAGGACGGGGTCGGCTGCTGATGCATGGATTGGCTTCTTCTGCTCTCGGTGCGCCGGGGACGCGCTGGGCGGCCGGTGAGGCGCCCCGGGGGACATCGGTCGTGCGGCGGTGGAGTGCGTTCGGGCGTTCCGCCACTCAGGTGAACGGAGAGCGCCGCTTCCGGGTCACGGCCCGCCCCGGGGAGCCCGGCCGGATCGCGGCGCTGCACGACGGCGAAGGCACCGCTCAACACGGCCGTGACCCTGCGCCGGCATCGGGTGCGCGGTACGCCCGCGTGTGTCCCAGGAGCCCCCGGAGTCCCCGGGCGAGGCCGGTGCACCAGGCCGGCCAGGCGGCACAGCAGGGATGCCGCGCCATGGCGGCGTGCCGGAGACGCCGGGCGGGACACGGCCGGGCCCCGGTGCGGCAGGTTCACGCACGGGTTCCGGGAGCGCACGCTCCATGTCACCGTTGCCACCGGTGCACCGCGAGGTTTCGCCGCGCCGACCCGCGTGGACGGCGCCGGGGCGTTCATCCGTCCCCCTCGGGCTCGCGGAGGTCGCCCACCGAGGAGGTGGCGCTGGTCGCGCTCTGGTCCGACGCACGCTTGCGCGTGCCGCCGGGACCGCGCGTGGCCGGCCGCGAGGGCTCGGCTGCCGACGGTCCGGAGCGCGAACCGGTCGGGCGCCGTCCTGCACCTGCCGCCCGGGCCGCCCGGCGGCTGTCGCCTCCGTCCAGGGACCGCACACGGCGCCTTCGGCGCGCACCCGTCCCGGACGCCGGTCCCGCCACCTGTCCCTCCGTCTGCGCACATGCTCCGGACGTGCCGCCGTCGACGGCCGGGAGCCCGCCGGTTGCCGAATCCACTGCCTCATGCGGCTGCTGCGCGGCCTCGGCCCGCGCAGGCCCCGAGCGCTCCGTGCGCAGACAGCGGCGGATCGCCTCGGCGTCGAGCCCTTCGTTGCAGGCCTGGTGCAGCAGGCGGGCGAAGAGGTAGTCGGGATCCGCGCCCAGGGCCATGGCGAGGGCCTCGCGGGCCTCCAGTTCGTCGCCCGTCGACCAGGCGACCCAGCCGGCCAGGGTCAGCGGGGCCGCGGCGTGCTCACCGTAGGGGCCGACGCAGCGGCGGGCCAGGGCACGCCAGAGCCGGAGAGCAGGGCCGGCCTCCGCACCCTCCATCCAGGCCGCGGCCCGGTCACGGGTCGTGCGGTCCTGGAGTCCGAGGATGACCGTCGCCGCCTCGTCATGTGCGAGCAGGCCGTCGTCGCGGACGTCCGCCGGATGCGTGCCCGACATGGGCGCCGCCGCGGCGAAGCGGCGCATGATGCGCTCGGCCAGGGCGAGGGTCTCCTCGGCCACCTCCGGACGGGACGCCTCGTCGAGGATGCGGGGCACCAGGATCATGCCCGCCGCGTCCAGCGCGGCCTCCTGCTCCAGGACCGCGGAGGTCTCCCAGGGCTGGAGCCTGGCCCGCAACTCCCTGAGGGTGCCGCGCACTTGGATGCCGGCATAGGTGGCCGCCGCTGCCAGGACCGAGGTGCCGGGCAGGCCCATCGGCGAGCCGTCCTCGGGGCAGCAGCCCTCGACCGGGCAGCAGTACGACCAGTAACGGCCGTCCGCGATGCACAGTGCCTCGACGACCGGCACGTCCAGGTCGCCGCACTGGGTGCGCAGCAACTGGGCCAGCCGTTCGAGCCGGCGCCTGACGTCCCGCCCGGACTCGCCCGGCGCCGGCTCCTGGCAGACGTAGGCCACCATCTGCTCCGGGCGGGAGCCCCGCCGCTCGCTGCCCTTGACCAGGCCCTGGGCCAGCTGCCGGGCGGCCGCCTCCCAGTCCTCCTCGTTCGCGGGAATGCCGAGCCGGGCCCGGCCGCCGAACCGGCCGCCGCCTTCGCGGTCGTGGAGGGCGACCAGCACCATGCTGTCCTCCGGTCGGTATCCGAGCAGGTAGGGCAGGGCGTCGGCCAGCTCGGCCGGGGTGCGCAGAGTGACGTGGGTGTCGGGCGCGGACAGTCCGGAGAACGGATCATGTCCGGAGATGTCATTGTTTTCGAACGGTCCCGTGGTTTCGCCGTGATTCGTCATGCGGAGACGATCTCGCGGATCCCGAAATCCCGCTTGCACCTGTGGATAAGTCGAATCAGGGACACGACAAGTCCATGGCGGTTGTCCACAGGCCCCGACCCGAGCCCGCCCGGTTGTCGGTCCCGTCCTGTTGTATGGAGCCCATGGAGCACACGAGCAACGCGGATCTCCGGGCAGAGGCGGACGCCGTCCTCGCCCGGCTCGTCGGGGATGCCACGGGCGGGGCCCGGCTGCGCGAGGATCAGTGGCGGGCGATCGAGGCGCTGGTCGCAGACCGGCGCCGGGCCCTGGTCGTGCAGCGCACGGGATGGGGCAAGTCCGCGGTGTATTTCGTGGCGACCTCGCTGCTGCGGGCCAGAGGCAGCGGGCCCACGGTGATCGTCTCGCCCTTGCTCGCGCTCATGCGCAATCAGGTGGAGGCCGCGGCCCGGGCCGGTATCCACGCCCGGACGATCAACTCCGCGAACACCGAGGAGTGGGACGCCGTACAGGCCGAGATCGCGGCCGGTGAGGTCGATGTCCTGCTCGTCAGCCCGGAGCGGCTGAACAACCCGGACTTCCGTGACCAGGTCCTGCCCAAGCTGTCCGCGGCGACGGGTCTGCTGGTCGTGGACGAGGCCCACTGCATCTCCGACTGGGGTCACGACTTCCGTCCCGACTACCGCCGGCTGCGCACCATGCTGGGCGAGCTGCCGCCCGGCGTGCCCGTGCTGGCCACCACCGCCACGGCCAACGCGCGGGTGACCGCGGATGTCGCCGACCAGCTCGGCACGGGCGGCACGTCGGACGCCCTGGTGCTGCGTGGCCCGCTGGACCGGGAGAGCCTCAGCCTCGGAGTGCTGCGGCTGCCGGACGCCGCGCACCGGATGGCCTGGCTCGCCGACCATCTCGGCGACCTGCCGGGCTCCGGCATCATCTACACACTCACGGTCGCAGCGGCGGAGGAGGTCACCGCCTTCCTGCGACAGCGCGGTCACACCGTCGCCTCGTACACGGGAAAGACGGAGAACGCCGAACGGCAGCAGGCGGAGGACGATCTGCTCGCCAACCGGGTCAAGGCGCTCGTCGCCACGTCCGCACTCGGCATGGGCTTCGACAAACCGGACCTCGGCTTCGTGGTTCACCTCGGCTCCCCCTCCTCCCCCATCGCCTACTACCAGCAGGTCGGCCGGGCCGGCCGTGGTGTCGAGCACGCCGAGGTGCTGCTGCTGCCGGGCAAGGAGGACGAGGCGATCTGGCAGTACTTCGCCTCGCTCGCCTTCCCTTCCGAGGAACTGGTCCGGCGCACCTTGGACGTCCTCGCCCGGGCCGACGGACCGCTGTCCCTGCCCGCCCTGGAACCGCTGGTCGAGCTGCGCCGTTCGAGGCTGGAGACCATGCTAAAGGTCCTCGACGTGGACGGGGCGGTCCACCGCGTCAAGGGCGGCTGGGTCGCGACCGGGCAGCCCTGGTCGTACGACACCGAGCGGTACGACTGGGTGGCCCGGCAGCGCACGGCCGAGCAGCAGGCGATGCGGGCCTACGCGTCCACCTCCGCATGCCGGATGGAGTACTTGCAGCGCCAGCTGGACGACGAGGGCGCCAAACCCTGCGGCCGCTGCGACAACTGCGCGGGGCCGCGCTTCACCGCCGACACGTCCACCGCTGCGGTGGACGCCGCCCGGAGCGACCTCGGCCGTGCCGGGGTCGAGGTGGAGCCCCGTCGCATGTGGCCGACCGGCCTGCCGGCCATCGGCATCGCGCTCAAGGGGCGTATTCCGGCCGGTGAACAGGCCTCATCGGGACGCGCGCTGGGCCGATTGTCGGACATCGGCTGGGGCAATCGGCTGCGGCCGCTCCTCGCCCCGCAAACGCCGGACGCCGCTGTGCCGGACGACGTGGCGCGGGCCGTGGTGGACGTCCTGGCGGACTGGGCGAAGGGCCCCGGCGGCTGGGCCCCCGGGGCGGCCGACGCCCAGCCCAGGCCGGTGGGCGTCGTCACCGTGGCCTCGCGGACCCGGCCCCGGCTGGTCCACTCGTTGGGCGCCCGGATCGCCGAGATCGGCCGACTGCCCCTGCTCGGCTCCGTGGCGTACGCCGAGGACGCGCCGCGGGTGCCGCGCAGCAACAGCGCGCAGCGGCTGAAGGCTCTCGACGGCTCGCTGACCGTGCCGCCCGCTCTCGCGTCGGCGCTCGCCGAGGCCGACGGGCCGGTTCTGCTGGTCGACGACTTCACCGAGACGGGCTGGACCCTGGCGGTCGCGGCGCGCCTGCTCAGACAGTCCGGTGCGCGGGGGGTATTGCCGCTGGTCCTGGCCGTTCAGGGCTGATCCCGTGTCCGACCGTGGCGGCCACCGGTGCCCCGGTCGGGCACCCCAGGCGTGCGCTGACGAACCTTTGGGTAAGGATATAAGCCACACACCCGTAGATAACCGTCGGTGGCCCCAATTGCTCGTTGCCGCATCCCAGTTCGACAGGAAGAATTGAGGTCCGCTCCCCGCACGGCTCGCCCGTGATCCGGTTGGGCTTTGCTGCGGTGCGCGCTCCCGAATCCGACCTCGCCCGCAGTATGGGCGCGTAGCCGAAGGGAAGAACGTGACCTTCGGATTCGCCTCGTCCTCGGCGGCCTCGTTGTCGACGTCCGCGTCCGCCGCTTCCGCCAGTCGCCTGCTCGAGCCGGCCGAATGGGCTTCCGCCGGAATCCCGCTGCTGCGCGACCCTCGCGAGGTCGTCAGCGGGCTGCATGCCCGCCACCGCCCCAAACCGTCCACGGCGATCGTGGCGGTGCTGGATCCCGAGGAACGGCTGTGCGCCAGCGCGTCGTTCACGCGGCATCCGGCCCCGGCCGACGGCTGGATGTTCCGCAACGCACTGCTCGCCCAGTTGCGCCGGGTCATCCCCCACGACCTGAGACGCCGCACGCCGGTGCGCACCGCCGTACTGCTCTACTGCCGTGAGGGAGACGCGCGCTGGACGGAGGAGGACGGAGCCTGGATGTGGGGTCTGCGCGACGCCTGCACGCTGCACGGCCTGCGCTGCGGGGCGTACATCACGCTGACCCACGACGGCTGGCAGGTGCTCGGCGAGGGGCGCGGTGGTCGCCGCCCCAACGCCGACTCGGCGCCGGAGCCCTTCGGCGCCCTGTCGGAGGCCCCGCCGCTCGCGCCTCGCACCGGCGGACCGGTCTCCGAGGTCCTGCGCCGCGCGGCGGCCCGCTGACGGTCCGGGCGCCGGGCGACCGAGCCGTACCCCCGGCCGGATGCCAGGCGCCAGCGCCGAACACCTGGGTCGAGGGGGCGGCAGGCCGAGCCCCGGCCGCCCGGTCAGCGCCCGGGCCGCACAGGCAGCGAGGGACACGGAGGACAGGCTGGCCGCCGCTCACACCGTGCCCGATGGCCCTATGGCGTCCGGAATGCGCCGCGCGGCCGTACGGCATCCGGGATGCGCCCTGGATAGGGACGCTCTCCGGGCGGCTCGGCGACCGCGCACCGCACCGCGGTGATGGACGCGCCCCACCAGCACCCGGCGGTCACCGCTTCGCCGCCGAGGCCGGCCGGGAGGCCGCCCTCGCGAACGCGGTGGCCGCCCGGCGTCCGGGCATGCCACAGGCGACTCCCTGCGATTTCCGCCGGAGCAGCCCCAGCGTCACTCCGGTACCCCGAGGCGCCGGGCGTGGCTCAGACGCCGGCGCCCAGCACCGCGTTGATCTGCTGCGGGTCGCCGCAGACGATCAGCAGGGCATCGGCCCGCGCGTGGGCCAGCGGAAGGACGGAGGCGGAGGAGGCGGGACCTCCGTTGACGGCCACCACCACCACGGGGCGGGACGCTGCACGGGCGGCGCTGGTGACATCCGTGTAGAAGACGTCGTCACCGGCGTCGTGCTGCGCCCAGTAGGCGGCTTCGCCGAAGGACAGCTCGTGCTCCGCCCACGGGTGCTGGGCACCGGTGGTGATCACGAGCACGTCACCGGGGGCACGGCCCGAGTCCAGGAGCAGGTCCACCGCCTCGTCGGCGGCGTCGAGCGCGCCCTCGGCCGAGGCCGGGATCAGCTGGATCTGCGGGGCGGCCGCCGAAGCGGCGGGAGCGGCCGGGCCGGACGGGCTCGGCTTGGCCGGAGCCACATCACGCGGCGTGCGCTGCACCGGCGGCGCGGGCCGCGGAGGGCCGGGACGACCGGGGCGGGACGGAGCCGCGGGACGGGGGCCGGGTACGGGGCGAGGGGTCGGCGCGGTACGGCCGCTGGCCGGAGTAGCGCGGGGACCCTGGGCACTCTCGTGAATCTGAGGCTCCTCGGGAATGAGAGGCATGAGCTGATATTTATCAAACGTTGGTGCGGTACGGGTGACCGGGTGGCACATCAGTGCGATCGGAACCGTCAGAAATCGAAGCCGAGCTGACCCTCGATTTCCGGAACGCTTCCGTCCGCCCAGCTGCGGGCCTTCTTGAGGTGCCGCCACTCGGGCAACGCATCAAGATACGCCCACGACAAGCGGTGGTGCGGGGTGGGCCCCCACTCCTCCAGTGCGGCCTTGTGCACGGGCGACGGATACCCGGCGTTGTCCGCAAATCCGAAGTCTGCATGGTCGACACCCAGTTCGGCCATCATTTTGTCGCGCTGAACCTTGGCGATCACCGACGCCGCGGCGACGGCCACGCACGAGCGATCGCCCTTGATCACCGTACGCACCTGCCAGGGGGCGCCGAGGTAGTCGTGCTTCCCGTCGAGGATGACGGCGTCGGGGTGGACCGGCAGAGCGTCCAGGGCACGGACCGCGGCGAGCCGCAGCGCGGCCGTCATCCCCAGGCCGTCGATCTCCTCGGGGGAAGCATGCCCCAGGGCATAGGCCGTGACCCATCTCCGCAAGATCTCGGCCAATTCCGTACGGCGCTTGACGCTCAGCAGCTTGGAGTCGGTCAGGCCCTCGGGCGGGCGACGCAGTCCGGTGACCGCCGCGCAGACGGTGACCGGTCCGGCCCAGGCTCCGCGCCCCACCTCGTCGACACCGGCGATGACCTTCGCTCCGGTCGTGGCGCGCAGGGAGCGCTCGACAGTGTGAGTGGGTGGTTCGTACGGCATGGCGCCCCTAGCCTACGCCGACGCGATCGCCGTGCGACACCCTGGTCGCCCGGGCACCACAGAGATCACCGGGGCGCGGGATCAGACCCCGTGCGGCCGTAGCAGCGGGAGCATCAACTGGTCGATCATCTCTTCGAGATCATGGTCGCTCCATTCGCTGGCGCACACCTTCGACCGGTACATCATCATGGCCGGGATGGCGTCGAAGACATAGCTGTTGGCCGCATCCGAGCGAACCTCTCCCCGCCCTATTCCACGGGTGATGACCTCACGGAGCAAGGTGACGGTCGGCTCGATGACTCCGCCGACGATCACGTCCTGGAAGCGCTCCGCCTGAACGTCGTCGCACTCGTGAATGACCGCGCGCAGGGCGACACCAGGGGGCGAGTACATGATCTCCCGCACCTCCCGGCACAGACTGAGCAGATCCTCGCGCACACTTCCGAGGTCCGGAGCGATCTCCACCCGAGGCAGTCCGGCCACCAGCGCATCCGCGACGAGGTCCTCCTTGGAGGGCCAGCGGCGGTACACGGCGGCCTTGCCGGTCTGGGCGCCGGCCGCGACGCCCTCCATGGTGAGGCCCTTCCAGCCGACCGCGCCGAGCTGTTCCAGAGCGGCATCCATGATCGCGCGCTCCAGGACCACGCCGCGCCGACGAGGGGAAGCCGCCCGGGCAGGATCGGCCGTCCAGCGCGAGGTAACCATCTGTGTCTCTCCAACGTGCAAGGGAAGCGGGGGTTCGGGAAAGGGGGAGCGCCGCACCGCAGCAACAGGGGGACGCGGGGCGGCACACCCGATTAAGTGAACGCTTGCGTTCACTCTTGGGGACTCACTACCGTGGAGGCGAAAGTGAACGCGAGCGTTCACTAATTCCTTCGTGGGGGACCCATAGTGACGACCTCTCAGCTGCTCCAGGATCCAAAACCGGGCGTGGCCCGCCGGGAGGGGCATCCCGGCATCGCGCTCGCCGTCATCGCGGCCTGCCAACTCATGGTGGTACTCGACGCGACGATTGTGAACATCGCGCTCCCGCACATTCAAGACGCGCTCAAATTCAGCACCACCGACCTGACTTGGGTGGTCAGCGCCTACACGCTCACGTTCGGCGGTCTGCTGCTGCTCGGTGCGCGGGCCGGTGACATCCTCGGCCGCCGCCGGGTGTTCATGACCGGCATCCTGCTCTTCACCTTCGCCTCGCTGCTGGGCGGTCTCGCCCAGGAACCCTGGCAACTGCTGGCCGCGCGGGCCCTTCAGGGCGTGGGCGGCGCGATAGCCTCGCCCACGTCGCTGGCGCTGATCACCACGACCTTCCCCGAAGGCCCGGAACGCAACCGGGCCTTCGGTGTCTTCGCCGCCGTCTCCGCGGGCGGCGGTGCCATCGGCCTGCTCGCGGGCGGCATGCTCACCGACTGGCTGGACTGGCGGTGGGTGCTGTTCGTCAACGTGCCGATCGGCGTGCTGATCGCGGCGCTCGCGCCGCTGTACATCAGCGAGTCGGCACGGCACCCAGGGCGCTTCGACATCACCGGCGCGCTGACCTCGACGGTGGGCATGGCCTCGTTGGTGTACGGCTTCATCCGTGCCGCGGAGAACGGCTGGCGCGACAAGCTCACCCTCGGCTCGTTCGCCGCGGCCGTGGTGCTGCTGCTCGCCTTCGTCCTCACCGAGACACGGGCGAAGGAGCCGATCACCCCACTGCGGATGTTCGCGGACCGCAACCGCTGGGGCACGTACGCGATCATGCTCAGCCTGTCCGCGGCGATGTTCGGCATGTTCTTCTACATCGTGCTGTTCGTGCAGGACGTCCTCGGCTACAGCGCCATCAAGGCCGGTCTGGCCTTCCTGCCCGTGACCGTCGCGATCGCGATCAGCGCGGGCGCGTCGCAGGCCCTGCTGCCGAAGTTCGGCCCGAAGCCGTTCATGGCGGTCGGCTCGGCTCTCGTGACGGTCGGGCTGGTCTGGCAGACGTTCATCCGGCCGGACAGCTCGTACCTCGGCGGAGTGCTCGGGCCGATGCTGGTGTTCGGCTTCGGCATGGGGCTGAACTTCGTGACGGCCACCGTGACGGCGGTGTCGGGCGTGGCCCAGCACGAGGCGGGTGCGGCTTCCGGGCTGCTCAACGCGATGCAGCAGGTGGGTGGCTCGCTCGGGCTGTCCATCCTGACGACCGTCTTCGGCTCGGCAAGCAAGGACGAGGCGAAGAAGCAACTGCCCAAGTTCCTCGCCAACAGCTCGCCGGAGCAGAAGGCGCAGTTCGCCAAGACGCACCAACTTCCCGCGCCCTGGGGGCACGACGTGCTCGCCCACGGCATCTCCTTGGCCTTCGTACCGGCCGCCGCGATCGCCGGGCTGGCGTTCCTCACCGCCTGGCTGGTGCTCAAGGTCCGCAAGAGCGATCTCGAGTCCCTCTCCGGCACGGCCGGCCCGGGGATGGGCTGACTCCCTCGGGGCCGCGCGGAGCCACGCCCGGCCGGCCCGCCGTCCGCGGACTGACGGCACAGACGGCGGTCCGGCCGGCCGTGCGGCGGCGGCCGGCATCCGCACAAAGGCCAGGACGGCGACCAGCACGAGCACCGGCTCCCACGACACGAACGCCATCTCACGCCCCCTCCGCCGCGCGCTCTTCGACCTCCCCGCCGCACCGGCTCCCGAGGGCGCGGTGCACGGCGGATACGGGAAGAACGGGCAGCCATCACGGAGAGTTCCCGAAGGACACGGAGAGTTCTCACCCTCGTCTCGCGTCGCTCAAGAGATCCACATTCGGGGGCCGGCAGTCAGCAACCGGCCGTCGGCCGTGAGCATCCCGGCAGCCGGTTTGCAGGGCCCGGAAATCGGCCCTCGCAAGCGTCAGAGCCCCGTCGGCACCCAGTCCGGCAGTGCCTCGACCCGCTCCGCCCACGCGGCGGGCGGTGTCCCTGCCTTGCCGGAGGCGAGTACGCCTCCCACGATCGCGCAGGTCGTGTCCACGTCCCCGCCCGCCTGGGCGGTCGTCCAGAACGCCGTCCCGTAGTCCCCGAGGCAGCGTGCTGCGGACCAGAGCGCGAAGGGGACGGTGTCGTGGGCCGTCCTACGGCGTCCGCAGCCCAGCACCGCCGCGACGGTGCCCGCGTCGGCGTAGTCGAGCATGTCCCGGGCGCGTCGCAGTCCCTGGCCGACCGCGCTCTTCGGCACCAGGGCGACGACTCCGTCGAGCAGCGCCTCGGGGCTCGGGGACCCGTCCGGCGAGCCGGCCAACGCGGCCGCGGCTGCCACGGCCATGGCGCCGACCACGGCCTCGCGGTGCTGGTGGGTGGGGTAGGCCGAGATCTCCGCCTGGTGGGTCGCCTGCTCCGGGTCGTCCGCGTACCAGGCCCCCAGCGGGGCGATCCGCATTGCCGCGCCGTTGCCCCAGGACCCCCGCCCGTCGAAGAGCCCGGCCGCCAGCTCCCGCCAGTCCCCGCCCTCCCGCACGAGGCGCAGCAGGCGGTCGACCGCGGGGCCGTAGCCCCGGTCGACGTCGTGGTGCTCGGCGAAGGAGCGGGCCAGCGCGTCCTGGTCGATGCGCCGATGGGCACCGAGGACGGCGACCACGGAACAGGCCATCTCGGTGTCGTCGGTCCATTGCCAGGGACCCGGCGGCAGCTCGCGCCGCTTCAGCAGCGGATAGTGCGCGGGGACGAAGAACTGGGAGCCCAGGGCGTCTCCCACGGCCAGTCCGCGCAGGCTCGCCAGGGCGCGCTCCAGTCGCCCGGCAGAAGAGGAGTCAGCGGTCATCGCTCTGCCACTCTATCCGTTCACCCAGTACGGCAGCGGCTTGCGCCAGCGCTCGAAGGGCCGGTCGAGCGCGTACTTGCCGTCGTTCCCCAGAACGAGCATCCGCATCTCCGCGTTCCCGGGGTTCGACAGCGACTCGAATTCCGCGACGGTCCAGTGGAACCAGCGCATGCAGAACAGCCGCATCGCGAGCCCGTGCGTCACGAGGAGCACGTTCGGGGGATGGTCGGGGTCCTCGAAGCTGCGGTACAGACTCTCCAGGAAGCCACCGACCCGGTCGTACACATCGGCGCCGGACTCCCCCTGCGGGAAGCGGAAGAAGAAGTGGCCGTAGGCGTCCCGGTAGGCCTTCTGGAGGCGTACGTCGTCGCGGTCCTGCCAGTTGCCCCAGTCCTGTTCGCGCAGGCGTGGCTCCTCCCGGACGCGTATGAGGTCAGGGTCGAGGTGGAAGGCGCGGAGCGTCTCGTGCGTGCGGCGGTACGGGGAGACGTACACGCTCACGCGTTCCCTGCCGAAGAGCTCCCGCAGTTCCTTTCCGGTCGCCTCGGCCTGCCGTCGGCCGCGCTCGGTGAGGGCGAGCGCGTGGTCGGGCTCACGCTCGTACACGGAGTCGTCGACGTTGCCCGTTGACTCGCCGTGCCGGACAAGGACGATGCGCCGTGGTCGTACCATGCCGAAACCCTAGATCGAGTGAGGGTGAGTCGAGGACTCGTACGGGCTCCATACGGCGTAGGTCACACGATATCGGCGTCCGGGACCCTTCCAGCGGTGAGTTTGCTATTCAAACTGACCACGGGACCGATCTCTGCGGTGAAGCCGGCGCCGCGGCGCTCAGACCGTCCAGGACGGTTCCAGCTCCACGATGTCGCCGGAGAGCGCCGCGATGTCCGCCTCGGTCTGGGCGCGCAGGGCGAGGCGCTCGACGCGCTCGGTGCGGTACTTGCCGTGCTCGGCCGCGGACCGCCACATCGACAGGACCAGGAACTCCTGCTCGGGCGCCTCGCCGAACATGCCGCGGATCATGCCGGGTGAACCGGCCATGGCGGGGTTCCAGACCTTCTCCTGCATGAGCATGAAGTGCTCCACCCGCTCCTCGTGGACCTGGCACAGGGCCACCCGGATCAGATCGGTGTCGGTGAACCGCGGCTCGAAGCCCGTCTTCACGTCGAAGCGGTACTCGAAGAGCTTGACCTGGGCGTCCTTGAACGTGCCGACCTGGGTGGAGGCCAGGCGGTCGTGCGAGCGGGCCATGAAGGAGTCGTAGAAGGCGCGGCTCTCCCAGAAGGCGAAGATGTGCGCCACACCCGGCCGGTGCCGGCTCCAGCCGCCGCCCTGTCCCCGAAATCCCGGCTCCCCCGGAAGCCCCGCCCATTTCCGCTGCCCCCGCTCGAACCCGCGGCGGTCCACCACGGTGCAGCGAATCCACTTGACCAGCACCGCGCCATCGTAAGGCCAGCGGACGTGGCGCCGGTCACGCTCCGGCGCAGATCGCTCGCGCATATGCTCCGCGCGCGTGGCACGATGGGCAAAGAGCCCTGGCTCCTGGTGAGTTGGGGACCGGAGCAGTCACAGGGGGAAGGGGAGCCAGTTGTCCGGCTTCAGCAAGGGAATCAGCAAGGTCGAGGTCGCGCTCCAGTGGGACCCGAGCCCGGCGGGTCTGCCGCCCACCGATCTCGACATCATCGCCGCGACGTTCACCGCGGACGACCCGCACGGAGAACCGGCCTATGTGGTGCACTTCGACAGCCGGTCACCCGACGGCACGATCTTCCTCAACCGGGACAGCCTCGACGGCAAGGGCTTCGGCTGGGACGAGGTCATGACGCTCGAACTGGACCGGCTGGCCGACCGGTACGCGCGCGTGGTGGTCGGCGTGGTCATCCAACAGCAGCCCGGACACAGGACGTTCGTCGATGTGCTCAATCCGGCCATGCGCGTCCGGGAGGGCTACACCGTGCTCGCCCAGGACGACTTCGGCGCGGTTCCCGGGGCCACGGCGGCCACGATCGCGGAGTTCGTACGGGACGGCTCCGGACACTGGACCTTCCGCCCCGGCATGCACGGCTTCCAGGAGGACCCTGCGACGTTCACCCACGTCATGGGCAGGGCGCACCAGCTCTGACACACGGTGATGAGTAAGGGGCGCCGGCCATTGCCAGCGCCCCTTACTTCACCTACCGCATGTCATCAGCTGCAGCCGCTGGTCGAGCCGCAGCCCTCGCAGATGTAGCAGGAGCCGGCCCGCTGCATCTTCGTGCCGCAGGAGAAGCAGAGCGGGGCGTCGGCCTGGATGCCCAGCTGCATCTCCACCAGCTCGGCACTGGTGTGCGCCTGCTTCGGGGCGGGCTTGGCCGCCTCGACCTCGGCACGCGGCGCGGCCACGGCCTTCAGCTCCTGGGCGCGCGGCGCCGACTGGGCCAAGCCCTCGACGTCGACCTCGTCGTCTTCGATGGACTGCTCGTAGGAACCGGTCTCCAGGTGCCGCTGGCGCTCCTCGGCGGAGTGGATGCCGAGCGCGGAGCGGGTCTCGAAGGGCAGGAAGTCCAGCGCCAGGCGGCGGAAGATGTAGTCGACGATCGACTGCGCCATCCGCACGTCGGGGTCGTCGGTCATGCCGGCCGGCTCGAAGCGCATGTTGGTGAACTTCGAGACGTACGTCTCCAGCGGCACGCCGTACTGGAGGCCGACGGAGACCGCGATGGAGAACGCGTCCATCATGCCCGCGAGGGTCGAGCCCTGCTTCGACATCTTCAGGAAGACCTCGCCGAGACCGTCGTCCGGGTAGGAGTTGGCGGTCATGTAGCCCTCGGCGCCGCCGACGGTGAAGGACGTGGTGATGCCGGGACGGCCCTTCGGGAGGCGCTTGCGGACCGGGCGGTACTCGACCACCTTCTCGACCGCGGTACGGATCGTGTCCTCGGCCTTCTCGGCGATCTCCGCCTTCTCGGCGTCCTTGTCGTCCTTCTTCTTGGCGGAGAGCGGCTGGCCGACCTTGCAGTTGTCGCGGTAGATCGCGAGCGCCTTGACGCCCAGCTTCCAGGCCTCGTAGTAGATCTCCTCGACCTCCTCGACGGTCGCCGTCTCCGGCATGTTGACCGTCTTGGAGATGGCGCCGGAGATCCACGGCTGGATCGCGGCCATCATGCGGACGTGGCCCATCGGGGAGATGGCGCGCTCGCCCATGGCGCAGTCGAAGACCTCGTAGTGCGCCTGCTTCAGACCGGGGGCGTCGATCACGTTGCCGTTCTCGGCGATGTGGGCGACGATCGCCTCGATCTGCTCCTCCTGGTAGCCCAGGCGGCGCAGGGCCTGCGGGACGGTGCCGTTGACGATCTGCATCGAGCCGCCGCCGACGAGCTTCTTGAACTTGACCAGGGCGAGGTCGGGCTCGACGCCGGTGGTGTCGCAGGACATCGCGAGACCGATGGTGCCGGTCGGGGCGAGCACGGACGCCTGGGAGTTGCGGAAACCGTTCTTCTCGCCAAGACGCACCACGTCCTGCCACGCCTCCGTGGCCGCGGCCCACACCGGGGTGTCCAGGTCGTCCATGCGGACGGCCTTGGTGTTGGCGTCGGCGTGCTGCGCCATGACGCGCTTGTGGGCGTCGGCGTTGCGGGCGTAGCCGTCGTACGGACCGACGACCGCGGCCAGTTCGGCGGAGCGGCGGTAGGCCGTACCCGTCATCAGCGAGGTGATCGCGCCGGCCAGGGCGCGGCCGCCGTCGGAGTCGTAGGCGTGGCCGGTGGCCATCAGCAGGGCGCCGAGGTTGGCGTAGCCGATGCCCAGCTGGCGGAACGCGCGCGTGTTCTCGCCGATCTTCTGGGTCGGGAAGTCCGCGAAGCAGATCGAGATGTCCATCGCGGTGATGACCAGCTCGACGACCTTGGCGAAGCGCTCGGCGTCGAAGGACTGCTCGCCCTTGCCGTCGTCCTTCAGGAACTTCATCAGGTTCAGCGAGGCGAGGTTGCAGGACGTGTTGTCCAGATGCATGTACTCGCTGCACGGGTTCGACGCGGTGATCCGGCCGGACTCGGGGCAGGTGTGCCAGGTGTTGATGGTGTCGTCGTACTGGATGCCGGGGTCGGCGCAGGCCCAGGCGGCCTCGGCGATCTTGCGGAAGAGCGCCTTGGCGTCGACCTCCTCGATGACCTCGCCGGTCATCCGGGCGCGCAGGCCGAAGTTCCCGCCGTCCTCGACCGCCTTCATGAACTCGTCGTTCACACGGACCGAGTTGTTGGCGTTCTGGTACTGGACGGAGGCGATGTCGTCGCCGCCCAGGTCCATGTCGAAGCCCGCGTCGCGCAGGACGCGGATCTTCTCCTCTTCCTTGACCTTGGTCTCGATGAAGTCCTCGATGTCGGGGTGGTCGACGTCGAGCACGACCATCTTGGCGGCGCGGCGGGTGGCGCCACCGGACTTGATGGTGCCGGCGGAGGCGTCGGCGCCGCGCATGAAGGAGACCGGGCCGGAGGCGTTGCCGCCGGAGGAGAGCAGCTCCTTGGAGGAGCGGATGCGGGAGAGGTTCAGGCCGGCGCCGGAGCCGCCCTTGAAGATCATGCCCTCTTCCTTGTACCAGTCGAGGATCGACTCCATGGAGTCGTCGACGGACAGGATGAAGCAGGCGGAGACCTGCTGGGGCTGCGGGGTGCCCACGTTGAACCAGACGGGGCTGTTGAAGCTGAAGATCTGGTGCAGGAGGGCGTACGCCAGCTCGTGCTCGAAGATCTCGGCGTCGGCGGGCGAGGCGAAGTACTTGTGGTCCTCACCGGCCTTCCGGTACGTCTTCACGATGCGGTCGATCAGCTGCTTCAGGCTGACCTCGCGCTGCGGGGTGCCCACGGCACCGCGGAAGTACTTGCTGGTGACGATGTTGACCGCGTTCACCGACCAGAAGTCGGGGAACTCGACGCCACGCTGCTCGAAGTTGACCGAGCCGTCGCGCCAGTTGGTCATGACGACGTCACGGCTCACCCACTCGACCTCGTCGTACGGGTGTACTCCGGGGGTGCTGTGGATGCGCTCGATGTGCAGTCCCTTGGTTCCCGCCTTGCCGCCCTTGGCTCGGGAACCTCGTGCCGGACCGCTCGCCGTCTCTGTCATGCCGCCTCCCTCTACGGGCAAAAACGCCCTGAAGTGCCCCGCTTGTTCCCGTGGCACGGTGTTCTGTCTTGTGTTGCGGGCACCCTCAGCTGCCACCCGCAACAGGTCTTGGATCGCCGCCTCACGGCCGGAATCCGGGTCTCCTCCCGCTTTCCGGCCCGCCGGTCAGTCGGCGGCGTGGGCGGGCTCGGGGACCTGAGTGGTCCCAAGCCCGCGATCGTCTTCCTGGCTCCCCGCTCCCGCGTCGCCGTCGCCCGCGGCGGGGCCTCGCGTCGCCTCCCTCAGCTCCGCGATGGCGGCCTCGAAGTCCTCCAGCGAGTCGAACGCCCGGTAGACGGAGGCGAATCGCAGATAGGCGACGAGGTCGAGCTCCTGCAACGGGCCGAGTATGGCCAGCCCCACGTCGTGGGTGGTCAGCTCGGCGCTTCCGGTGGCCCGCACCGCTTCCTCGACCCGTTGGCCGAGCTGGGCGAGCGCGTCCTCGGTGACAGGCCGTCCCTGGCATGCCTTGCGCACACCGTTGATGACCTTGGTACGACTGAAAGGCTCGGTGACTCCGGACCGCTTGACCACCATGAGCGAGCACGTCTCCACGGTCGTGAAACGACGGGAGCAGTCGGGGCACTGGCGGCGCCTGCGGATCGACGTGCCGTCGTCGGTCGTACGACTGTCGACCACACGGCTGTCGGGGTGCCTGCAGAAGGGGCAGTGCATGATCTCCAACCCTCCTCACAGCAGACTCAACAACCTCGCCGAACCCCATGGGCCCCGCGAAGCAGCCCTAAGCATAGGCGATCGCAGAGCCGTCTCAGACCCGGGGGACCACAACTTGTGGGCTGCTGTAGCCATCCAACCACTAGATGTGGGGATCAGCTCATTCATCGAGGCAGAGACGCGTGTCGCGACGGAACGGCCGGTCACACCGGCGTCGGCGGCACGCCCGGGGACACGCGCACGCGCAACCGCACCCGTCGCGGCACTTACGGAGATACCGTGGGCGCCGCACGGAGGACGCGTGGGACTCCGGAGCAGAAGGAGCCCGGAACCCGGGCGGCCGGGTTCCGGATGGCAGACTGAGGACACGATCCACGAGGTCGGCGACCCCGGCGGTGAAGAGTACAACAATGGGCGCTTTTGCCCGACAGGTAGCGCGTCAGCGATACACCCAGACACATGATCACGTCACGCGAATCGCACTTTTTCACTCGAACGTGTGTTTGGCGCAACCTTTCGAAAGCAACTACCGTTGTCCAGCAGGGAGACCATCGAGAGGGGCCGCCGTGACCACCACCGCAGACAGCGCCATCATCACCGCCCAGGACCGCTCCCAGGGCCGAGTCGAGCCAGTACACGCCATGAACGAAGCCACGAATCCCGAGCACAAGCGCTCCTTGCCGGGCCGACCTCCAGGAATCCGGGCGGACAGTTCCGGGCTCACGGACCGGCAACGCCGCGTGATCGAAGTCATCCGGGATTCCGTGCAGCGCCGCGGCTATCCGCCGTCGATGCGCGAGATCGGTCAGGCCGTCGGCCTCTCCAGCACCTCGTCCGTCGCCCATCAGCTGATGGCGCTGGAGCGCAAGGGCTTCCTGCGCCGCGACCCCCACCGCCCCCGCGCGTACGAGGTCCGCGGCTCCGACCAGGCCATGACGGTGCAGCCCACGGACACCGCCGGCAAGCCCGCCGCGTCGTACGTCCCGCTGGTAGGCCGTATCGCCGCCGGTGGGCCCATCCTCGCGGAGGAGTCCGTCGAGGACGTCTTCCCTCTCCCCCGCCAGCTCGTCGGTGACGGTGAGCTGTTCGTCCTCAAGGTCGTCGGCGACTCCATGATCGAGGCCGCGATCTGTGACGGCGACTGGGTCACGGTGCGCCGTCAGCCCGTCGCCGAGAACGGCGACATCGTGGCGGCCATGCTTGAGGGCGAGGCCACCGTCAAGCGCTTCAAGCGCGAGGACGGCCACGTCTGGCTCCTCCCGCACAACGCGGCCTACGAGCCGATCCCCGGCGACGACGCGACCATCCTGGGAAAGGTCGTCGCGGTGCTGCGACGCGTGTGACGTCTGCGGCGGACAGGCCTCTCGGCCGGTTCGCTCCCTGACCGGGCCCCGGAACCCCTGCGCCGGTTCCGGGGCCCTGCTGTGTCCACCTGCTCCGGGGTGGCTCCGGCGCCTCGGGATCGCGGGGGTAGCCTGACCGGCGCCGGTCAGGCTACCCCCGCGATCCACTCCCGCCTCTTACGGCTCCTACGACGTCACGGCTCTTACGACGCCTCGGCCGACTCCATCTGCGCCGCCTCGGTCCGGTTCGCCGCCGCGTCGATCGCCGCGAGGGACTTGCGCACCTGGTTCCGGTCCGTGGTGTACCAGAAGTCCGGCAGTGACGCCTTGAGATAGCCGCCGTAGCGCGCGGTGGCCAGTCGCTGGTCGAGTACGGCGACCACGCCGCGGTCTCCCGACGCACGGACGAGCCGGCCCGCTCCCTGAGCCATGAGCAGGGCCGCATGGGTGGCGGCCACCGCCATGAAGCCGTTTCCGCCCGCGTCCTCGACCGCCTTCTGCCGGGCGCTCACCAGCGGGTCGTCAGGGCGCGGGAACGGGATCTTGTCCATGACGACCAGCTGACAACTGGGGCCCGGGACATCGACGCCCTGCCAGAGCGACAGCGTGCCGAACAGGCATGTCTTCGGGTCGGCCGCGAAGTTCTTGATCAGCTCGCCGAGGGTCTCCTCGCCCTGGAGCAGGATCGGGAACTCCGGAATCCGCGAGCGCAGCTCCTCGGCGGCGAGCTGGGCGGCCCGCATGGACGAGAACAGACCGAGGGTGCGGCCACCGGCCGCCTGGATGAGTTCCGTCAGCTCGTCGAGCATGTCGGAGCGCTCGCCGTCGCGCGCCGGGCGCGACAGGTGTTTGGCGACGTAGAGGATGCCCTGCTTGGGGTAGTCGAAGGGGGAGCCGACGTCGACGCCCTTCCACTTCGGCAGGTCCTCGCCCTCCGTCCCTTCAGGGCCGAGGCCCAGGGAGGCGCCGACCCCGTTGAAGTCCCCGCCCAGCTTGAGGGTCGCGGAGGTGAGGACCACGGAGCGGTCCGTGAAGAGTTTCTCCCGGAGCAGGCCCGAGACGGACATGGGCGCGATCCGCAGCGATGCTCCGAAGCGGTCGTGCCGTTCGTACCAGACGACGTCCCACTCCGAGCCGTTCAGCACGCGCTCCGCCACGTCGTGCACCGCCTCCACCGAGGCCAGCGCCTGCTTGCGGACCGCGTCCTCGTCCTGGACCGACTTGTCGCGCGTCGCGCCGATCGCGGAGATGACCGTGCGGGCGGCGTCCCGCAGCGCCATCAGGGCGTAGCCGAGGTCTTCCGGGATCTCCTCAAGGCGGGCCGGCAGGGCCAGCTCCATCAGCCGCTCGAAACCCTCCGCGGCGGTCTGGAGCTGGTCGGCGGCCTTCTCGTTGACGAGCTTGGCGGCGCGGCGCACCGCGCGGTTGACCTGGCCGGCGGTGAGCTCGCCCGTGGCGACGCCGGTGACACGGGAGACGAGCTCATGGGCCTCGTCCACGATCAGCACCTCGTGCTGGGGCAGCACCGGGGCGCCCTCGATGGCGTCGATGGCGAGCAGGGCGTGGTTCGTGACCACGACCTCGGCGAGCTTGGCGCGCTCACGGGCCATCTCCGCGAAGCACTCGGCGCCGTAGGCGCACTTCGTCGCACCCAGGCACTCCCGGGACGACACCGACACCTGCGCCCAGGCGCGGTCCGAGACACCCGGGGTGAGATCGTCCCGGTCGCCGCTCTCGGTCTCGTCCGCCCAGTCGCGCAACCGCAGCAGGTCCTGGCCCAGCTTGCTCGTGGGCGCGGCGGCCTCGAACTGGTCGAAGAGGCCCTCCTCCTCGTCCTGCGGCATGCCCTCGCGCAGCCGGTGCAGGCACAGGTAGTTCGACCGGCCCTTCAGCATCGCGAACTCCGGGCGGCGGCGCAGCAGCGAGTGCAGGGCGTCGACCGTGCGCGGCAGGTCGCGCTCCACGAGCTGCCGCTGAAGCGCGAGCGTGGCCGTCGCAACGACCACCCGATCCCCGTGCGCGAGCGCGGGCACGAGATAGCCCAGCGACTTTCCGGTGCCGGTGCCGGCCTGGACCAGCAGGTGGGATCCGTCGTCGATCGCCTCGGCGACCGATTCGGCCATGGTCACCTGGCCGGGGCGCTCCGTGCCGCCGACGGCGGTGACAGCGGCATGCAGGAGTTCGGGGAGGGAGGGCTTCGTCATAGCCCGACCACCCTACGGCCCGGCACTGACAAACGGGCGATCACAGCGGGATCGGGGGACGGGGGCACGGCGGGGCTCCTGGGTGCGGTGGGGGCAGCGATCGGACACGGATTCCGGGAATCCTCGGCCTGACGGGGCGCCTCGGCCCGACGAGGTTCCTCGCTCCACCGAGGATCCTCGGTTCTGCGAAGCTCCTCGGTGCCTCGTGTTCCTCGGTCTTCTCGGGCTTCACGGCTTTCTCGAAAATTCTCCGGTCGAGCGGGAACCCCGTCGGCCCGGACAGACGTTCCATCTGTGACCGCGCAATCACTCAGCGCTACAGAACATCACGCAGGACCCGGTCCCGGATCATGAGGGCGGCCCGCTTACCGGGCAGGTCGACCTCGGCCGCGAACCGGAATCCGGCGCTCAGGAACGCTGCGACGGAGGGGGCGTTATGAAGATCGGGTTCCGCTACGACGCGGGCGCATGCCGGGCGCCGGTCGAGGACGAGGTCCGCCACGGCCCGCAGCAGCGTGGAGCCCAACCCCCTCCCCCGATCCGCGGCCCCGCCCACGAGGAGATGGATCCCGGTGTCGTGCGGACGGGCCGGGTAGTGGCGGGCCAGTGGATCCAGGTCCGCCCGATAGATCTCCCAATAGCTCATCGCCGTGCCGTCCAGCAGACCGAGACAGGGCACGCTCCGTCCGTCGCCGTCGAGCTGGGCCCGCAGGTGCTCCTCGGTCCGGCTCCGGGGCCCGGCCAGCTCCCAGAACCGGGCGATGTCGGGGTCGTTCATCCAGCGGTGCACGAGCGGCAGGTCGTCCTCGACACGGACGGGCACGAGGCGGAAGGAGCCGACGGGGGTGACGACCGGCCCCCACGTGGGGAGTTGGTCGAGGAGGTAGGCCGCCCCTCCGACGAACCGGGCGAGGAAGTCGGCGGGCAGATGGAGGTCCAGCGTGTCCTCGCCGTCCTCGTCGTCGGCCTGGATGGTGAACCCGGCGAACGGTGCGTCCCGGCTGCCCGCGCCGTTCGCTCGGGGGCCGTCGGGACCCCGATGGACCGGGCTGGGGCTGCTGCCGGCGTTCGCGTCGGTGGGAGGCACGGTGCGCTCCTCTCAGGAGACGAGGTGGGTCATGTTCCTCGGAAGTGCGGTCGGGCGGTGCGGCGTGCTCGGGTTCGGCGGGTCGGGTCGACTCAGGAATGAAGGGGGTTGGTGAGGGTGACGTAGACGGACTGGGTGTCGACCGGGCCGACGAGTTCGTCCAGGCCGTGCAGCCGGGTCAGCAGGTTGGCCTTGCATCGCAGGACGGGTGAGTCGAGCAAGCGGCGGGGCAGGGAGGTACGCAGGGCGGCGAGACCCGAGGCGAGGTCGGTGAGGAAACGGCGGAAGGCGGCGAGGAGCAGGCGCTCGTCGGCGAGGCGCTGGGAGCCGAACGCCCCGATCAGACCCAGCACGTTGTTGACGGCGAGGTAGTAGACGAAGCGTTCGTCGATGACCTCGTCGGAGACGAAGGTGTCGCTGCGCCTGCCGATGCCGGGCAGCCGGGCTTCCAGTTCGGCCCGCCGGGACTCGCGGAAGTAGTAGCCCTGGTTGTCGCGGTAGCGGCCGCCGGCCGGCCAGCCGTCGCCGTCGAGCAGGAGCACGGTGTTCTGCTGGTGGGCCTCAAGGGCGATGCCGGCCTCGCCGTCCAGCCAGAGCACGGGCCGGACGACCTGCTCCAGGTACCGGAGGAACCACTCCGCGGCGACAGCTCCGACGGGACGGCCGGTGCGCGCGGCGAGCTGTGCCACGAGCCGGGCCAGCCGGGACCGCATCGGCCTGGCGGTGCACGGCGCCGGGTCGGTGGCGCCGGGCTCGGTGAGGGGGCGGGGCGAGACGAGTCCGGCGACGCAGCCGACGTCGTCGGCCGGGGCGAACGGGTTGTGCCGGATCATCACGTCGAGTCCGGGCACGGGACGTCCGTCCGGATCGTCGATGCCCAGCCAGGCCGGGTCTCGGACGATGTCGAAGCGGGGGTGGACCGCCTGCCACTGGCGGGCCAGGCCGGTGCGCAGCAGCCGGTGCACCTCGACTCCGCGGTGGAGTTCCTTGCGCAGGTTCTCGCGGCGGGAGTTGGTGATGCGCAGGCCCAGCGACAGCTTGAGCATCGCGGGGGCGCCGGGTTTGTGGACGGTACGCACGGAGGAGGTGGGGTGCCAGGGAGCGCCGAAGGGGCCGAGGTCGCGCAGGAGTCCGGAGTCCAGCAGGGCGGCGACGGGCGCGCGGTGGCGCACCTCGCGAGCCTGCCACGGGTGCATCGGCAGGGCGATGTACGCGTCGGGCAGGGGGAGTTCGGGTCCGGCGATACGGCGGGTGAGGTGGTCGGCGGGGACGGGGCGGCCGCGCTCGGTCCAGGCTGAGTCGGCAGCGAGGAGAGAGGGGGCGACAGCCATCCAGTGCAGCGGGAAGGAGCCGTGCAACTCCGGTGAGTACAGCCGGGCTTCGGCCTCTGTCAGGCCTTCACGGCTCTTGGGGGTCGGGTGCAGGGGATGGCCGAGGAGAAGCGCCTGCTCGGCGTCGAGGAAGCGGTCGGGGACTTCGGCGGCGTGCTCGCGCCGGTCTCGGATGAAGGTCGCGGTGTGGCGCAGTGAGTCCGCGACTCTGGCCACGAGGTCGCTGTCGTCGCCCCGGCGGTCCGCGGAAGCGGGGGCGCCGGGCGCCGAGCCCGGAGCGGCGGGCCCCGAGGCCGAGGTACCCGTCCTGGTGGGCGGGGCGCCAGGTGTCGCGGACGGGGTGGTGGGTGTCTCCCGGGTGAGCAGCGCGGCCAGGGTGACGGCGTCGACGGGAGGGGCGGACTCGGGTGCGTGGAGGAAGCGGGGCGGGCCGAAACGGTGCCAGCCCGTCGGGGACCAGTAGCGGACCGGTACGAGAAGGGAGGTGCCGCTGGCGGGGAGTGGAAGGCGAAGGGTGCCGCCGGTGGGCGCCGCGAGGTCGGTCTCGCGTACCCAGCAGCGCAGGAGGTTCTCCGTGGCGGCGCACTGGGCCGCGGTGCGTGGGTCGGGATCCTCCAGCAGGTCGGCGCCGGGTTCTGTCACACGGGTGAGATCCGCGATGCGCCGCTTCTGCTGCGGGACCGACTCGGCGAGCGGGACGGGCGAGGGCGTGGCGCCGGAGTCGCCCTGGTCGTCGGGAGAGCCGGAGCTGCCGTCGGGAGTGGGGGTGGCGTTCATGACGGCTCCTCGGGGCCGGCTGGAGGGGTGCGGGGCTCGTGTGGGCGCTCGGTCGCCGTTCTCCGGTGGCCCGCGGCCGCCTCGGCGGCGCGTGGTCTCGTGACGCCGTGGACTCGCGGCGCTGGGAGGGGAGCGGCCGGGCGGTGCGGGGTCAGCCGACGCGCCGGGCGGGGCCTGGGGGCCGGCCGTGCCGGGAGGGTCTGCGGGGGCCGTACTCCTCGTGTCGGCGGGCCACCGCGGCGACGGCGTCGGCCAGGCGGTCCAGTACGGCCGCCGCCTGCTCGTCACTGATCGTCAGCGGAGGCAGCAGCCGGACCACCGCCGAGTGCCGGCCGCCGAGTTCGACGATCAGTCCGCGCTGGAGGCACTCTCGTTGCACGGCCGCGGCGAGTTCGGGAGCCGCCGGACACGGCGTGGGGGCCGGTCCTGGGCCGACGGGTGCCGGACCGGTGGGCTCGGGCTCCGGACCTCCGGGCACGGGGGCTCGGTCGCCGGGGGCGGATCCGTGGCGTTCCTGCGCGGGTCCGCAGCCGCTGGGCCCGGGAACGGGGCCGCCCGGCGCGGGAACGTGACCGTCCGGTGCGGGGACGTCGGCGCCGGACACCCGGGCATCGCCGCTCGGCGTGAGGGCATGGCCGGTGTGCGCGGGGGCGGCGTCGTCCGGGTGGACCAGCTCGACCCCGATCATCAGTCCGCGTCCGCGCACCTCGCCGACGCAGGCGAACTGGCCGGGGAGTTCCGCGAGTTGGCTCAGCATGCGGGAGCCGAGGTCGGCGGCCCGCGCGGCGAGGCCGTTCTCGCGGACGTGGGCGAGGGTCGCTGTGCCCGCGGCCATGGCGAGCTGGTTGCCGCGGAAGGTGCCCGCGTGGGCGCCGGGTTCCCAGACATCGAGGTCGTCGCGGTAGACGATCACGGCCAGCGGGAGGCTGCCGCCGATGGCTTTGGACAGGACCATGACGTCGGGGGTGATGCCGCTGTGGCCGACGGCCCAGAAGGCGCCCGTGCGGCCGACGCCGGTCTGGATCTCGTCCACGATCAGCGGGACGGAGCGGTCCGCCGTGATCTGCCGCATGCGGCGCAGCCAGGCGTCCGGCGCGGGGATCACCCCGCCCTCGCCCTGGACGGGTTCGAGGATCATGCCGGCGGGCAGCGGTACGCCGGACTTGGGGTCGTCGAGGAGGGACTCGGTCCAGCGGGCGGCGAGCTCGGCGCCGGACGGGCCGCCGACGCCGAAGGGGCAGCGGTAGTCCTGCGGGTAGGGCAGCCGGGCGACCTGGACGTCGCGGGCGCCGCCGGAGGCGGCCAGGGCGCCGGCGGTCATGCCGTGATAGGCGCCGGCGAAGGCGAGGATGCCGGTACGGCCGGTGGCGGCCCGGACCAGTTTCAGCGCGGCCTCGACGGCGTCGGTGCCGGCCGGTCCGCAGAACTGCACGCGGGCCCGGTCGGCGAGGCCGGGCGGGAGGGTGCGGAACAGCTCGGTGATGAAGGCGTCCTTGACGGGGGTCGCCAGGTCGAGGACGGACAGGGGGGCACCGGAGTCGAGGACCTTGCGGATGGCCTCCAGCACGACCGGGTGGTTGTGGCCGAGGGCGAGGGTGCCGGCGCCGGAGAGGCAGTCCAGGTAGCGGCGGCCGTCGGCGCCCTCGATGGTGAGCCCGCGCGCCCGGACGGGCACGATGGGCAGGGCCCGGGCATAGGTGCGCGCCGAGGACTCGCGTGCCGACTGGCGTCTGAGGATGCCCTCGTGCACACCACGCGCTTCCTCGTGCGCACCTGAAGCCATCGACTCCGTAACGGCCACGACTGGCTGTCCTCCCCGCTGTTCAGACGCGAGTTGATCCGCGGGGACCGTCACACGGGCAGCAGGCCCCCCACCGCTACAACCCCGGACCGGTCGGCGGGTTACGGGTTACGGGAAGAACATTGCCAAGTGAGCGGGGAGCGAAGGGCGGTGCGGGAGGCGCGCGGGGTGAGTGGACGTCACATCGGTGCGCCCCTGTCGGACCGGCCAGGTCAGACGGCTTGTGGCCGAACCGTTGCCGTTCCGTCGGAACTCCCCCACAGCGACCGCATAGTGTGGGTCGCCGTTCCAAGAACGTCGTGAGACCGGCATGAACTCCTCATGAGTTCGACGTCGGCGGCACGGCGACAGCGCCGAGTTCCTTCACCACACGGGGAGTCAAGAGCATGCGATCCATACGGCCGTCGTTCACCGTTCGGCAGGGGAGGGGTACCCGCCGTACCTCCACCTCGCTCGCGGCGGTCGCCCTCGTCTCGGCGCTGGCGATGACCGCCACCGCCTGCAACGGCGACGACAACGCCGACAGCAAGCCGAGCGCCTCCGCGGCCGCGGCCGGCGACGGCACGATCAAGATCCCGGACGACCTGAAGCAGAAGCTCAAAGAGCACGGGATCGACATCGACAAGTGGAAGAACGGCGCCTGGAAGAACTGGGACAAGAAGGAGTGGCTGCGCGAGGCCAACGACTTCGTCAACCCGATCATCAAGGGCCTGTGGGACCCGAACCGGATGCGGCACGCCAACGACCCCAACAAAGGCGTGAACGACAACGACATCTCCGGTGACCAGGGCGTGACGGACCCGACCCCGCAGCCGGTGAAGGCACAGGCGGTGGCGACGCCGTACCACGTCAACGCGGCCGCCTCGGGCAAGGTGTTCTTCGACTCCCCCGAGGGCCACATGGTGTGCTCGGGCACGGTGGTGGAGGACCCGGCGCACCCGGGCAAGTCCAACCTGGTCTGGACGGCGGGCCACTGTGTGCACGCCGGCAAGAACGGCGGCTGGTACCGCAACATGGCCTTCGTGCCGTCGTACAACAACTCCGGCAAGTCGGTCGACCAGCTGCAGAACGCCAGCCGGTCCGAGATCGCGCCGTACGGCGTCTGGTGGGCCGACGCGGCGCAGACCTCGCAGCAGTGGATCGACGGGGGCGGCGAGACCGGTGGCACCGGTGCCTCGTACGACTACGCGGTGATCCATGTGACGCCGGAGCAGGGCAGCGGCGCCAAGTCGCTGGAGGAGACGGTCGGCGGCGCGCTGCCGGTGAACTTCAACGCCCCGGCGGTGCCGAAGGTCAGCGGCATCACCGCGACGGGCTACCCGGAGGCGGCGCCGTTCGACGGTCAGCTGATGTACCAGTGCAAGGACAAGCCGGGCCGGCTGTCCATCAGCAAGCCGGACCCGACGATGTACCGGATCGGCTGCACGATGACCGCGGGCTCCTCCGGTGGTGGCTGGGTGGAGACCGGCACCGACGGCAAGCCGGCGCTCGTGTCCAACACGTCGATCGGCCCGGTGACGTCGGGGTGGCTGGCCGGGCCGCGCTTCGGTCCGGTGGCCAAGGGCGTGTACGAGTCCGTCAGCAAGAAGTTCGCCGGACAGTAGGCGATCGATCGCAGGGGAGCAGTTCCCCGCGCCCCTGAAGGGGCGGAAAGGCCCGCCCCCTGAAGAGGGAGCGGGCCTTTCGCACAGCCGTCGGTCAGACCGTCGGCACCGGCGCGTACGGCGCCAGGTCCGCCGCCAGTTCCTCGTGGACCCGGACCTTGATCAGGGTGCCCTCCGCGGTGTGTTCCTCGGAGATGACCTCGCCCTCGGTGTGGGCGCGGGCGACGAGCTTGCCGTGGGTGTACGGCACGAGCGCCTCGACCTCGACCGAGGGGCGGGGCAGCTCTTCGTCGATCAGGGCGAGCAGCTGCTCGATGCCCTGGCCGGTGCGGGCCGAGACGGCGATCGAGTGCTTCTCGGTGCGCAGCAGCCGCTGGAGGACCAGCGGGTCGGCCGCGTCCGCCTTGTTGATCACGACGATCTCGGGCACGTCGGTGGCGCCGACGTCCCGGATGACCTCGCGCACGGCGGCGAGCTGCTCCTCCGGTACCGGATGCGAGCCGTCCACCACGTGCAGGATCAGGTCGGAGTCGCCGACCTCCTCCATGGTGGAGCGGAACGCCTCGACCAGGTGGTGCGGCAGGTGGCGCACGAAGCCGACCGTGTCCGCCAGGGTGTACAGGCGGCCGCTCGGGGTCTCCGCGCGCCGGACGGTCGGGTCCAGGGTCGCGAACAGGGCGTTCTCGACCAGGACGCCGGCGCCGGTGAGGCGGTTGAGCAGGGAGGACTTGCCGGCGTTGGTGTAGCCCGCGATGGCGACGGACGGCACCTTGTTGCGCCGGCGCTCCTGGCGCTTGATCTCGCGGCCGGTCTTCATCTCCGCGATCTCCCGGCGCATCTTCGCCATCTTCTCGCGGATCCGCCGCCGGTCCGTCTCGATCTTGGTCTCACCGGGACCACGCGTGGCGAGGCCGCCGCGACCGCCACCCATCTGCCGGGACAGCGACTGACCCCAGCCGCGCAGCCTCGGCAGCATGTACTGCATCTGTGCGAGCGCGACCTGCGCCTTGCCCTCCCGGGACTTGGCGTGCTGGGCGAAGATGTCCAGGATCAGGGCCGTACGGTCGATGACCTTGACCTTGACGACGTCCTCCAGCTGGATCAGCTGGCCGGGGCTCAGCTCACCGTCGCAGATGACCGTGTCCGCGCCCGTTTCGAGGACGATGTCGCGCAGCTCCAGGGCCTTGCCGGAGCCGATGTAGGTGGCCGCGTCGGGCTTATCGCGGCGCTGGATGACGCCGTCGAGCACGAGCGCGCCCGCGGTCTCGGCGAGGGCCGCCAGCTCCGCGAGGGAGTTGTCGGCGTCCTGGGCGGTGCCGGTGGTCCACACCCCGACGAGCACGACCCGCTCCAGGCGGAGCTGGCGGTACTCGACCTCGGTGACGTCCTCCAGCTCTGTGGAGAGGCCGGCGACGCGCCGCAGGGCCGCGCGCTCGGAGCGGTCGAACTGGTCACCGTCCCGCTCGCCGTCGATCTCGTGGCTCCAGGCGACGTCCTCTTCCATCAGGGCATCGGCCCGAAGGCCCTCGGGGTAGTCGTGCGCGAGGCGCTTGGTGTCCTGGGAAGGGGAAGAAGAGGAGGTCATTGGATCCTTACGTCGATGGTGTTGGCCGGTGCGGCGTCGCTGCGGCGGCCGGACCTGCGGGGCCGCTCGTCGTGACAACGTACGAGCGCCCCGGGAGATTCCCGTCCCGCCTCGCGCCGACCCGAAGATGGTCGCACGAGGCGACACGTCTCGTCACCGTGTTATCGCGCGCTTCGCGATCCCCCCGCCCCGGCGGTCCTGGCCGGAGCCGACGGTTTCCCGGCCTGAGCCGAGGGCTTCCCGGCGGCAGCCGAGGGCTTCTTGGCCGGTGCCTGCTGGTCCTTGGCGGGGGCCTGCTGCTTCCAGTCCGGGTGGCCGGGCATCGGCGGGGTCTTCTTGCCGTACAGCCAGGCCTGGAAGAAGCCGCTCAGGTCACGGCCGGAGATCGTCGAGGCCAGCCGGACGAAGTCGGCGGTGGTGGCGCTGGAGTCCCGGTGCGCGCGCACCCAGACCCGCTCCAGCCGTTCGAAGGCGGGGCGGCCGATCTCCTGGCGCAGGGCGTAGAGCACGAGCGCGGCGCCGTCGTAGATGTTGGGCCGGAAGATGCTGATCTTCTGGCCGGGCGCGGGGGCCTTGGGGCGCGCGGGCGGACCGCCGGACTCGCGCCAGCGGTCGGAGGCGCTGTACGCGGCCTTCATCCGCTTCTCCATCGGCTTGTGCGCGGTCTCGTCGGCGTAGAGCGCCTCGTACCAGGTGGCGTGTCCCTCGTTCAGCCACACGTCGGACCAGGTGCGCGGGCTGACGCTGTCGCCGAACCACTGGTGGGACAGCTCGTGCACCATGATCGACTCGATGTACCACTTGGGGTAGGCGGGGTCGGTGAACAGATTCTTCTCGAAGAGCGAGAGGGTCTGTGTCTCCAGCTCGAACCCGGTGGAGGCCTGCGCCATCAGCACGCCGTAGGTCTCGAACGGGAACCGGCCGACCTTGCTCTCCATCCAGGCGATCTGGTCGGGTGTCTTCGCGAGCCAGGGTTCGAGGGCCTTGCGGTCGGCGGCGGGCACGACGTCGCGCATCGGCAGCCCGTCCGGTCCCTCGCGGCGGACGACGGCGGAGCGGCCGATGGACACCTGGGCGAGCTCGGTGGCCATGGGGTGCCGGGTGCGGTAGGTCCAGGTGGTCGTCTTTCCTGCCTTCTCGGCGCCCTCGGGCAGACCGTTGGCGACGACGGCATAGCCGTTCGGGGCGGTCACGTGGAAGGTGAACATCGCCTTGTCCGACGGGTGATCGTTGCACGGGAAGACCAGGTGGGCGGCGTCGGCCTGGTTCGCCATGGCGAGGCCGTCGACGGTGCGCACCCATCCGCCGTCCTGGCCCTTGGCCGGCACGGGGTCGCTGGTGTGCCGCACCGTGATCCGGGTCCATCTGCCCCGGGACAGGGGATGGTCCGGGGTGACGACCAGGTCCTCGCCTGCCTTGGCGAAGTCCGCGCGGTGCCCGTCGACCTCCACGGAGCGGACGGTGCCGTGCGCGAAGTCGAGGTTGAGGCGCTCCAGGTCGGCGGTGGTCCGGGCGTCGATGGTGGTGACGGCTTCGAGCGGCTTGTCGTTTCTGCCTGAGTAGGTGAAGGAGAGGTCGTACGACGTCACGTCGTAGCCCGGGTTGCCCAGGTACGGGAAGAGCCGGTCGCCGATGCCCAGCGGCTCGGGCGGGGCCGCGGCAGCCAGGAGGCAGACGGAGACGGCGGACGCGAGCAGGGCCGCCGTGCGGTGCCGGGAGCTCGGGGGCGTATGCCGGGAGCGGGGGGTGAGCAGCATGCACCACCGCTACCAGTGCGCCACCGCCCCGCGACGACGACTCGCGCCCGGCCCACCCGAACGGGTTCCGCCCACGTCGCTCTGACAGATCCTTCCGACCGGGATCCGACGGCCTCGTGAGCGAGTGCGCCCGGTACCGATCAGGAGGCCGGGCCCGGGTGTTGGGCGCGGGCCACGTCGTACACCCCCGGCACGTCCCGCATGGCGCGCATCAGGGCCGGGAGGCGGGCGGCGTCGGGGAGTTGGAGCGTGTAGGTGTGCCGGACCCGCTGCTGGGTGGGCGGTTCGACGGTCGCCGAGACGATGTCGGCGCCGGTCGAGGAGATCGCCTCGGTGAGGTCGGCCAGCAGATGCGGGCGGCCGAACGATTCAGCGACGAGCGTGACCCGGATCTCGGTCGTGTCGCCCCAGCGCACACCGATCTCCGCGCGCCCCCGGCTCTTCATCTGCGCCACCGTGGCGCATTCCAGTCGGTGGACGGTCACCACTCCCCCGCGTACGGCGAAGCCGGTGATCTCGTCGGGCGGTACGGGCGTGCAGCAGCCGGCGAGCCGTACGGTGGCTCCGGGCCGGTCGGAGAGGACGTCCGCGCTCCGGGAACGGGCAGCGCTCTCCCGGGCCGTACTCTCCGGCGCCGTGCTCTCGGCGGTTGCCGTGCCGTCGGCCGGATCGGGGCGCGGTGCGGTCGCCTCGTCGGTTCCGGACCCGGTGCCGCCGCCGGGGTGCGCCGCGAGCCAGCGCTGGATGGCGATGCGGGCGGCCGGGGTATGGGCGTGCTCCAGCCATTCGCGGGAGGGCTCGGAGGCCGGGTCCTGGCCCATGAGGAGCTGGACGGTGTCGCCGTCCTTCAGGACCGTACTGAGCGTGGCCAGGCGGCCGTTGACGCGGGCGCCGATGCAGGCGTGGGCGTCCTCGCCGTACTGCGCGTAGGCCGCGTCGACGCACGAGGCGCCCTCGGGCAGGCCGAGGGTCCCGCCGTCGGGGCGGAAGACGGTGATCTCGCGGTCCTGGGCGAGGTCTTCGCGCAGGGTGGACCAGAAGGTGTCGGGGTCGGGGGCGGCCCGCTGCCAGTCGAGGAGCCGGGAGAGCCAGCCGGGGCGGGTGGGGTCGGCGCGCTCGCCGTCGGCGGGAGCGTCGGCGGCCGGACTGCCGGAGAGGGGGCTGTCGGAGACAGGGGCCTCGGAGGCGGGGGCGTAGGGATTGCCGAGCGCGACGACGCCGGCCTCGGCGACCTTGTGCATCTGGTGGGTGCGGATGAGGACTTCGACGACCTGGCCGTCGGGCCGGGCGACGGCGGTGTGCAGCGACTGGTACAGGTTGAACTTCGGTACGGCGATGAAGTCCTTGAACTCCGAGACGACGGGCGTCATACAGGTGTGCAGTTCGCCGAGGACGCCGTAACAGTCCGCGTCCTCGTGCACGAGCACGAGCAGCCGGCCGAAGTCGGCGCCGCGCAGCCGCCCGCGTTTGCGGGCCACGCGGTGGACGGAGACGAAGTGCCGGGGGCGGATGAGGACTTCGGCCTGGATGTCGGCCTCGCGCAGCACACCGCGGACCTCGTCGGCGACCTCGGCGAGCGGGTCGCCCCGGCGGGCGGCGTTCCCGGCGATGAGCTCGCGGGTGTGCTCGTACTCGTCGGGGTGGAGGATGGCGAAGACCAGGTCCTCCAGCTCGGTCTTCAGGGCCTGCACGCCGAGACGTTCGGCGAGCGGGATGAGGACGTCGCGGGTGACCTTGGCGATCCGCGCCTGCTTCTCGGGGCGCATCACGCCGAGCGTGCGCATGTTGTGCAGCCGGTCGGCGAGTTTGATCGACATCACGCGCACGTCGCTGCCGGTGGCGACGAGCATCTTGCGGAAGGTCTCCGGCTCGGCGGCGGCTCCGTAGTCGACCTTCTCCAGTTTCGTGACGCCGTCGACCAGATAACGAACCTCCTCACCGAACTGTTCCCGCACCTGGTCGAGGGTCACATCGGTGTCCTCGACGGTGTCATGGAGCAGCGAGGCGGTCAACGTCGTGGTCTCGGCGCCGAGTTCGGCGAGGATCAGGGTCACGGCGAGGGGATGCGTGATGTACGGCTCGCCGCTCTTGCGCATCTGGCCGCGGTGCGAGGACTCCGCGAGGACGTAGGCGCGGCGCAGCGGGTCGAGGTCCGCGTCGGGGTGGTGGGCGCGGTGCGCCTCCACGACATGGCTGATGGCGTCGGGCAGTTTGCCGCGGACGGCCGGGCCGAGCAGCGCGGCCCGGCCGAGCCTGCGCAGGTCGATCCGGGGCCGGGACTTCCTGCGGTCCGCCCGGGGCACCGCGGGGGTGGTGGCCGCCGCCGCTGTGGGCGCCACCGGGCCAGGGGTCGCAGGGTTCGTGGCCTCCGCACTCATGGGCACCTCCGGCTCGTGGACCGGCGGACGGGGCCTCCAGGGCGCACGCGGCTCAGGGATGGCGACGTTCTCCCCCGTCCGTGCCGGTGCTTGATGCTATCGAGCCCACCACGTGCTCCTGACCGCCTCTCGCCGAGCGTGAAACGGATCACCCATTCGAGCGACGAGAAGAAGGTTTAGGTTTTGCGCCACACGCTCATGGCGCGCCCGCGGTTCATCCGAGGCCGAGCGCCGCTCCGGGCGCCGGAAACCGCTGTTCCCGGCGCCCGGGGCGGCTGCCGTCGTGGTGACGCCTGGTCAGCCGAGGGCGTTTTCCAGCCATTCGCCGTCGATCTCGCCCTCGGCGACGATCACGGCCGGTCCGGTCATCTCGATCTCGCCGTCGGGCCGCTCGGTGATGACCAGGCGCCCGCCGAGCACGTCCACGGTGTACGTCACCGGGGTGCCGGTGACGGCCGGGTCGACGCCGTCGCGCCGCGCGGTGGCCACGGCGACAGCACACGTGCCCGTGCCGCACGAGCGGGTCTCGCCGGAGCCGCGCTCGTGGACGCGCATGGCGACGTGGCGGGGGCCGCGGTCGACCACGAACTCGACGTTCACCCCGTCCGGGTAGGCCTGCGCCGGGCTGACCGGGGGCGCGTCGAGCAGTCGGCCCGCGTGCGCGAGGTCGTCGACGAAGGCGACCGCGTGCGGGTTGCCCATGTTCACGTTGCGCGCGGGCCAGCTGCGCTCGCCGACGGTCACCGTGACCTCGCCCTCGGGGAGGCGGGCCCGGCCCATGCCCACGGTGACGTCGCCGTCCTTCGCGAGGTGGACGGAGCGCACGCCCGCGCGCGTGGCGATCGTGAAGTCGCCTTCGGCCACATGTCCGGCGTGCTGGAGATAGCGGGCGAACACACGGACGCCGTTGCCGCACATCTCGGCGACCGAGCCGTCGGCGTTGCGGTAGTCCATGAACCACTCGGCCTCGTCCGCCATCGCCTTCGCCTCCGGGTGCGCGGCGGACCGCACGACATGCAGCACCCCGTCGCCGCCGAGGCCCGCCCGGCGGTCGCACAGGGCGGCGACGGCGGCCGGGGGCAGGTCGAGGGCGTTCCCGGGGTCCGGGACGATCACGAAGTCGTTCTCGGTGCCGTGCCCCTTGAGGAAGGGGATCCGCGTGCGCGTGCTCATGCCTCGATCGTACGGGGTGGGTACGACATACCGCCCCGGAGCAGGGGCTAGCCGCGCAGGCGGGCGACGCGCCACACCGCGAGGACGGCCACCACGGCCACCAGCAGCATGTACGCGAGGACGACCCGCCAGTCGACCCGGCGGCCGGAGCCGCGCGGGGGCAGGCCGGGCCAGGTGTAGCCCACGCGGCGGGCGGCCGTCATGCCCCAGCCCGCGGCGCAGGAGCAGATCAGCAGGCCGAGCATCGCGATGACGGCGCCGCTGTCGCCGAAGTCGAAGGCGAGCGGGAAGGCGAACATCAGGGAGCCGACGGCGGACAGCCCCACGATGGGCGCGAGCTGCCAGATGCGCAGCCGGCGCTGCGGGCGCAGCTCGACCTCGACCTCGGGCCCGCTCGCGTACATCTCCTCGGGCGCCGGCCCGTCGGCGGTCACGCCGTCCGGGGACTCGTCGGGGCCGTCGTCGGACAGCGGGTCCCCGAGGAGGCGGTCGCCCACGGGCCGGTGATCGTCCGGCCGGTCGCCGGGCAGGTCACGGGTGAGGTGCTCGTCGGTCGGGCGGTCGCTGTCCAGGCGGTCCCCGGCCGGCGGGTCGCCGGCCGGGCGGTGCCCGGTCGGTCCGCACTCCGCGGCACGGGCCGCTCCGGCCGGGTCCGGTTCGTCACCGGCTGTGGTGACGTGCTCGGCACCTGGTGCGGTGTCGCGAGGGCCGGCCTCCATCGCCACGCGCCCTCCCAACTAGGCTCCACTTGGTCGATCGAAGCTCGATGATGGCACGGCGCCGAAGGCCTCGATGACCGGCGGCGCATCCCGATGCCATCACGTGATCAGGCTGTGACCGGTCGTTCGACCAACGCCAGGGCCTGGTGCGGAAGTTCCTCGCGGGCGGCCGCGGCCCCACTCAACCAGTGCACCCTCGGGTCGCGCCTGAACCACGAATCCTGCCGGCGCGCGAAGCGCTTGGTCGCGCGCACGGTCTCGGCCCTGGCCTCCGCGTCGGTGCACTCCCCGGCGAGCGCCGCGAGCACCTGCTGGTAGCCGAGCGCGCGCGACGCGGTGCGCCCCTCGCGCAAGCCCTGCGCCTCCAGTGCGCGCACCTCGTCCACCAGACCGGCCTCCCACATCAGGTCGACGCGGCGCGCGATGCGCTCGTCCAGCTCCGGACGCGCGACGTCGACACCGATCTGAACGGTGTCGTAGACCGAGTCGTGGCCGGGAAGGTTGGCGGTGAAGGGCCGTCCGGTGATCTCGATCACCTCCAGCGCCCGGACGATCCGGCGGCCGTTGCTGGGCAGGATCACGCGGGCCGCCTCGGGGTCGGCGGCGGCCAGCCGGGCGTGCAGGGCGCCCGAGCCGCGCAGCGCCAGCTCGTCCTCCAGCCGGGCGCGGACCTCGGGGTCGGTGCCGGGGAACTCGAGGTTGTCCACGGCCCCGCGGACGTACAGGCCGGAGCCGCCGACCAGGATCGGCCAGCGGCCCTCGGCGAGCAGGGCGTCGATCCGGGCACGGGCGAGCTTCTGGTACTCGGCGACGGAGGCGGTGACCGTCACGTCCCAGACGTCGAGCAGGTGGTGCGGTATGCCGCCGCGCTCTTCGGGCGTCAGTTTGGCGGTGCCGATGTCCATCCCCCGGTACAGCTGCATGGAGTCGGCGTTGACGACCTCGCCGCCCAGCTGCTGGGCCAGGAAGACGCCGAGATCGGACTTTCCGGCCGCGGTGGGTCCGACGACGGCGATGACGCGGGGGGTGGGGAGTGCACTGCTCACCGCACCAGTTTCGCAAACCTCCGGGTGGGCTCTCGAACGAGTTACGTGACGCATGGGTTTTTGCGTCGTTGCCCGTGGCGAGATACCGCCTCCGAATCACGGAGGCGGTGACCCCGGCGGCGCAACCGTACGCACCGGGTGACGCGGGATTTCGCCCGCACGAGTACCGTATGGAGTGAATATGGGCGTGTTTGCTCGGATCTTCGGCAGGTCGAAGGCGACTCCGGAGACGCCGGACGCCGTGGCGCAGGCCGGTGTGGAGCCGGACGGAGCCGAGGCGGAGGAGGTGGAGTCGGCAGCTGCGGAGGAAACCGCCTCGGCGGAGGCGAAGGGTACGACCGGGGACGGGTGTGAGGACGCCTCGGCACGGTCCGGTGCCGGTGCGGACGAGACGTCCGACGGCTCCGGCATCCCCAAGCAGCAGTCCGCCGAGGAGGCCGCCGACAGCGCGACCGGCGAGGGCGCCCGCAGGTAACTGTCCCGCGAGGGAAGGTGGACCATGGGTCTGTTGGACAACATGAAGGCCAAGCTCGGCCCGGCCAAGGACAAGGTGTCGGACCTCGCGCGACAGCACGGGGACAAGGTCACGCACGGCATCGACAAGGCCGCCAAGGCCGTCGACGAGCGGACCAAGGGCAAGTACAGCGACAAGATCCACGCGGGCACGGGCAAGGCCAAGGAGGCCGTCGACCGCCTCGCGCACAAGGAGGGCACCGGCCCCGAGACGGACGGGACCGACCCGGCGACCCCCACCCGGCCGCAGGAGCCGCCCACGGCTTCCTGAGGCCGCGGACGGCGCCCTTGCGGCACGGGGGGGACGGGCATCGGCGGACGGTCGTGGAGCAGCACCAGCGGCTCCCGGCCGTCCGCCGTCTCACGGGTTCGGCGGGCCTTCGCACGTGCCGCGGCAGGCCCGGGACCGGATCTGACGTTCTAGGACCAGGTGGCGACGACGTACCCGACGCCGTACGGCGCGTCCTCGTAGAGCAGCGCGCCGGCCAGGTTCGCGCCCTCGGCGGCGCCGGCCAGGACCTGCCAGGGGGCGCGGCCGGAGGCCTTCAGCTCGTGGGCCAGCTCCGGGTCCAGCGCCCGGACGGCCGCCAGGTCCGCCGTGCCCAGCGCCCGCGCGACCCCGGCGTCGAACGGGGCCGCCCGCTCGTCCAGGTACCCCGGCGCCTTCAGCGTGCGGCAGGCGCTGGCGTCTCCCATCACCAGCAGCGCCACCCGCCCGGCCCGGGCACCGATCTCCCGCCCGGTCGCGAGGCACCGCTCGGGCGCCAGCGGCTCCCCGACGCCGAGTCCCTCGATCGGGGCGTCCGCCCAGCCGGTCCGCTCCAGCAGCCATGCGCCGACGGCGAGCGACGGCGGCAGCTCGCGCTCGGGGACGGCGTCCGTGGCCGGGCCCAGGCGTACGGCGGCGTCGACCCCGAAGCCGCGGAAGGAGCCCGGGGTGCCCTGCGCGAACGCACCCCGCCCGCTCCGCTCGGCGGGTCCGACGACCACCAGGAGGTCCGGGCGGGCGGCGGCGAGCACGCCGAGCGCGTCGGCGCAGGCCGAGCGGGCGACGTCCAGCTCGGGCGCGGCACCCGCGGCGACCTCGGGTACGAGCAGCGGCGGGCAGGGACAGGCTGCGGCGGCGACAAGCATGACCGGCAGCGTACGCCGCACGACGGCCGCCCCTTGTCGGGGCAGGCCCTCAGTCGCAGCCGCAGCCGCTTCCCGCCGCGGCCGGCAGCGGCGCGGGGACGCCGATCTTCGGCAGGCCCAGCATGACGCCGGCCGGCTTGGCGGCCTCGGCGGCGTTGCGCTTCTCCCAGGCGTCACCCGCGCGCGTGCGGCGCACGGAGAGGACGGGGCCCTCGGCGAGGAGGTGGTGCGGGGCGGCGTAGGTGATCTCGACCGTGACGACGTCGCCGGGGCGGACCTCCTGGTCCGGCTTGGTGAAGTGGACCAGGCGGTTGTCGGGGGCGCGGCCGGACAGGCGGTGCGTGGCGCCGTCCTTGCGGCCCTCGCCCTCGGCGACCATCAGCTCCAGCGTGCGGCCGGCCTGCTTCTTGTTCTCGTCCCAGGAGATCTCCTCCTGGAGGGCGACCAGCCGCTCGTAGCGCGCCTGGACGACCTCCTTGGGGATCTGGTCGTCCATGGTCGCGGCGGGGGTGCCGGGCCGCTTGGAGTACTGGAAGGTGAAGGCCTGCGCGAACCGGGCCTCGCGCACGACGCGCATGGTCTCCTCGAAGTCCGCCTCGGTCTCGCCGGGGAAGCCCACGATGATGTCGGTCGTGATCGCCGCGTGCGGGATGGCGGCCCGCACCTTCTCGATGATCCCGAGGTAGCGCTCCTGGCGGTAGGACCGGCGCATCGCCTTCAGGACCGTGTCCGAGCCGGACTGGAGCGGCATGTGCAGCTGCGGCATCACGTTCGGGGTCTCGGCCATGGCCGCGATCACGTCGTCGGTGAAGTCGCGCGGGTGCGGGGACGTGAAACGGACGCGCTCCAGGCCCTCGATCGTGCCGCAGGCGCGCAGCAGCTTGCTGAAGGCCTCGCGGTCGCCGATGTCGGAGCCGTACGCGTTGACGTTCTGGCCGAGCAGTGTGATCTCAGAGACGCCCTCGGCGACCAGGGCCTCGATCTCGGCGAGGATGTCGCCGGTACGACGGTCCTTCTCCTTGCCGCGCAGGGCCGGGACGATGCAGAAGGTGCAGGTGTTGTTGCAGCCGACGGAGATCGACACCCAGGCCGCGTAGGCGCTCTCGCGCCGGGTCGGCAGCGTCGAGGGGAACGCCTCCAGCGACTCGGCGATCTCGACCTGGGCCTCCTGCTGCACGCGCGCGCGTTCCAGCAGAACCGGCAGCTTGCCGATGTTGTGCGTGCCGAAGACGACGTCCACCCAGGGCGCCTTCCGCACGATGGTGTCCTGGTCCTTCTGCGCGAGGCAGCCGCCGACCGCGATCTGCATGCCGGGCCGCGAGGCCTTCCTCGGCGCGAGCCGGCCGAGGTTGCCGTACAGCCGGTTGTCGGCGTTCTCGCGGACGGCGCACGTGTTGAAGACCACGACGTCGGCGTCGCCGTCCGAGCCCTCCGGGGCCCGCACGTACCCGGCCTCCTCCAGCAGCCCGGACAATCGCTCGGAATCGTGGACGTTCATCTGGCACCCGTAGGTACGTACTTCGTAGGTCTTGGGTCCCTGAACGTCCACTGCCCGGCTCCGGTCGCTGCTGCTGGTCATGGGTCAAGGGTAGGCGCTGGCCGGGGCGACCGGGATCGGCGGGCCGACGGGGTGCGGGTGGGGCCGCGATGCCGGCGCCGTCCCGGCCGGCCGGAGCCGAAACCGGGTGGAGCGGGCGCGTCCGCTGCGCCTAGGGTCGCGGAATGACCACACGTACGTTCCGGATCACCGTCCGCGGCGCCTTCGACGGCCTCACCGACGCGCAGCGGGCCGCCCTGCTGGCCGACGCCGCGGCACACGACGTGCTGCGCGCCGCGTTCACGCCCGAGGGCAGCCTCACCTACGACATCGCCGCCCGCCCCGCCTTCGTCTTCCGCTTCAGCGACACCGGCGAGGAAGAGGAGGACATCCTGGAGGCGACCGAGCGGGCCGAGGAGGCGGCGCGGGCCTGGCTGAGCGAGCGCGGCTACGGCTTCAAGAACCTGCGCTCCAGTGCCGAGGACCTCTCCCAGGCTCCGATGGGCAAGCGCCAGCGGCGCGCGGCGCGTTTCGGCGGAGCATGAACTTGAGTACTCAAGGATCTAGCAATGGCCTGCGGAGGGAGCGGGGCGGCGATGAGTGACACCCTCGACGCGGCCCTGCGCCTGGTCAGGGCGCAGGCGGCGCTCGTACGGCGCTTCGACTCCCGGCTGAGCGGGCTGCACGGGGTGAGCCTCGCCGACTTCACCCTGCTGCTGCGGCTGGGACAGGCGCCCGGCGGACGGATGCGCCGGGTCGATCTCGCCGAGGCTCTGGGCCTGACCGCCTCCGGGGTCACGCGCGGGCTGGCCCCGCTGGAGCGGATCGGGCTGGTGACCCGCGAGCCGGACGCCCGCGACGCGCGCGTGGCCTACGCGTCGCTGACCCCGACGGGCCGCAGGCGGCTGGCGGAGATGCGCGCCACGGCCGAGGAGACCGCCGCCGAGGTCTTCGCCGTCCGGGCGTGGAGCGGTGAGGACGTCGCACTGCTGTCGGGGCTGCTGACCCGGCTCGGCGGGGCCGGGCTCGACGGCCGCTGAGCCCCGGCCCGTCACGGAGTCCCCGGGTGGTCGCCGTCCGCCCGGGGACGGCGGCCACCCGCAACACCCGTGCGCACGAGCGCACTTCGGCCAAGGATGGCCCGAACACGCCGTGTCACAGCTCACGTTCAGTTGTGGCCGGACGGTGAGGGAGCGATGGACACGGCGTGGCATGCTCATGGTTCGACATCGAGTTACCGGCCGGTACGACCGCTGGGCAACCCGCCCGCCGGCATCTCTCTGCCACCCCCCACTGCATCCAGGACCGACCTTGCGCAGACGCACGAGGCACAGGCACGCCCTGCTGCCCGCCCTCGCCGTGACCACCCTCTTTCTCGCCACGGCCTGCTCCTCCTCCGCACCGCACGCCGAACCGGCGTCGGCCGCCGGACGCGGACAGCCGTCCACGGCCATCGACCGTGCCGCCGACGGCACGGACCGCTCACTCGCCGTCGCCGCCGCTCCCGCCGCCCCCGCGACCGCCACGGCGGGCCCGCCGGGCAGCGGGCAGCGCGCACACCGGACCACGCTCGCCGTCAGCTCGTACGACAGCCGCACGCGACGGGCCGTACTGTCCGACGAGCAGCCCCGACAAGGGAGTTCGACCGCCACCCCCTCGACCTCCCCCGCTCCTTCCGGCAGTTCCCCGGGCGTCGCGCACCGGACCGCCGTGGGCGACGTGATCGCCAGCGCGCCCGCGCCCGGGGCGCCGCACGGACTGCTCGCCAAGGTCACCAAGGTGATCGGCGAGACGGACCGGGGCACGCAGGTGCAGACGGAACCGGCCACGCTGAACGCGCTGCTCGGTGACGCCACCGCGAAAGGCGCCGTGCCGGTCGACCCCGCGTCCTTCGCCGTCGAGAAGCTGCTGCCCGGTGTGAAGGTGTCCTGGGCCAAGGCCGGTGACGTGCACGTCGGCCCGAAGGGCGCGACGGTGCCGCTCGGCAGTCTCCGGCTCGACGTGAGCGCCGCGGTGCCGACGGCGAAGGACGCCCCGGTGTCGGCCGGTGCCTCGGTGAACGGCTTCGTCCAGGTCGCCCCGCGGGTCGACTTCGCCTACGGCGGCACCGGCACCGGCGTGACACCCGGGTCGGCGTACCTCGGCGTGTCCGGTCGCTGGACCTCCGGCTGGTCGGTCGGGGGCCGGGCCGCCGCGACGACCGGCGCGCCGCTGCGGATCCCGTTCGCCACGCTGCACGCCGACCCCGTCCTCCAGGTCGGCCCGGTCCCCGTCGTCGTCAACCTCGACCTGACCTGTTACGTCCAGCTCAGCGGTGACGGACACGTCACCGTCGACGTCGAGCAGAGCCTCAAGGGCGCCTTCACGGCGGGCGGCACCTTCGGCCCCGCCAAGGGCTGGACGCCGGTCAGCTCCTCGGACATGACGAGCACCCCCGTACGCGCGTCCGTCACCACCGCCGGGTCCCTGAAGACGGCGCTCGGCGCCGAGGCCTCCGTCGGCCTCTACGGCGCCGTCGGCGTCACCGCCGACCTGGCCCCCTACCTGCGCGGCGAGGCCTCCGGCACGGCCACTGCCTCATCCCGCGACGGCTCGCCCTCCGCCGGCACGGGCGGGGTGAAGGCCTCGATGGCCTGGCGCGTGTACGGCGGCGTCGACCTGTCCGGGACGCTGCGGCTCCAGCTGTCCGTGTTCGGCACGCCGATCGTCCACCGGGACATCCCGCTGGGCGCGCTGCACCGCGAGTGGAGACTGGCGGGCGGCACCCTGAAGACCCCCTAGGACCCCTGGGCGCCCGGCTCCGCCGGTATCCAGCCCTGGCCGCGCAGTACGGCCGACACGTCCGGGGCGCGGTAGTGCTCACCCTTGAGGACCTTGCCGTCGGCCCGGCGGGCGACCTGCCCGTCCGGGCCGATCTTGCTCATGTTGGCGCGGTGGATCTCGGCGATCACCTGGTCGAGGTCGATGCCGTGGACGAGCGCCGTCCCGTATGCGACGTAGACCACATCGGCCAGTTCGTGCGCGAGCTTGTCCAGCGGGCCGTCGACCGCGACCTCGGCGACCTCCGCGGCCTCCTCGGCGAGCAGTATCCCGCGGTGCGCGGCCAGTTGGGGGTCCACCTCCGCCGGCG
The DNA here is from genome assembly GCF_042269865.1 of Streptomyces sp. NPDC055966. Lineage (NCBI taxonomy): Bacteria > Bacillati > Actinomycetota > Actinomycetes > Kitasatosporales > Streptomycetaceae > Streptomyces > Streptomyces sp. NPDC055966. Next base: position 545,747 of record NZ_JBHJYK010000002.1, read on the forward strand.
TGCTGCGGGCGTCGAGGCCGAAGGCATGGTGGAACTCACGGACGAGGTCGGCGGGCGAAGTGCTCATGCGTCGACTCTAACGGCCGCCACTGACAGCGCCAGCGCCCTCCTCGTCGCCCGGGGAGTGACCCCGGCCCTGGTCATGGGCGCGCCCGGACTGGCAGGATCGCCGCATGTCGAAGGTGTTCCCCCGGCTCGGCAGGCGCCGGGCGCTGCCGGTCGCGGCCACCGGGGCCGTGCTGCTCGGGCTCCTGCTGTGGTGGCTGCTGCCCCTGGGCGAGAGGCCGCCGAGCGGGACGATCGTCTTCAGCACGGGCACGTCCTCGGGGGTCTACCAGGAGTACGGCGAGCGGCTGCGCACCGAGCTGGCCAAGGACATGCCGGGGCTGAAGGTCGAACTGCTCGGCAGCGCCGGTTCGCAGGAGAACGTGCAGCGGGTGGCGACGGGCAAGGCCGACTTCACCATCGCGGCGGCCGACGCGGTGGAGACGTACGAGCTGGCGCACGGCAGCGGCGCCGGGCGGCTGCGCGGGGTGGCCCGGCTCTACGACGACTACGTGCATCTCATCGTGCGCAGTGACTCGGACATCCGCAGTGTGGCGGACCTGCGGCACAAGCGGGTGGCGACCGGGCTGCCGCACTCCGGGGTCCGGCTGATCGCCGACCGGGTGCTCAAGGCCGCCGGCATCGACCCGCACCGGGACATCACCCCGGCCGGTGACGGCATCGACACCGGGCCCGAGCGGCTGCGGCAGAACAAGATCGACGCGTTCTTCTGGTCCGGCGGACTGCCCACCAAGGGGCTGGCCGGGCTGGCGAAGGAGGCCGCGTTCACGTTCGTGCCGATCGACGGCGACCTCGTCGCCAAGCTGCACGACGAGGGGCAGGAGAACCGCTACTACCGGGCCACCAGCATCCCCGAGTCGGCCTACCCCGTCGTGCAGCAGGGCAGCGAGGTGCCGACGATCGCCGTCGCCAACCTCCTGATCACCCGCACGGACGTGGACCCCCGGCTGACCGAGTGGCTGACCCGCACGGTCATCAAGAGCCGCGACGGCATCGGTGCCCACGTCCACAGCGCCCAACTGGTCGACCTGCGCACCGCGATCTACACGGACCCGCTGTACCTCCAGGAGGGCGCCCGCCGGTACTACCGCTCGGTGAAGCCGTAAGGCGGCCGGAGCGGGGCGGACACGCCGGAGCCCGTCCCCTCAGTGCTCCCCGTGCCGCGGCACCCGCACCGTCACGCGGAGACCGCCCGGTTCGTGGTGGTCGTAGGTGATCGAGCCGCCGCCCGCCGTGAGCAACGCGCGCGTGATGGACAGGCCGAGGCCCGAGCCCTTGATGTTCTGGTGGCGGCCGCTGCGCCAGAAGCGGTCGCCCACGCGCGCGAGTTCCTCCTCGGTGAGGCCGGGACCGGTGTCGGTCACCACGACCATGGAGGTGTCGCCGTCGACCGCCACGGTGACCGCCACCGTGCCGCCCTCGGGGGTGAACTTCACGGCGTTGTCGATCACCGCGTCCAGCGCGCTGGACAGGGTGATCGGGTCGGCCCAGCCGGTCGTGGGCGGACACTCCCCGGTCAGCCGGACGCCCTTCGCGTCGGCGGCCGGTGACCACGCGGCCATCCGCTCCTCGGCGAGCGCGCCGACGTCGGTCAGGCTCAGGTCCGCCTCGGCGTGCTCGGCCAGCGCGAGGTCGAGCAGGTCGTCCAGCACCTGTGCGAGACGCTTGCCCTCGGTGCGGACCGAGGCGATCTCCTCGTTGCCCTCGGGGAGTTCGAGGGCGAGCAGTTCGATGCGCAGCAGCAGCGCCGAGAGCGGGTTGCGCAGCTGGTGCGAGGCGTCGGCGACGAAGGCGCGCTGCTGCTCCAGCACGTCCTCGACGTTGTCCGCCATCTCGTTGAACGACCGGGCCAGCCTTCTGAGTTCCGGCGGTCCGCCGGCCGCCGCGACCCGGGACTTCAGGCGTCCGGTGGCGATGTCGTGGGTGGTGGCGTCCAGGACGCGGACCGGTCTGAGCACCCAGCCGGTGAGCCGTAGCGCCGCCCCGACGGCCAGCAGCATCGCCGCGCTCTCGCCCGCCGCGATGAGCAGCCAGCTGTGCAGGATCCGTGACCGCATCTGCCCGGTGGGCGAGTCGGTGACCACGACCGCCACGACGTCCCCGTCCCGGATCACCGGCGAGGCGACGACCAGCCGGCTGCGCTGCCAGGGCCACGCCTGCCGCGGGTCGTGGCTGCGCCGGCTGAGCAGCGCCTCCTCGAACGCGTCCCGGACTTCCCCCCTCGGCGGTACGAACCAGTCGTCGGGGGCATTGGCCATGGCGGAGCTGTTGCGGTAGAAGACACCGGCCTTGATGCCGTAGACGCCGTAGTAGCTGTCGAGTTCGCTGCGCAGCGCCTCCAGGCGCTCGTCCGTGCCCGTCCGGCGGGAACCGCTCGGGCCGCCGGTGACGAACTGGGCGAGCGCGGCGAAGCGCGCCGTGTCGTCGATCCGGTCGACGACGACCTTCTGCTGCTCGGCGGCGGCCACGCTGATGGCGAGCGGCAGGCCGAGAGCGAGGAGTACGGCCGCCATCAGGACGATGAGCAGCGGCAGCAGACGTGCGCGCACCCGGCCCCGCTAGGCGGCCGGCGCGACGAGCCGGTAGCCGACGCCGCGTACGGTCTCGATCAGCGCGGGCATGCGCAGTTTGGCGCGCAGGGAGGCGACGTGCACCTCCAGGGTGCGGCCGGTGCCCTCCCAACTGGTGCGCCAGACCTCGCTGATGATCTGCTCCCGCCGGAAGACGACGCCCGGACGCTGCGCGAGCAGGGCGAGCAGGTCGAACTCCTTGCGGGTCAGCTGGACGACCGAACCGCCCACGGTGACCTGGCGGGTGGGCAGTTCGATGCGCACGGCACCGAGCAGCAGCGAGCCGTCGCCGCCGGGCCCCGCGTCCTCGTGGGCGGTGCGCCGGCTGACGGCGTGGATCCGGGCGAGCAGTTCCCCGGTGTCGTACGGCTTCACGACGTAGTCGTCGGCGCCGAGGTTGAGCCCGTGGATGCGCGAGCGCACGTCGGAGCGTGCGGTGACCATGATCACCGGGGTGCCGGTGCGCTTGCGGATCTTGCCGCAGACCTCGTATCCGTCCTGGTCGGGCAGGCCGAGGTCGAGCAGGACGACACCGAAACCGTCGCTCTCGGGGACGAGCGCCTGGAGGGCTTCCTCGCCGCTACGCGCGTGCGTGACCTCGAAGCCGTGCCGCGCGAGGACGGCGGACAGGGCCGCGGCGACGTGGTTGTCGTCCTCGACGAGCAGCAGTCTCATCCCGGCCCCCTCCGGTTCAGCGGTCGTACGGTGTCGGTTCTCGTGCGTCTTGTAGCTGCACGCGCGCGTGCACCATGGCAGTGACGCCGATGGACAAGGACGGCGTCAAGAGGGTTCCGGTTGCCTGTCGCTTCCGTTATCCGGCCGATACGCGCGCGGGGAGCATGTGCTACGACACGTGTCCGTTTGCTATCGGATCGTGATGCTCAGATCTCCCTCAGATGTGATGACGCAGGTCACAGCGGCTCATTACTGTCCTCCGAAACCGAGCAGGACGGAGCACGAGAGCGATGACCGAAGCAGCGCTGACCAAGGAAGACACGGTCACGTCCGACGAACTGGTCGTGCTGAAGAGCGTCAACAAGCACTTCGGCGCGTTGCACGTGCTCCAGGACATCGACCTGACGATCGCCCGCGGCGAGGTCGTCGTGGTCATCGGGCCCTCGGGGTCCGGAAAATCGACTCTGTGCCGCACGATCAACCGCCTGGAGACGATCGACTCCGGCACCATCACGATCGACGGAAAGCCCCTGCCCCAGGAGGGCAAGGAGCTGGCCCGGCTGCGGGCGGACGTCGGGATGGTGTTCCAGTCCTTCAACCTCTTCGCGCACAAGACCGTGCTCGAGAACGTGATGCTGGGCCAGCTCAAGGTCCGCAAGACGGAGAAGCAGCAGGCGGAGGAGAAGGCCCGGGCGCTGCTCGACCGGGTCGGGGTGGGCACCCAGGCCGACAAGTACCCCGCCCAGCTGTCCGGCGGTCAGCAGCAGCGCGTGGCGATCGCGCGGGCGCTGGCGATGGGCCCGAAGGTCATGCTCTTCGACGAGCCGACCTCGGCCCTCGACCCCGAGATGATCAACGAGGTCCTCGAGGTCATGCAGCAGCTCGCCCGTGAGGGCATGACGATGATCGTCGTCACCCACGAGATGGGATTCGCGCGCTCGGCCGCGAACCGCGTCGTCTTCATGGCCGACGGCCGGATCGTCGAACAGGCCACGCCCGAGCAGTTCTTCAGCAACCCGCGCAGCGACCGGGCCAAGGACTTCCTGTCCAAGATCCTGCACCACTGAGGGCGCGCCGCCCGGGCGGTGCCGACCGCCCGCCCGCACGGACCTCGATCTCTCCTCCACGCAAAGGAAGTTCACGATGAAGCTCCGCAAGGTCACCGCCGCTTCGGCCGCCGTTCTCGCCCTCACGGTGGGCGCCACCGCGTGCGGCGGCAAGAACTCGAACAGCGCCTCGGACGGCAACAAGATCAAGATCGGCATCAAGTTCGACCAGCCCGGTCTCGGCCTGAAGCAGCCCGACGGCTCCTTCTCGGGCTTCGACGTGGACGTGGCCACCTACGTGGCCAAGCAGCTCGGTTACAAGCCGGACCAGATCCAGTTCGTGGAGACCAAGAGCGCCGACCGTGAGAACGCGCTCCAGCGCGGCGACGTGAAGTTCATCGCCGCCACCTACTCGATCACCGACGAGCGCAAGCAGAAGGTCGACTTCGCCGGTCCGTACCTGCTGGCCCACCAGGACCTGCTGGTCAAGAAGGACTCGACGATCGCCAAGGGCACGGACCTCAACCAGAAGAAGCTGTGTTCCGTGACCGGCTCCACCCCGGCGCAGCACATCCAGAAGACGATCGCCCCGAAGGCCAACCTGAGGGAGTACAGCTCCTACTCGGAGTGCATGGCGGGCCTGCAGAGCGGCGCGGTGGACGCGGTGACCACCGACGACTCGATCCTCGCGGGCTACGCCGCGCAGGACAAGTACAAGGGCCAGTTCAAGCTCGCCGGTCTGAAGCTGAGCAACGAGAACTACGGCATCGGCGTCAAGAAGGGCGACTCCGCCACCCTCGACAAGATCAACAAGGCGCTGGAGAAGATGGTCAGCGACGGTTCCTGGGACGCCGCGGTGAAGAAGGACTTCGGCCCGGCGAACTACAAGAACGAGCCCGCGCCGAAGATCGGCCAGATCGTCAAGTAACGCGGAACTCCGCCGGCGCTGACTCCGGCGGGTGACGCAGGGTCACCAAGGCGCGCCGCCGCCGCTCTCCCGGCGGCGCGCCCCGCCCTCCACGTACGCCACACACCCGGAAGCGCGGGAGATCGTGTTCGACTTTCTTTCTGGTTACGACGTCCTAGGGGCGTTCTGGATGACGGTGAAACTCACCGTCCTCTCCGCGGTCGGCTCCCTCGTCTGGGGCACCCTGCTGGCCGCGATGCGGGTCAGCCCGGTCCCGGTCATGCGCGGCTTCGGCACCGCCTACGTGAACATCGTCCGCAACATCCCGCTGACGATCATCATCCTGTTCACCTCGCTGGGTCTCGCCGACGTCTTCGGAGTGACGCTGGGCGCCTCCGACTTCAAGATCCAGGGCTTCCGCCTGGCGGTCCTCGGCCTCATCGCCTACACCGCCGCGTTCGTCTGCGAGGCGCTGCGCTCGGGCATCAACACCGTGCCCCTCGGCCAGGCCGAGGCGGCCCGCGCGATCGGGCTGAACTTCGGCCAGACCCTGCGCCTGATCGTGCTGCCGCAGGCGTTCCGCGCGGTCGTCGGTCCGCTCGCCAACGTCCTGATCGCGCTGACCAAGAACACCACCGTCGCGGCCGCCATCGGCGTCGCCGAGGCCGCGGCCCTGATGAAGACCATGATCGAGAACGAGGCCCAGACCCTGGCGATCGGCGCCGTCTTCGCCCTCGGCTTCGTGGTCCTGACCCTGCCGGTCGGCCTGCTCCTGGGCTGGCTCGGCAAGCGACTGGCGGTGAAGCGATGAGTTCCGTCCTCTACGACACGCCCGGCCCCCGCGCCAGGCTGCGCAACGCGCTCCTGTCCGTCGTCTTCGTCGTCCTGCTGGCCGCGCTGGCCTGGTGGGTCTGGACGACGATGGACGACAAGCAGCAGCTGAAGTGGGCGCTGTGGCAGCCGTTCACCACGTCCGAGGCCTGGACGACGTACCTGCTGCCCGGACTCGGCAACACCCTCAAGGCCGCGGCGCTGTCCATGGTCATCGCCCTGCCGCTCGGCGCCGTCTTCGGCATAGCCAGGCTGTCGGACCACCGCTGGGTGCGCGCGGTGGCGAGCGTGGTGGTCGAGTTCTTCCGGGCGATCCCGGTGCTGCTGCTGATGCTGTTCGCCAGCGAGTTCTACAACCTCTACACGCAGGTCAGCAGCGACGACCGGCCCCTGTACGCGGTGGTCACCGGCCTGGTGCTCTACAACGCCTCGGTGCTCGCCGAGGTCGTGCGGGCCGGCATCCTGGCCCTGCCCAAGGGCCAGACGGAGGCGGCGTACGCGATCGGTCTGCGCAAGGGGCAGACGATGACCAGCATCCTGCTCCCGCAGGCGGTCACCGTGATGCTGCCGGCCATCGTCAGCCAGCTCGTGGTCATCGTGAAGGACACCGCGCTCGGCGGTGTGATGCTCGGCTTCACCGAACTGCTCAACAACCGCGGCACGCTCGCGGCCAACTACGCGAACGTCTTCGCCAGCTTCGTCGTCGTCGCCGCCATCTACATCGTGCTCAACTTCGCCCTGACCTCCTTCGCGAGCTGGCTGGAGCGCCGGCTGCGGCGCAGCAAGCGCAGCACGGGCGCGGTGCTCGGCGCGGAGGACCTGGAGGAGCTGAATCCGGCCGCGGTGGGTGGCACCGTCGGTACCGGCAGCGCCGCCTGACACCTCGGCACTCACCCGTACGGGCCCCTGGGGCAGTGGCATGATCGCCACTGCCCCTTGTCGCTTGACGCAAACTCTGCCAATGGGTTGCATACGTTCTGTGATCGTGCACCCCGCTTCACCTTCTTGTTCACCGTCGTCCGTCGAGGCACCGCTGCGGGCAGGGGGCGCCACGCCGTGGACCCGGTGATCGTCGTCGGAGCCGGGCCCGTCGGGCTCACGCTCGCCCTGGCGCTGGCCCGCCAGGAGGTGCCGTCCGTCGTCCTGGACGAGGGCCCCGGCAAGGACGAACCCCGCCCGGCGCGCACCGTCGTGCTGCGCGAGGACACGGCCGCGCTGCTGCAGCGGCTGACGGGAGTGCCGCTCGACACCTACGGCATGCGCTGGGCCGGATGGCGGTCCCTCAGGCGCAAGCAGGTGATGAACGAGGTCGACTTCACCGAGGCGGGCCCCGCCGCCCCGCTGCACATCGCCCAGCACGTCCTCACCGCCGCCCTGCGCACGGCCGTCGCCGACGATCCCCTGGTGAAAATGGCCGTGGACAGCCGCCTGGACGCGATCGAGCAGGACCGTTCCGGCATCACCGCGCACTCCCGCGGCCCCAAGGGCACCTGGTGGCGCGGCAGTTACCTGGTCGGCTGCGACGGACCGCGTTCCACGGTGCGCAAACTCCAGGACATCCGCTTCCCGGGCCGTACGGCGGTGGAGCGGCACGCGGTCGCCGCGCTGCGCGCGGAACTTCCGTGGGAGGGCCGAGCGTTGATCCATCGGACGCCGCCGTGGCGGCAGTCCGGGCCCTCGGCCGTGGAGGTGACCGCCCGCCCCCTCCCGGACGGCGTGTGGCGCCTGGACTGGCTGCTGCCGCCCGGCAGGGACCTGGTCACGCCCGAGACCCTGGTGGCCCGGATCCGCGAGACGCTCGCGGGCTGGACGGACGGCACCACACCGCCGTACGACCTGCTCGACACCGGTGTCCACACCGTGCACCACCGGCTGGCCCGCCGCTGGCGCGCGGGCCGGGTCCTCCTCGCCGGGGACGCCGCGCATCTGCTCGGCGCGCTCGGCACCCAGGGGCTCGACGAGGGCCTGAGGGACGCCGACAACCTCGCCTGGAAGCTGGCGCCTGCCTGGCACCACGGGCACCACGAGGCGCTGCTGGACAGCTACCAGACCGAGCGGCGCGCCGCCGTCTCCGCCCGGCTGCGGGCCGCCGACCAGGTACTGCCGGTGCTGCGTGGCGGAGGCGGGCTGCGCCAGATGGTGCCGGGCACCGCCCGGGGCCACGACGCGCTGCTGGCGGACGGTCACTTGGGGCGCGGGGCGCTCGGCGCACCGGGGACGTACGCCGACTCACCGCTCGCGCCCCCGCCGCTGGACGGCCGGATCCCGGTCGGGACCGCACCCGGCGCGCAGGTCACCGACGTCCGGGTCACCGCGGAGGACGGCTCGTTCGTCCGGCTGCGCGACCGGCTCGGCCGCGGCGCCCTGCTCGTCGTGCTGATCGCGCCGGGCACGGGCGTGTGGGACCGTAAGCACTGGATGTCCGCCGGGGTGATGCCCCGGCTCGCGGCGGCCGTGACCGCGCTGCCGCACCCCGCCGAGCTGCTGGTCGCCGAGGAGTACCCGGGTGCGCCGGCGCACAGCGTGCTGCTCGTACGCCCCGACGGCCACCTGGTCACGGCGCTGAGCGGGGTCCGTCCGGCCGCCCTGTACTCGGCGGCGGAAGCGGCGGTGGGCGGCGCGGTGATGGAGGAGGCGGAGGCCGCCTCCGGCGCGCGCTGACCCGTACACCGATCACGCTCTGTCCACATGGTGACGGTGAGTTGACCGGAGTGCACGCGCATGCTGTACTCCGGACCATGACCGACACCTGTGTGCGCCTGTGGCGGAGGGTCCACATGGACCTCGTCCGCTACGCGGGCTGTGTGTGTCGTCCGTCCTGCTGAATTCGCTCCCCCTCCCTCTCCGGGCGCCGTCGTGCGCCCGTTTCCGCGAACTTCCAGGACGGTGCTCGTGTCTGTCTCCCCTGCTTCCGCGTCCCCTGCCGCTGCTTCCGTGCGTCCTGCCTCGCCCTGTGTCCGTTCGGCGCCCACGCAGGCGGACCTGCTCGCCTTCGCCCGGCGTACGGCCACCGACGCCGCGCTGATCGCCTCCCTTCCGCTCGACCCGGAGGGCCGTACCTGGGTGCGGCTGGAGGGGCCGGGCGGCAGCGAGGCCTGGCTGATCGGCTGGCCGCCCGGCACCGGTACCGGCTGGCACGACCACGCCGAGTCGGTCGGCGCGTTCGTCACGGCCTCGGGCGGGCTCAAGGAGAACTCGCTCGCCGCCCGGCTGCCCACCGACGGCTGGCAGACCCTGGAACTCTCCGAGGGCGTCGACCGCGTACGCCGCCTCCCCGCCGGCGAGGGCCGTGCCTTCGGTCGCCACCACGTCCATGAGGTCCTCAACGCGTCCCGCACCGAGCACGCGATCTCCGTCCACGCCTACCACCCGCCCCTTCCCCGTATCCGCCGCTACAGCCGCACGGGTCAGGTACTGCGCCTGGAGCAGGTGGAGCGGCCGGAGGACTGGCAGTGAGCGGCACGGAGGAGACCCCGGCGGGCGGCACCGGCCCGGCGGCGGACGCGGGCGAGCGGCCGCTCGGCATCGACGCGTTGCTGGAGCGGGTGCGCGCGGGCTACCGGCGTATCGAGGCACAGGAGGCGCACGAGGCGGCGCGCACCGGGGCGGCGCTGCTGGTGGACATCCGGTACGCGGCCCTGCGCGAGCGGGACGGGCTGATCCCCGGCGCTCTCGTCATCGAGCGCAACGAACTGGAGTGGCGCCTCGATCCACTAGGCAGTCACCGCGTCCCCGAGGCCACCGGCCACGATCTGCGCGTCGTGGTCCTCTGCAACGAGGGCTACGCCTCCACTCTCGCCGCCGCCTCCCTGCACCAACTGGGCCTGCACCGGGCGACCGACCTGGTCGGCGGCTTCCAGGCGTGGCGGGCACAGGGGTTGCCGGTGGAGCCGCCGGCGCACTGACGACGGCCGCCCCGGCTCCTGGGTGCTACTCCCGGGCGGTGGCCACCGTCACCGCCCGCACCCGCAGCGCCGCCCGCCCCGGGACCGCGCTGCCGACGAGTGCGAGCAGAGCGGCCACCGCGACGACGGTGAGATGGAGCAGGGGCGTGACCGTGGGCGCGGCCCGGCCGGTCATGCCGACGCTGAACGCCGTGAGCACGGCGAGGGCGATCCCGCTGCCGAGCGAGGTGGCGAGGAGCAGCAGGCTCAGCACCTCGGTGCGCAGCATGCGCAGCACCTGGCGGCGGGTCGCCCCGGCGAGCCGGAGCAGGGCGAACTCCCGGACACGCTCCGCCACCGACATGGCGAGCGTGTTGACGACGGCGATGGCGGTGAAGGCCAGCACCAGCCCCATGGCGAGGTAGTTGACCTCGGCGTTCGTCTGTTGCCGGTCGGCCTGGAGGGCGTCGGCGTCGGCCGGGGAGAAAACTCGCAGCCCCGGGAACTCACGGAGCGTAGTCGCGAGTTGTGTCTGTGTACGGGCTGTGCTGACGAGGACGGAGGAGACGAGCGGGTTGTCGACGTGCCGGGCGAGGAGGTCGTGGGCGAAGGTGAGATCGCCGAAGCCCAGACCCCGGGCGTAGACGGCGGCGACGGTGAGCGTGGCGGGCGTGCCGTCGCCGAGGGTGAGTTTCAGGGTGCTGCCGGGCGCCAAGTGGTGCTGATCGGCGGCCAGTCGGCTGACGGCGACCGTGTCCGGGCCGAGCCGGTCGAGGGAGCCGGCGGTGGCGTCCGGGTCCCAGGTACGGGTCAGACCGGCCGGGGTGACACCCTGCGCCGGGTACTTGTCGAGACCGATGCGCACGGTCGTGCGGACGACCTCGGTGACGGTGTCGTGCCCCGCGCGCAGCCGCTGGGCGGCCTCGTGGGGGACGCCGGGCCCCTGCGCGGCGACGACCCAGTCGGCCCGGACCCCGTCGCGGACCTGGGCGCGGGCGGCGTCGCCGAGGGTGGACTGGACGAACAGCACGGTGCAGGTCATGCCGACGAGCAGGGTGAGGGGGGTGACGACGGAGGCCATCCGGGCGGCGTTGCCGCGCAGGTTGGCGGTGGCGAGGCGGCCGCCGTGACCGGTGAGCCGGAGCGGGCCGGCGAGCAGCAGGGCGGCCGCCCTGACGAGGAGCGGGCCGAGCAGGGCGACGGAGGTGGACAGGACGACGACGGCGAGGAACGTCACGGGAGTCGAGGCGGGCTCGGTGCGCAGGGAGGTGAGGACGACGACGAGGACGGCAGCGCCGGCGAGAAGCAGCAGCCCGGCCGCGGTCCGGCCCCACGGGGGACGACCGGGTGCGATCCTGGCCTCGGCCAGCGCCTCGGTCGGGCGGATGCGGGTGATCCTGCGGGAGGCGATCCGGGCCGCGGCCCAGGCTCCGAGCAGGGTGGCGGCGAGAGCGGCCAGCGGCGGGAAGACACTGACGGTGCGTTCGAGCGTGGCGGGTACGGCGCCCAGGGCGACGAACCTGGCGTACAGCGCGCCGCCGAGCGGCAGCCCGAGCAGCGCGCCCACGGTGCCCGCCGCCGCGCCGACGATCAGCGCCTCCCGGCCGAGCAGGGCGCGGATCTGCCCGGGGGTGGCGGCGATGGCGCGGAGCAGGGCGAGTTCCCGGTGGCGCTGCTGCACGGTGAGTCCGAAGGTGCCGACGACCACGAGCACCGCCACCAGCAGCGCGGTGCCGCCCATGGCACCGCCCATGCTGACCAGCCGGGTGCGGGCGTTCGCCGCGTCCAGGAACTCGGCCGGCCCCCGGGCGTCGCCACCCGCGACCTGGACGGAGGTGCCGTCAAGCACCGCCGCCACGGCCTGTCGCATCCGTCCGGGATCCGTCCCCCGGACCGGCAGCACCCCGAACGCGCTGACCTGCCCCGGACGCCCGGCCAGCCGGCGGGCCTCGGCGGCCGAGAAGAAGAGGGACGTCTGGTGGCGTACGACGCTGGCGGGGGCGGCGATACCGGTGATCCGGTAGCTGCGCGGGGTCCGGGTGGACTGCACGGTGAGCCGGTCGCCGGGGTGCAACCGGGCGCGTGCGGCGAGGTAGTCGTCGACGACCAGTTCACCGTCGGACCGGGGCGCGCTGCCCGCGGTCAGCCGGTACGGCGTGAGCGCGGCGGAGTCCCAGGCGTGCCCGTAGGCGGTACGTCCGCCGGTCCCGGCCGGGGTCAACGGCTGGGCGAGGAAGGTGAGTTCGGGCACGACCCGGGACACTCCGGGGACGCTGGCGAGTCGGCCGCGCAGTCCCTCGTCGACCCAGGCGCGCTCGGCGACGGGTTTCGCCTTGTGCTTGACCTTGGTCTTGCCCTTTTTGTGCTCGACGGTGGTCTGGTGGACGTACGGGTCTCCGGTGACCACGACGGGGGTGGCGGCGTAGCGCTCGGTGCGGATGGTGCCGCGCAGGCCGGTGTCGAGGAGGGTGCCGCAGGCCGTGATCAGAGCGGCCGCGCACATCAGCGCGAGGAAGGCACCGAGAAAGCCCGCCTTCCGGGCGCGCACTGTCTGGAGGGCGTAACGCAGCATCATCGGGGCGGGCTCTCTTCTGTTGTACGCGTCGGCGGTGTCGTACGCGTCCGGGCCCTCCGGCCGGTGTGTCCGTGCCGTGGCCCGCAGCGTGCCTCCAGACTCGCCCGGACGGGCCCGGCACAGCACTGCGGCGAACCCGCGTCTTCAACGGGGGCTAACCCCACCGCGGGAGACCCACGAGCCGTCCCGGCGTGCGCTGCCACCGTCGGGCCGGCCGGCCGAGAGAACCCCGCCCCGGGGGGCCTCAGATGTCCGCGTCCCCCAGGAACTCGGTGTCCTCGCCCTCTTCTTCCAGGGCCTGGCGGACGACGCGGAGGGCCATGCCCTCGGGGTAGCCCTTGCGGGCGAGCATGCCGGCGAGGCGGCGGAGCCGCTTGTCGCGGTCGAGGCCGCGGGTGGCACGCAGTTTGCGGTCGACCAGCTCGCGGGCGGTCGCCTCCTCCTGCTCGGTGTCCAACTGACCGACGGCCTCGTCGATCAGCGCCGAGTCCACTCCCTTGGTGCGCAGCTCCCGGGCGAGTGCCCGGCGGGCGAGCCCGCGGCCGTGGTGCCGGGACTCCACCCAGGCGTCCGCGAACGCGCCGTCGTCGATCAGTCCGACCTCCTCGAACCGCGACAGCACCTCCTCGGCCACGTCCTCGGGGATCTCCCGCTTGCGCAGGGCGTCGGCGAGTTGCTTGCGGGTGCGCGGGGTCCCGGTGAGCAGGCGCAGGCAGATCGCCCGTGCCCGCTCAGCCGGGTCCCCTGAAGACTCCCCCCGCTCGGCCCTCGACGAGGAAGGGGTGCCTTCGTCCTCCCCGGGCGCGTCCCCGAAGCCGCGCCGCCGCCGGCTCCGGCCGCCCTTGCCGCCCCGGCGGGCTCCGCCGTCGCCCTCGTACCCACCGCTGCCGCGGCGCTCGCCGGAGGCGTCGGACTCGCCGTACCCGCTGAACTCTCCGTTCGCGCCGTAGCCTCCGCGCCCGCCGTACCCGCCGGCCCGGTGTCCGTCGTCACCGTCCGGGGCGGAGTCCGGGCAGCCCCCGGTGCCCCTCCCCCGTGGGGCACCGGGGGTGGCGTACTCGTACTCGGCCCAGTCGGTTCGTCGTGTCACGGGTCAGCTCTTGGCTGCGGCAGCCTTGGGCTTGGCGGCCTTGGCGGCGGGCGCCGTCTTGGCGTCGTCGTCGGCCGCGGCGGTGACCGCCGCGTCCGCGCCGGGCTCGGCGGCGGGCTCCTCCGGCCGGACCCCCACGCCCAGCTTCTCCTTGATCTTCTTCTCGATCTCGTTGGCCAGGTCGGGGTTGTCCTTCAGGAAGTTGCGCGCGTTCTCCTTGCCCTGGCCGAGCTGGTCGCCCTCGTACGTGTACCAGGCGCCGGCCTTGCGGACGAAGCCGTGCTCCACGCCCATGTCGATCAGACCGCCCTCGCGGCTGATGCCCTGGCCGTAGAGGATGTCGAACTCGGCCTGCTTGAAGGGCGGCGCGACCTTGTTCTTGACGACCTTGCAGCGGGTGCGGTTGCCGACCGCCTCGGTGCCGTCCTTCAGGGTCTCGATGCGGCGGATGTCGATACGCACCGAGGCGTAGAACTTCAGCGCGCGGCCACCGGTCGTGGTCTCCGGGGAGCCGAACATCACGCCGATCTTCTCGCGGAGCTGGTTGATGAAGATCGCGGTGGTCTTGGACTGGTTGAGCGCGCTGGTGATCTTCCGCAGCGCCTGGCTCATCAGCCGGGCCTGGAGACCGACGTGGCTGTCGCCCATCTCGCCCTCGATCTCCGCGCGCGGGACGAGCGCGGCGACGGAGTCGATGACGATGAGGTCGAGGGCACCGGAGCGGACCAGCATGTCCACGATCTCCAGGGCCTGCTCGCCGTTGTCCGGCTGGGAGAGGATCAGGTTGTCGATGTCGACGCCGAGCTTGCGCGCGTACTCGGGGTCGAGGGCGTGCTCCGCGTCCACGAACGCGACCTGGCCGCCGGCCTTCTGGGCGTTGGCCACGGCGTGCAGGGTCAGGGTCGTCTTACCGGAGGACTCCGGTCCGTAGATCTCCACGACACGGCCGCGCGGCAGGCCACCGACGCCGAGGGCGACGTCGAGCGCGGTCGATCCGGTCGAGATGACCTCGATGGGCTCCTTCGACCGCTCGCCCATGCGCATGACTGCGCCCTTGCCGAATTGCCGTTCAATCTGTGCGAGCGCGGCGTCGAGCGCCTTCTCGCGGTCGGTTCCTGCCATGGGTTCCACCCGGTTTGCTTGAGTCGATCGCTTCACGTCAAAGACGCTAACGCCTGCCACTGACAATGCGCCCCGACGCAGGCCCAGCCTGTGGATAACCGGGGGACATCTCCCCGCAAAACGTGTCGAAATCCACCACCTAGAGCCTTGCCTGAGCTTCCATAAGAATGGATGTTCGATTTTCGTGTCAAGCGCACCCCGCAGGTACGGCCGAGTGCGACCGGCGCTCCTGGAGGAAGCGGACCTCGGGGGACGCGGTGCGCGGGGGTGGGGCGGCCAGCTCCGGCGACTCGGTGACACGCTCCCGCCGTCCTGCTGCCCCCCGGGCGGCACGAGCGGGCACGAGCGGCACAGGTCGCGGACGCGCTGCTGCGCAACGGGCACGCCTGTCTGCTCGCCCCTCCCCGCGCCTGGTCGCGCCCGTCCCGCAGTGTCTCGGCGAGCCCCCGTCTCCGTATCCGCCCGGACAGGCCCGGCTCTGTGGGCCCACGGCGACCGCCGCCACGCCGTCCGTCGGCCCGCCCCGGATCCCGCGGCCCTGCGCCGCGCCCAGGACGAGACGGTGCCGCGAGCCCCGGCTGCTGCCCAGTCTGGTCGGCCGGCCTGGTCGAGCACGTTGTTCGCGGCGTCGACGCCGGCGCCGAAGCCGCTGTCGCCGTCGGCGTAGGCGGGCGTGGCCATACCGGCGGCGACGAGCGCGACGGCGGGCGGACGCGGACCGGAACCGTACGGCCTGCCGAACCGGTCACCCATTGGTGCACCCGGCGTCGAATCCACCACCTCCGCCTGTCCGGGGCCGTCATGCTCACGTGACGGCGATGCGTGACCGGCATCGCCCGGAGGCACCGGCGGGAGACCGGGCGTACTGGCGGGAGAGGCATGACAGAGGGAGCGGGGCGCCGCGGCGGTCTGGACGAACAGGCCGTACTGCTGGTGGCGGGGGTGGCGGACCTGGCGGTGAGCGCGCTGGGCTCGGCCGTGACGACCGTACGGGGGCTGCTGCGCCGCTCGGACACCGCGGAGCTGGCATCGGCGGCCGAGCAGGACCTGGTGGCCCGCGGCCGGCTGGCGCTGGACCGCTACGCGACCGTACCCCCGGCCCATTTGGAGATCCTCGCCCGGCACGCGCGCGTACACCGGGGTGCCGATGGCGGCTGAGCGGTGGAACGCGGCCGGGTTCCGGGCCCGCGTCGACCAGGTGCTGCACACGTTCGTCGCCCAGGAGGCCGATCTGCTGACCGAGGTCGATCCGGCCCTCGGACCGGTGGCCGGCCAGCTGGAGTCGGCGGTCGCGGACGGCAAGCGGCTGCGGGCGGCGTTCTGCTACTGGGGCTGGCGTGCGGCCGGCCAGCCGGACAGTGACGCACTGGTGCGGGCCGCGGCCTCCATGGAACTGGTGCACGCCGCCGCGGTCGTGCACGACGACCTGATCGACGACAGCCCCCTGCGGCACGGCCGGCCCACCGCCCACCTGGCCCTGCGCGGTGCCGTGACCGGGCATCCGCGCCCCGGCGCCGCCGCGCGGTCGCTGGCGATGCTGGTCGGGGATCTGCTGATGTCGCTGGCCGGGCAGCTGTTCGCCACGTGCGGGCTGCCCGCCGCCTATCTGGGCCGCGCCCGCCCGCTGTGGTCGCTGCTGGCCCGTGAGCTGATCGCGGGTGAGTGCCTGGAGATCCTGCACACCGGGGCCGTCCCGGACACCACGGCGTCGCTGAAGGTGATCCGGTACAAGACCGCCAAGTACACCGTCGAGCAGCCCCTGCTGATCGGCGGCACCCTGGCCGGGGCCGGGGAACGGCTGCGGGCGGGCTACTCGGCGTACGGGCTGCCGCTCGGCGAGGCCTTCCAGCTGCGCGACGACCTGCTGGGCCTGTTCGGGGACCCGGAGCGCACCGGGAAGGCCGACACCGACGACGTACGCGGCCATCGCCCCACCGCACTGCTGGCGGAGACCTGGCGCATCGCCGGCGCGGACGAGCGCGAGCGGCTTCGGGTCCTGCTGGGCCAGGGCGAGCCGGACCGGGCCGGCCTGGACGCCGTACGGGAGGTGATGCGCCGGCTCGGGGCACCGGACCGGGTCGAGAACATGATCTCCGCGCGCGTGGCGGAGGCACTCGACGCCCTCCACGACCTGGACGTGTCCGCGCGCGCCGCCGACGCCCTGGCCGAACTGGCGCATGCGGCGACGGTCCGCCCGTACTGACCGTCTGCCCCGCCCTCCCCGCCCGTACGGCTGCGACCGCCCACGGCCCGGGCCCTGACGTCCCGTATGCCCACAACTCGCCGCACGCCCATGACTTCCCGGACAAGGAGCCCCCTGCCATGACCGTCACCGAGGCATCGATGGACGCCCTGCGGGAGGCCGGCGACGAACTCGCCGACGCCACCGTCGCCACCCTCTTCGCGCGCGGGGAGGTCGGCACCTTCAACTCGCTGATGCGGTACGTCTCCACCGCCGGCGCTCCGCTGCCGGACGGCCTGCCCGACGTGGCCCGCGAGTACCTCCGGGCGACGAGCGTGCCGCCGTCGTGGGTGGACTGGGGCGAGATGGAGAAGGCGCGGCTGTTCTTCATCGACAACAACGTGCACATCTCCACGGCGTTGTCCTTCGCCTCCATGCCCGCCTGTTACGTCGTCCCGCACGTGGCGCGGCTGCTGTCGGCCACGCACTCGCTGAAGTACCCCTCCAAGCGGATGGCGGAGACCGGCCAGTTCACGGTCTATCTGATGCGGCCGGACGCCTTCGAGGCGGGCAGCCGCTTCATCCCGGCCGCCCAGAAGGTCCGGCTGCTGCACGCGTCCATCCGGCACCACCTCAAGCGCGAGAACCGCTGGGACACGGCGGCCCTGGGCACGCCGATCTGCCAGGAGGACATGATCGGCGGGCAGATGTTCTTCTCGCTGCTCGTCCTCGACAGCCTGCACCGGCTGGGCATCCACATGACCACGGAGGGAGCGGAGGCCTACTACTACGCCTGGCGGGTGGTCGGCGCCATGCTCGGTGTCGACCAGGAGGCCGTGCCGAAGACCCTTCAGGAGGCACGGAGCTTCCTCGACCTGTACATGATCCGTCACATGGGCCCCTCGGCGGAGGGCGCGGAGCTGACGCGGCAGCTCATCGACCTCTACGAGGAGGTCGTGCCCGGCACTCTCTTCGACCCGATCGTCTCCGCCCTCGTCCGCCATCTGGTCGGCGACACCTGCGCCGACTGGCTCCAGGTGCCCCGCACCCGCTGGGACACGCTGGTGAAGGCCGTCCCGCACCTCCTCGGGGTGCTGGAGACCATCGAGGACCGCTCCCCGCTCGGCGCCTGGGCCCTGGACCGGCTCGGCCATCTGACGACGGTCCTCGAACTGTCCTCCCTCACGCGCGGGCGCGTGATGCACTACGCCATCCCCGAGCACCTCAAGAAGGACTACGGCGTCACCGACGCGGTCCCCCGCACCAGGCGCTGGACCCCGCCCGCCGCCACGGTGTCCCCCTGACCGCTGCCTTCCGGGCGCCGGATGCCGCTGTTCCCGGCGATACTCCCCGTGGCGTACGGCGGGTGCCTTCGGCCGGACGACGACCTCGCGGGCGGCCGCCGGGAGCCTTGGCGCATGAGGACTCCGCGCGCCGCCGGCCGCGTCACCGCCCGTCTCGTCGAGCGATCCGTCGGCCTACCCGTCAACCGATCCGCCGGCCGATCCGTCGACCGCCTCTGTCATGCGACGGGGCTGTTGCTCGTCCTGTCCGGTCTCGTGCACCTGGTGGTGTTCGCGGTGGACGGCGGCCCCTGGTACGGCCCGGTCTCCTGGCGCAAGCCCTTCACGTTCGGGCTCTCCTTCGGGCTGACGCTGATCGCGATCACCTGGGTCACGTCGTATCTGCGCGTCGCGGACCGGCTGCGCGCGGTCCTGCTGGTCGTGTTCGCCGCCGACTGCGTGGTGGAGGTCGGCGGGATCACCGTGCAGGCGTGGCGCCGGGTGCCCTCGCATCTGAACATGGAGACCCCCTTCGACACGGCCGTGTCCATGACGCTCGCGGTGGGCGGCGGTGTCCTGGTCGTCGTGCTCACGCTCTTCGCCGTCGCGTCGTTCCGGCAGCGGCCGACGGGGCCCGCCGGCATGCCGCTGGCGGTGCGCTCCGGATTCGCGATCCTGCTGGTGGGGCTGGCCTCGGGCGCGGCGATGATCGCACGCGGGGTCGTGCTGACCCGGACCGGCCACCAGCAGGCCGCCTATCACTCGACGGCCCCGCTCAAGCCCCTGCACGCCGTCAGCCTGCACGCGGTCCTCGTGCTGCCGCTGCTGTCCCGGCTGCTGTCCCGCTCGCCCCGGAGTTCGTCCTGGAGCGGGCGGACGCGCCGGCGCATCGTGGCCGCGGCGGTCGGCTGTTACGTGGTGGCCGTCGCCGGTGCGGGTGTGTGGGCGGTACTGACGTACTGAGGTCCGTCCCTACGGGAATGGCTCGGCGGACGCGGTCTACGACTCCTCGGCGGCCTCGGGCTCCCCGGCCCTCAGCCGGCGTACGCGCGCGTATCCCGGGTCCGCCCGGGCTGCGGCCGCGATGCCCGTGCACCCGGGGATCGTCCGTGACGGCGTACCGCTTCACCACGACGAAGGCCAGCACCCACACCGCATACCAGTGGGGCGACGGTGAAGGCGATCAGCATCGGCAGCGCGCCCGCGAGGTACGTCCCGATGGTGGGGATGAACTGCGACACCAGCCCGACCCAGACACCGAGCACGGGCGCGTACGGCACACTCAGTGCCTTGAGCAGCGCGGCATGCGGCCGCCCGGAACGGCGGCGTCCGGGAGCGGGGCCGGTCGGGCGCTGTCGTACCGGTGGGTGCCGCGTGCCGGGTCAGCGGCTCGGTGGCCTCGTCGGCGGGTGCCACGAGGTTCTCGTCGGTGGGTGCCACGAGCCAAGTGTCGCCGAGGCCACCGACAACCAGCGCCCACCTGCGATTTCGTGACCGACCAGTGCCGTACCGCAGCCACCTTCACGACCTATTGGCACATCGGTCGGAAGGCGGCAGTGTGTCGGGGCAGGACGTCAGTGGCGTTCGCCCGGCACGTCCATGACCGTGCAGACCACGCGCCACACGTCCTTCGCCGCCCAGCCGGCGTCCAGCGCCTCGTTCACCGTGCGCCCGCCCAGCTCCGACATGACGTGATCACGCGCGAAGGTGTCGGCGTACCCCGGACCGAAATGTTCCGCCATCCGCTGCCAGAAGGTCGTCAACCGCATGACTCCAGTATCCCGCCCCTGAGGGTGGGCCCCGGCCGTGACCGCTTGCCGAGACCGCTTTCCGTCCTACGGTCTGACGCATGGCCGACATCGGAGCTTCCCCACTCCCCTCCACGCCCCAGGCGCGCTCCCCGCTCTTCCGCGCCGAACAGTTCGTGTGGCTCACCGCGCGCGTGCTGGAGCAGCGCCTCTTCGCCCACCACTTCCTGCACGGCGCCGCGGACGCGGTGGAGACGGCACTCGACGCCTACCGCAACGAGGACGGCGGGTACGGGCACGCGCTGGAGCCCGATCTGCGCGGACCCGTGAGCCAGCCTCTGCACACCGCGCACGCGCTGCACGTCCTGGACGCCATCGGGCGCTGCGGCGGACAGCGGGTGGAACGCGTGTGCCGCTATCTCACCGCCGTCTCCACGGCGGACGGCGCGCTGCCGGCGATCCATCCCAGCCAGCACGGCTACCCGGCGGCCCCGTTCGTGCCGGTCGTCGACGACCCGCCCAGCGATCTGCTCGCCACCGGGCCGGTGGTCGGGCTGCTGCACCGCAACGAGGTGTGGCACGCCTGGCTGTTCCGGGCGACCGACTTCTGCTGGCAGGCCGTGGAGTCCCTGGAGAAGTCCCACCCCTACGAGGTGGAGGCGGCCGTGCTCTTCCTGGACTCCGCTCCCGACCGCTCGCGCGCCGAGGCCGCCGCCGACCGGCTGGGCCGCATGGTGCGCGAGCAGCGTCTCGCGGCACTGGACCCGGACCG
This sequence comes from Streptomyces sp. NPDC055966, assembly GCF_042269865.1. Taxonomy (NCBI): domain Bacteria; kingdom Bacillati; phylum Actinomycetota; class Actinomycetes; order Kitasatosporales; family Streptomycetaceae; genus Streptomyces; species Streptomyces sp. NPDC055966. Next base: position 566,498 of record NZ_JBHJYK010000002.1, read on the forward strand.
GCTCGACGCGTATCCGGTCGCGCCCGGCTACGCGCCCGCCGAGCATCACTTCCCGCACGACTTCGCGCGCGGCCCGGACTCGCTCGCGCGCGCGTGGTTCACGGACGACGAGATGTCCCGCTCCCTGGACCACCTGGCGGCCGAGCAGCAGGACGACGGCGGCTGGCTCGTCCGCCGGCGCCGGTGGGCCCCGGCCCCCGCCCTGGAGACACGCTCCCTGGTGACGATCGCGGCGCTGCGCACGCTGAGGTCGTACGGCCGCTTCGTGGGCTGAGCCGCCCTGGGCCGGCGGCGTCCTCGCGTCACCCTCCGAGGGCCCGTACGCCCGCCGTCACCACGACGGCCGCCATGACGACCACCAGGAACGGCGCACGCAGCACCAGCGCCACGGCGGCCGCGCCGAGCCCCTCCGCCCGGGCGTCCAGCACGAGCGCGTGCCCGTCGGCGAATGTCTGCTGGGCCGTGAGCGCGGCCAGCAGGGCGACGGGCAGCAGGGCGGCGAGCGGCCGTACGAACGGCCGTTCCATGGCCCCGGCCGGCACCAGCAGCCCGGCGAGCTTGACGGCGTAACAGCCGATGGCGGTCAACCCGATCGCGATCCAGGTGTTCACCGGTCCTCCCTCGATCCCGTGAGGAGGGCGATCGGTGCCGCCAGCGCCGCCACCAGGACCGGCACGCCGGTCGGCAGGACGGGCAGCAGGCCCAGGCCCAGCAGGAGCGCGAGGCCCGCCACCGCACGCTCGGTGGTCGTCTTCAGCATCGGCGCGAGCAGGGCGAGGAACACGGCGGGCCCTGCCGCGTCCAGGCCCCACGCGCGCGTGTCGCCGATGGCTTCGGCACCGAGCGCGCCGAGCAGCGTGGTCAGGTTCCAGAGCACGTACAGCGAGAGCCCGGTGACGGTGAAGCCGATCCGCCGGGCGCGCCGGTCCGGCTGGGACAGGGTGACCGCCGTGGTCTCGTCGATCACCCACTGGGCGGCGAACGGCCGTACCGCGCGCGGGAGGGCCAGCAACTGCGACAGCCGCAGCCCGTAGAAGGCGTTGCGCACGCCGAGGAAGAAGGCGCCGGCGGCCGCCGTGAACGGACCTCCTCCGGCGGCGAGCGCCCCGACCAGGGCGAACTGGGAGGCTCCGGTGAACACCAGGAGGCTGAGCGCGCAGGTCTGGAGCAGCCCGAGCCCGCTGCCCGCCGACGTCACCCCGAAGGCGAATCCGGACAGGCCCACGGCGACACCGACTCCGAGGGCGTCCCGTACGACGGCCCGGTCGGGCTTCACCACGGCGTCGGTGCCGGTGCCCGTGTCGTCGTCGCCGGTGCCCGTGTCGTCGTCGCCGGTGCCGTCGGCGGCCATGTCCCCGTGTGCTGTCTGCTGTGCCACGCGCCGGACGGTACGGGCGTCCTTCCGTGCGGGTCTTGTACGTTCTTGCGCCCGCTCGCCGGTCTGCGCTCTCGCTGGTACGCCCCCGGGGGCACGCCGACGATGCGCGCGAAGTGCCGGTTGAGGTGGGGCTGATCGGTGAATCCGACGGCGACGGCCACCTCGGCGGGCGGCGCCCCCGCATCCAGCAGGAGCCGCGCGCGGCGCACCCGCGCGTCGGTCAGCCAGGCGTGCGGCGGCATCCCGTAGGCATCACGGAACGCCCGCAGCAGCGCGAACGGGCTGGTGCCGAGGTCGGTGGCGAGCCGCTCCAGGGTCGGCGGCGCGGTCATCCGCTCGTCCAGCACGGCACGCGCGCGTGCCGCGATGCCGGCTCCGGCCGTGCGGACCGGGCGCTGCGGCAACGGTCCGCCGTTCAGCCGCAGCAGCCTCGTCACGGCAACCCGCAGCAGGGTGTCGGCTGCGAGCGCGTTGCCCTCCTCGGCGGCGCGCAGCACCTGATGGACCAGGCGCACGGCGTAGGGGTCGTCGAGAACGGGGCTGACGAAGCCCGGGGTGCCGCGGAGCGTGGTCGTCTCGGCCGCGATCGCGGCGACCGTCTCGGGCGAGGGGTAGACCGCGCCGTACCGCCAGCCCTCGGGAACGCCGGCGCGGCCGGTGTGCGCGGTGTCCGGGTTGACCAGGGCGAGGGCTCCGGCGCCCGCGGACACGTCGGAGCCGTGGTGGTGGAAGATCTCGACGCCGTCGGCTATCGCGGCGATCACGAAGTGCTCGTGGGTGTGCCGGACGAAGGTCTTGCGGACGTATCGGGCCCGCAGCAGGTCCACGCCCGGCAGGTCGTCGTACCGCCAGTGCCGCGCACGCTCCACCGGCCGGTGCCCGTGCGTCCGGCCACCCGTTCGTTCCTCGCCCCGCCCGGTCGCGCCCGCCACGTCTCCATTCTCCGCCTCACCGCCCGCGACCGGCTCCGTCCGCACCCGACGCACGGCGTTTTCCCAGGTCAGAGCGATTGTCAGTGGCCGGGTGCAGGATGGACGCATGGTCAGCTCCGCACACCGAGCCCTCGACGGCTTCTCACCCGCGACCCGCGGCTGGTTCACGGGGGCGTTCTCCGCGCCCACCGCGGCCCAGGCGGGTGCGTGGCAGGCCATCGGTGCGGGCTCGGACGTGCTGGTGGTGGCCCCGACCGGCTCCGGCAAGACGCTGGCCGCGTTCCTCGCCGCCCTGGACCAGCTGGCCTCGTCCCCGCCCCCGGCCGACCCGAAGAAGGCCTGCCGGGTGCTGTACGTGTCACCGCTGAAGGCCCTCGCGGTCGACGTCGAGCGCAATCTTCGCAGCCCGCTGACCGGCATCCGCCAGGAGTCCGTGCGCCTGGGCCTGCCCGAGCCCGAGGTCAGGGTGGGCATCCGCTCCGGCGACACCCCTGCCGCCGAGCGCCGCGCGCTGTCCTCACGTCCGCCGGACATCCTGATCACCACTCCCGAGTCGCTGTTCCTGATGCTGACCTCGGCCACGCGTGACGCGCTGACGGGCGTGGAGACGGTGATCCTGGACGAGGTGCACGCGGTCGCGGGCACCAAGCGCGGCGCCCATCTCGCGCTCTCCCTGGAGCGGCTGGACGAACTGCTGCCGAAGCCGGCGCGCCGGATCGGCCTGTCGGCGACGGTCCGCCCGGTCGACGAGGTGGCCCGCTACCTCTCGCCGCGCCGCAAGGTGGAGATCGTCCAGCCCGAGTCGGGCAAGGAGTTCGACCTGTCGGTGGTCGTTCCGGTGGAGGACATGGGCGAGCTGGGCGGCTCCCCGGCGGCCGACGCGGCCGAGGGCGGCGAGCGGCCGTCGATCTGGCCGCAGGTGGAGGAGCGGATCGCCGACCTGGTCCAGTCGCACCGCTCCACGATCGTCTTCGCGAACTCCCGGCGCCTCGCGGAGCGCCTGTGCAACCGGCTCAACGAGATCGCGTACGAGCGCGTGACCGGCGAGCCCCTGGCGGAGCATCACGCCCCCGCGCAGCTGATGGGCGGCTCGGGCGCGGCCCAGGGCGCTCCCCCGGTGATCGCCCGCGCGCACCACGGCTCGGTCTCCAAGGAGCAGCGCGCCCTGGTCGAGGAGGACCTCAAGGCGGGCCGGCTGCCCGCGGTGGTCGCCACGTCCAGCCTGGAGCTCGGCATCGACATGGGCGCCGTCGACCTCGTCGTCCAGGTCGAGTCCCCGCCCTCGGTCGCCTCCGGGCTCCAGCGCGTCGGCCGCGCGGGACACCAGGTGGGTGCCGTCTCCACCGGTGTCGTCTTCCCCAAGTACCGCGGAGACCTCGTCCAGGCGGCCGTGGTCACCGAGCGGATGCGCACGGGCTCGATCGAGTCCCTGAGGGTGCCCGCGAACCCGCTGGACGTGCTCGCCCAGCAAGTGGTCGCCATGACGGCCCTGGACACCTGGCAGTTCGACGACCTGCTCGCCACGGTCCGCCGCGCGGCCCCGTTCGCGTCGCTGCCCGAGTCGGCGTTCACGGCGGTCCTCGACATGCTCGCGGGCCGCTATCCGTCGGACGCGTTCGCGGAGCTGCGCCCGCGCGTCGTGTGGGACCGCGTGACCGGCGAGATCACCGGCCGCCCGGGCGCCCAGCGCCTCGCCGTCACCTCCGGCGGCACGATCCCCGACCGGGGTCTGTTCGGAGTCTTCCTCGCCGGCTCCGACCCCAAGAAGGGCGGCGGCCGGGTCGGCGAGCTGGACGAGGAGATGGTGTACGAGTCCCGGGTCGGCGACGTCTTCACCCTGGGCACCAGCTCCTGGCGCATCGAGGACATCACGCGCGACCGCGTCCTGGTCTCCCCCGCTCCCGGTGTGCCCGGCCGCCTCCCCTTCTGGAAGGGCGACCAGCTGGGCCGTCCGCTCGAACTGGGCCGCGCGGTGGGCGCGTTCCTGCGCGAGGTCGGCTCGCTGCCCAAGGACGACGCGCGGCCGCGCCTGCTGGCGGCGGGGCTGGACGCCTGGGCGGCGGACAACGTGCTGTCGTACCTGGACGAGCAGCGCGAGGCCTGCGGCCATGTCCCGGACGACCGCACGATCGTCGTGGAGCGCTTCCGCGACGAGCTGGGCGACTGGCGGGTCGTCGTCCACTCCCCCTTCGGCGCCCAGGTCCACGCCCCCTGGGCCCTCGCCCTCGGTGCCCGCCTGTCCGAGCGGTACGGCATGGACGCCCAGGTCATGCATGCCGACGACGGCATCGTGCTGCGTCTGCCCGACGCCGATCTGATGGGCCTGGACCTGCTCGACCAGGCACCCGTGAAGACCGGCACGGAGTACGACAGCGAGCAGGCGCCCGTCGGCGCGGCGGACGTCGCCTTCGACAAGGGCGAGGTCGACCAGGTCGTCACCGACCAGGTCGGCGGCTCCGCCCTGTTCGCCTCCCGGTTCCGTGAGTGCGCCGCGCGCGCGTTGCTGCTGCCGCGCCGCAACCCCGGCAAGCGCACCCCGCTGTGGCAGCAGCGCCAGCGCGCGGCCCAACTGCTCCAGGTGGCGAGCGAGTTCGGCTCGTTCCCGATCGTCCTGGAAGCGGTCCGCGAATGCCTCCAGGACGTCTTCGACGTCCCCGGGCTCGTCGAGCTGATGGGCGACATCGAGTCCCGCAAGGTCCGTCTCGTCGAGGTCACCACGCCGGAGCCGTCCCCGTTCGCCCGCTCCCTCCTCTTCGGGTACGTCGCCCAGTTCCTCTACGAGGGCGACTCCCCGCTCGCCGAGCGCCGGGCCGCCGCGCTGTCCCTGGACTCCCGGCTGCTGGCCGAGCTGCTGGGCCAGGCCGAGCTGCGCGAGCTGCTCGACGCCGAGGTACTGACCGAGCTGGAGCGCGAGCTCCAGTGGCTCACCGAGGACCGCCGGGCCAAGGACGTGGAGGGCGTGGCCGACGTGCTGCGGCTGCTCGGCCCGCTGACCGACGCCGAGCTGGTCGCGCGCGGCGCGGATCCGAACTGGGTGCGGGAGCTGGCCGGGGCCCGCCGGGCCATCAAGGTCCGGATCGCCGGCGCCGACCAATGGGCGGCGATCGAGGACGCGGGCCGGCTGCGGGACGCGCTCGGCACGGCGCTGCCGGTCGGTGTGCCCGAAGCCTTCACCGAGCCGGTCAAGGACCCGCTCGGCGACCTCCTCGCCCGCTACGCCCGTACGCACGGCCCGTTCACGTCGGCCACGGTGGCGGCCCGCTTCGGGCTGGGCGTCGCGGTGACCGAGGGCGCCCTGCACCGGCTCGGGGCGGGCGGCCGGGTCGTGCAGGGCGAGTTCCACCCGGCAGGCATCGGCCAGGAGTGGTGCGACGCGGCCGTACTGCGCCGTCTGCGCCGCCGCTCCCTGGCGGCGCTGCGGCACGAGTTGGAGCCCGTGCCCCCCGCCGCGCTCGCGCAGTTCCTGCCGCAGTGGCAGCACATCGGCAAGGGCCACGGGGTGCGCGGGATCGACGGACTGGTGCGCGCCGTCGAGCAGTTGCAGGGCGCGTCCGTGCCCGCCTCCGCGCTGGAGAAGCTGGTCCTGCCCTCCCGCGTGGCGAACTACACGCCCGCGATGCTCGACGAACTGACCGCCGCCGGTGAGGTGGTGTGGGCCGGTGCGGGCGCCCTGCCCGGCAAGGACGGCTGGGTCTCCCTCTATCTGGCCGACGCAGCCCCCCTGCTCCTCCCGCCGCCGCACCCCCTGGAGCTGACCGCGCTCCACCAGTCCGTCCAGGACGCGCTCTCCGGCGGTTACGGCATGTTCTTCCGCCAGATCGCCGACCAGGTGCGGGTCACCACCCATCCCGACGTCACCGACCCCCAGCTGGCCGACGTGCTCTGGGACCTGGCCTGGTCCGGACGGCTCACCAACGACACCCTCGCCCCGATGCGCTCCCTGCTGGGCTCGGGCCGTACGGCGGGTTCGACCGCGCACCGCGCCAAACGGTCGGTCCCGCGGGGGCGTTACGGCTCCCTGACGGCCGCCGCCCGTCCCGCCTCCCGCTCGGGCCCGCCGACCGTCGCCGGCCGCTGGTCGCTGCTGCCCACGGGGGAGCCGGACGCCACCGTGCGCGCCCACGCACTGGCCCGCACCCTGCTGGACCGACACGGCGTGGTCACGCGCGGGGCGGTCGCGGCGGAGGGTGTCGAGGGCGGCTTCTCGGCGGTGTACCGGGTGCTGTCCGCCTTCGAGGAGAGCGGCCAGGCACGCCGCGGTTACGTGGTCGAGGGCCTGGGCGCCGCCCAGTTCGCCATGGACGGCGCGGTGGACCGCCTCCGCGCGGTGGCGAACGCCCGCGACCGGAGCGAGGGCCTGCCCTCCCCGGCCCACCGGAGCGGCTCCCTCCAGAACGGCTCGTTCCGGAACGGCTTCCCGGGCTTCCCGGACGGTCTCGGCGCGGGCGACGTCGCGCCCCACGACCACACCCTCTCCGATGCCTTCGGCGGCTCGGACGGCGGATTCGCCCACCCCGGCCTCGACGGCGACTTCGCGTGGCCGCCGACGGACCCCCCGCCCGCCCCCGGCGAGTACGTCTCCCCTCGCGACCTGGCCGACCCCTTCGCCTCCCCCGGCTACGGCGGCCCCCGAGGCGGCACCACGGCCTACGGCTCACCGGCGAACCGGCTCCACGGCGGCGGTCGTACGGGCTCGTCGGCACCCGACCCACGGGCCGTGGTCCTCGCCGCGGCCGACCCCGCCAACGCCTACGGCGCCGCCCTCGCCTGGCCGGAGTCGCCGACCGGGGCCGGGCACAAGCCGGGCCGCAAGGCGGGCTCGCTGGTCGTCCTCGTGGAGGGCGAGCTGACGCTGTACATGGAGCGCGGCGGAAAGACCCTGCTCGCCTGGCCCGCCACCCCGGACACCCCGGCGCCCGAGGACCCCCGCCTGCGTACGGCGGCCGAGGCCCTGGCCGCGGCGGCCCGCGCGGGCTCGCTGGGCACGGTCACCGTCGAGCGGATCAACGGCGCCCCGGCCCTGACCTCGCCGACCGGCACCCTGCTGGAAGGAGCGGGCTTCGTGGCGACGCCGCGCGGCCTGCGGCTGAGAGCGTGACAGCGGCCGTGCCCCCGCCGTACCGCACCGTGGCACCCTGGACGCATGCCCGAAGGTGACACGGTCTGGCAGGCCGCGCGGCGGCTGCACGAGGCCCTCGCGGGCAAGGCACTGACCGTCAGCGACTTCCGGGTGCCGAGGTACGCGACGGTCGACCTCACCGGCCGCACGGTGCTCGGCACGCTCCCGCGCGGCAAACACCTGCTCACCCGCTTCGAGGGCGGCCTGACCCTGCACACCCATCTGCGGATGGAGGGGGCCTGGAAGGTGTACGGCACGGGCGAGCGCTGGCGGGGCGGTCCGGCACACCAGATCCGCGTGGTCCTCGGCACCGCCGACCGCACGGCCGTGGGCTACCGCCTCCAGGTCCTGGAGCTGCTGCGCACACGGGAGGAGGAGCGGGTGGTCGGCCATCTCGGCCCCGACCTGCTCGGTCCGGACTGGGACCCCGAGCGCGCCCTCGCCAACCTCCTCGCCGACCCCGCCCGTCCGCTCGGCGAGGCCCTGCTCGACCAGCGCAACCTGGCCGGTATCGGCAACATCTACAAGAGCGAGCTGTGCTTCCTGCTCGGGGTGACCCCCTGGCTGCCCGTAGGCGCCCTGCCCGCGGACCGCGCGCAGAAGCTGCCGCCGCTCGCCAGGAGGCTGCTGGAGGCGAACCGCGACCGCCCGGTCCGCCAGACCACGGGCCTGCACCGCCACGACCTGTTCGTCTACGGCCGCGCACCCCGCCCCTGCCTGCGCTGCCGCACCCCCGTCCGCGAGGCCGACCAGGGCGACGGCTCCCGGGCCCGCCCCACCTACTGGTGCCCCACCTGCCAGACGGGCCCCGCGCCCTCCCCCGGCCCGCCGCAACGCCGCCCGGCCCGCGGCCCCCACCACCCCGGCTGACGCCACACCCGCGCCCCGCCTCACTCATCCGGTCACCGGCCGATCCCCGCCAGCTAATTGACGATCCGTCAGAAACGCTCGTACGGTCGCTTCATGGCCCTCACGGCGTACGACCTCACCGGACGGACCGCGTTCGTCACCGGAGCCGCCGGCGGCATCGGCCGGGCCTCCGCCGTTCTGCTCGCCGAGGCGGGCGCGACGGTGCACTGTGCCGACCGGGACCCGGACGGACTGCAGGGCACGGCCACGCTGGTCAAGGACCGTGGCGGCACGGCCGTCGTGCATGTCCTGGACGTGACCGACCGGGCCCGGCTCGCCGAGGCCGTACGGTCCTGCGGACGCCTGGACGTGATGGCCGCGATCGCCGGGATCATGCACAGCAGCCCCGTGCTGGAGACCCGCGACGAGGACCTCGACCGGGTCCTGAACGTCAACTTCAAGGGCGTGCTGTACGCATGCCAGGAGGCCGCCCGCCTGATGCTCGCCCAGGACGTCCGGGGCAGCATCGTCACGATGGCGTCAGGCGCGGTCGACACGGGCGGTCCGGGGCTGCTCTGCTACGGCGCCGCCAAGGCCGCCGTGGTCCAGCTGACCAAGACCCTCGCCACCGAGGTCGGCCGGCACGGCATCCGGGTCAACGCGGTCGCACCGGGCTGGATCCGCACCCCCATGACCGAACGCCACGACCGGGAGGCACAGGCGCACACCGAGGGCACGATGGCCCGGTTGGCGCCCCTCGGCCGGGTCGGCGAGCCGGACGACGTGGCGCACGCGGTGCTCTATCTGGCGTCGGACGCCTCGGCGTTCACGACGGGTCAGATACTTCGCCCGAACGGGGGTGTGGCGATGCCCTGGTGACCTCTCCGGCCCGCCAGGCCGCCGCCCAGCGTCCCGTCCGCACCGCTCCGGCCGCCTGCCCCTCGGGCACACAGTGCACGGGCAGTACGCTCAGCCCCCACCCGCCGACCACGACGGCCCCTTCCAGCACACCCGAGCCCTGCCCCAGCACGAGCCGCAGCCCGGCCCACCACCACACGGCCGTGAGTCCCAGCCCGAGCGCCCAGCGCACTGTCCGCGCCACCATGGCCGCCACCACCTCCTGCGCGACGCTAGACCGCCGCCCGCCCGGCGCGGGAGGCGCACTGAGGGCTCATGGATGCAGCACCCCAGGCGGCACGCCCGGCACAGGGCAACCACACGGCGCGGAACGCCGAACCCCGGCCGGCCGCTTACGCGTTCTCCGCCTGGAACATCCAGTGATGCTTCTCCAGATCCGCGGTGACCCCGATGAAGATGTCCTGGGAAACGGGGTCCGGCTCCCCCGTCGCCGCCACCCGCTCCCGCATCCGGGTGATCACCGCGCCGAGCGCGTCCACCATCGCCCTGACCGCGTCGCCGTCCTTGATCCAGCCCGCCGGAGTGGCGCCGATGCCGCTGCCCGAGGCGACCGAGGCAGCGCGCCCGTCGGGCGGGACACCGAGGGCCGAGGCCCGCTCCGCCACCGTGTCGGAGTGGGTGCGCGCGGAGGCGACGACCTCGTCGAGCTGGAGGTGGATGGACCGGAAGCGGGGTCCGACGACGTTCCAGTGGATCTGCTTGGCGACCAGTGACAGGTCCACCAGGTCGACGAGGGCACCCTGGAGCGCCTCGGACACGGTCTTCAGGTCCGCGTCGGCCAACGGGCTCTTCACGACGTACATCCGTCTTCCTCCGGTGCTTCGGCGCGGTCACGTCCCTCCCACCATGACCGCACCGCACACATCGGGCAAATGGACGCATGGCCGGACACGAACGGCAGAAGCCCCGGTCGGCTCCCCCAGGTCTCCCTGGAGCAGCCGGCCGGGGCTTCACTCGTCTTCGGACGGCTAGGCCACGCGCGCGAACCTCACGCGGCGACCACGTCCACAGCCTCCGCGGGCGCCTTGATGGTCACCCGTTCCGGTGGCACACCGGTCACCGACACCGAACCCAGCATCGGACGGACCGGCGTGGGCACGGGCTCGGTGGCCGCGGCGGACTGGGCCAGCTCGGCGAGCGCCAGCTCGTCGCTCACCTCTCGCATGAGTTCCGACATCCGTACGTCCAGCGCGTCGCAGATGGCGGAGAGCAGCTCGGAGGAAGCCTCCTTCTGCCCCCGCTCCACCTCGGAGAGATAGCCGAGTGAGACTCGGGCGGACGAGGAGACTTCGCGCAGAGTACGGCCCTGGCGTTGGCGCTGCCGACGCAGCACGTCACCCAGCAGGCGACGGAGCAGAATCATCGGTGGCTCCCTCCTCGGACCGCGTAGCCGCATCCTTCTCGCCCCACCGTACCGCCTCGCGCTGCGGCCGTGCGGGGAGCGATGTCGTGTTCACTCAGGGCTGCAAACATCAAAACCCCCCGTTCCGTTCCGTATCCTGTGCCCGCTCATTCCCGGTCTGTTCGCCCGCAAGCTGCTCAAGCAGCAGTGCGAGTACGCTCCGTACACTCTCCATACGAATTTCCGCACGGCTGCCGTTCAACCGCAGAGCCTCCACTTTTCCGCCACCGGCAGAACCAGCACGGCCGGTGACGGGCCCGTCGGCCGCGACGAACACCGTCCCGACGGGCTTGCCGTCCTGCGGATCGGGCCCGGCGACTCCGGTGGTCGCGATGCCCCAGTCGGCACCCAGAGCCTTGCGCACTCCGGCCGCCATCTGCGCCGCGACCTGCGGATCCACCGCGCCCTGCCGTGCCAGCAGGGCGGGGTCGACACCGAGCAGCTCGTGCTTCAGCTCCGTGGCGTAGGCGGTGACCGAACCCCGGAACACCTTGGAGGCTCCGGGGACTCCGGTGATCTCCGCCGCCACCAGACCACCGGTGAGCGACTCGGCGACGGCGAGGCTCTCGCCCCTCACCGTCAGTAGTCGCACCAGTTCGGTGGCCGTGGAGCTCACGATTCCTCATCCTCCAACGCTGCCGCACGCTCGGCGATTCCCTGGCGGCGCAGCACAATGGCTTGTCTTACGTAGTCGAGACCGGTGACGACAGTGAGGACGACCGCCACGGCCATCACCCAGAACCTCAGAGTCGCCAGCCACCCCGTCAGTGCCAGGACGTACATCCCGACGGCGACGCCCTGGGTGAGCGTCTTGAGCTTGCCGCCCCGGCTGGCGGGGATCACGCCGTAGCGAATGACCAGAAAGCGCAGCAGTGTGATGCCGAGTTCCCTGCCGAGGATCACCGCGGTGACCCACCAGGGCAGATCGCCCAGGGCCGACAGACAGACGAGCGCCGCCCCCATGATCGCCTTGTCGGCGATGGGGTCGGCGATCTTTCCGAAGTCGGTGACCAGGTTGTAGGTGCGCGCCAGATGCCCGTCGAACAGGTCGGTGATCATGGCGATGGCGAAGGCCGCCCAGGCCAGCGAGCGCCAGGCCGGGTCGTAGCCGCCGTCCGCCAGCATCAGCGCCACGAAACCCGGCACCAGGACCAGCCGGAGCATCGTCAGCAGATTGGCGACGTTCCAGACACTCGCCTGGTTGACGGCCGCGGCCGTGATCTTCCCGCCGCGCGCGGGCTTGCCGCCGCTGCCGCTGTCGGGGCCTGGGGCAGAACCGGAGACCTCGGACCGTGCGCCGTCGGCAGCGGCGGCGGGACCCCGGGCGCCCTGCGCACCGGAGGAGCCGCCCGCGGCGGATGCCGGGACTCCGGTCATCTGCCCGCCTCCTCACTACACGCGAGCGAACCGGCCAGCGGCTCGGCCACCAGGTCGACACCTTCCGTACCGACCACCTTCGCCTCGACCATACGTCCGACACTCAGGCCCTCGCCGCTCGTGAGCAGCACCTGGCCGTCGGTCTCGGGCGCCTGGTGCGCGGCGCGGCCGTAGACGCCCTCTTCCTCGTCCACGGACTCGACCAGGACGCGCACGCTTTCGCCGACGCGCTCCTCGGCGCGCTGCGAGACCAGTTCCTCGGCCAGCCGGGAGATGTGCGCGAGCCGCTCGGCGACGACGTCCTCGTCGAGTTTGTGCTCGTACGTCGCCGCCTCCGTGCCCTCCTCGTCGGAGTAGCCGAAGACACCGATGGCGTCCAGGCGGGCGCCGGTCAGGAAGCGCTCCAGCTCGGCCAGGTCGGCCTCGCTCTCGCCGGGGAAGCCGACGATGAAGTTGGAGCGCACGCCGGCCTCGGGGGCCTTGGAGCGGATCGTGTCGAGCAGCTCCAGGAAGCGGTCGGTGTCGCCGAAGCGGCGCATCGCGCGCAGCACGTCCGGCGCGGAGTGCTGGAAGGACAGGTCGAAGTACGGGACGACGTTGGGGGTCGAGGTCAGGACGTCGATGAGCCCCGGGCGCATCTCGGCCGGCTGGAGGTAGCTCACCCGCACCCGCTCGATGCCGTCGACCTCGGCCAGCTCCGGCAGCAGGGACTCCAGCAGGCGGATGTCGCCCAGGTCCTTGCCGTAGGAGGTGTTGTTCTCGGAGACCAGCATGATCTCCTTCACGCCCTGCTCGCCCAGCCAGCGCGCCTCGTTCAGCACGTCGCTCGGGCGGCGTGAGATGAAGGAGCCGCGGAAGGACGGGATGGCGCAGAAGGAGCAGCGGCGGTCGCAGCCGGAAGCGAGCTTGACCGAGGCGACCGGGGAGCCGTCCAGCCGGCGGCGCAGGGGCGCGCGCGGGCCGGACGCGGGCGCGAGGCCCTCCGGGAGGTCGGCCGGGGCATGGCCGGGCAGCGCGACGGCGGCGGCCGATTCCTGCCGCTCGGCCGGGCTGATCGGCAGCAGCTTGCGGCGGTCCCGCGGGGTGTGGGAAGCGTGGATGCCGCCGGACAGGATGGTCTGGAGGCGGTCGGAGATGTCCGCGTAGTCGTCGAAGCCGAGCACGCCGTCGGCCTCGGGCAGCGCCTCGGCCAGCTCCTTGCCGTACCGCTCGGCCATGCAGCCCACCGCCACGACGGCCTGGGTTCTTCCGTGGTCCTTGAGGTCGTTGGCCTCCAGGAGGGCGTCGACGGAGTCCTTCTTCGCGGCTTCGACGAAGCCACAGGTGTTGACCACGGCGACGTCGGCGTCCGCGGCGTCCTCGACGAGCTGCCAGCCGTCCGCCTCCAAACGGCCTGCGAGCTCCTCGGAGTCCACCTCGTTACGAGCGCAGCCGAGAGTGACGAGTGCGACGGTACGGCGTTCAGGCATGGGCTCAAGACTACTTTGTCTCACTGACAGCCCACGTCGACGGGGTTGGCCGATCTTGGCCAACCCCGTCACATCTGCGATCCGGCGGGACCGGTCAGCCCGCCACCGGGTCGCCTTTCGTGTAGGTGAGGCGCTCCACGGCGCCCGGCTGGAACTTGTCGTCGATCTTCTTGCCGTTGACGTACAGCTCGATCGCGCCGGCGTCGCCGAGGATCAGGTTGATCTTGGAGCTGTCCTGGAAGGTCTTGGACTCGCCCTTCTTCAGCAGCCCGTCGAACAGCATCCTGCCGTTGTGGTCCTTGGCGTTGATCCAACTGCGCCCGTTCGGCGCGCTGACCTGCACGGTCACCTTGTCCTGCGGGGCCGCGGCGATGGCGCTGTCGGAGGGCTCGGTGCTCGGCGCGGCGGGCTTGTCCTTCGTCGGAGTGGGCGAGGCGGACCTGGTCGTGGACGGCGAGGTGCCCTCGGCGACCTGCGTCTTGGAGTCGTTTGCGCCACTGCCGCTCTTGAGCGCGGTGAAACCGACGAAGCCGATCACGACGACGATCGCGGCGACCATGGCCGCGGTCCAGTTCGGCCCGCGCCGCTCGGGGCGGATCCGCTCCGCCTCGAACAGAGGTGCGGCAGGGGTGGGTGCGGGGCGGCCGCCGTGGTCGGCGTCGTACTGGGCGATCAGCGGCGTGGGATCCAGGTGGACGGCCTTGGCCAGCGTGCGGATGTGCCCGCGCGCGTACACGTCACCGCCGCAGGGGGCGAAGTCGTCCGCCTCGATGGCGTGCACGATGGCGATACGGACCCGAGTGGCACTGCTGACGTCGTCCACGGTGAGCCCGGCCGCGATCCGCGCCTGCTGGAGAGCGCGGCCCACGGAGACACGGGCTTCCTGGGACTCGTCTGGGAACGGACGCTCGTCTTCAGGGGAGTTGCCGATGGACACGGGGGCGCCTTTCGAGCGGGTGAGCCACCTGTGCTGGAGGTTCAGTCTAGGGGGGTACGAAAGGTTGGGGCGACAGGGCGGTGCTATTTGTACGCCATCAGAACAACCGCTCATCCCAATGGCGGGACAGACACGTCCCCGGGCCCGGGGTCCGCGGCTGCCCTTTCGCTCAACTTGACGTACCGCAAAGGGAAACGGTTGCCCGCCGATCTCTAACGGGTGGATCACGGCGTGGCCGCCACCCGGACCAACCCGCATCGGGCGGGCGGCCCCACGCCCTTGCCCCTAAGACTCCCCGCGAATCAGCGCGAGCACGCCGTCCAGCTCGTCGGGCTTCACGAGAACGTCACGCGCCTTGGAGCCCTCGCTGGGCCCCACGATGTTGCGGGACTCCATGAGGTCCATGAGCCGCCCGGCCTTGGCGAAGCCGACGCGCAGCTTGCGCTGGAGCATGGAGGTCGACCCGAACTGCGTGGAGACGACCAGCTCGGCCGCCTGGCACAGCAGGTCGAGGTCGTCGCCGATGTCCTCGTCGATCTCCTTCTTCTGCTTGGTGCCCACGGTGACGTCGTCCCGGAAGACCGGCGCCATCTGGTCCTTGCAGTGCTGCACGATGGCCGCGACCTCGGCCTCGGTGACGAACGCGCCCTGCATACGGGTCGGCTTGTTCGCCCCCATCGGCAGGAACAGGCCGTCGCCCTTGCCGATCAGCTTCTCGGCGCCCGGCTGGTCGAGGATGACCCGGGAGTCGGCCAGCGAGGAGGTGGCGAAGGCCAGCCGGGAGGGCACGTTGGCCTTGATCAGACCGGTGACCACGTCGACCGAGGGGCGCTGGGTGGCGAGCACCAGGTGGATGCCGGCCGCGCGCGCGAGCTGCGTGATGCGCACGATCGAGTCCTCGACGTCCCGCGGCGCGACCATCATCAGGTCGGCCAGCTCGTCCACGATCACCAGCAGGTACGGATACGGCTGGAGCTCGCGCTCGCTGCCCTCCGGCGGCTTGACCTTGCCGTCGCGCACGGCCTGGTTGAAGTCGTCGATGTGCCGGTAGCCGTAGGCCGCGAGGTCGTCGTAGCGCAGGTCCATCTCGCGGACGACCCACTGGAGCGCCTCGGCGGCCCGCTTGGGGTTGGTGATGATCGGCGTGATCAGGTGCGGGATGCCCTCGTACGCGGTCAGCTCGACGCGCTTGGGGTCGACCAGGATCATCCGGACGTCCTCCGGGGTCGCCCGGATCATGACCGAGGTGATCAGGCAGTTGATGCAGGACGACTTGCCGGAGCCGGTGGCGCCCGCGACCAGCATGTGCGGCATCTTCGCCAGCGAGTGCATCACGTACCCGCCCTCGACGTCCTTGCCGAAGGCGACCAGCATCGGGTCGTCGTCCTCGGCGGACTCCGCGAGCCGCAGCACGTCGCCGAGGTTGACCATCTCCCGGTCGGTGTTCGGGATCTCGATGCCGACCGCGGACTTGCCCGGGATGGGACTGATGATCCGCACGTCCGGGCTGGCGACCGCGTATGCGATGTTCTTGGTCAGGGCGGTGATCCGCTCGACCTTCACGGCGGGGCCGAGCGCCACCTCGTAGCGGGTGACCGTCGGGCCGCGGGTGAAGCCCGTGACGGCCGCGTCGACCTTGAACTCGGAGAAGACCTGGGTGAGCGAGGCGACGACCGCGTCGTTGGCCTCGCTGCGCGCCTTGCCGGGGCCGCCGCGGGTGAGGAGGTCCAGGGAGGGCAGCGCGTACGTGATGTCCCCGGCGAGCTGGAGCTGCTCCGCGCGCGGGGGCAGATCGCGGGGCTCCTCGGGGGCCTTCTTGGTCAGGTCCGGGACGGTCCCGGCCGTGAGCTTCTCCTGCTTGGGGCGCGCGGCCGGCACCGGCGAGGGCGCGGGAGCCGCGGCGGGCCCGGGCTCGGGCGTGGGCGTCGGCGTGGGCACCGGGGTGGTCTCTTCGCGCCCGCCCGTGCCGACGCCCTGGGTGAGGTCGGCGACCAGCGGGGACGGCGGCATGCCGTGCAGCACCGCGCCGTCGAGCGCGGCAGCGGCGGCCGCCGCGACGTCCACAGCGTCCATCTGGCGCTGCGGATCCGGCTGGGGCACCGCGGAACGCCTGGGACGCCCGCGACGCCGCGAGAGGGCCTCTTCCTCGGCGCCGTCGGGGTCGTATGGCTGGGGGGCGGCAGAGCGCCTGCGCGGGCGCGCGGGCAGCGCCTCGCGCCACTGCTCGTCGTAGCGCTCGTCGTCCTCGGTGAAGTCCTCGGCCTCGTGGTCGTGCAGCACGCCCAGGCGTACGCCGAGCGTGCGCAGGCGCTGCGGGATGGCGTTGACGGGGGTGGCGGTCACCACCAGCAGACCGAAGATCGTGAGCAGCGCCAGCAGGGGTACGGCGAGCACGTCGGTCATGGTGTACGTCAGCGGGGTCGCCGCCGCCCAGCCGATGAGGCCGCCGGCGTCCCTTATCGCCTGCGTGCCGTCGGCGCGCGCAGGCGAGCCGCAGGCGATGTGGACCTGCCCGAGCACGCCGACGACGAGCGCGGACAGACCGATCACGATCCGCCCGTTGGCCTCCGGCTGCTCCGGGTGCCGGATGAACCGTACGGCGATCACCGCGAGCAGTATCGGCACCAGCAGGTCGAGCCGGCCGAAGGCGCCGGTGACGAGGATCTCCACGAGATCGCCGACGGGGCCCTTCAGGTGGGCCCAGGTGCCGGCGGCGACGATCAGCGCGATACCGAACAGCAGCAGCGCGATGCCGTCCTTGCGGTGCGCCGGGTCGAGGTTCTTCGCGCCCCGCCCTATGCCGCGGAAGACGGCGCCGACGGCGTGCGCGACGCCGAGCCACAGGGCGCGCGCAAGCCGGTACACGCCCCCGGTGGGGCTGGGTGCCGGCTTCGGCGGCACGGCCTTCTTCGCCGGCGCCTTCTTCTTGGCGGGCGCCTTCTTGGCCGGGGTCTTCTTCGCGGCGGCCTTCCTCGCCGGAGCCTTCGCGGGAGCCGCCGCCTTCTTGGCGGTCTGCTTCTTGGCTGCGGAGGGACGTGAGGCCATGGGTGTGAGGTTACCGGGGGAGACGACAGGGGACACGTGTGCCCACAGCTTCACCCGTTCGTGTCGCCCTTACGGGGACTCGGAACTGACGTGTGCTCATGGGCAACCGGCGCCCGGGATCACGTCAGTTCTGCGCCGGCACCGACGGACCGCCGGCCCCGGCGCCCGGTTCCAGGGCGTCGAGTGCACGGCGCAACCCGGTGAGTTTGCGCTCCAGATGGGCCGCCGTGGCCACCGCGGCCGCGTCCGCCGAGTCGTCGTCCAGCTGCTTGGACAGCGCCTCGGCCTGCTCCTCGACGGCCGCGAGCCGCGCCGATAGCTCCGCGAGCAGCCCGGCCGACTCCTTGCCGCCGCCGACCGCGCCCTTGCCGCCGCCCTCCAACTGGAGCCGCAGCAGCGCCGCCTGTTCGCGCAGCTGGCAGTTCTTCATGTACAGCTCGACGAAGACCGAGACCTTCGCGCGCAGCACCCACGGGTCGAACGGCTTGGAGATGTAGTCCACCGCGCCTGCCGCGTAGCCCCGGAAGGTGTGGTGCGGGCCGTGGTTGATCGCCGTGAGGAAGATGATCGGGATGTCCCGCGTCCGCTCCCGCCGCTTGATGTGTGCGGCCGTCTCGAAACCGTCCATGCCAGGCATCTGGACGTCCAGCAGAATGACCGCGAAATCGTCCGTGAGCAGTGCCTTGAGCGCTTCCTCCCCGGACGATGCCCGCACCAGCGTCTGATCGAGCGCCGAGAGGATCGCCTCCAGCGCCAGCAGATTCTCCGGCCGGTCATCGACCAGGAGGATCTTGGCCTTCTGCACCATGGCCCGCCCTCCTCGCCCCGGCGGTACACCGGGCGCCGCCCCAGGGGACGACTCCCTATCGCCGCCCGTCCTTGTGCCGGTCATCGTAGCCGCACCCCGCCCGTCGCCACACCCTGTCACCGCGATGTCACTGTGCACGTAGCGGAAACGCCTCGGAGGCCCGGATGGTTCCCGGAATCCGGCATTCCCATACGCGCACAGCCCTCTCGGGCCCTACCTTCGCAGCCACCCCACAGGGGCAACTCCCGACGCCCGCCAGAGGTTCCCCGGGTGTTCACATCCCGGAGAACCTCTTTTCGCGTCACCTCGCGTCCGAGCGTCACCTCGCGCCCATCCACTGCTGCATCACGGCCAGCAGGTGGTCCGGGTCGACCGGCTTGGTCACGTAGTCCGAGGCACCCGACTCGATCGCCTTCTCCCGGTCGCCCTTCATGGCCTTCGCCGTCAGCGCGATGATCGGCAGGCCGGCGAACTGCGGCATCCTGCGGATCGCCGTGGTCGTCGCATACCCGTCCATCTCCGGCATCATGATGTCCATCAGCACGACCGCCACGTCGTCGTGCTGCTCCAGCACCTCGATGCCCTCGCGGCCGTTCTCGGCGTACAGCACCGAGAGACCGTGCTGCTCCAGCACGCTGGTCAGCGCGAACACGTTGCGGATGTCGTCGTCGACGATCAGTACCTTCTCGCCGCCGAACCGCACCACGTGCGCGGGGTGCGCCGTGCCGTCGTGTTCGAGGGCCGACCAGCGCTCCGCCCGCAGCTCACCCTGTGGCAGGGCGCGCCGCCTGCGCCGGAAGAGCGCCGCGGGGCCGTTCTGGGTCTCGCGGTACGACTTCACCTCGGCCGGCGTCTCGATCTCCACCGCGGACAGCTCCGAGGACGGCTTCGCCTCCGAGGCCAGCAGCTCGCCCGCCCCCAGCGGGGGCACGGACTGCTGGTAGCCCTGCGGCGGCAGTTCGCTCGGGTGCAGCGGCAGGTACAGGGTGAACGTCGAGCCGCGACCCGGCTCGCTCTGCGCGTGGATCTCACCGCCGAGCAGCTGCGCGATCTCCCGCGAGATCGACAGGCCCAGGCCGGTGCCGCCGTACTTGCGGCTGGTCGTGCCGTCCGCCTGCTTGAACGCCTCGAAGATCACCCGCATCTTGCTGGCCGCGATGCCGATCCCCGTGTCCGTCACCGAGAACGCGATCAGCGGCGCCTCCGGATCGGTCAGCGCACCGGCCTCCAGCAACTGCTCCCGGATGCCCACCGGCACGTCCGCGCCGGCCGGCCGGATCACCAGCTCCACCGAACCCGAGTCGGTGAACTTCACCGCGTTCGACAGCAGGTTGCGCAGCACCTGAAGCAGCCGCTGCTCGTCGGTGTGCAGGGTCGCGGGCAGCTCCGGGGAGACCCGTACGGACAGGTCCAGGCCCTTCTCCGCGGTCAGCGGGCGGAAGGTGGCCTCCACGTAGTCCACGAGCTGCACGAGCGCGATACGCGTCGGCGACACGTCCATCTTGCCCGCCTCGACCTTCGACAGGTCGAGGATGTCGTTGATGAGCTGGAGCAGGTCCGAACCGGCGCCGTGGATGGTCTCGGCGAACTCGACCTGCTTCGGCGAGAGGTTGCCCTCGGCGTTGTCGGCGAGCAGCTTCGCCAGGATCAGCAGCGAGTTGAGCGGGGTGCGCAGCTCGTGCGACATGTTGGCGAGGAACTCGCTCTTGTAGCGCATCGACACCGCGAGCTGCTCGGCGCGCTCCTCCAGGACCTGGCGGGCCTCCTCGATCTCGGTGTTCTTCACCTCGATGTCGCGGTTCTGCCGGGCCAGCAGCTCGGCCTTCTCCTCCAGTTCGGCGTTGGAGGCCTGCAGCGCCTTCTGCCGGTTCTCCAACTCGGCCGACCGCTCGCGCAGTTGCTCGGTCAGCTCCTGCGACTGCTTCAGCAGCAGCTCTGTCTTGGTGTTGACCGAGATGGTGTTGACGCTCGTCGCGATCATCTCGGCGATCTGGTTGAGGAAGTCCTTCTGGATCTGCGTGAACGGCGTGAAGGAGGCCAGCTCGATGATGCCGAGCACCTTGCCCTCGAACAGCACCGGCAACACGATCACCTGCGCGGGCGGGGCCTCGCCGAGCCCGGAGGAGATCTTCAGATAGCCGCTCGGCGCGTCCGACACCAGGATCGTGCGCTTCTCCTCGGCGGCCGTGCCGACCAGCGCCTCACCGGGCCGGAACGACGTCGGCATCGAGCCCATCGAGTAGCCGTACGAACCCAGCATCCGCAGCTCGTAGTTGTCCTCGCCGTTGCCCACGGCCTTGCCCTCGACCATCGGCATCGCGAGGAAGAACGCGCCGTGCTGCGCGGACACCACCGGCGTCAGCTCGCTCATGATCAGCGACGCGACGTCCTCCAGGTCGCGGCGGCCCTGCATGAGGGCGGAGATCCGGGCCAGGTTGCCCTTGAGCCAGTCCTGCTCCTTGTTGGCGATCGTGGTGTCGCGCAGGTTGGCGATCATCTTGTTGATGTAGTCCTGGAGTTCCTGGATCTCGCCGGACGCGTCCACGTCGATCTTCAGGTTCAGGTCGCCGCGGGTCACCGCGGTCGCCACGCGCGCGATGGCCCGCACCTGCCGGGTCAGGTTCCCGGCCATCTCGTTCACCGACTCGGTCAGGTCCCGCCAGGTGCCGTCGACGTCACGCACGCGTGCCTGACCGCCCAGCTGCCCCTCGGTGCCCACCTCACGCGCCACGCGCGTGACCTCCTCGGCGAAGCTTGAGAGCTGATCAACCATCGTGTTGATCGTCGTCTTCAGCTCAAGGATCTCGCCGCGGGCGTCAATGTCGATCTTCTTGGTCAGGTCACCCTTGGCGATGGCCGTGGTGACCATGGCGATGTTGCGCACCTGGCCGGTCAGGTTGGACGCCATCTGGTTCACGGACTCGGTGAGGTCCTTCCAGGTGCCGGCCACACCCGGGACGTGGGCCTGGCCGCCCAGGATGCCGTCCGTACCCACCTCGCGGGCCACCTTGGTGACCTGGTCGGCGAACGAACTCAGGGTCTTCACCATGGTGTTGATGGTGTCGGCGAGCTGCGCCACCTCACCGCGCGCCTCGATCGTCACCTGCCGCGTCAGGTCGCCGTTGGCGACGGCCGCGGACACCTGCGAGATGTTGCGCACCTGCATGGTCAGGTTGTTGGCCATCAGGTTGACGTTGTTGCTCAGGTCCTTCCAGATGCCGGTGACGCCCGGCACGTGCGCCTGACCGCCCAGGATGCCCTCGGTGCCCACCTCACGGGCCACCCGGGTCACCTGCTCGGCGAAGCTGGACAGTTGATCAACCATGGTGTTGACCGTCGTGACCAGCTCAAGAATCTCACCCTTGGCGTCAACAGTGATCTTCTTGGACAGGTCGCCCTTGGCCACCCCCGTCGTGACCTCGGCGATGTTGCGCACCTGGATCGTCAGGTTGTTCGCCATGAAGTTCACGGACTGCGTGAGGTCCTTCCAGGTGCCGGAGACGCCCTGCACCTCGGCCTGACCGCCGAGGATGCCCTCCGTGCCCACCTCACGGGCCACCCGGGTGACCTCCTCCGCGAACGACGACAGCTGGTCGACCATCGTGTTCAGGGTGTTCTTCAGCTCCAGGATCTCCCCGCGCGCGTCCACGGTGATCTTCTGGGAGAGGTCACCGCGGGCCACCGCCGTGGCGACCTGCGCGATGTTGCGCACCTGGGCCGTCAGGTTGCCGGCCATGCCGTTCACGGAGTCCGTCAGGTCCCGCCACACACCGGCCACACCGGGCACCTGCGCCTGGCCGCCGAGGCGCCCCTCGGTACCCACGTCCCGGGCCACCCGGGTGACCTGGTCGGCGAAGGCGGACAGCTGATCAACCATCGTGTTGATCGTGTTCTTCAGCTCAAGGATCTCACCGCGCGCGTCGACGTCGATCTTCTGCGACAGGTCACCCCGCGCCACCGCCGTCGTCACCTGGGCGATCTGCCGTACCTGCGAGGTCAGGTTGCCGGCCATGAAGTTGACGGAGTCCGTCAACTCCTTCCACGTGCCCGACACGCCGTCCACCCGGGCCTGACCGCCCAGCCGGCCCTCCGTGCCCACGTCCCTGGCCATCCGCGTGACCTGGTCGGCGAAGCTCGACAGCTGGTCCACCATCGTGTTCACGGTGTTCTTCAACTGGAGCATCTCGCCGGAGACGTCGACGGTGACCTTCTGCGAGAGGTCGCCGTTCGCCACCGCCGTGGTCACCTGGGCGATGTTGCGCACCTGGCCGGTGAGGTTGCGGAATGCAGTGTTGACGGAGTCCGTCAAGTCTTTCCATGCACCGGCGGCACCGGGCACCTGTGCCTGACCGCCCAGTTCACCCTCGACACCGATCTCCCGCGCGACACGGGTCACTTCGGCACCGAACGCCGACAGCTGGTCCACCATCCCGTTGACGGTGTTCTTCAGCTCCAGCATCTCGCCGGCCACGTCCACCGTGACCTTCTGCGACAGATCACCACTGGCCACGGCGGTCGTCACGGCGGCGATGTCCCGCACCTGAGTCGTCAGGTTCCGGAAGACCGTGTTGACCGAGTCCGTCAGGTCCTTCCAGGTCCCGGCCGCGCCCGGCACGTTCGCCTGACCGCCGAGCCGCCCCTCCGCGCCGACCTCGTTCGCCACGCGCGTGACCTCGTCCGCGAAGATACGCAGCGTCTCGGTCATCTGGTTGATCGTCTCGGCCAGCTGCGCGACCTCACCACGCGCCGGAACCGTCACCTTCTGCGACAGATCACCGTTCGCGACAGCCGTCGTGACCTGCGAGATCCCCCGCACCTGCGCGGTCAGGTTGCCCGCCATCGTGTTGACGGAGTCGGTCAGCTCCTTCCACACACCGGCCACCTCGGGCACCTGCGCCCGACCGCCCAGGATGCCCTCGGTGCCCACCTCCCGGGCCACGCGCGTGACCTCGGAGGAGAAGGCCGACAGCTGGTCCACCATCGTGTTGACGGTGTTCTTCAGCTCCAGCATCTCGCCGGCCACGTGGACGGTCACCTTGCGTGACAGATCACCCTTGGCGACCGCCGTGGTCACCAGCGCGATGTCCCGCACCTGCGCCGTCAGCCGGTCGGCCATCGTGTTGACGGACTCCGTCAGGTCCTTCCACGAACCCGACATCCCGCGCACCCGGGCCTGCCCGCCGAGCTTGCCCTCGGTGCCGACCTCGCTGGCCACGCGCGTGACCTCGTCGGTGAACGTCGACAGCTGGTCCACCAGGTTGTTGACGGTACGGCCGACCTTCAGGAACTCGCCGCGCAGCGGATGCCCGGCACCGTCGTCAGGCGCCTGCGTGCGCAGCTCCATCCGCGGCGACAGATCACCCTCGGCGACCGCCGTCAGCACCCGGCTGACCTCCGACACCGGCCAGACGAGATCGTCGACCAGCGCGTTGGAGGCGTCGATGGCGGTCGCCCACGAGCCCTCGCACGCCCCCGTCTCCAGCCGCTCCGTGAGTTTTCCCTCACGCCCCACCATGCGCCGTACCCGGGACAGCTCCCCGGTCAGATGCATGTTCCGGTCGGCCACCTCGTTGAAGACGGCGGCGATCTCCGACATCACGCCGTCACCGGACACAGTGAGCCGTTTGCGGAAGTTTCCGTCACGCATCGATACGAGAGCCGCCAGCAGCCGGTTCAGGGCAGCCGTGTCCACGGCGGTGGTGCCGCCGCTCCTGCCCAGGGACGGTCCGCCTTTCGCGCGCGTCTTCGTGCCACGCGTCGCCGCGCCAGACTCCACTGTGTCCCTCCCGGAGGGGTAGACCGCTACTGCCGTGCTCTGCCGCTTCGGCACCGGTCGCCGGTCATCGGCATACCGGATACTTCCGCGTACCCATTACTGCTGCGTATTTCTGCCAGACGAGATCCGGCCGCACCAGAGGCTGCTGCCCGCCGTACACGGAACACACGCAGCCCGACCCGACCTTCATCAGAAGCTTGCCCAGTGTTTCACCCGGGCCGAACCAGGCCATAACAGTTCGGCAGCTTCGCACATCGCCCGCACACCGTGGGGGGTAAACACCGGCGACCGGCATCCGCACGGACGGCGAAGGTAAGTAACCTTGCATCCGGCTGTCCAGCCGCACCGGTCCGACCGGCCTGGGCGGTGGCACGAGCACGAGGGGCATCGGAGGGGCGGCCGCAGACCATGACCACCGGAGTCATCCCCGGGGGACAGCCCCCGGAGCCACAGCCGACGGGCGAGCTGCTGCCCCAGCAGCGAAGCGAGCCGGCCGGCCATGCTGCCCTGCACGTCGACAACCGGCCGAGGAGTTCTGTGATCACCGCGCGTGCGGCCGCCACGTTCGAGCCCGTCGGGCGGTCCGTCGCGACCGCCCGGTCCTTCGTCCGCGACACGCTCCAGGGCTGGGGCTTCGCCGACATCGTCGACGACGCCGTCGTCCTCACCAGCGAACTGGTGACCAACGCGGTCGTCCACGCGGGCACACACGCGGACGTCCTGTGCCTGCGCACCGACGACGGCGCGCGCATCGAGGTCTCCGACCACTACCCCGAGCGCGAGGTCCCCCTTCAGAGCGCCGCCGCCACGATGGGCAGCCCCGACCGCGAGGGCGGCCGCGGCCTCCAGCTCTGCGCGGCCCTGGCCGCCCGCTGGGGCGTGGACTACACCCCCACCCACAAGAACGTCTGGTTCCAGCTCAATCTCCCCCAGCGCCCGGTCGGCACCCGCTCCGCCGGGCCGTCCCTGCCCGCCGAGCTGCTGCCGCTGGCCGACGGCCGGGTCCGCGTCGCCGTCCTCCAGGTCGACCGAAAAGGCTCCCTCACCGCCTGGAACGAGGACGCCGAGGAACTCTTCGGCTACCCCGCGTCCGAGGTCATCGGCAGGCCCCTCACCGAACTCGCGGCCTGGCCGCACACCCCGGGCACCAGCACCGGCGTCGCCGAGGCCCTCCAGCTCTCCCGCTGGGAGGGCAGTTACGGCATCCGCGGCGCCGACGGCCGCGTGGCCCCGGTCTACGCCTCACACCTCCGGGTCCGCGACACCGGCGGCGAGCCCTCCACCGTGTGCCTCCTGGTACGGGACCACGAGCGCGCCGTCCTCCAGACGCCGCTGCGCGTCCCGGCAAGCGACCAGAATCAGCCCTCCGACGGCCCGAACGCCGACCCCTTCGAGGTGTTCATCGGCTCCCCCGCCCCGGACGACCTCGACGGTCTGCTCCAGCGCACGGTGGAACGCGCGCGTGACATGCTCGACGGCGACTCCGCCTTCCTGCTGCTGGCCACCGACGACGAGACCGAGCTGGAGGTCCGCGCCTCCACCGGCCTGCCCTCCGCCCGCCAGCGCTTCGCGCGCGTGCCCGTCGAGGCCGGCCCCGGACGCTACGGCTCCGCGCGCATGCCCGCCGTCCACGACGACCTGACGACCGTACCCGGCGCCGTACCCCTCCTGTCCGGCACCGGCATGCGCTCGGTCGTCACGGTCCCGCTGAAGGTCGAAGGCCGCCTCACCGGCTCCCTCGGCGTCGCCGCCGAGGGAGCCGGCAGATACTCCAACGAGGAGGCGCTGCGCCTCCAGTTCGCCGCCGACCGCATCGCCCTGGCCGTCGAGTCGGCCCGCCTCGGCGAACTGGAACGCCTGCGCCGCGGCTCCCTCAGTTTCCTCGTCGAAGCCTCCGACCTGCTGGCCGGCACGCTCGACCGCGACCAGACGCTGGCCCTCATGGCCCAGATGACGGTCCCGACCCTGGCCACCTGGTGCGCCGTCTACACGATCGCCGACCAGGCCTCGGACCCCTATCTGTCCTACGTCCTGCACGAGGACGAGGAACTCATCGACGGCATCAAGTCATTGCTCTCGAAGATCGCCCCGCCCGACCCGGTGCCGACCCCCGGCGCCCGCGTGTGGACGGTCCCCGCCGAGGTGGCCCACCAAGCGGCCCTGCGCACCTCCATGCGCACCCTCGGTCTGTCCGGCAGCCCCACCCACCGGATCTCCTCCAGCATCGGCCCGACCCTGGCCACCGCCTCCGCGGTCGGCGGCGAGACGGTCGTCCTGCCGCTCGTCGCCCGCAACCGCGTCATCGGCATGCTCGTCCTCGGCAAGCCCACCGACGAACACTTCCGCCAGGAAATCCTGGAACTGGCCGAGGATCTGTCCCGCCGGGCCGCACTCGCTCTCGACAACGCCCGCCTGTACTCGGAGCGCACGGCCATCAGCCAGGCCCTCCAGCGCAGCCTCCTGCCGCCCGGCACCCCGCACATCGACGGCGTCGAGGTGGAGGTCATCTACCGCGCGGCCGGCGAGGGCAACGAGGTCGGCGGTGACTTCTACGACCTCTTCCCGATCGGCAACGGCGCCTACGGCTTCGCCATCGGCGACGTCTGCGGTACGGGCCCCAACGCCGCGGCGGTCACCGGCCTCGCCCGGCACGCCCTGCGCCTGCTCGCGCGCGAAGGCCTCTCCGGCCCCGCGGTCCTGGAGCGCCTGAACTCGGCCATCCTCGACGAGGGCGACCGCAGCCGCTTCCTGACCCTCCTCTACGGCGAGATGCGCCTTCAGGAGGACGGCAGCGCGGAGCTGAAGGTGGTCTGCGCCGGCCACCCGCTCCCGCTGCGCCTGCGTCAGGACGGCACGGTGGTCGCGGCAGCCGAACCCCAGCCGCTGCTCGGCGTCATCGAGGACCTGGAGCTGTACGAGGAGACCGTCACCCTCGATCCGGGCGACGTGCTGCTCTGCGTCACGGACGGCGTCACCGAACGCCGCGAGGGCACGCGCATGCTGGGCGACGACGGCCTCGCCGACGTCCTCACCACGTGCACGGGCCTGACGGCCGGAGCGGTCGCGGCCCGCATCATGCGCGCCGTGGAACGCTTCGCGTCCGACGCTCCGTCGGACGACATGGCGATTCTGGCGATGCGGGTTCCGGGAATCCACAAGGAGGCATGAGGCCTTGAGGTCTCAAGGCCTTGAGGGCATGAACTTGAGGGCATGAAAAAGGGCCCCACCCGAGAGGGTGGAGCCCTTTTCTGCTGGAGCCCCCAAACGGAATCGAACCGTTGACCTTCTCCTTACCATGGAGACGCTCTGCCGACTGAGCTATAGGGGCCTGTCGTTTTCGAGGTTTCCCTCGCGGCGACGAAGAAACTGTACCCCGAACCGGCCCGGGTTCCCAAATTCGTTCGGGAGCCGTTCAGAAGGCGGGCTGGAGCAGACCTCCGAGCGCGTTGCACGCCGAAACGATGCGCTGCATCTCCCGCTTGGTGAGCGTGGCGTCGACGGGCAGCGCGAGCGTCTCGTCGGCCGCGAGCTCGGTCTCGGGCAGCGACACGCACCGCCGGAACTCCGGCAACCGGTGCACCGGTGTCTTCACGGGCACCCGGCACTCAACTCCCTTGGCTCGCAGGGCTCGTGCGAAGGCGTCCCGGTCCGGACGGCCGTTCCCCGGCACCCGCACCACGTACTGCTGATACGTGTGCCCGTCGCCCCCGTCCGGCGTCCGTACGCCCTTGAGCTTGGCGTCCAGGTAGGCGGCCCGCTGCCGACGCTGCGCTATCTCGTCGTGCGGCGCCTCGGACTCGCCCTGCTCCAGCATGAGCAGGCCCTGCCGCTGCCCCAACGCGTGCAACCGCCCGATGTCGGCCCGCCGTCCGAAGCGATGCACGGCAACGACCGCCGCAGTACGCGAAGTTACGGCCGCCTCGACGGCACCGGGATCGATGCAGTACGTCAACGGGTCTATGTCGGCGAACACCGGGAGCGCGCCGGCCAGGGTCACGGCCTCGGCGACTTCGACGTTCCCGAAGGCCGGTACGACGACCTCGTCACCGACTCCGACACCCGCGGCCCTGAGCATTGCAGCAGTTCCCATGTGCTGGATGTTCGGCGCGCAGGGTGAACGACACGTTAAGCAGAACGTAAAAAGGTCGGACCCCGAACCGAAGTTCAGGATCCGACCTTTTTGGAAGAATTGTTCGGCGGCGTCCTACTCTCCCACAGGGTCCCCCCTGCAGTACCATCGGCGCTGTGAGGCTTAGCTTCCGGGTTCGGAATGTAACCGGGCGTTTCCCTCACGCTATGACCACCGAAACACTATGAAACAATCAACAACCGTTGGCTGTTCGTGGTTTCAGAACCAACACAGTGGACGCGAGCAACTGAGGACAAGCCCTCGGCCTATTAGTACCGGTCACCTCCACACCTCACGGTG